>DASXAO010000001.1:0-12184 GCA_036406675.1 Burkholderiales bacterium
CACCAACGAGTTGAAGATGAACGCGCGCCGGCGCGGCGAGGACGTGATCGACCTGTCGATGGGCAATCCCGACGGGCCGACGCCGCAGCACATCGTCGACAAGCTGGTCGAGGCGGCGCAGCGCCAGGACACGCACGGCTACTCCGTGTCGAAAGGCATCCCGCGCCTGCGGCGCGCGATCGGCACCTGGTACCAGCGCCGCTACGGCGTGGAGCTCGACCCGGATTCCGAGACCATCGTCACGATCGGCTCGAAGGAAGGGCTCGCGCACCTCATGCTCGCGTGCCTCGAGCGCGGCGACACGGTGCTGGTGCCGAACCCCTCCTACCCGATCCACATCTACGGCGCCATCATCGCCGGCGCCGACATCCGCTCGGTGCGCATG
This sequence comes from Burkholderiales bacterium, assembly GCA_036406675.1. Classification (GTDB taxonomy): domain Bacteria; phylum Pseudomonadota; class Gammaproteobacteria; order Burkholderiales; family SG8-39; genus SCGC-AG-212-J23. The sequence goes on from DASXAO010000001.1 coordinate 386, forward strand.
ACCCCCGGGGTGGATTTCTTCGCCGAGCTCGAGCGCGCCATCCGCGAGCTCACGCCCAAGCCGAAGATGCTGGTGATCGGGTTCCCGTCGAACCCGACCGCGCAGTGCGTGGAGCTCGATTTCTTCGAGCAAATCGTGGCGCTCGCGCGCCAGCACAACATCCTCGTGGTGCACGACCTCGCCTACGCGGACATCGTGTTCGACAGCTACAAGGCGCCCTCGATCATGCAGGTGCCCGGCGCGCGCGACGTCGCGGTCGAGTTCTTCACCATGTCGAAGAGCTACAACATGGCGGGGTGGCGCATCGGCTTCATGGTCGGCAACAAGCAGCTGGTGCACGCGCTCGCGCGCATCAAGAGCTACCACGACTACGGCAGCTTCACCCCGATCCAGGTCGCCTCGATCGTGGCGCTCGAAGGCCCGCAGGACTGCGTGGAGGAAATTAGGCGGACCTACCAGAAGCGCAGGGACGTGATGGTGAAGGGGCTGCACGACATCGGCTGGATGGTCGAGATGCCGAAGGCCTCGATGTACATCTGGGCCAAGATTCCCGACGCCTACGCGGGCCTGGGCTCGATCGAATTCACGCGCCGGCTGCTCGACGGCGCGAAGATCGCCGTGGCGCCGGGCATCGGCTTCGGCGACTACGGCGACGACCACGTGCGCATCGCGCTGATCGAGAACGAGCACCGCCTGCGCCAGGCGGTGCGCGGCATCCGGGACATGTTCAGAAAGGACGGGCTTCTCAGAGGGGCGGCGTGATCTCCCCGAAACCCGTCACGCTCGAAGGCCATGGCGTGCGCCTCGAGCCCATGTCGCGCGAGCACGAGCAGGCACTCGGTGAAGCGGCGAAGGACGGCAAGCTGTGGGAGCTGTGGTTCACTTCCGTGCCGGCACCGGGCGAGACGGCTGCCTACATCGAGACCGCGCTGCAAGGCCAGAAGGACGGCCACATGCTGCCGTGGGTCGTGATCGACGCGAAAAGCGGGGCAATCGTGGGAAGCACCCGCTATCACGACATCATCGCCGCGGCCGACCGCGTCGAGATCGGCTACACCTGGTACGCGAAGCGCGTTCAGCGAAGCCATGTCAACACCGCGTGCAAGCTGCTGCTCTTTACCCATGGTTTCGAAGCGTTGAAATGCGGGGCGGTGGGGCTGCGCACCGACAATTTCAACTTCGCTTCGCAGCGCGCCATCGAGGCGCTCGGCGCGAAGAAGGACGGCGTGATCCGCCACCACTGGACGCGGCGCGACGGCAGCGTGCGCGACACCGTGATGTACAGCGTGCTGGCCGCGGAGTGGTCCGGCGTGAAACGGCATCTCGAGACCCGGCTGAGGAGAAATGAAACCCATTAACGTCGGGCTGCTCGGCATCGGCACCGTGGGCGGCGGCACCTGGGACGTGCTCACCCGCAACGCCGACGAGATCCAGCGCCGCGCCGGGCGCGCCATCCGCGTCTCGGTGGTGGCCGACAAGGCGCTCGAGCACGCGAAGAAGATCGTCGGCGGGCGCGCCGAGGTTACGCCGGACGCGTTCGAGGTCGCCCGCTCCAGGGAGGTCGAGATCGTCGTCGAGCTGATCGGCGGCTACACCGTGGCGAAGCAGCTGGTGCTCGAGGCGATCGCCCACGGCAAGCACGTCGTGACCGCCAACAAGGCGCTGCTCGCCACCCACGGCAACGAGATCTTCGCCGCCGCGCAGAAGAAGGGCGTGATGGTCGCGTTCGAGGCCTCGGTCGGCGGCGGCATCCCCATCATCAAGGCGCTGCGCGAGGGCCTCGCCGCCAACCGCATCGAATGGATCGCGGGCATCATCAACGGCACCTCCAACTTCATCCTCTCGGAGATGCGCGACAAGGGCCTCGCGTTCGAGGCGGCGCTGAAGGACGCGCAGGCGCGCGGCTACGCCGAGACCGACCCGACCTTCGACATCGAGGGCGTCGACGCCGCGCATAAGCTCACCATCCTCTCGGCGCTCGCTTTCGGCGTGCCGATGCAGTTCGAGAAGTGCTTCAGGGAGGGAATCCAGAAGCTGACCAAGGCCGACATCGGCTACGCGGAGGAGCTCGGCTACCGCATCAAGCTCCTCGGCATCACGCGCCGGGCGAAGAGCGGCATCGAGCTGCGCGTGCATCCGACGCTGGTTCCGGCGCGGCGCCTCATCGCCAACGTCGAGGGGGTGATGAACGCCATCCTGGTGAAGGGCGACGCCGTCGGCGCGACGCTCTACTACGGCGCCGGCGCGGGCGCCCAGCCCACGGCGAGCGCGGTGGTGGCCGATCTCGTCGACGTGACGCGCCTCATCACCGCCGATCCCGAGCACCGCGTTCCGCACCTCGCGTTCCAGCCCGACCGGCTCTCGTCCGACCCGGTGCTGCCGATCGGCGAGGTGGAGACCTCGTACTACCTGCGCATGCGCGTGCTGGACCGGCCCGGGGTGCTCGCCGACATCACGCGCATCCTCGCCGATTCCGCCATCTCCATCGAGGCGATGGTGCAGAAGGAGCCCGGCGAGGGCGAGAGCCGGGTGGACATCGTCATGCTCACCCACCTCGCGCTGGAAAAGAACGTCGAGCAGGCGATGGGCAAGATCGAGCGCCTGTCGAGCGTGGAAGGCAGGGTGACGCGCATCCGGCTGGAGTCGCTGTTGTAGTGCGCTACGTTTCGACCCGCGGCGACGCGCCGGCGCGCAGCTTCAGCGACATCCTGCTCGAGGGCCTCGCCCCCGACGGCGGCCTCTACCTGCCGGAAGAGTTTCCGCGCATCGAGCTCAAGTCCCTGCGCGGCCGGCCCTACGTCGACCTCGCCGCCGGCATCCTGTCGCGCTACATGGACGACGTGCCCGAGCTCGCCCGGATCGTGCGCGCGACCTACAGCGCGCGCGTTTTCGGCAGCGACGAGATCACGCCGCTCAGGAAGCTCGAGCGCGGGCTGTACCTGCTCGGCCTCTCCAACGGCCCCACGCTCGCGTTCAAGGACGTCGCGCTCCAGCTCCTCGGAAACCTGTTCGAAAGGATTCTGCAGGAGAAAAAGGAAACCCTGAACATCCTCGGCGCGACCTCCGGCGACACCGGCTCGGCGGCCGAGTATGCGATGCGCGGGAAGCAAGGCATCCGCGTCTTCATGCTGTCGCCGAACGGGCGCATGTCGAGCTTCCAGCGCGCGCAGATGTTCTCGCTGCAGGACGCGAACATCCACAACCTCGCGGTGAAAGGCGTGTTCGACGACTGCCAGGACCTCGTCAAGGCGGTCAACGCCGACGCCGCCTTCAAGGCGCGCAACCGCATCGGCGCGGTGAACTCCATCAACTGGGCGCGCGTGGCGGCGCAGACCGTGTACTACTTCAAGGCCTACTTCTCCGCCACGCACGAAGACTCCGAGCAAGTCGACTTCGCGGTGCCGTCGGGCAACTTCGGCAACATCTACGCCGGCTACGTCGCGCGGCGCATGGGGCTGCCGATCCGGCGCCTGATCCTCGCCACGAACGAGAACTCGGTGCTGGACGAGTTCTTCCGCACCGGCCGCTACCGCGTGCGCCGCAAGGTGCACGAGACCTCGAGCCCCTCGATGGACATCTCCAAGGCGTCGAACTTCGAGCGCTACGTGTTCGACCTCGTCGGCCGCGACGGCGCGCGCGTGAAGGACCTGTGGCGGCGCCTGGACGACGCGGGCGAGTTCGACCTCTCGCATTCGCCCTGGTACCCGGCGGTGCGCGCGAGCGGCTTCGTCTCCGGCGCGAGCTCCCACGAGGAGCGCCTGCGCACCATCCGGCTGGTGCACGAGCGCTACGGCGTGGTGATCGATCCGCACACCGCCGACGGCGTGAAGGTCGGGCTCGAGCAGCGCGATCCGCTGGTGCCGCTCATCTGCCTCGAGACCGCGCTGCCGGCGAAGTTCGCCGCCACCATCCGCGCCGCGCTGGGCCGCGCCCCGGAGCGCCCCGCGGAGCTCGCCGACCTCGAGAAACGCCCGCAGCGCTTCCAGGTCGTGGCGAACGACCCCGAGGCGCTCAAGCGGCGCATCGAGGCTGCGCTGTGAGCGCCGCATGAAGACCGAGAAGAACGTGCTGGGCGAGGAGCTGCGCGCGTGCAGCTATGCGCCGCTCACCGGCTACTTCCGCGACGGCTGCTGCGCCACGCACGACCAGGACGGGGTCGCGCACCTCGTGTGCGTGCAGGTGACCGACGCGTTCCTGGAGTTCAGCGTGGCGAAGGGCAACGACCTGGTCACGCCGCGGCCCGACCTGCGCTTCCGCGGCCTCAAGCACGGCGACCGCTGGTGCCTGCACGTCCTGCGCTGGGTCGAGGCCTGGGAGGCGGGGCGCCCGCCGCGCGTGGTCCTCGAGGCGACGCACGAGAACGTGCTCAAGTACGTCCCGCTCTCGGCGCTCAAGCGGCATTCGCTCGACCTCAACTGATTAGCGCACCCCTTCGAGCCGCGCACGGTCGAGGATGGTGATCTCGCGCCGCGACACCGCGATCAGGCGCCGCTCGGAGAGCTCGCGCAGCAGGCGCGACAGGGTCTCCTTCTTGACTCCGAGCATGGCGGCCACCACCGTCTTGCTCACCGGCAGGCTCACCCGCCGCGCGGCCGCGCCGTCCGAGCCGGCGAGCGAGCAGAGGTAGGACGCGAGCCGCTGCGGCGCTCGCTGCAGCATCCCCGCCTCGATGCCCGCGAGCAGGCGCAGGATCTCGCGCGCGAGGCGCTCGAGCAGGTTGCGCGCGAACGCCGCATCGCTGCGCGCGAGAAGCCGGATCGCCTCGACCGGAATCGTGAGCACCTCGGCGTCGGTGACGGCGACCGCGTCGAACGGCGCGGGCGCGGCGCACAACGCCGCCGCTTCGCCGAAGGACTCGCCCGGGGCGACCAGCGCCAGCACGCGCTCGTCGTGGGGCCGTGCCGAGAGCGAGAGCTTGAGGGCGCCGGCGGCCAGGGCGCACAGGCCCGGCAGCGCTCCTCCCCGGCGCACGAGCGCGTCGCCGCTTTCCAGCCGCAGCAGGCGCGCGCCGCGCATGGCGGCGGCGATGCGCCGCTCGCCCACGCCGCTGAAGAGCGCAAGCCCGCCGGCGACCTGCGTGCAGGGATTTCGGCTCACTGCGCGAGTGTCGCAGTTGCCGCAAGGTGCCCGTTGATGCAGATCAAGCCCGCCCACCCGTTCCGGGTTCGGACGCCGCGATCTGCCTCAGGGCGCCGAGGTCGCGGATGGCGATGGTGCGCCCGGCGACCTCGATCAGCCCGTCGCCTGCGAACTCGCGCAAGAGACGTGACAGCGTTTCCTTCTTGATGCCGAGGCGGGCAGCTAGCAGGGTCTTGCTCACCGCGAGGCGCGCAGCGAGCGCACCGGTCTCGCCGGCCGGCTCGGCGATGGAATCGAGGTAGGCGGCGAGCCGCTGCGCGCTGCGCAGCTTGCCGTTTTCAAGCTCTGCGAGCAGCGCCTGGTTGTGCTCGGCAAGCGCGCGCGCCAGGTTGCGCGAGAAGCGCAGGTTCCGCTCGACCAGCGCCAGCACGCAGCCCGCGCGGATCGCGACGAGCATCGCCTGGTCGAGCGCCACGACGTCGACCCGCGAGGGCGCCCCGAGCATCACCGAGGTCTTGCCGAAGGTCTTGCCGGCGCCGAGGAGCCCGAGCACCACCTCGCTGCCGTGCGGCCGCGGCAGGCGCTTCTTCACCGTGCCGAAGGCGACGGCGTAAAGGCTCGGTACCCCGTCCCCCCGGCGCACGATCACTTCGCCGCGGTCGGGGCGCACCAGCGTCGATTGCGTGGCGAGCTCACGGATCGCGTCGGCGCTCACCCCCTCGAGAAGCGACAGCTTGTCGAGCACACCTTGGACGAGATGGATGGGAGCTTTCACGACTCGAGCATCGCACCGCAGCATCGGCGCTTGTTGATCGCGGTCAACATTGCGGCCCCCCTCTGCTGCACGGTTTGATCTAAATCAATCAGTGCGTTCTTTTTTGACGCTCAATCGAAACCACGGTCGCATCATGGAAAAAACGAACAAGGGAGGTTCCATGAGAGTCATCAGCCTGGTAGCGGGAGCTTTTGCGGCGTTGGCCTGCTCGGCGGTCTATGCCCAGTCGGTCGACGTCTCCGCGGCGGAGGCACTGGCGAAGAAGAGCGGCTGCACCAAGTGCCATTCGGTCTCGGCCAAGAAGGAAGGCCCTTCCTTCAAGCAGACCGCGGAGAAGTACAAGGGCAAGCCCGACGCCGAAGCCGCGCTCTTCAAGCACCTCACCACGAATCCGAAGATCAAGGTCGACGGCAAGGAGGAACTGCACGATTCGCCGAAGACCAAGAACGAAGCCGAAATCAGGAACCTGATCCAGTACATCCTGTCGCGCTGAGGCGGCCGTGCTCGGAGAGTGGTGGACCAATCTGCGCACCCGCTGCCAGACCTGCTCGCGCGTGACCCTCGGCGCGGGCGTTTTCGTGCTCGCGCTCGTTGTCGCCGGCCTCCTCCTGACAGCAGGTGCCGCCGGCCTCGCGTGGACCAATACCGAGGAGTTCTGCACCGGTTGCCACGAGATGCGCGACAACGTCTACGCCGAGTTCAAGGGCAGCATCCACGACAAGAACCGCTCTGGCGTGCGCGCCATTTGCTCCAATTGCCACGTGCCGCACGAGCCGGTCGCGCTCATTGTCCGCAAGATGCAGGCGAGCTTCGAGGTGTGGGGCCACCTCACCGGCAAGATCGACACCAAGGAGAAGTTCGCCAAGCACCGCTACGAGATGGCGGTGAAAGAGTGGACGCGGATGAAGAGGAACGGCTCGCAGGAGTGCCGCAACTGCCACCACTTCGATGCGATGGAGCCCGAGAAGCAGACCGAGAAGGCGCGCGCGCGTCATGAGAAGGCCGCGGCGGCGGGCACGCCGTGCATCGACTGCCATTTTGGCATCGCCCACAACGAGCCTGACGGCCCGGGACCCCAGGAACTGCCCGAATTCCAGAAGATGAAGGCGGTGAAGCAATGAGCTCTCGCAATCCCTTCCTCGCCCTTTTCCAGGCGCTCGCGATCTTCCTCGCCGGCGCCTTCTTCCTTTCCGGCGCGATGGCGCAGCAGCCCCAGCTCCCGGCGCTGGGGGAAGCGCCGCCCGCTGCCGCGGAGCAGACTCCGGCGCGCAAGGACCTCGTGTTAAGGGGCGACGCGCAGTGCACGCGCTGCCACGACGCCGAGGACAATCCGAAGATCCTCGAGATCGCCATGACGAAGCACGGCGTGCGCGGCGACGCTCGCACGCCGACGTGCACGAGCTGTCACGGACCGAGCGAGGCGCACATGAACAAGGGCAGCGCCATCGAGCGGCCGAAGCCCGACCGCGTGTTCACCAAGAAATCCAGCACGCCCTACGAACAGCGCAACGAAGCGTGCCTGAACTGTCATCGCGGCACCGCCCGCACGCACTGGGAGGGAAGCACGCACCAGAACAACCTGATGGCGTGCAGCGATTGCCATCAGACCCACGCCACGGTGGACCGGGTGCTGCAGAGAAAGACGCAGACGCAGGTGTGCTTTGCCTGCCACCGGGAGCAGCGTGCCGACAGCTACAAGATCTCGACGCACCCGATCCAGGTCGGGAAGGTGGTGTGCTCCGACTGCCATAACCCGCACGGCTCTCCCGGCCCGAGCATGGTGAAGAAGAACACCATCAACGAGACCTGCTTTGTCTGCCATGCGGAGAAGCGCGGCCCGTTCCTCTTCGAGCACCAGCCGGTGGTGGAGAACTGCGCGAATTGCCACACGCCGCACGGTTCGAACCTTTCGCCGCTGCTCGTCTCGCGCGCCCCCTGGCTCTGCCAGTCGTGCCACGACGGACAGCACTCCAGCGAGAACCCGGTGGGCCGCAATGCCGCGGGTAACCAGGCCGGCCTGACCAACACGAACCCGAGCAACCAAGCCCTGGGCCGCGCCTGCCTCAACTGTCACAGCGTGATCCACGGCTCGAACAGCCCCAGTGGGGGTTACTTCCAGCGCTGATTCCTTCGATTTGGAGATTGGCGATGAAATCCCGTAACGGAAAGATCAAGCTCAACGCGGTCGCGCTCGCGGTTCAGGGCGTATTCGCCGCTGTCTATGCCATGCCTGCGCAGGCGCAGGACGAGCAGCTCGGCTCCTTCCGGGTGCCGGCCAACTTCGTGGAGTTCGGCGGGTTATACGTGTCGCAGGACTCCGCCAAGTTCGGCGAATACACCGGCCTGAACAAGAAGGGCGGCTACTTCATCGGCAACTTTGACGCGCGCGGCGGCAGCGCGTACGGCGAGGGCAAAGGCACGACGCGATGGCAGCTGCGCGGCGACGACCTCGGCCTCACCTCGCGCAGCCTTGGCGCAACGATGAGCAACCAGGGCCGCTGGGACCTCGGGATCAATTTCGACCAGCTCACCCACTACACCTCGGACAGCTTCCAGACGCCTTATGTGGGCGATATGGGCGGAAACCGGTGGGTGCTGCCCGGCAATTTCGGCTCGGTACCGACCGCCGCGCCGGGCACACGCGTTCTCACCCCGGATCAGCTCGCGGCCTTCCACAACGTAGACGTCAACAACACGCGGGAGAACACGACGCTCAACGGCGGGCTGATCCTGAACCGGCAATGGAGCGTCAAGGTCGATTACAACCATTTGAATCAGTCCGGCGCCAAGCTGATGGGCTTCGGCGCATACGGCTCGGCGGCCGTCGGCGGCGCAGGCACCGGCGAGAAGGTCGCGATTCTTCCCATGCCGACCAACTACGACACGGACACGGTCAACGTAGCGCTGAACTGGCTGGGGGAGAAATCCAATGCGACGCTCTCGTATTTCGGCTCGTATTTCCACGACAACAACAACGGCGTCCAATTCCAGACCTTTACCGGCGTGACGAACATCCAGACGATGGGTACGCCGCCAAGCAACGATTTTCACCAGCTGAACCTGACGGGAGGCTACCAGTTCTCGAAACGGACCAAGCTCGCCGGCGGCCTGTCCTACGGAGCGACGACCCAGAACACGTCTTACGGGTACGACACCTTCGCCATGGTCACGCCTTCGCCGACGAGCTCGCTGAACGGCGATGTGAGGACCTCGCATGCCGACCTCAAGCTGACCGACCAGACGACGCGCAGTCTCATTCTGTCCGGCGCGCTGAAGTATGACTATCGCGACAACCGCACGGCCTCGAACATCTACAACTTCAACGCCATCAGCGGCGGCAACACCGCCAACTATCCCAACGCGCCGCTCAGCTTCAAGAAGAGCCAGGCGGAGCTCGCTGGCGACTACAGCCTCAGCGTGAAGCAGAAATTCCGGCTGGCATACAACCACGACGATACTCACCGGTTCTGCAATCAGTACGCGTCGGGCGGCGGCACGCCGCCCTATGCCCCGGACACCAATTGCGTCACGGTGTTCCACACGACGGAGGACAGGCTGAGCGCGGGCTGGCGCCTGCGCGCGACGGACGGCGTGAGCTACAACGTCGGCTACAGCTACAGCGACCGCAGGTCGGAGCGCGACGAGGACGCGCGCGCCCCGATGATCGGCCTCGACGGCAACCTCGTCGTCGCGCCTGCGCTGCCGGGTGCCGGCACGCCTGCGAATATCACCGGCATCAATGCGGGCGAGTTCAGGGGCTTCAATCCCTTCTTCGAAGCCTCGCGTAAGCAGAATCAGCTGAAGGGCGGAGTGAACTGGGCATCGAGCGAGCGGGTGTCCTTCGGCGTCAACGGGCGGATCACCGACGACAACTACGGCACGACTTTCGGAATGCAGAACGGCCGTTCGTGGAGCCTCAACTTCGACGGCACATACCTCTATAGCGATAAAGGCTCCGTGACCGCGTACGTGACTCAGCAGGAACGCACGCGGGACATGACCAACGAGCAAAGGTCTCCGACCACCAATACGGCCGCCACGCAGACCGCCACCGCAGTCCTCATTCCGCCCGGGGGAACCTGGAACAACAACATGAAGGACACCGACACGACGGTCGGCCTGAACGTGAAGCACGGCGGGTTCATGGGCGGCAGGCTGGAGCTCTCCGGCGACGCGATATACCAGTTGGCGACGACCAGGTTCAACACGACGCTCAACTACAACACGACGACCACGACCGGACTGACCTGCGCTGACCCCAGTATCTTTACCTGCGTTGCGCTGCCCGATATCCGCAGCCAGTTATTCATTTTCAAGTTCAGCGGCACGTACCAGGTCGCCAAGAACTCGAAAGTCGCGGCGGGTTACTGGTATCAGCACCTGAAATCGGACGATTTCTACTACAACGGCCTGCAAACCGGCTTCACGCCCACTTCGGTGCTGCCGACCAATTAGACGGCCCCGACCTATCACGTGAATGTCGTCTACGGCAGCTACATCTACGAGTTCTAGGGTCTGACCTCGGCTCCATAAGATCCTCCGCATCAGCATGTAGCCTGAACCTCGCCGCACTTGCCGCCGCGGTTCTCCTCGGCGCCTGCGCGAGCGTTGGACTCGACTCCGCGCCGCGCGAGGCGCGGGAGCGAGTCGGCAGCGTGGCGCTCGTGCCTTCAGCCGCAGTGCCGCGCTCGAACTTCGTCACTTTCAGCAAGGGTCGGCCGCAGGGCGCGGCCACGGGCGCGCTCGTGGGCGGGGCCACGACCGGCCTGGCGGTGCTCGTAGTCGCCGGAACCGCGGGCGCCGCCGCACCGTACGCGTTCGTGCTGGCGCCGATCTTCATCGGCGCCGGCGCGGTCGGCGGCGCCATCGGGGGAACGGTTGCCGCGGTGCCGGCGGAGAAAGCGAAGGAGATCGAACGCGCCATTACGGCCTGGAGCGCGAGCCTCGATAGTCAACGCGCCTTGGCCGAGCATGTCGCCGCCGCCGCGGCAAACGTAAGGGTGGTGCGGCTCGCGCCGAGGGCGCAAGCCGACAGCGTGCTCGATCTCGCGATCGAGGCGATCGAATTCGAGGGATGCATCGAGCGGCGGCCGTTCGACCCGAGGGCCTGTCCCGGCGGCACTCAGAATCCGGCGCTCGCCTTGACCTTGCAGGCGCGGGCCCGCCTGATGGCGGCTGCGTCGGGCGAGGAGCTCTTCGCGCGCGGCTTCCGCTACCACAGCGCGAGGCGTGAGCTCGCGCGCTGGCTGGCCGATGATGGCCGGCTGCTCTCCGAAGAGCTGGAGCGCGCCTACGAGGACCTCGGCGGGCGCATTCACGATGCGTTCTTTCTCACGAGCAGCACGGAGACCGCGCAGTCCTCGACGCTCACCGGGCTGCCGGGATCGGACCCGGAGTACGGCCTGTGCTGGCTGGCGCCGCGCTCGCCGGCAGCACAGCCGGTGCTGGTCTCGGAAATGTGGACGTTGCCGTTCGCCAAGGGCGAGATCTGCGAGGCGAGCGCGATCCGCTTCCCGAGGGTCGATTCCCTGCAGCCGCTCCTGCGCTGGGACGCGTTTCCCCGCGCCAGGGACTCGCAGGACGTGGATAGCGTGACCTACGATCTCAAGGTATGGGCAGTAGAAGATTGCGCGCGGGGCGCGCTGGCCTACGAGCGCAGCGGCCTTCGCCTTCCCGAGCACCGGCTCGAGGCGCCCCTCGCCGCCGGACAACGCTACTTGTGGACGTTCCGCGCACGCTACGCCGCGAAAGGACGCCCGGCGGCGACGCCCTGGTCGTTCTTCGCTCCAGGCACGACCTGCGAGCTGTCCGAGATTCCCGACGGCCAGTGGCACCGCTTCGTCACGCCGCGCGCGCCTTGATCTGGCGCAACAAGGCGTCCGCCCGGCGCGGAACAATGGATGCATGTCGGTACAAGTCCAAGCCTGGCATACCGAGCACATGTA
>DASXAO010000002.1:0-3717 GCA_036406675.1 Burkholderiales bacterium
TTGAGCTGGGCGTCGATCGCGGCGGCGTTGGAGATCTGCGGATACGACTGGTTTTCCTCGACCATCTTGGCGTCGCGGCTGCCGGCCGGGGCCGCCTCGCCGGAATCGCGCCGCTCCCAGTCGCGCACAAGGGTCTCGGCGCGGCGGAACGCCTCGGCGAAGGAGCGCGACTTCGGCAGCGACTCCTTGAAGAAGGCGCGGCCGAAGTAGGTGAAGTCGTTCTCGTCGGCGCAGCCGAAGGAGCGCCGGTCGCGGCGCGCGGCGGTGATGACGAGGCTCCTCTCGTCCTGCAGCGGGTCGATGAAGCCGCCGCTGTAGCAGGCCGACACCACCACGACCTTCCAGCGGATGCCGCTTTCCTTGAGCATGGCGCCGAGCTCGCCGGCCGGCAGATCGGCGAGATCCATGCCGTTTTGCGCGAGCGACAGCTCGTGCTCGGCGGAGCCGTGGCTGGTGAGGAACAGGAACAGGATGTCCTGCTCGCGGTCCATCCGCGCCGCGATCGCCTTGAGCGCCTGGCGGATGCTCGTCACCGTGGCCATCGGCGCGCTCGCGGCGGTGCTGCGGCTGTTGACGAGCGCGACCGTGCGGCCCGAGGTGCCGAAGCGGCGCGCGAATTCCCCCTGCACGAACTCGACCTCGCGCCGGAACACCTCCTGCGAGCCGTCGCCCGCGACCGCGAGGAGGTAGAGGTTGATCTTGCCGGGCTCGCGCGGCTTGAGCGAGCCGAGCGCCTGGTCGAGGAGGTCCTTCTGCGCATAGAGCGCGACCTCGATGTTGTCGCGTGCCTGCTTGCGCTCGGTGTCCAGGCGCTTGCGCTCGCCCTGATAGACGCCGTTGACGAACGCGCCCTCCTGGATCTCGCCGCTTCGCAGCTTGAGCCGGCCCTTGCCATGGTAGAGCCAGTCCTTGAACTCGCCTTCGTAGGCGCCGAACCGGCCGCTCGCCCGGCCGGAGCCTTCGAGCCTGCCGTTGACGAAGCTGCCTTCCCAGACGTCGCCGCCCGGCTCGGTGAAGCGACCCGCGCCGTGGAACATCCAGTTGCGGAACTCGCCCTCGTAGCTCGGCCCGATCTTGCTCGAGTAGCGCCCGCTGGCGAACTCGCCTTTGCTGAAGTTGCCTTCGTAGACGTCGCCGTTCGGATTCTCGAAGCGGCCCTTGCCGTCGAACTCGCCGCGCACGAACTCGCCGCGGTAGGAGCGGCCGTCGCGATAGCGCACTTCGCCCTTGCCCCAGTAGAAGTCCTGCCGGAAGGAGCCTTCGTACACCTCGCGCTCGGGGACCTCGAAGCGGCCGAGGCCCGACATCAGGCCCTCGCGGAACTCGCCCTCGTAGACGGCGCCGCTAGCGAAGCGCATGCGGCCCTTGCCGGAGAGGAGCCCGTTCGCGAGCTCGCCTTCGTAGACGCCGCCATTATCCCATTCGATGCGGCCGCGGCCGTGGAGCCTGCCGTCGACCAGCGGCCCGTAGTAGCGGCCGCCGTCGGGCGTGATCGCATTCGGCGTCGCGGCGGCGCAGGCCGTCGCGGCGAGCCACAGAAGGAAAGACGCCAGAGCAGGACGTGCGGCAGGCAGCATGTTGTTCTCGCCTCCCTTTTGTGAGCCGCATCTTTGCACGCGCGCGCGAAAGCTCCGAGGACAATTGCCCGGCTTCCGGACGGCGGGAGAAGCAATTCAGGTTAAATGGTGACTGTCACCATTTCCGGCGCGGAGCGCATTTCAAAATCGGCTTTCGGCCGGCGCGGCAGGCTCGCCGCGCCGGGTCACGCGATCTACGTCGAGCTTCTACTTCGAGTTGCTGATGCAGTCGTAGCGCTCTTGCCCGCTGAGGCCGGCGCACTTGGAGGGCGTGGCGGACGACGCGCTGCTGTCGCCCGAGCTGCTGGCGCCGCTAGTCGACGAAGGGCTCGACGAGTCGCTCGACGAAGTGCTCGGCGAAGCCGAGCTGCCCGACGACGAGCTGCTGTCGCTCGGCGAGCTGCTCATGCCGCCGCTCGACGGCGATGTCGTGGAGCCGGAGCTCGTGCTGCCGCCGCTCGGGGGCGCGCCGGCGTCGGATCCGGACGATGTGCCGCCGCTGCTGCCCGACGCTCCGGAAGAGCTACTTCCGGCCGGTCCGGACGCGGCCGCGCCGCCGCCCGCGCCTTGCGCCCACGCCGCGGTTGCAAAAGCGACCATGGCGGCGGTAACTGCTGCGCTGATGAGTTTCAGGTTCATCTTCAGTTCCTCTAGGGTTGGGATGGAGATGGACTGCGGCCGAGGGGACGCAAGAACAATGCCTTCGCTGACGCGCTGCGAGAAAGGTGCGCGTCAGCTTTTCGGGTATTCTGAAGCGAACCGGGAGGGGACTATGTTCTGCCTGAAGCTGCTGGTCGCCGCGGTCGCATTTGTCCCGATCTCATATCACGCGTACGCGCAGGAGCGGCCGAGCGTGCCGCAATTCCAGGTCGACGCCTCCTGGCCGAAGCCCCTGCCGAACCGCTGGATCCTCGGCCAGGTTTCGGGCATCGCCACCGACCGCTACGACCGGATCTGGGTGGTGCACCGCCCCGGCTCGCTCACGCCGCGCGAGCGAGCGGCGGAGCGCACGCCGCCGGAAGCGAAGTGCTGTGTCGCCGCGCCGCCGGTGCTGGTGTTCGACCCGTCGGGCAACTTCCTCTTCTCGTGGGGCGGGCCGGGCGCGGGCTACCAGTGGCCGGAGAGCGAGCACGGGATCTACGTCGACGACAAGGACTTCGTCTGGCTCGCCGGGAACGGCAAGAGCGACGGCCAGCTCCTCAAGTTCACCATGCAAGGCAAGTTCGTGCTGCAGATCGGAAAGCAGGCGGCCGGCAACGACAGCAACTCGACAGAACGGCTGGGCTCGCCGGCCGACGTCGCGGTCGACACCGAGGCGCGCGAAGTCTTCGCGGCCGACGGCTACGCCAACCGCCGCGTGGTGGTGTTCGACTCCGAGACCGGAGCCTACAAGCGCCACTGGGGCGCTTACGGCAAGAAGCCTGTCGACGAAAAGCTACCGCCGTACGATCCGGCGCGGCAGCCGTCTTCGCAGTTCGGCAACCCGGTGCACTGCATCCGCCTCTCGCGGGACGGCTTCGTGTACGTGTGCGATCGCACCAACGACCGCGTGCAGGTCTTCCGCAAGGACGGCGGCTTCGTTTCCGAGCACGCGTTCGAGAAGGACACGCGCGGCACCGGCTCGGTCTACGACCTCGTGCTCTCGCCCGACCGCGAGCAGCGCTTCCTCTACATGATCGACGGCATGAACGGCGAGGTGCGCATCGTCGAGCGCGCCTCCAAGCAGGTGCTGGGCCGCTTCGGCCGGCCGGGCCGCCAGGCGGGCGAGTTCACCGCGCTCCACAACATCGCGATCGACCGCCAGGGCAACCTCTATACCGCGGAAGTCCAGACCGGGCAGCGCGTCCAGAAATTCCGCCGCGTCGACCGGCAGGAATAATTTCGCGTCGATCCGTCACGACGGGGCGAGCACTTGCCCCGTTCGGATCAACCGCCGCGGCACGGCGGTTGCGGCATTCGCTGGCGTAATGGCGACCGTGATTCGCATCCGCTGGTTCTTCACACAAACGTTTCTCGAGGTCGCGTTACGCGTCGTGCTGGTCTCCGCGCTGTTCACGCGCTCGGGGTCCAACCGCGCCGGCGGCCGCTAAGAAAACCGCGCCGGCCGTTTTGCGGGTTTAAGGAGGCGGCGCTACTCTCT
>DASXAO010000003.1:0-13699 GCA_036406675.1 Burkholderiales bacterium
GCCGCGCGCGCCGCCTCCATCACTTCGGCGTCGCTCGCCTCGGGCCGCCCGTAGCGGATGTTGTAGAGGATGGTGTCGTTGAAGAGCACCGTGTCCTGCGGGACGATGCCGATCGCGCCGCGCAGGCTGGCCTGCTTCAACTCCCGCACGTCGACGCCGTTGATCGTGATCGATCCGCCGGAGACGTCGTAGAAGCGGTACAGCAGCCGCGCCAGCGTCGACTTGCCCGAGCCGGAGTGGCCCACGACCGCCACGCGCTGGCCGGCGGCGATGCTGAACGAGACCCCGTGGAGGATCTGCCGCGCTTTCTCGTAGAAGAAGTCGACCTCGCGGAACTCGACCGTCGCGGGTCCCGGCGGCACCTCGGGCGCGCCCGGCCGGTCCTCGATCTCGCGATGCATCGAAAGCAGCCGGAACATGCGGTCCATGTCGAGCAGCGACTGCTTGATGTTGCGGTACACCATGCCCAGCACGTTGAGCGGGATATAGAGCTGGATCAGGAGGCCGTTCACCAGCACGAGGTCGCCGAGCGTGAAGCTCTTTTCGATCACGCCCTGCGCGGCGAGATACATCAGCGCGGTGACCGCCGCGGCGATGATCAGGCTCTGGCCGATGTTCAGCAGGCCGAGCGAGGACTCGCTCCGGGTCGCGGCGTCCTCGTACTTCCTCAGGTTCTCGTCGTAGCGACGGGCCTCGAACTCCTCGTTGCCGAAGTACTTGACGGTCTCGTAGTTGAGCAGGCTGTCGATGGCGCGGGTATTGGCCTTCGAGTCGAGCTCGTTGGCGCGCCGCCGGATCTCCATGCGCCACTCGGTGATGAGCACGGTGAAGGCGATGTAGAGCGCAACCGCGCCGAAGGTGACCGCGGCGAAGCGCCAGTCGAAGCGGCCGAGGAGCACTACCGCCACGAGCGCGAACTCGAGGATCACCGGCAGGATCGAGAACAGGAGGTACGAGAGGAGAGTCGAAATCCCGTTGGTCCCGCGCTCGATGTCGCGCGTCATGCCGCCGGTCTGGCGCTCGAGGTGGAAGCGCAGCGACAGGCTGTGCAGGTGGCGGAACACGCCGAGGGCGATGCGCCGCATCGCGCGCTGCGCAACGCGCACGAACACCACGTCGCGCAGCTCCTGGAACAGCGTGGTCGAGAATCTCAGGATGCCGTAGGTCGCGAGCAGCGCGACCGGCACGGCGACGATCGCGGTGGCGGCGTCCAGGCGGTCGACGAGCTGCTTCATGATCAGCGGCACGGCGACGTTCGCGAGCTTCGCCACGATGAGGAAGGCGAGCGCGATCACCACGCGCCACTTGTACTCCCACAGGTAGGGGACGAGCGTGGCGACGTTGCGCCATTCCCCGCCTTTCAGCCGGTTCTGCATGGAGCGCGCGATTCTAGTGCGTCCGCGGCGTGAAAAATGCCACGAGCGCAGTTTGCTTACACGTCAGGCTTCGCCGCACAAACAAAACCCATGTCATTGATAGGAGATGAGACCTAGTACGCTAGCGCCTTGGCAACTTCCGTGTAAGCTGCCCTGAAAAATTACCGGCGCGCTTTGTCGCCGGCACTAACAATAAGGGAGCGGGGGAAGCCATGGGTCTGCGGCTCAAATTCAACCTGGTGTTGATCTTCGTGTTCGTCGTCGGCTTGGGCGCGGCCGGCTTCATGTCGTACGAGCTCCTTCACAAGAACGCCCAGGACGAGGTGCTGCGCAACGCCGGCGTGATGATGGAGGCGGCGCTTTCCATGCGCGGCTACACCGTCGGCAAGGTGCGGCCGCTGCTGCCCAACGACCCGGACAAGTTCCTGCCGGAAAGCGTGCCGGCGTTCGCCGCCACCGAGATCATGCACCTGCTGCAGAAGCAGTATCCGGACTACTCCTACAAGGAAGCGTCGTTCAACCCGACCAATCCGCGCAACAAGGCGGTCGACTGGGAGAGCGACATCCTCAACACGTTCCGCAGCGGCAGCGGGCTCAAGGAGATCTCGGGCATGCGCGACACGCCGACCGGCCGCTCGCTGTACCTCGCGCGGCCGCTGAAGATCGCCGACGAGGCCTGCCTCAGCTGCCACACCAATCCGGACATGGCGCCGCCATCGATGGTGAAGCTCTATGGAACGGACCACGGATTCGGCTGGAAGATGAACGAGGTGATCGCGACGCAGATCGTGTCGGTGCCGATGGACCTGCCGATCCGCAACGCCAACCACGCCTTCGTCACCTTCATGAGCTCGGTCGCGGTGGTGTTCGCGGTGCTCTTCGTGCTCCTCAACGTGATGCTGACGAGCTTCATCGTGCACCCGATCATGCAGCTCTCGCACACGGCCGACATGATCTCCAAGGGGCGGCTCGACATGCCCGAGTTCTCGAACAAGGGCCGCGACGAGGTGTCGCAGCTCGGCCAGGCGTTCAACCGCATGCGGCGCAGCCTGCAGAAGGCGATCGCCCTCATCGACAAGGCGTAGGCCGCGGCGATGGCGGTACCCGCTCTTCCTGCCGGCTACGCGATCCAGGAGTACCGGATCGAGAAGCTGCTCGGCGCGGGCGGCTTCGGCCTGACGTACCTCGCCATCGACACCAACCTCAACCTGAGGGTGGCGATCAAGGAGTACCTGCCCTCCGACATCGCGATTCGCAACCCCGACCACTCGGTCGCGCCCAACTCCTCGCCGGTCGCCGAGGACTTCATGTGGGGCAAGCGCCGCTTCCTCGACGAATCGCGCACCATCGCTTCGTTCCGCCATCCGAACATCGTGCGCGTGATGCGCTTTTTCGAGGCCAAGGGCAGCGCCTACATGGTCATGGAGTACGTCGAAGGCGACGCCCTGCCCGACTGGATCAAGCCGCGCCGGCCCCTGCCGGAAGCGCAGGTCGCGGCGATCGCCGGGCCGCTCCTCGAGGGGCTGCAGGTGGTCCACACCGCGGGCTACCTGCACCGCGACATCAAGCCGGGCAACATCTACATCCGCTACGACGGCAGCCCGGTGCTGCTCGATTTCGGCTCGGCGCGCCAGAGCAGCGACGGCGACGCCCTCACGGCGATCGTGACGCCCGGCTATGCGCCGTTCGAGCAATACCACTCGAACGGGCAACAGGGTCCCTGGAGCGACGTCTACGCGTTCGCCGGCGTGCTCTACTGGATGGTGACGGCCAACCGGCCGCTCGAGGCCGCGGCGCGGGTGCGCGAAGACACCATGCCGCCGGCGTTGAAGGCGGCAGACCGCAACCGCTACCGGCCCGAGTTTCTCGCGGCGATCGACTGGGGGCTGGCGCCGCACGAGGACGACCGCCCGCAGAGCGTCCACGAGCTGCGCGCGGCGCTCGCGGGAACGATGGAGCCCAAGCTGAAGCCCGCCGAAGCGGCGCCGCCGCCTCCGCCGCCGCCCGCGGCGCCCAAGCCGGCGCGCTTCGACGCCAAATTCCTCGACCAGGTCGAGCGCGAGCTCGCGCAGCACGTCGGCCCGATCGCGCCCGTCATGGTGAAGAAGGCGGCGAAGAAGGCGCAGGATCCGGCCGAGCTGGTCCAGCTCCTCGCGGCGGACATCACGCACAACGGGCTGCGCATCAAGTTCGAGCGGCGTTTCGCCGATCAGTCGCGCCCGGTCTCCCGGTCGCAGCCGGCGAGCGTCACCGCGCGAAGCGGCCCACCCAGCGTGAGCGGTCCCCCGCTCTCGCCCGAAATCCTGAGCCGCGTCGAAGCCCAGCTTGCCCAACACATCGGGCCCGTGGCGAAGGTGGTCGTCCGGCGCGCCGCGCTCAAGGCGCGCGACACGGCCGAGCTCTATCTGATCGTTGCCGACGAGATCGAAGACCCGGTGGAGAAGAAGGCCTTCATCAGGCGGGGGATCTCGGTTTCGAGCAAGGTTTAGGGGCCGGCAGAAGTAACGCGCCCTCTTGACGCGGAAGAGCAGGGTCCGGTATCGTTCAAACGTTCGTTTGAACTGGAATATCCCCATGCCGGCCTCCACCCTGCGCACTGTCAAGCCGCCGCACGAGACGCGGACCCGCATTCTCGATGCCGCCGAAGAGCTCTTCATGCAGCATGGCTTCGAGGGCACGTCGATGCGCCAGCTCACGGCCAAGGCCGACGTCAACCTCGCGGCGGTGAACTACCACTTCGGCTCCAAGGACGCGCTGATCGAGGCGGTGTTCCGCAGGCGCCTGGATCCCATGAACGGCGCCCGGATCGCAGCGCTCGACGCCATCGAGGCGACCGGCCGGCCGCTTACGCCCGAGGCCATCATCCGCGCCTTCGTGGGCGAAAGCCTGCGCATGATCGAGGACGCGAAGGGCGGCGGGCGCAATTTCATCCGCCTGCTCGGCCGCAGCTACACCGAGCCCTCGAAGCCGATCCGCGTGCTGATCGGGCAGCTCTACGAGCCGGCGATGGAGCGCTACAAGTCCGCGTTCGAGCGCGCGCTCCCCCAGATGCCGCCCGAGGAGCTGGTGTGGCGCATGCACTTCATGTTCGGGACGCTCTCGTACACCCTCGCCGCCACCGACGCGGTCCAGCTCATCGCCGGCTGCAAGCCCGAGGACCGCCACGATGCCCGGCTCCTCGAGGACCGCCTCACTGCCTTTCTCGCCGCCGGGCTGACCGCGCCGCTGAAGCACGTGGTGCGCAAAGCCGCCTAGGAGCCCTCCATGCTCGAACTCATTCTCGCCGCGCTCGCCGTCTTCCTGGTCTTCGGCTTCTTCGGCCTCGCCATCGGCTGGTGGACCCTCGCCGCCGCGGCCTTGCTTTTCTATCTGTCCGTAAATCTGGAGCTCACCCTCATCGCCAACGTGGTGCTGGCGTCGGTGTTTCTTGTCATCGCCGCGGTGCTGAATGTTCCATGGCTGCGCCGCAAGCTGATCACCGACCACGTCCTCGCGGTCTATCGCCGCATCCTGCCCGACATGTCGCAGACCGAGAAGGAAGCGATCGACGCCGGCACCGTGTGGTGGGACGCCGACCTCTTCTCCGGCAAGCCCGACTGGGCGAAGCTCCTCGCGGTCGCGGAGCCGCGGCTCACCGCGGAAGAGCAGGCGTTTCTCGACGGCCCGGTCGAGGAGCTGTGCGGGATGTGCGACGAATGGGAGATTACGCACGAGCACCAGGATCTGCCGCCGCGCGCCTGGCAGTACGTGAAGGACAAGGGCTTTCTCGGGATGATCATCCCGAAGCAGTACGGCGGCCTGGGCTTCAGCGCGCTTGCCCATTCGGCGGTGGTGCAGAAGCTCGGCACGCGCTCGAGCACCGCGGCGATCTCGGTGATGGTGCCGAATTCGCTCGGGCCCGGCGAGCTGCTGCTGCACTACGGCACCGAGGAGCAGAAGAACCACTATCTCCCGCGCCTCGCGAAGGGGCTCGAGATCCCGTGCTTCGCGCTCACCAGCCCCGAAGCCGGGTCGGATGCCGCCTCGATTCCCGACCACGGCGTCGTGTGCCGGGGCGTCTGGCAGGGGAAGGAAGTGCTCGGCATGCGCGTCACCTGGGACAAGCGCTACATCACGCTCGGGCCCATCGCCTCGCTTCTGGGTCTGGCTTTCCGCTTATACGACCCCGATCATCTTCTCGGACAGGAGGCTGATTTGGGGATTACCTGCGCCCTGGTGCCGACGAATACGCCGGGCGTGAACATCGGGCGGCGCCACATGCCGCTCAACGCCGCGTTCCAGAACGGCCCCAACTCCGGCAAGGACGTCTTCATGCCGCTCGACTGGATCATCGGCGGCCGGGAGTACGCGGGCAAAGGCTGGATGATGCTCATGGGCTGTCTTGCCGCGGGGCGCGCGATCTCGCTGCCGAGCTCCGCCGTCGGCGGCACCAAGGCGCTGGTGCGCTTCGTCGGCGCGTATGCGCGCGTGCGCAGCCAGTTCAGGACGCCGATCGGGCGGCTCGAGGGCGTCGAGGAAGCGCTTGGACGCATCGCCGCGCACTGCTACATGATGGACGCGACGCGCATCATGAGCGCGGGCGCGGTCGACCGCGGCGAGAAGCCGGCCGTGCTGTCGGCGATCGCCAAGTACCACATGACCGAGCGCGCGCGGCAGTGCGTGAACGACGGCATGGACATCGTGGGCGGCAAGGGCATCTGCCTCGGGCCGAACAACTGGATCGGCCGCGGCTACCAGCTCTCGCCGGTCGCGATCACGGTGGAAGGCGCGAACATCCTCACGCGCACCCTGATCATCTTCGGACAGGGCGCGATCCGTTGCCATCCCTACGTCCTGCGCGAGATGCGCGCGGCGAAGGAAATGTACGGCGCCGAGGCGTCGCGCGAGTTCGACGACGCCTTCACTTCCCACGCCGGGCACGTTCTGCGCAACGGCGTGCGCGCCTTCGTGCTCGGCCTGTTCCCGGGCCTTGCGGCCGCACCGCGCGACGCCGCTCCCGACATGAAGCACTACTATCGCCACGTGTCGCGGCTGTCGGCCGCGTTCGCCTTCCTCGCCGACATCTCGATGCTGGCGATGGGCGGCGCGCTCAAGCGCAAGGAAAAGATCTCCGGACGCCTGGGCGACGTGCTTTCCATGATGTACCTCGTGTCGGCGACGCTGAAGCGCTACGAGGACCAGGGCCGCATCAAGGCGGACCTGCCGCTGGTGCGCTGGGCGGTGCGCGACGCGCTGCACCGCGCGCAGGCGGCGATCGAGGGCATCCTCTCCAACTTCCCGGTCAAGTCCCTGGCGACGCTGCTTCGCTGGATCATCTTCCCGAGCGGCAAGCGGCTGCGCCCGCCGCTCGACTCGCGCAATCGCGAGTGCGCGCGCATCGCGCTCGAACCCGGCGCGACCCGCGACCGGCTCACCGCGGGCATGTACCTGCCGAAGGGCGAGCACGCAACCGCGGTGCTGGAGGCCGCCTTCCTCGCCGCCGTGGCCGGCGAGCCGATCGATCGGAAGCTCCGCGAGGCTCGCAAGCAGGGTATAGAAAACGTAACTTCGGTATTGGATCCTCAAGAACTCGTTCAGTGGGAGAAGAAGGAAGCGCTGCGCAAGCAGGTGATCAAGGTCGACGACTTCCCGCCGGACTTCGGCCGCGCCGAGATGGCCCGCGACGGCAAGGCGCACGTGGCCGTGAAAGCCGCCTAGCACGATGTACGCGAAACCCATCTACATCGTGGACGGCGCGCGCACGCCGTTCCTCAAGTCGAAGAACCGTCCCGGGCCGTTCGCCGCCGCCGACCTTGCAACGCAGGCCGGGCGCGCCCTCCTGATGCGCCAGCCGTTCAGGCCCGACCAGCTCGACGAAGTCATCCTCGGCTGCGCCGCGCCCTCGGTCGACGAGGTCAACATCGGCCGCGTGGCGGCGCTGCGCATGGGCTGCGGACAGAAGGTTCCCGGCTGGACCGTGATGCGCAACTGCGCCTCGGGCATGCAGGCGGTGGACTCGGGGATCAACAACATCCTCGCCGGCCGCTCGCAGCTCGTGCTGGCGGGCGGCGTCGACGCGCTCTCGCGCGCGCCACTGCTCTATGCCGACCGGATGGTGCATTGGTTCTCCGACATGGCTGCCGCGAAAACGACCGGCCAGCGGCTCGCCTTGTTTTCCCGTTTACCGGTAAAGGCCCTGCTGGCTCCTGTCATAGGCATCATGAAAGGGCTCACCGACCCGATGGTGGGCCTGCTGATGGGCCAGACGGCCGAGAACCTGGCGCACCGCTTCGGCATCACGCGCGAGCAGCAGGATGCCTTCTCGGTCCGTTCCCACCATCGGGTCGCCAAGGCCCAGGATGAAGGCAGGCTCGCGCCGGGCGGCGGCGAAGTGGAAGCGCTTTACGACCGCGACGGCAAGGTTTTCCCGCTCGACGACGGCGTGCGGCGCGACGCCACGCCCGAGTCGCTCGCGAAGCTGCGGCCGTTCTTCGACCGCAAGTACGGCAGCGTGACGCCGGGCAACAGCTCGCAGATCACCGACGGCGCGGCCTGGATGCTGCTCGCCTCGGAGGAGGCGCTGAAGCAGCACGGCCTCGAGCCGGTCGGGCGCATCGTCGACTCCGAATGGGCCGGCCTCGATCCGGCGCAGATGGGCCTCGGGCCCGTCCACGCCGCCACGCCGATCCTCAGGCGCCACGGCCTCGGCCTCGACGACCTCGACTACTGGGAGATCAACGAAGCCTTCGCCGCGCAGGTGCTCGGGTGCCTTGCGGCTTGGCGCGATGAGAAATACTGCAGGGAAGAACTCGACCTGGATGGTCCCCTCGGCGATTTGAATCCGGAGAAGCTGAACGTCGACGGCGGCGCCATCGCGCTCGGCCATCCGGTCGGCGCCTCGGGCGCGCGCATCGTGCTGCACCTCCTGAAGACGCTCAAGCGCAACAAAGCGAAGCGCGGCATCGCGTGCATCTGCATCGGCGGCGGTCTCGGCGGCGCGATGCTCGTGGAAGCCCTCTGAAAACACGCTCTCAAAACAAGTAGACTGAAGCCCGCGAAATGGACCGAGCCTCAACGTTTACCCGGCATTGGCGCTGGGAGACCGACCGCGACGGGCTCGCCTGGCTCACCTTCGACAAGGAGGGCGAGTCGGCCAACACGTTCTCGCGCGAGGCGCTGGAAGAGCTGGGCCGGGCGCTTGGCGCGATCCGCCTCGAGAACCCCAAGGGGCTCGTGGTGCGCTCGGGCAAGGACAACTTCATCGCCGGCGCCGACGTCGAGGAGTTCACGCGATTCAAGACGCCGCAGGAGGCGCTCGCGTTCGTGAAGCTCGGCTGGGACGTGTTCCAGGAGCTGCGCGAGCTGCCCTTCCCCACCACCGCGATGGTGAACGGGTTCTGCATGGGCGGCGGGGTGGAGCTCGCGCTCGCCTGCCGCTACCGCGTGGCGCTCGACGACCCGAAGACGCGCTTCGCGCTGCCCGAGGTGATGCTCGGCATCATGCCCGCCTGGCACGGCCTGCAATGGCTGCCGAAGCTCGTCGGTCCCGCGGCCGCGCTCGACATGATCCTGACCGGGCGCGCCGTCGACGCGCGCCGCGCGAAGCGGATGGGACTCGTGGACCAGGCAGTGCCGCTGCGCATCCTCGAGAACACTGCGCGGATGGTCACTTTGGAAGCTCCGAAGCCCAAGAAACTGAGCTTCATGAATCGCCTGATGCTCGCACGGCCGATGCGCGGCATCGTCACCTCGCAGGCGAGGAAGCAGGTGGCGAAGCGCGCCCGCAAGGAGCACTACCCGGCGCCGTACGCGGTGCTCGAGTCGTGGCGCAAGTACGACGGCAATCCGTTCGCCGCGTCGCACGATCCTTCGGCGTCGGTCGAGGCGCTGGTCGATCACCCGACCACGAAGCACCTGATCCGGATCTTCTTCCTGCAGGAGCGGATGAAGTCGCTCGCCCGCGGCGCCGCCTTCGAGGCACGCCACGTCCACGTCGTCGGCGCCGGGGTCATGGGCGGCGACATCGCGGCCATCTGCGCCATGCGCGGCGTCCCGGTGACGCTGCAGGACACGGCGCCCGAGCGCATCGCTCCCGCGGTCAAGCGCGCGGCCGAGCTCTTCAAGCGGCGCCTGCGCGACGAGCGGCGGGTGCGCGACGCGCTCGACCGGCTGGTGCCGGACGTGGCGGGCGATGGCGCGCGGCACGCCGACGTCATCATCGAGGCGATCTTCGAAAATCTCGACGCCAAGCGCGCGCTCTTCGCGCGACTTGAAGCGACGGCGAAGCCCGAGGCGATCCTCGCCTCCAACACCTCGAGCCTGAAGCTCGCCGATATCGCCACCGCGCTCAAGGATCCTTCGCGGCTGGTCGGCATCCACTTTTTCAATCCGGTGCCTCAGCTTCAACTCGTCGAAGTGGTTTCTTCCTCTAATACGAAAGCAGAAATCGCAAAGAGCGCGGCCGCGTTCGTGCGGCAGATCGACAAGCTGCCGCTGCCGGTGAAGGACTCGCCCGGCTTCCTTGTGAACCGCGTGCTCGGGCCGTACATGCAGAACGCCTTTCGTCTTCTGGACGAGGGCTACAAGCCGGAGACCCTAGACGCGGCCATGGAGCAGTTCGGCATGCCGATGGGTCCGGCCGAGCTCGCCGACACCGTCGGCCTGGATATCTGCCTCGCCGCCGGCAAGGCGCTCGCCAAGACCACCGAGGTGCCGAAGATCCTCGCCAACAAGGTCGCCCTGGGGCACCTCGGCAAGAAGAGCGGCCAGGGAATCTACCGCTACGAGAACGGACGAGCGGTGAAGGGCCAGCCCGACGCGTTCGACGACACGCTGATGCAGAAGCTGATCGAGCCCTACCTGCGCGAGGCCGAAGCGGTGCTGCGCGAAGGCATCGTCGCCGACGCGGATCTCGTCGACGCCGGGCTCATCTTCGGCACCGGCTTCGCGCCGTTCCGTGGAGGCCCCTTGCAGTACCTGGCTTCAAAGAAGTAGATGGACTCTTTACCGAAAGACAAGCAGCCCGCGCTGCGCGTCATGCCGATGCCGGCCGACGCCAACCAGAACGGCGACATCTTCGGCGGCTGGATCATGGCGCAGGTCGACGTCGCGGGCGGCACGGTCGCGGGCCGGATGGCGCGCGGGCGCGTGGCGACCGTCGCGGTGAAGGAATTCATGTTCAAGCAGCCGGTGCAGATCGGCGACCTGCTCTCGTTCTACGTCGACGTGGAGAGAATCGGCACCACGTCGATCACCGTCACGGTCGAGGTGTACGCCGAGCGCCGTCCCGAGAATCCCCGCGTAGTGAAGGTCACCGAGGCCACGCTCACTTACGTGGCGATCGACGCCACCGGGCGGCCGCGCCCGGTGCCGCGCGCGTAGTTGCTCCTCGAAGCGTCGACCCTCGCCGCGGTGGCGCTGCTCTCCATCGGAGCGGCGATCGTCGGCGGCATGGGCGGCTTCGGCACCGGCGCGATCCTCGCGGCCGCGCTGGTGCCGCTCATCGGCGTCAAGGCGCTGGTGCCGGTAATGGCGGTCGCGGGCGTGATCATCAACGCCGGGCGCTTCTGGTTCTACCGCGAGAGCCTCGAGCGGCGCACGCTCGGCGTGGTGCTCGTCTCGGCGCTGCCGTTCCTGGTGTTGGGCACCTGGCTCTACAGCGTGCTCGACGCGCGCTCGGTCGGCACCATCCTCGGCCTCGCCGTCATGGCGTCGGTACCGCTCCGCAGGGTTCTCAGACGGAAAGCAGTGATGCTGAGTACCCCTGGCCTCGCTGTCGGTTCCGGCATCTTCGGGCTGGCGAGCGGCCTCGCCACCGGCACCGGGGTCATCCTGGTATCGCTCCTCCTCGGCACCGGAATGAGCGGCCCAGCCATGCTCGCGACCGACTCGCTCGTGTCCATCGCGCTCGACCTCACCAAGGCGGCGCTGTTCCAGCGCTTCAACCTCCTCGACGCGCAGGCCTTCTTCACCGGCATCGTGATCGGCGTCGCCAGCATTCCCGGCAGCGCGATCGCGGCCGCGCTGGTGACGCGCCTCGGCGCGAAGCTGCACGTGGTGTTCATCGAAACCTTGATCGTCGTAGGCGGAGCGTCCATGCTCTGGCATTCATGGCGCTGAACGAGCTCGGCGGAAAGGTCGCCGCGGTCACCGGGGCGGCGAGCGGCCTCGGCCGCGCCATGGCGCTCGCTTTCGCCGCCGAGGGCATGCACGTCGCGCTCGCCGATGTCGATGAAACGGGTTTGACCCAAACAGGCAAGGACGTCGCTGCCCGCGGCATGAAAAGCTTCTCGATGCGGGTCGACGTCTCGAAGGCGGCCGAAGTCGAAGCCTTTGCAGAGAAATGCGCGTGCGAGCTGGGCGCCGTCCACCTGGTCTGCAACAACGCCGGGGTCGCGGTGTCGGGGCCGGTATGGGAGACGAGCGAGGCGGAATGGCAGTGGATCCTCGGCGTCAACCTGCTCGGCGTAGTGCACGGCGTGCGCGCCTTCGCCCCTCGCCTGATCGCGCAGGATGAAGGCCACATCGTCAACACCGCATCGGTGGCGGGCCTCATCTCGCCGCCCGGCATGGGCGCGTACTGCGTGTCGAAGCACGCGGTCGTCACGCTCTCGGAGGCGCTGCATCACGACCTGTGCGAGCACGGCTCGCGCGTCGGCGTGTCGGTCCTGTGCCCTGCATACGTGCCCACGGGTATCGCGGATTCTGAGCGAAACGGCCCCACCAAAGTTATGACCAAATCAAAAGAGCGGCTCGCGAAAGAAGCGGCTCTGAAGAAGGCCGTCGCCGCGGGGAAGCTCAGCGCCGACGAGGTCGCTCGAGCCGTGGTCGCCGCGGTGAAAGGAAACCGTTTCTACGTGCTCACACACCCGGGAATCAAAGGCGCGGTGCGCGCGCGCATGGAGGACGTGCTCGACGAGCGGGTACCGCGCGATCCGCTCAGGCTGAAGTAAGTCCCGGAAAGAGCACCTTCAGGCCGTCGGCCATGGTCTCGATGGCGATGGCGGCGAGCAGCAGCCCGAGAAGCCGGGTCGCGATGTTGAGACCGGTGGTTCCGAGGCGCTCGCCGACCGCGTCCGCGACGCGCAGCATGCCCCATAGGAGGGCGCACACCAGCGCGAGGCAGCCGAGAATGGCCGCGGTGTGGGCGAGACCTCCCGATTGGGCGGCAATGATCGTGGTGCCGATGGCGCCGGGCCCCGCGAGCAGCGGTACCGCGAGCGGCACCACCCCGCTCAGCTCCCCCGACTCGAGCTGCTCGGCCTCTGCGCGCGACTGGCGCATCCCGCCCGCCTGGGCATTCAGCATCGCGAGCGCCATGAGAAGCAGCACCAGCCCGCCGCCAACCTGGAACGCGGGCAGGCTGGCGCCGAGGAACTTGAGCAGGGCTTCGCCGAAGACGGCCGCGCCGGCGAGAACGACGAACACCGTCAGCACGACGGCGTTGGCGAGCCGCTTGCGCGAGCCCGCGCCGCGCGCGGCGCACACGCCGAGAAAGATCGGGACCGCGAGAAAGGGGTCGAGCACCGCGGTCAGCGTCGCGATGAAGCGCAGGTACTCCGGATAGCCGCTCACCAATCCATTATATTGAGCCCATGCCGAAGGACGACCCCGGCTACATCACCGAGCTCGCCGCGGAGAGCTCGTACGGCGGGTACCTCGATCTCGCGCGGCTGCTCTCGGCCCAGCGCCCGCGCTCGTCGCACCACGACGAGATGCTGTTCATCATCCAGCACCAGACCTCGGAGCTCTGGATGAAGCTCATGCTGCACGAGCTCGCCGCGGCGATCGAGCACGTGAAGGCCGACCGGCTCGCGCCCTGCTTCAAGATCCTGGCGCGGGTGAAGCAGGTGCAGCGCCAGCTCTTCGAGCAATGGGCGGTGCTCGAAACCCTGACCCCCTCCGAATACGCGCTGTTCCGCAACGTGCTCGGCCCGGCCTCGGGGCTGCAGTCGCACCAGTTCCGCGCCATCGAGTTCATGCTCGGCAACAAGAACGCGCGTCTTCTGGACCTCCAACGGCATGACGAGCAAGCATTTCAGTATTTGAAGACCCTCCTCGAGTCGCCGGGCCTCTACGACGAGTTCCTGCGGTATCTGGCGCGGCGCGGCATGCCGGTTCCGGCGGAGCGCGTCGAGCGCGACTGGACCGCGCCCTACCAGCGCCATTCAGGCGTGACGGCAGTCTTCAAGACCATCTACGAGAACACCGAGCGCTACTGGGCCGAGTACGACATGTGCGAGAAGCTGGTGGACGTCGAGGAGAACTTCGTCCTGTGGCGCTTCCGGCACGTGAAGACGGTCGAGCGCATCATCGGCTTCAAGAAGGGCACCGGCGGCACCGCC
>DASXAO010000004.1:0-18001 GCA_036406675.1 Burkholderiales bacterium
CGTGAAGTCGACGATGTCCTCGGCCTTCACCACGTCGCGCGCCACCGATTCAAGGCTGCCGATCGCGTCGGCGAGGCCGAGGTCGACGCTCTTGTCGCCGGTCCAGATGAGGCCGCTGAACATGTCGGGCGACTCCTTGAGGCGCTTGCCGCGCCCCTCCTTCACCGCGCTGATGAACTGCTGGTGCACGTCGTTGATGAGCACCTTCGCATGCTGCACGTCCTTCTCGTCGACGGGAGAGAACGGGTCGAGCATGCCCTTGTGTTCGCCCGCGGTGATCAGGCGCCGCTCGATGCCGAGCTTGTCCATGAGACCGGTGAAGCCGAAGCCGTTCATCAGCACGCCGATCGAGCCGACGATGCTCGCCTTCGCCACGTAGATGCGGTCGGCGCCGGAAGCGACGAAGTAGCCGCCCGAGGCGCAGATATCCTCGACCACGACGTAGAGCGGCGTGTCGGGGTACTTCTTGCGCAGTCTGCGCATCTCGTCGTAGATGAGCTGCGACTGCACCGGGCTGCCGCCGGGGCTGTTGATGCGCAGGATCACGCCCTGGGTGTTCTTGTCCTTGAACGCCGCCTGCAGCCCCGTCATGATTCTTTCCGCGCTCGCATCCGCGCCGGGCGCGATGACCCCGTTCAGCTCGACCAGCGCGGTGTGCTTCTTGCCGCCCGCAAGGTCGGTGCGCGCCTGCCAGTCGACCGTCATGATGAGGATCAGCGTGACGTAGGCGAAGGTGAGCAGCTTGAAGAAGATGCCCCAGAGCCGCGCGCGCCGCTGCTCCTTCAGCGCTGCGGTCGCGAGCCTGGCTACGATCTCGCGTTCCCACTGCCCGTTGCCGTCAGTCATCGATGAACCCCATGAAATAGACCTGGCCGTCGCGCTCCTCGACCCGCAGCTTCACCAGCGGCCTGCCGCTGCACGGGCCGCCCACGCAGCCGCCGCTGCGCGCGTCGTACGTCGCACCGTGAGTCGAGCATAGCAAATCGCGTCCGTCGGAATCGAAAAATACCCCTTCCTGCCAGTCGAGCTCCATCGCGACGTGCGCGCAGCGGTTGAGGTACGCGTGCACCTCGCCCGCGTAGCGCACCGCGAACGCCGGCGCGCGCTCGCCGAAGTATTCGACCTCGAAGCGCACGCCGCGGCCCGAGTCGGCGAGCGCCTGCGAGGCGCAGATCAGCCGTTCTCGCTCAACCATCGCTCGAGAGCGGCTACGCTCGCGACGCAGCCGCGCGGGCCGCACGCGCGCAGCTGGCGCTCTGGATGCGCGCCGTAGGTTACGGCGAGACCGTCCACCCCTGCGGCGCGCGCCATTTCCATGTCGTGCGAAGTATCCCCCACCATCAGCACGCCTTCAGGCTCCGCGTTCAGCTCCCGCATCAGCTCGAGCAGCATCGCCGGGTGCGGCTTGGGGGCGGTCTCGTCTGCGCAGCGCGACGCCGCAAAGAGCCGCCGCACCCCGGTCGCCTCGAGCGAGCGCTCGAGGCCCTTGCGGCTCTTGCCCGTCGCGATCGAAAGAGTTCTTTCCTTGGAAAGACGCTGTAACAGCGGCTCCATCCCAGCGAAGAGGCGCATCGTGTCCTCCCGGGCGAGGAAATGGCGCCGGTACGCGGCGATGAACTCCGGATAGCGCTCGCCCGGAAGGCCCGGCGCCACGACCTTCATCGCGTCGTGCAGGCCAAGGCCGATCACGTGGCTCGCCCGCTCCGGCTCCGGCACCGCCAGCCCCAAGTCGCGGCTCGCCTCCTGCATGGACTCGACGATCGCGCCCGGCGAGTCGATCACCGTGCCGTCCCAGTCGAACACGATCAGCCGGTATTTCATCCCGGCCCCGAATCAGGGACGGACCACGTTTTTCTTTGGTGATATTCGAGTTGGCGTACCACGCTAATCTTCAAGGTCGTCGATCCGCTTCCGAAGCACTTGATTTAGCTACTCCATCGCCTCGATTGCGCGCCTGAAGTATTCCTTTCGCTCTTTGGGCGATAGGGCTTCGAACTCCTCGTCGCTCAAGACTCTAAACCCCTCTCCATTTCCTTTGCCCATAGGTCTAGCTGCTATCACCTTTCAGCCTCCCCAATCCAGTCGGGGGAGCCGGAGGGATCGACCAAAAAAAAACGTGGTCCGTCCCTGTTTTCGTGGTTCATGGCAAGTGCGTCTCGACGAACTGCTTGATCTCGGCCGGCAGGGGCGACTGGAGCGCGAGCCTTTCGCGGGTAACAGGATGAACGAAGGCGAGCCGGCTGGCGTGGAGGAAGAGCCGCCGCACGCCCTGCTTTTCCAGCCGGCGGTTGAGCTCGAAATCGCCGTACTTGGCGTCGCCGAGCACCGGATGGCCGGCGTGCGCGAGGTGGACGCGGATCTGGTGGGTTCGACCTGTCAGGAGCCTGACTTCGAGCAGGCTGAACTCGGAAGACTTCTTCAGCACCCGCACCTGGGTCACGGCTTTCATGCCGTCTTCCCGTACCGCGACCCGCCGCTCGCCTTTCGCGTCGACATACTTATGGAGCGACTGGCGCAACTCGCGCGGACCGCCTTCCCAGGCGCCCTTCGCGACGGCGAGATAGACCTTCTCGACCTCGCCTTCGCGCAGCATCCGGTGCAGCTCGACCAGCGCGGCGCGCTTTCGCGCCACGATCAGCAGCCCCGAGGTGTCGCGGTCCAGCCGGTGCGCGAGCTCCAGGTACTTCGCCTGCGGCCGCGACGCCCGGAGGGATTCGATCACGCCGTAGCTCACGCCGCTGCCGCCGTGCACCGCCACGCCCGCCGGCTTGTCCACCACGAGGAGCGCGCCGTCTTCGTGCACCAACGGAAATTCCGCCGGCTTTGCCTTGGCCTTCTCTTCCTGCGAAATCCGGATGGGCGGGACGCGGACCCGGTCCCCCGCCTGCAGACGGTACTCGGGCTTCACGCGCCCGCTGTTGACCCTGACCTGACCGCTGCGGAGCACCCGGTAGACGTGGCTTTTGGGCACGCCCTTCAGGTGCCGGAACAGGAAATTGTCGATGCGCTGCGCTGCGGCATCGTCCCCCACCTCCAGCGTCGTTGCCCGAGCCTTGCTTAAGTCATTCATTATCCGTACTATCTCGGGGTTGCTTCGAGTCGCGGGGCACAGGTGAACCAGGCGCGGAGCGGATCGATCCGCCCGGCGCGCGGTGAACGAGGTTGCGCCTGCCACACGCCCCCTGTTCGGCCATAGCCGGACCTGAAGCGCTGGTTAATTTCGCTCACCGGAAGTAGCGATACTACTAGAAGCGCGCGCGGCAGCTTAATGGGCCGCCCTCCTTTCCTTCTTTTGACGCCTCACCTTTCAGGAGAGCACGGACCGACCGGGCACGGGGGCTCCTGCGCGCGCAGGAGAACAACAAGTGAAGCGCATGCTGTTCAACGCGACCCAGCAGGAAGAGCTGCGGGTCGCGATCGTCGACGGGCAGAAGCTCATCGACCTCGACATTGAGTCCGCCTCGAGGGAACAACGCAAGAGCAACATCTATAAAGGAATCATCACCCGGATCGAGCCCAGCCTCGAGGCCGCCTTCGTCGACTACGGCGAGGAGCGGCACGGGTTCCTGCCCTTCAAGGAAGTCGCCCGCAGCTATTTCAAGGAAGGCATCGACGTAGGCCGCGCCCGCATCCAGGACGCGCTGCGCGAGGGCCAGGAGCTCATCGTCCAGGTCGAGAAGGACGAGCGCGGCACCAAGGGGGCGGCGCTTACGACCTTCATCTCGCTGGCGGGAAGGTATCTCGTCCTGATGCCCAACAACCCGAGGGGCGGCGGGGTCTCGCGCAGGGTCGAGGGCGAGGACAGGAACGAGCTGCGCGACACTCTGGACCAGCTCCAGCTCCCGGACGGCATGAGCGTCATCGCCCGCACCGCGGCGATCGGCCGCGGCGTCGAAGAGCTGAACTGGGACCTGAACTACCTGATGCAGCTCTGGGGCGCTGTCGAGGGCGCCTCCAAGGACACGTCGAAGAAGCCATTCCTCATCTACCTCGAGTCGAGCCTGGTGATCCGCGCCATCCGCGACTATTTCCAGCCCGATATCGGCGAGATCCTGATCGACACCGAGGAGATCTTCGAGCAGGCCAAGGCGTTCATGCAGACCGTGATGCCGGGCAACGTCAACAAGGTGAAGTTCTACCGCGACGACGTGCCGCTCTTCTCGCGCTTCCAGATCGAGCACCAGATCGAGAGCGCCTACTCGCGCCAGGTGGCGCTCCCCGCAGGCGGCGCGATCGTCATCGACCACACCGAAGCGCTGGTGGCCATCGACGTCAACTCCGCCCGCGCGACCCGCGGCGGCGACATCGAGGAGACCGCCTACCGCACCAACGTGGAGGCCGCCGACGAGGTGGCCCGCCAGCTCAGGCTGCGCGACCTCGGCGGGCTGATCGTCATCGACTTCATCGACATGGAGTCGCAGAAGAACCAGCGCGAGGTGGAGAACCGGCTGCGCGAGGCGCTGCGCTACGACCGGGCGCGGGTGCAGATCGGCAAGATCTCGCGCTTCGGCCTGATGGAGCTCTCGCGCCAGCGCCTGCAGCCCTCGCTCGAGGAGACCGCTCACATCAACTGCCCGCGCTGCAGCGGGACGGGGTTCATCCGCGGCACCGAGTCCACCGCGCTCCACGTCCTGCGCATCATGCAGGAGGAGGCGATGAAGGAGAACACCGGCGCAGTGCACGCGCAGGTGCCGGTCGACGTGGCCTCGTTCCTGCTGAACGAGAAGCGAAGCGAGATCCAGAAGCTCGAGGGGCGCCTGAAGGTGAACATCGTGCTGGTCCCCAACCCGCACCTCGAGACGCCGCACTACAAGGTCCAGCGCCTGCGGCACGACGAGCTGAACGAAATGGAGCACGTGCCCTCGAGCTACGAAATGGTCGAGCGGCCCGAGGAGCCGAAGGCGCCGGGCGTGGAGGAGGAAGGCAAGCGCGAGCGCCAGGAAGCGGTCGTGAAGGGAATCACGCCGTCGCAGCCCGCCCCGGTGGTATCCGATGCGCCCACGCCGAGGCAGCCGGCGCCGGCGCCGCAGCCGGCATTGCAACCTGCTGTGCAGCAGGCGGCGCATCAGGGCGCCACGGCGGGCGGCGCGCACACGGAAGGCTTTTTCTCGCGTTTTCTCAGCATCTTCCGGGCTCCCGTGGAGCCCGCGGAGGCTGCCGCGGCGCCGGTTGCTGCGGCACAACCGCAACAACGCCCGCAGCAGACACAACCGCAGCAACGCGGTGGAGAGCAGCGCCGCGGTGAATCGCGTCGCGATCACCGGCAAGGCGGCGAGCGCTCGGGCGGGGAGCGCGGCGGTGGGCGCGACGGCCGCCGCGACGGGCGGCGCGACGAGCAGCGCGACCGCCAGCAGCAAGGCCGCCTGGAGCAGCGGCGCAACGGCCAGCAGCGCCAGGGCGAGCGGGGCGAGCGCCAGGGGGAACGTGGCGAGCGCGGAGAGCGCAGGCCGGATCAGCAGCGTCAGCATCCCCAGCAACAGCAGCGACCGCCGCAGCAATCGCAGCCCCGCCCGGAGCCTCGCCCGGAGCAGCAGCCTCGCCCGGAGCAGCAGCCTCGCGAAGGCGGTCCTCGCGAAGGCGAGGAGCACCGGCGCGGGGGCCGGCGGCACCGCCGCGATCGGCCGCGCCGGGACGAGCAGCATGCCGGAAACGGCGGCGGGGCCGCCGCAGCGCCCGGCGGGCAGCAGCCACGCCACGAGCAGCCGCGCCACGAAGCGATCCGCGAAGAGCAGCGGCGCGAGGCTCAGCGCATGGAAGAGGTGCTGCGCGCAGAGGAGGCCCGCACCGAGGAACCCGTTCGACAAGAGCCGGCTCCCGTGCGACACGAGGAGCCGGTCGTTCAGGATCACGAGCCCGTGCATCAAGAGCCCGTGCGCCGCGAAGAACCCCGGATCGATTCGAGGGCGCTGCTCGAGAGCTCGGGCCTCGTCATGATCGAGACCGATCGCAACAAGGCTCCGGCCGCCGCCCCGGCGGAGGAGCCGCAGCCGCTCGGCCGGCCGCGCCGCGAGCGGCCGAAGCCGGCCTCGCAGGAGGAGGAGCTGCAGCAGGTCGAGACTAGGAAGTAGCGCCGCTAATTTCGCGCAGGAGGCCGGCGCAGGCGACCTCGACCATGTCGAGCACGCGCTCGAAGCCTTCGTCGCCGCCGTGGTAGGGATCCGGCACGTCGCGCCCCGGCACGAGCAGCCTAAGCTTCGCGCGGTGCTGGAACGGGCACTGCCCCTGCAGGATCGCGAGGTGGCCGCGGTCCATCGCCACGATGAGGTCGAACGCCTCGAAGTCGCGCGGCGCCACCTGCCGCGCACGCTGCGCGGACAGGTCGTAGCCGCGCCCGCGCGCGTGGTGTTGCGCGCGCGCGTCGGGCGGGTGCCCCACGTGCCAGCTGCCGGTGCCCGCCGAGTCGACGTGGACCTCCACCCCGGCCTGGCGCGCGAGGTGACGCAGCACCCCTTCGGCCGTCGGCGAGCGGCAGATATTACCGGTGCAGACGAAAAGCACTCTGAATGGACCGGCGCGCGGTCCTTGGCTCTTCTTCAACCTCGCCCTCTTTGCCGTCGAACCAGCACCGTGAAGAGATACTCGGCCCAGCGTGCAACACCGGCATCATCGTCGATATTGATTCTTTCGTCGTCGCCATGGCCTTAGGCTAGACCAAATCGACACAAGGTTATTTCCCGGGCTGATAAGCGAACTATCATCGCCATTATGACTTTCGCAGCCGCGATCTCCTGCGCCGAGGTGCTTTCCGGGCGCGCGCCGAAAGACGCGCCGGTCACGATCCGCGGCTGGGTGCGCACGCGTCGCGACTCCAAGGCCGGCATCTCGTTCGTCAATCTGTCCGACGGCTCGTCGTTCCATCCCGTCCAGGTCGTGGCGCCGAATACCCTGCCGAACTACGCCGACGAGGTCCTGCGCCTGACCGCGGGCTGCGCGGTCGAGGCGACGGGGAACATCGTCCCCTCCCCGGCCAAGGGCCAGCCCTTCGAGATGCAGGCCGCCGCGATCCGCGTGGCCGGATGGGTCGACGATCCGGATTCCTACCCGATCCAGCCGAAGGCGCACAGCTTCGAGTTCCTGCGCGAGGTGGCGCACCTGAGGCCGCGCACCAACGTGATCGGCGCGGTGACGCGCGTGCGCCACACCATCGCCCAGGCGATCCACCGCTTTTTCCACGAGCAGGGCTTCCTCTGGGTCAACACGCCGATCATCACCGCGTCCGACGCCGAGGGCGCCGGCGCGCTGTTCCGCGTCTCCACGCTCGATCTCGCCAACCTGCCGCGCACCGAGTCCGGGCGCGTCGACTACAGCAAGGACTTCTTCGGCCGCGAGACCTTTCTCACCGTCTCGGGGCAGCTCAACGTCGAGGCCTACTGCCTCGCGCTCTCGCGGGTCTATACCTTCGGGCCGACCTTCCGCGCCGAGAACTCGAACACCAGCCGCCACCTCGCCGAGTTCTGGATGATCGAGCCCGAGATCGCGTTCGCCGACCTCGCCGCCGACGCGGATCTGGCGGAGTCCCTGCTCAAGAGTATTTTTCGGAAACTGCTCGAAGAGCGGCCGGACGACATGGCTTTCTTCGAGGAGCGCGTCGAAAAGGGCGTGATCGCGAAGCTCCAGGGCATCGTCGACTCGCAGTTCGTGCGCATGCGCTACGACGAGGCGATCCAGGTTCTCGAGCGGGCGAAAGCGAAGTTCGAGTTCCCGGTGAAGTGGGGCATGGACCTGCAGTCCGAGCACGAGCGCTATCTCACCGAGCAGCACGCGAAGAAGCCGGTGATCGTGATGAACTACCCGAAGGGCATCAAGGCGTTCTACATGCGCGCGGACGACGACGGGCGCACGGTGGCCGCCATGGACGTGCTCGCGCCCGGCATCGGGGAGATCATCGGCGGCAGCCAGCGCGAGGAGCGTCTCTCCGTGCTCGACGCGCGCATGGACGAGCTGAAGATCCCCAAGGATGCGTACGCCTGGTACCGAGACCTGCGCCGCTACGGCACGGTGCCGCACGCCGGCTTCGGCCTGGGCTTCGAGCGCACCGTGGCGTACGTCACCGGGCTCTCGAACGTGCGCGACGCGATTCCCTTCCCGCGCACGCCGGGCAACGCACCCTACTGATCCCGCGGATCCCGCGTCGCCGCCGCGGGACATGGGCCGCCCGGAACGGGCCGCCCGTATCTTGCTCCTCCTCGATCATGGACGGCATCGAACGGTTGACGCGCAAGGTGCGCAGGAAGGTCGTTTACCACGGCGTGCGCAATGCGGTATGGCTCGCGCTTCTCAAGGGACTCGGTTGCGATCGCTGGATCTGCGTGCTGCACGGCCACTTCATCGACGAGGTCGATCCGGCTTTCACGGAGCTTGCGGAGGGCTATGCGGGCAGCTTCATCGGCGAGCGCGCGCTCGAGGCCTTCATCTGCGATCCGGAAATGGCGCTGTCGGCGGAATTCGTCCGCTACGCGCTCGGCAAGGGCGACAAGTGCTTCGGTTTCGTCCGCGACGGAGCGCTCCGGGCGTACGGCTGGTACGCGACGACGCCGACGCGCGTTTCTCCCGAGCTGAAGATCCACTTCGCCCGCGGCTACGTTTACATGTATCACGGCGTCACTCACGCCTCGCACCGCGGCAGGCGCCTGTTCCCGGCCGGGATGGCGCGCGCGCTGCGCCACTTCCGCGCCATCGGCTACAAAGGGATGCTGCTCTACGTCGACGCGACGAACCTGGACTCGCTCAAGTCCTGCGCGCGCATGGGCTGGCGCGTTTTCGGCACGCTCTACGTGGTGAGGCTCTTCGGCCGCAACCTGGTTTATCGCAGCCCGGGCTGCTCGCGCTACGGGTTCGGGCTCGAGGACGTGTCGGCAGCACGCCCAGCGGTTCGCGCGGCGACCACCAAGCCGTCGACGTAGGCGGCGCCTTCCCGGCGCAAACGCGCCTGCTGGATCTCGACCACCGCGAAACTTGCCTCCGCCAACGCCCTGCGCACGTAGCGCTCGGTGTGGCTGTAGCGGCCGTGCGGATGGATCCGGTAGCCCGCCGGAACCTCCGCCTCGTCCGCCGCGTGCTCCAGCGTGAAGACCAGCCGGCCCTCGTCGCGCAGCGAGCGGCGCGCGGCCGCGAGCACCTCGCGCAAGTCGCCGAAATAGACCAGCGTGTCCGACGACGCGACGACGTCGAACGACCGGGGCGCGGAATCCAGGAACGCAGCGAGCTCGTAGACGATGAGCCGGTCGTAGGGCCGCGGGGCCGCCTTGATGATCATTTTCGACGACAGATCGACGCCGATCAGCGTGCGCGCATAGGGCTTGAGGTATTCCGCGAGCAGCCCCGTGCCGCAGCCCGCGTCGACGATGTCGAGGTCGCCGCGGGGCTCGCCGGCGATGCGCCGCAGAGCCTTGCCGACGAGCTCCGGCGCCTGGTACTCGCACCGATTGACCAGGACATCCTCGAAGCTCTCGGCGAAGCCGTCGAACACCTGAGCCACGTAGGCGTCGCCGGCGCGCGCCGGGACGTCCCTGCTGGTCGACGCCGCGAGCATGTGCTTCGCGATCGGGTTGTCCGGCTCGGCGCGCAGCCAGGCCTCGTGCAGCGCCGCGGCCTCGTCGATGCGCCGCAGCCCGTAAAGTATCTGGCCGAGGCGGCGGAAGGCTTCGGACTCGGGCCTCACCTCGATTGCCTTGCGCAGGATCGCGATGGCGTCGTCGGTACGCCCCATGTCCTTATAGGCCACCGACAACGAATAGTAGTTGTCGAGGTCGCCCGGGCGCTCGCGGATGCCGCGCTCGAAGAGCTCGGCCGCCTCTTCGTGTCGCTTCAGCTGGCGCAGCGCGGCGCCCAGGTTGCGCAGGACGCCGGGGTCGCCCGGCCGCAGCTCGAGCGCCTTGTGGTAAGCCGTCACCGCCTCGGTGGGCCCGAACTTGAGATACATGTTGCCCAGGTTGTTCAGCGCGTCGAAGTAGTTCGGCCTGAGGGCGATCGCGCGCAGCACGAAGTCGACGCCGAGCGCGGTGCGTCCCTCCTGATGGCGCAGCACGCCGAGGAAATGCAGCGCGTCGACGTTGTCCGGATCCGCCTCGAGTACCGCGAGATAGGTCCTCGCGGCTTCATCGAGCTTGCCGGAGCGTTGCGCCTCGATCGCGGCGAGGACCTGGTCCTGAAGCCCCTTTCCCTGCTTCGCTTTCGCCTTGCGGCGGCTCAAAGCCCCCCCTTTCGGGGCCTATTGTGCCCGCATTTTCCTATTCCGAGGCGAGCTCCACGCCGAACACCCGCTTCTTCAGCTCGCTGAGCCGGTCGCGCGCCGCGGCCGCCTCCTCGAACTCGAGGTTCTTCGCATGTTCCAGCATCTTTTTCTCGAGCGCCTTGATCTCGCGCGCGATCTGCTTTTCGCTCATCGCTTCGTAGCGCGCCTCTTCCTGGGCGACGCGCGCCTCGTCGGCGTCGTACACGCCGTCGATCAGGTCCTTGATGCGCTTCGTGACGCCCTTCGGCGTGATCGCGTTCTGCTCGTTGTACTGGCTCTGCTTCTCGCGCCGGCGGTCGGTTTCCTTCAAGGCCTTTTCTATTGAATCCGTCCTTTGATCGGCATAGAGAATCGCCGTGCCGTTGATGTGGCGCGCCGCGCGGCCGATGGTCTGGATGAGCGAGCGCTCGGAGCGCAGGAACCCCTCCTTGTCGGCGTCGAGGATGGCGACCAGCGACACCTCGGGCAGGTCGAGGCCCTCGCGCAGCAAATTGATCCCGACCAGGGCGTCGAACTCGCCCAGCCGCAGGTCGCGGATGATCTCGACCCGCTCGATGTTGTCGACCTCGGAGTGGAGGTAGCGCACCTTCACGCCGTGCTCGGCGAGGTACTCGGTGAGCTCCTCGGCCATCCGCTTGGTCAGGGTTGTCACCAGGACCCTTTCCCTCAGTGAAACGCGAGCGGCTATTTCGGAAAGCAGATCATCCACCTGCGTCGATGCCGGCCGCACGATCACCTGCGGGTCGACCAGCCCGGTCGGCCGCACCACCTGCTCCACCACCTGGGCCGACTTTTCGCGCTCGTAGTCGGCCGGGGTGGCGGAAACGAAGATGGTCTGGCGCACCACGGCCTCGAACTCGTCGAACCGCAGCGGCCGGTTGTCGAGCGCCGAGGGCAGGCGAAAGCCGTACTCCACCAGGTTCTCCTTGCGCGAGCGGTCGCCGCGGTACATGCCGCCGAGCTGCGGGACGGTGACGTGGCTCTCGTCGATGATCATGAGCGCGTCGGAGGGGAGGTAGTCGATCAGCGTCGGCGGCGGCTGGCCGGCCTGGCGGCCCGAGAGGTGGCGCGAGTAGTTCTCGATGCCCTTGCAGAAGCCGAGCTCGGCGAGCATCTCGAGGTCGAAGCGCGTGCGCTGCTCGATCCGCTGCGCCTCCACCAGGCGCCCGGCCTTCTGGAAGAACTCGATGCGTTCGCGCAGCTCCGCCTTGATCGCCTCGATCGCGCGCAGCGTGGTCTCGCGCGGAGTCACGTAGTGGCTCGACGGGTACACCGTGAACCGCGCCATGGGGTGATGCACCCGGCCCGTCAGCGGGTCGAACACCTCGAGCTTTTCCACCAAGTCATCTTCGAGGGAAATTCGAATTGCATGCTCCGCGTGCTCCGCGGGAAACACGTCGATCACGTCGCCGCGCACGCGGAAGGTGCCGCGGCGGAAGTCGAGCTCGTTCCTCGTGTACTGCATCGCGACCAGGCGCGCGAGCACGTCGCGCTGCGCCATCTTCTCGCCCTGGCGCAGGTGCAGGATCATGCCGTGGTACTCGGAAGGATCGCCGATCCCGTAGATGCAGGACACGGTGGCCACGATCACCACGTCGCGCCGCTCGAGCAGCGACTTGGTCGCCGAAAGCCGCATCTGCTCGATGTGGTCGTTGATCGAGGAGTCCTTCTCGATGTACAGGTCGCGCGCCGGAACGTAGGCCTCGGGCTGGTAGTAGTCGTAGTACGAGACGAAATACTCGACCGCGTTCTCGGGGAAGAACTCGCGGAACTCGGCGTAGAGCTGCGCCGCAAGCGTCTTGTTCGGCGCGAGCACGAGCGCCGGGCGGCCCACGCGCGCAATCGCGTTCGCCATCGTGTACGTCTTGCCCGAACCGGTGACGCCGAGGAGCGTCTGGAAAGCAAGGCCGTCGTCCAGGCCTTCGACGAGGCGCGCGATCGCCTCCGGCTGATCGCCCGACGGGGCAAACAACTGGTTGAGGCGGAAGGGACTGTTGGGGAAGGTCACGCTCACGATAGAATGCGGTGCACAATCTCGACTGGCGAACCGATCATTTTATCAGGATGAACGCTCCCCACTCCCCTTCCCCCCTGGCCGCCCTGCCGATGGCGCCAAGCGATCCGATCTTAGGCGTGACCGAGGCCTACGTCGCCGACAAGAATCCGAAGAAAGTGAACCTTGGGGTCGGCGTCTACACCGATGACGCAGGAAAGATCCCGCTTCTCGAGTGCGTACGCGTGGCCGAAGCGCAGCGGATGGAGACTTCGCCGCACCGCGGCTACCTGCCGATCGACGGCCTCGCGACCTATGACCAGGCGGTCCAGCGGCTCGTCTTCGGTGCTGCCAGCAAGAACATCGTGACGGTCCAGGCCCTCGGCGGCACCGGCGGCCTGAAGATCGGCGCCGACTTCCTGAAGCAGGTCAACCCGGCCGCGCAGGTGTGGATCAGCGAGCCAAGCTGGGAGAATCACCGCCAGCTCTTCGAGCAGGCCGGCTTCGCGGTCAACTCCTACCGCTACTACGATCCGAAGACCCGCGGCCTCGACTTCGCCGGCATGCAGGAATCGTTGAGCCGGATCGCGGCGGGCTCGATCATCGTGCTCCACGCCTGCTGCCACAATCCGACCGGCGTCGACCTCACGAAAGACCAGTGGGGAACGGTGCTCGAGATCGTGCGCGAGCGCGGCCTCATTCCCTTCCTCGACCTCGCCTACCAGGGGTTCGCCGACGGCATCGAGGAGGACGCCTATCCGGCGCGGCTCTTCGCCGGCGCAATGGCGCCGGTGTTCCTGTCGAGCTCGTTCTCCAAGTCGGTGTCGCTGTACGGCGAGCGGGTCGGCGCGCTCAGCGTGGTGGCCGCGAGCCCGGACGAGGCGAAGCGCGTGCTGTCGCACGTGAAGCGCATCGTGCGCACCAACTACTCGAACCCGCCGACCCACGGCAGCGAGATCGTGGCCACGATTCTCGGCTCGGATGAGCTGAGAAATCTCTGGGAAAAGGACGTCGCGGAGATGCGCGAGCGGATGAAGGCGATGCGCCGCCTGCTGGTGGAGAAGATCAAGGCGCGCGTGCCTTCGGCCGACTTCGGCTTCGTGCTCAGGCAGCGCGGCATGTTCTCCTACTCCGGCCTGACCACGGAGCAGGTCCGGCGCCTGCGCGGCGAATACTCGATCTACACCATCGATACCGGGCGCATCTGCATCGCCGCGCTGACTACCAGAAACGTCGACTACGTCGCCGACGCGATCGCAACAGTAATTTCCTAGTCATTTGCAGTCCGAGGTTCGCTCGAGCTGGCCCCCGAGCGTCAGGCCGAGCGAGGTGCCGATCCCCGGCAGCAGCGCGGTGCCGATGACCGCGCTGAGGAGGTAGCCTTTCGAGGGCCGCATGCTCGGGTCGTCGGTGGTGCCGCCCAGCGCCACCGGCACGCCCACGAAGCCGCCGGTCTGCGCCATCGCGATGTGGAGCTTGCCCGAGAGCGCCTTGTCGGGGGCGATGTCGACGTTGCCGCCCGCCACGAGCTTGGGCGAGCGGATGCAGAGCTGGTTCAGCCGCACGTGCTCGCCGCGCAGCTCGAGCGTGCCCTTCAGCTCCTCGAAGGTGGTGGCGTCGCCCGAGCGGCGCTCGCCGGCGAGCTCGTGCGCGCGGGAAAGGTCGACGCCCTGGTAGATGCCGCCCACGACCTCGAACGGCCCGTCGAGCGCGAGCGCAGCGCGCAGCTCCGCGGGCGTCTTGGCGTTGGTCGAGAAGGCGGCGTCGGCCTTGAGCCTTCCCGAGAGCTTCGCCGGCCTGCCGAGCGCCTTCTGCACCGGCGCGAGGTCGACGCCGGCGAGGTGCGCGCTTCCGGCAAGCGAGAGCTGCTTTCCCCAGTCGGCCTGCGCGCTGCCGATCAGGCTGCCGCCGTAGAGCTTGCCGTCGATCCTGCCGACCTCGAGGCTCTGGCCCTTCAGCATGCCTTGCGCGGCGAGCGTCTCGAACGTTAGCGGCGCGCCCACCGGGAGGGTCCAGTTGCTGGCGCTGAGGGCGAGCGCGGCCGTGCCGTCGCCCGCCGGACGCACCACGAGCGCCAGCGCGCCGTCGATCGTCTCGAAGCGCGCCTCGCGCACGCGCAGCCGCTCGCCGAGCTTGACGTCGACGTTGAAGAGCGGCACGTCCACCTTGGCGTGGTTGAACTTCACCGTGTCCAGGACCAGCCGCTGCACCGGCACCGGATCGCCGTGGCGCTTGGGGATGCCGCGCACGATGGCGAACGCGTCCTCGTCGAACGCCACGCGGCTCGCGCGGATGAGCCGGAGGCTGCGCGGCCCGTGGACGAGCGAGTGCAGCTCGGGAACGACCTCGAGCTCCCCGATCAGGATCTCGCTCTTCTTTCCCACCGTGATGCGGTGGGCGATGACCCGCGGCGTGGGCAGCAGGTGCAGCGTGAGGTCCTCCACCTCCACCGGCTGCGCCAGGCGCTCCGAAGCGAGCCGCGTGATCTCGGGGATGAAGTAGGACATCGGGACGAGGAGCGGCACGGCGAGCGCGAACGCCATCGCCAGCGCAATGCCCCCCGCGGTGCTGCGCACCGCCTTCCCCATGACCCCCATGATGGGGCGACCTTAGCGGGAAAAGCGCCCCGGTCATAAGGCAAAATCCCCCTCCTCCACGCAACACCTCGAGCGGTGGAGCAGCGGACTGTTAATCATGTTTTCAGCCTGACTTATCTGCTTCGCAACGGCGGAAAACGAGGAAAAGGTGTCTTGACTGGCGGGCACCGGTCAATTAGTCACCACCCGAGACGATTGCGAATTTGCGACGCGAAGGTACCGGGGCTTCTGCACGGTCTCGGCTATAATTTTGTTTCCGCAGCGAATCCCCGATAGCTCAGTTGGTAGAGCGACGGACTGTTAATCCGCAGGTCCCAGGTTCGAGCCCTGGTCGGGGAGCCAACAATTTCAACGATTAAGCAGCGACTCGCCGCTTCTTCGTTTTCCCAACGTGACTTAAACGTGACACGTAGATCACGTTCTTGTCACGCCTGCGCACTGCGATCCGCGAAGCGGCCACGGCCAGGTGCTCCGTGCCGAACTTCGCATAGCGGTCTACCATCACCCTCGACTTCCAGCCACCCAGCTCCTTCAGCTCGTCGCAGCTCGTGCCAGC
Source organism: Burkholderiales bacterium (assembly GCA_036406675.1). Lineage (GTDB taxonomy): Bacteria > Pseudomonadota > Gammaproteobacteria > Burkholderiales > SG8-39 > SCGC-AG-212-J23. Next base: position 15,381 of record DASXAO010000004.1, read on the forward strand.
CTGCCGATGCCACGAAGCCCAGGTGTGCCGCAAGTCGTGAAAGCGAAAGTCGGCGAGCTCCGCCTTCTTCACCGCCTCGAGCCAGCCGGTGTTGCAAACACCCCACCGGATCGGCTCTCCGCGGTACGTGAAGCAATAGCGCGGGTGCTTGCCCTTCTCGCCTTCTAAGACGGCGACCGCATCCTCGTTCAACGGCACGCCTCGCGGCGTTCCATTCTTCGTGTGGTTCAGCCACGCCGTCCTGCGTTGCACGTCGACGCGGCTCCACTCCAGGCCGGTGATCTCGCTTGCTCGGCACCCCGTCGCGAGCGCAAACCGGACGATCGCTGCAAGGTGAGGCGCGCAAGCTGCGATTAGCTTGTCGGCCTCCTCCCGCGTCAACCACCGGTCGCGCTCCACTTCGCCCGGCAAGAGCCGGATCTTCGGAAAGTTGTCGATCCACTGCCACTCGTCGCGCGCCGTGCGAAGCACGCCCCGGATCACCGCGAGATACCGATTCACGGTGGCAGGCTTGTTGCCCTTCACAAGCTCACGCTGGCAGATTGACCACACAACGTCTCCTGTGATATCCGTCAGCATCTTGTCCCCGAGGTACGGGTCCAGGTTGCGACAGATGCGCTTCACGTCACGGATGCTTCGCAGTGTTGCCTTGACTTCGAGATACCGAACCACCGCCTCTTGCCATGAGCGCTTCGGCTTGATGCCGAGGTGCGCCTCGCGGAACGACTCCAGCTTCAGCTTTGCGAGGAGTGCCTGCGCTTCTTCTCGGTTCTCAGTCCCAGTGCTCTGGCGTAGGCGTTTGCCGTTTGGTAGTACGACGCTGATCCACCAGTAGCGCGAATCGCGCCGCTGATAGATTCCGTCTTCACGGGCCATTCTTGTTTGACCTCCTTTCCGGCCCGCCCTCGGTCCTTATATTGGTCAAGCCATGCATCGAGGTCAACCACGTCCCACACCGAGCGCCGGCCGATCTTGATCGGCGCCGGCCCTGCCTGCAGCAGCAACGTGACACCAATACCCAGGTACTCGGCCGCCTGCTCCTTCGTGAGGCAGCGGCGCATGGGTAGCGGCAGTCCAGCATCGTCAGCGATCGATTCCATACGTGATGGTTGCTCCCCAGTCGCTCACGGGTCAAAGACCGAAGCCGAACGAATCGAGACCGCCTAAGTTTTAATGCCGCTGGGCGTTTCCCACCGCGGCGGCCGCTGCGTGCGTAAGAGGCGCCGCACGCCCGCCACCGTGGAAAACGCGCAGGCTTTCCATCGAGTGCATCGAGTTATCCACGCGGCGGCGCGCGGGTCCCTCAATAGACCCTGAGCGTGCCGTCCGGGTGGATAACTCGCCCGTCGGCTGCTACCGGCCAAGGTAGATCGCGGTGATCTGCTCGCGCCCGTGGCCGAGCTCGCTCGAGATCGCGAGCCGCGCCTCGCGATCTGCCGCCTTCTGATCTTGCGTCAGGTCACGCGAGCTAGGTCCGCCCTGCGCCGGGCACGCCCAGCTGGTCAGCTCCCGGTAGCGCTCCTGCGCATAGTGGTGCCGGTGTCCGTGCACATGGTCGATGCCCGCCCTCTGGCACTGCGCCCTGAAGCGCTGGAGCTGCTCGACGTAAGTCATCTCCTTCGGAATCAGGCTTCCCGAGCCGGCGAACCGCTTTGCTTCCTCGAGCAACGCTCGCTGCGCGGCATTGCGGATCGGGATCTCGCGCTCTCGCCCGCCCTTGGTCCAGGTGTCCTTGAGGACGAGTCTGTCGCCGCGGTCGGCCCACTGCGGTCTGATCTTGACCGACTCCTCGCGCCGCAGCCCGAACGCTGCTTGGAGCTTGAGCGAGAGCCGGCTGTAAGGGTCCGTCACCTTCGCGAGGTCGCCCCTCGATAGCTGGCGCGCCCGGCTCTCGTTCGTCACATACGTCCGCTCGGCAATGCCGTAGCTGTCGTTATCCTTGGCGATCACCCCTTGCTTGCCGATCTTCTCCGCCCACCAGCGCAGCTCCGCCATGCGGTTCTTGATCGTGCCGGCGGAAAGCGCCTCCGCCTTCCAGCGCTCGACCAGCGCTTCGATGTGCTTCGGCTTCAGGCTCCCCGCCTGCATGTGCCGGAAACCCATCTCGTGGAGCTGGTTGGCGACCAGCGTCAGGATGCGCTCGCGCGCGACCTGGGTCGCGTAGCTGCCGTCGCGGTTGCGGTGGCAGAGCTGCTTCAGTTCGTAATTCAAATCTCGCATCGGTCCTTCGGTGTGTGCTGCCTGTCCGGTCAGTGTTTCTATCCTTCTTGCCGGCCGAAGCTCGGCAAGAACCACAAGGGATGCGGGACACCACTCCCGTTTGTGCCGTTTCTTTTGCTGCTTGCCGCCGCGGCACGCGGCATTGGCTTCGATGACGCTCCCTGCGGGGACGCGGTCTCATCGAGATGAGCCATTGACCCAGGGCTCGGGGGTGCGCTTTGGGAGCGCGAATAGATGCCCGTGAGGCGGGCATAAGGACAAGGCCGCCTTGCGCGGCCCTTTATTGACGATGGGTCAGGGAGCCCATCACGTGCGTACGTCACCTGCGCCACGTAGGCGCAAGCCTTTGACGCGCGAGAACTTACGCGCGTCGTCACTAGCAGCAAGCTGTCAGTGACGAC
>DASXAO010000005.1:0-12539 GCA_036406675.1 Burkholderiales bacterium
GGCCGGGGAACTGGCGCAGCTTCACGAACAGCACGCATCCCGGCTCGGAGAAAGGGGCGTGGCGGAAGCCTTCGGGGTTGAGGAGATAGGTGCCGGCGGGCCAGTCGCCGTGCTCGTCGGAGAACACGCCCTCGAGCACGAGGATCTCCTCGCCGTCGGGATGATCGTGCGCCGGGAAGCGCGAGCGCGGCTCGTAGCGCACCACGGAAGTCACCTGCCCGGACTCGGGCGGGCCCACCAGGTGGACGCGCTTGCGCCATACGGTGCCGCTCGGGCTCGGCGCCCACGCCATCCGGGCCGTGTCGGCCACGGCCCGCAGCGCGAGGTCGCCGTTCAGGCTACTTCGATTCTTCGGCGAACGCGTCTTCGCGCTTCGCGCGGATCGCGGGCAGCGCGACGATGATCAGCAGGATCGCCGAGGCGACCATGAAGCCCAGGCTGATCGGCTTCTGGAAGAACACGAACGGGTCGCCGCGCGAGAGCAGCATCGCCCGGCGCAGGTTTTCCTCCATCAGGGGACCCAGGATGAAGCCGAGGATCATCGGCGCCGGCTCGCACTCGAGCTTGACGCAGACGTAGCCGAGCACGCCGAACACCGCCATGATCAGCACGTCGAACGGGTTGTTCGACAGGCTGAACACCCCGATCGCCATGAACACCAGGATGGACGGGAAGAGGTAGCGGTACGGCACGGTGAGGAGCTTTACCCACATGCCGATCATCGGCAGGTTGAGGACTACCAGCATCAGGTTGCCGACCCACATCGAGGCGATGAGGCCCCAGAAGAGATCGGGCTTCTCGTTCATCACCTGCGGCCCGGGCGCGATGCCCTGGATCATGAGCGCGCCGATCATCAGCGCCATCACCGCGTTGCCCGGAATGCCGAGCGTCAGCATGGGGATGAACGAGGTCTGGGCGCCGGCATTGTTGGCCGACTCGGGGCCCGCCACGCCCTCGATCGCGCCCTTGCCGAACTGCTCGGGATGGCTGGAAAGCTTCTTCTCCAGCGTATAGGCGCCGAAGGAGGAGAGCAGCGCCCCGCCGCCGGGCAGGATGCCGAGGCAGGACCCGAGCGCCGTCCCGCGCAGGATCGAAGCCCACGAGCGCTTGAGGTCGTCCTTGGTCGGATAGAGGTGGGTCACCTTGCTGAGGAACACCTCGCGCTTGTCCTTGAGATCGAGGTTGGCGATGATCTCCGCGGTGCCGAACATCCCCATCGCCACCACCACGAAGCCGATGCCGTCGGAAAGCTCGGGGATGCCGAAGGTGAAGCGCAGCACGCCGGAATTGACGTCCGTGCCCACCAGGCCGAGCAGCAGGCCGAACACCACCATCGCGATGGCCTTGACCAGCGAGCCGCGCGCAAGCACGGTGGCCGCGATCAGGCCGAACACCATCAGCGAGAAATACTCGGACGGGCCGAACTTCAGGGCGACCTCGGCGAGCGGCGGCGCCGCGACCGCGATGATCAGGGTGGCGACGCAGCCGGCGAAGAACGAGCCGATCGCCGCGATCGCCAGCGCCGGCCCGGCACGCCCCTGGCGTGCCATCTGGTAGCCGTCCAGGCAGGTCACCACCGAGGAGGACTCGCCGGGGATGTTGACCAGGATGGCCGTGGTGGAGCCGCCGTACTGTGCGCCGTAGTAGATGCCGGCGAGCATGATGAGCGCCGACACCGGGTTCAGGTTGAACGTGATCGGCAGCAGCATCGCGATGGTGGCGACCGGGCCGACCCCGGGCAGGACTCCGATCAGCGTGCCGAGCAGAACGCCGATCAGGGCGTACAGCAGGTTGAGGGGGCTGATCGCTACGCCGAAGCCGAGGATGAGATTGTGGAAGAGATCCATGTGCGCCTCAGCAGAACGAGAATGCGGCCGGGCACATCGGGAAGGGCAGCGTCAGGCCTTTCACGAAGACCAGGTACGAGAAGAGGATGAGGACGATGAAGAGCACAAAGACCTCTTTCCACTTGAACTCGTGGCCGCCGTAGGCGCTGATGAAGACCAGGGCGGCGGTCGCACCCACCAGGCCGAGCGGCTTCATCGAGTAGCCGTACACCAGGCAGGCGACGCTGATCAGAACCAGCGCCTTCGCCTCCGGTCGGAAGAGGACGGTGAGCACCGACACCACCGCCGATGCGGCGATCATCCCCCAGTCGACGGAGAGCCCGACCCTCGGCGCGAGCTCGAGCAGCACCGCGAAGACGGCGATCGCGATGATCAGATCGATTATGTTGAAGGGGAGGCGCAGCGGCTCTCCCGTGCCTTCGAAGACGAAGCCCTCGATCAGCACGAGCGCGCCAAGGAAAACCATCAAGCCGCCCAGCACGAACGGGAAGTAGGCCGGCCCCATGCGCACCGCCGTTCCCATCTGATAGAAGGCGTACGACCAGACGGCGAAGAACAGGCCGGTGCCGATAAACATCAGCCCCGCCCAAAAATCCTTGGGACTCTTGATCCTCATTGATCTCCTCCTGCGCCGCCGCCCCCCAGGGCGATCTTGTGCGCACAAAAGTGTAGCATGCGCTGCGAAGTCAACACCTTGCGCTCCGCGTCAGCGAGGGACCCGGAGCGCGAATCGAACCCACTCCAGGCGACCGAGGTCGGCCGGACGGTCGACGTCCCAGAGCCGCTCGAGGGCGCGCCACCGATAACTTAGCGAAACGAGTTTTCGCACTGTTGACTCGTAGACGGCAGAGCCGCCCCATGCGATGGCGCTGAAAAGAAGCGGCGAGACGCGCTTCGCGCCTATGAGCGCGTAGCCCCCGTCTTCCGCGGGCGCGATCACGACGTCGCAGCCGCCGGCGAGCCAGCGTGCCGCGCGCCGCAGGTCGCGCGGCCGCAGCGCCGGGCAGTCGGCGCCGATGATGATCGCGCCGCGATGGCGGCGCAGCGTGCGCGCCAGGGCATGGTGCATCCGCTCTCCGAGGTCGGCGCCGCGCTGCTTCGACGTGTCGTAGAGCTCGACCGGGCCGCACGCCGCCGCTCGCGCGGTGCGCAGCGCATGGCGCGTGAGGCGGGCATGAAGCCGGGCCGCCCGCCATTCGCCCAAGCGCGGCACCAGCCGCGTCTTCACCCGTCCGGGCAGCGGGGCGCGCGAAAAGACCAGTACGGCGACGTCAAGGTTCGTAGAGTCGCGCAAGCCGATCCGGTGCTGCCCCAAAGTAGTAAAGCAGGCGCAGCCGCCACATGAGCACGACGGTGCGCAGCACGCCGCGCCTTTCCCAGCGCCGGCCCGAGGTGCGCACCCGCTCGCGCAGGCACGCCGGCGCGCCGCGGCGCTTCATTTCGCGGCTGAAGGCGATGTCCTCCATCAGCGCGATCGGGGCGAAGCCGGGAAACGCCGCGCGCCGGACGAAGATGGCCTGGTCGCCGGTGGCGATGCCCGTCAGCCTGGAACGCAGGTTCATCGCGCGGGCGACCACCCTGAGGAGGGGGTGGCGGCCTTCGATCTGGACGTCGAAGCGTCCCCACAGGCGCTTTTCCAAGGCCGTACCGACAAGAGAATCGCCATCGGGAGGCAGGAGCGTATCCACGTGCAGGAAGAGCAGCGCGTCGCCCGACGCGTGCCGCGCCCCGGCGTTCATCTGCACCGCTCGCCCGCGAGCGCTCGACAGGATCCGGTCGCACAGCGGCACGGCAAGCTCGCGCGTGCGGTCGGCGCTGCCGCCGTCGACGACGATCACCTCGCAACCGCGCCGCCGGAGCGGCGCAAGCGCCTGCAGCGCGGCCTCGATGCGCTCGGCTTCGTTCAGCGCCGGAATGACGATCGAGAGCTTCAGCCCCGCGTCCATGCGTGATAGCGCTCCAGTACGCGCAGCACGCGCTCGGGGGCATGCGCCTTCTTCCAGGCTCCGGCGGCGTATTTGTTCGCCTCGGCGAGGGTAGGATAGATGTGGATCGTGCCGAGGATCTTGTTCAGGCCGATGCGGTGCTTCATCGCCGAGATGAGCTCGGCGATCTGCTCGCCCGCGTGCTCGGCGACGACGGTGGCGCCGAGGATCCGGTCCTTGCCCGGGACCGTCAGCACCTTCACCATGCCGTAGCCCGCTTCGTCGGCGATCGCGCGGTCGAGCTCATCGATGCCGTAGACCGTGGTCTCGTACGGAATGTTCTGCGCCTTGGCGTCGGTTTCGTTCAGGCCGACGCGCGCCACCTCCGGATCGGTGAAGGTGGCCCACGGAACCACCGAATAGTCGACGCGGAACCTGCGCAGGCCGCCGAAGAGCGCGTTGACCGCGGCGAACCAGGCCTGATGCGACGCCGTGTGGGTGAACTGGTAGGGGCCGGCGACGTCGCCGCAGGCGTAGATGTTCGGGTACAGCGTCTGCAGGTACTCGTTGGTCTCGACGGTGCGCGCGGCGGTCACCGGGATGCCGAGCGCCTCGAGGCCGAACCCCGAGGTGCTCGGAAGGCGCCCGACCGCGCACAGCAGCGCGTCGAACTCCACCCGGCGCTCGTGCCCGGCGTGCTCGCAGACGAGCACGCGCGGCCCCTCGCAGCGGACCGCGCGGTGCCCGGTGAGGACCTCGACGCCTTCGTCGACGAAGCGCGCGCGGATCAGCTCCGAGACTTCCGGGTCTTCGCGCGCGAGCAGGCGCGGCAGCATCTCGACCTGCGTGACCTTGGAGCCGAAGCGGGCGAAAGCCTGGGCGAGCTCGCAGCCGACCGGCCCGCCGCCGAGCACCACGAGGCGCGGGGGCAGCTCGCGCAGCGCCCACAAGTTGTCCGAGGTGAGCACCGTCGCGGCTTCGATTCCGGGAATCGGCGGCACGATCGGGCGCGCCCCGGCGGCGATGACGATGCTTCTCGTGGTGAGAACCCTGCCGTCGACTTCCACCGTCCACGGCGAGGTGATCTTCGCTTCGCCGCGAATGCACTCCACGCCCAGGCTTTCGTAGCGCTCGACCGAGTCGTGCGGCTCGACCGTGCGGATCACGCGCTCGACCCGCTCCATCACGTCGGCGAAGTCGGCCTCGGCGCCCGCCTGGCGAATGCCGTACTTCTCGGCGTTCCTGATCTGCCAGGCGAGCTTGGCCGAGCGCAGCAAGGCCTTCGAGGGCACGCAGCCGGTGTTCAGGCAGTCCCCGCCCATGCGGTGCTTTTCGATCAGGGTGACCTTGGCGCGCACCGCGGCGGCGATGTAGGCCGACACCAGCCCGGCGGACCCGGCCCCGATCACCACGAGATTGCGCTCGAAGCGCGCCGGCCGCTGCCAGCGCGCGTAGACCCGGCGCGCCTTGTACGCGTCGACGATTTTCTTTGCGGCGAGCGGGAAAATGCCGAGGGCGAGCAGCGCGCCGATCAGCCCGGGCGACACCACGTCGCCCAGGGAGCCGATGGCCCCGAGCTGCGTCCCGGCGTAGACGTAGACCAGCGTGCCCGCGAGCATCCCGAGCTGGCTCACCCAATAGAAGGTGAGCACGCGCATCCGGGTGAGGCCCACGGCCAGGTTGATGACGAAGAAAGGAACCGCCGGGATGAGCCGCAGCGTGAAGAGGTAGAACCCGCCCTCCTTTTCGACGCCGCGATCGATCGCCCGGAGCTGCGCGCCGTAGGCCCGCTGCACCCATGCCCGCAGCACGAAGCGCGAGGCAAGGAAAGCGAGCGTCGCGCCGATGGAAGAGGCGAACGAGACGAGCACGGTTCCCCAGAGCAGCCCGAAGAGCGCGCCGCCGGCCAGCGTGAGCAGCCCCGCGCCGGGAAGCGAGAGCCCGGTCACCGCGACGTAGGTGAAGAAGAACGCGGCCGCGGCGCCCGCGGGGTGGGCCGCGCGCCAGCCCTGCAGCGCCGCCTGCTGGGCTTTCAGGTTTTCCAGGCTGAGATAGCGATGCCCGCCCGCGGCAAAGAATGCGGCTGCCGCGGCTGCGACCAGCAGCACGACGGCGAGCCGGCCGCGGCTCACGGGCCCTGGACGGTGCCCGGCAGGCGCTGCGACTGCTCGTCGATGAGGTCGAGGAGCTTCCCGCTGGTCGCGCGCAGGCGCTGGGAAAGCATGAGCACCAGCTCCATCAGGAGCTTCGCGCCGAGGAGCGGCTGCTCGACGATGATGCGGGCGAGGTTCTCGCGGTTGAGCACCGCGACCAGCGTCGGCTCGACCGCGACGCAGGTGGCGAAGCGCGGCTCGCCGTCGATCATCGACATCTCGCCGAGGGTGCGGCCGGGCTCGACCTGGGCGATGAGCTGCGGCGTGTTCCAGCGGTCGCGCTTGGCGACGTCGACCCGGCCCTCGATCACCAGCATCATCAGGTCGCCGCCCTCGCCCTCGCGGATCACCTCCACGCCCGGCTGCGCGCGGTAGACCTCCATGAAATGCGCGAGCAGGCGCACCTCGCCGTGCGAGAAGTTCTCGAGCAGCGGGCATTTCGGAATGAGCGAATGGATGCGGCCGGCGAAGCGGATCGCATCGCCCATGTACTCCAGCCCCGCAAGCTGCTGCGCCGGTTCCGCCATGCTGCCCGGCATTATGCCGAACTTTCTATTTGCGTCGCTTTCTCACCGCGTCCGCGAGACCGGCAAGCAGCTCGGTCGAGTCGCTCCATCCGAGGCAAGGATCGGTGATGCTCTGGCCGAATTCGAGCGGCTTGCCCGGCTCGAGCTCCTGGCGGCCTGCGACGAGGTTCGACTCGACCATCACGCCGACGATGCGCCGCTCGCCGTCGGCGAGCTGCGCGCCGATATCTCGCGCCACCTCGACCTGGCGCTGGTATTGCTTCGCCGCGTTGGCGTGCGAGCAGTCGATCATCAGGCGCTGGTGCAGCTTCGCCTTGGCGAGCTCCTGGCACGCGGCCGCAACGCTCGCGGCGTCGTAGTTCGGGCTCTTCCCGCCGCGCAGGATGATGTGGCAATCGTCGTTGCCGCGCGTCTCGACGATCGCCACCTGGCCGCTCTTGTGCACCGAGAGGAAATGGTGCTTCTGGCGCGCCGCCAGCAGGGCGTCGACCGCGATCTTCACGTTGCCGTCGGTGCCGTTCTTGAAGCCCACCGGCGCCGAAAGGCCCGAGGCGAGCTCGCGGTGCACCTGGCTCTCGGTGGTGCGGGCGCCGATCGCGCCCCACGACACGAGGTCGCCGATGTACTGCGGCGAGATCACGTCGAGAAACTCGCAGCCCGCCGGCACGCCGGCCTGGTTGATGCGCACCAGGAGGTCGCGCGCGATGCGCAGCCCCTCGTTGATGCGGAAGCTGCCGTTGAGGTACGGATCGTTGATGAGCCCTTTCCAGCCCACGGTGGTGCGCGGCTTCTCGAAGTACACGCGCATCAGGATCTCCAGATCCTCCTTGTGCCTCTTGCGTTCCTGGAAAAGCTTCTCGGCATAGGCGACCGCGGCGGCCGGATCGTGGATCGAGCAGGGCCCGATCACGACCAGCAGGCGGTCCGAGCGGCCGTGCAGGATGTCGCGCAGCCGCCGGCGCGTGTCGGTCACGAGCGCCTCCACCGGCGTGCCCTGGATCGGGAAGAAGCGGATCAGGTGCTCGGGCGGCGGCAGCGGAACGACGTTCTCGATGCGCTCGTCGTCGGTGAGCGAGGTCCGGTCGGCGGGGTACTGCTCGTGTGCGCGGGTCATGGTTTCACCTTGGCAAAAAAAAACCGCCAGTCGTTGCTGGCGGTTTCTTGGAGTCGGTTCTGGTTCGAGCTTAGCCGGTCCCTTCCGCCAGCAGGCAGGGGAAGCAGAAGAAAAACCCGAACGAGAGGTGCGACAACCGGTGCGTCATCGCAACCATTGAACCACAACTCCTACTTCGGCCACAACACCATCTGGGTGCAGCGGAACAGCGCGATCCTCGTTTCGGCGCCTTCGAGCGTCACCTCGGCATCCCAGACCTGGGTGGTCCGCCCGAGGTGGACCGGCCGCGCCAGGCAGGCGATCGCCCCGTCGCGCGCCGTGCCGACGAAGTTCGCCTTCAGCTCCACGGTGGTGAAGCCGCCCGCCCCCTGCGGCAGATGGGCGACGCAGCCGTAGCCGCAGCTGGTGTCGGCGAGCGCGATGACCGAGGCGGCGTGCAAGAAGCCATTCGGCGCCATCACTTCGCGCCGCACCGGCATGCGGCTACGCACCTCCCCGGGAGCGAGGCTGAGAATTTCGACACCCGCGAGACCGGGCAAATGTCCTGTGCTGCGGCGGTTGAGCGCCTCGGCGGTCAACTCGGTACGGAACGATGGCGTTCTGATAGTCATGTCGGCGCAGGGAAAATTAGCAGTCGAAGGCGCACTTTGCCAGGCGCGGGGTTTGCTTGATGCAAGGCGTCATGCTAGCGTTTTCACTCGGAGCGGATTCACCGGCGATAAAAAAGGAAGGTAGGCCAAAAATGTCGGCAAGCGTTTCTATTCCGATCGCAGGCTTCAAGGATGTCTACGACGTGACGGGCGTCGAGAAAGCGCTGCACGAGCTGCCCGCTTCCGCGAACGAGGCGCTGCGCGCGGTCTACGAGAAGATGCTGCGCCTCGGCGGCCAGCGCTTCACGGTCAAGCCTTCGGCGCTGCCCGAGATGGACGCGCTGTTCGACGAGCTGCCGAACTTCACCGAGGTGCTCGAGGACATCCGCAAGCACCTCGCGCTGTGCATCGACTCGAACGACTGCGTCGAGGTGCCGCCGATGCTGCTGCTCGGCGAGCCCGGCATCGGCAAGACCCACTTCGCGCGCAAGGTGTCGCAGCTCCTCGGCACCGGCTTCGGCTTCGTGCCGATGAGCTCGCTCACCGCCGGCTGGGTGCTCTCGGGCGCCTCCTCGCAGTGGAAGAACGCCAAGCCCGGCAAGGTGTTCGACACCTTCGTGAACGGCGACTACGCCAACCCGGTGATCGTGGTGGACGAGATCGACAAGGCGAGCGCCGAGGGCCAATACGACCCGCTCGGCGCGCTCTACGAGCTGCTCGAGAGCGAGACCGCCACGCGCTTCGTCGACGAGTTCGTCGAGCTGCCGATCGACGCCTCGGGCGCGGTCTGGCTCGCCACCGCGAACGACGCGGGACGCATCCCGGAGCCGCTGCTCAGCCGGCTCGCGGTGTACCAGATCGATGCGCCCGACGCCGAGGGCGCGGCGCGCATCGCGCGCACGATCTACGGCGAGATCCGCGGCGCGCACGACTGGGGCCGCCAGTTCCCCGAGGCGCTTTCGCCCTCGGCGCTCGAGAAGCTCGCCGCGCTGCCGCCGCGCGAGATGCGCCGCGCGATCCAGTGCGCGTTCGGCAACGCCAAGGTGGCCGGACGCAGCGAGGTGGGCGCGGACGACATCCAGGACCCGCGCGGCCGCAAGCAGAGAATCGGCTTCTAGTAGTAGGCGAGCAAGCGCCCGCAGGCGATCACCGAGATCCAGACCAGGAGCGAGGCCGCCGCCGACACGCGCGCCGAGGGCGGCGGGCCGAGCTTGCGCATCTCCTCGGAATCCCACACGTCGACGCTGGGGAACACGATGGTGTGAAACAGTGCGGCGTTCAGCCCAGCCCCCATGATGAGACACATCTTGGTCACGAACACCGGGCTCGCGATGAGGTCGGAGGCGTGCGCGATGAACATCATGAACCCGCTGGGGACGATGAGGAGGAACGCCGCCGCGGTCCAGGGCAGCACGTGGCTCGCCAGTCGCCTCACCGAAATGCTTTTCGAGAAACCGAGCAACCGGACGTCGATTATCGCGATCGAGCCGAACAGCAGCCCGATGCCGACGATGTGGACGATCTCGACCGCCGGGTAGAGCCACTCCCACTGCCGCATCGCTTGCCCCAGGGCGGAAGCTTCCAGGGCGCCGACCGGCGTCATCTCAGCTCGACGGTCTTGCCGTTCACCGTGATGCGCTCCGCGCGCAGCTCGTCGGGCTTGTCGCGGTGCGGATAGCCTTCCACCGAAGCCGTCGTCCCCGGCTTGAGAGCGGCCTTGTCCAGGCCCCGGTGCTGCATGCGCGAGGAAGGCGCGAGCACCACGTTCCATGTCTTGTCCGGCGTCTCGAGCCGCATGCGGCTGTGCGGATTCTCGTACGCGGACTCGACGATTTTGCCGGTGAGCTTGACGAGCTTCGAAGGGTCGTGCTCGCCCGAGCCATGGTGCGCCAAGGCCATCGCTGGAATGGTGAGGAGCACCGCGAGAAAGCTTCGCTTCACACCCGTTCCTCGACCCAGTTCCTCACCGACTGCAGCGCATTGGGCAGCTTGGCCGGCTCGGTGCCGCCGGCCTGCGCCATGTCCGGGCGGCCGCCGCCCTTGCCGCCGACCTGCTGGGCGACGTAGTTCACGAGGTCGCCGGCCTTCATCTTGGCGGTGAGGTCGGAGGTGACTCCGGCGATCAGCGACACCTTGCCGTCGTTCACCGCCCCGAGCACGATCGCGGCCGATTTCAGCCGGTCCTTCAGCTTGTCCATGGTGTCGCGCAGGGTCTTCGGGTCGGCGCCGTCCAGGGTCACGGCGAGGACCTTGGCCCCCTTGACGTCGACCGCCTGCGAGGCGAGGTCCTGCCCCTGTCCGAGCGCCAGCTTGGAGCGCGCGCGAGAGAGCTCCTTCTCCAGGCTCTTCTTTTCCTCGAGCAGGTCCCTCACGGCCTTCGGGATCATGCCGGGGCCCGGCTGGGCGCGCAGCTCCCGCGCCACCTCGTGCAGCTCCTGCAGCTGGCCGTTCATCATGGCGAGCGCGGTCGCGCCGGTGGTCGCCTCCACCCGCCGGATGCCGGCGGCCACGCCGCCTTCCGAGTAGATCTTGAAGACGCCGATGTCACCGGTGCGCGCGACATGGGTCCCGCCGCAGAACTCGCGCGAGCTGCCGATGTCGAGCACCCGGACCTCGTCGCCGTACTTCTCGCCGAACAGCATCATCGCGCCGGACTTCTTGGCCTCCTCGATCGGCATGACCTGGGCGCGGGTGGGCGTGTTCTGCATGATCTCGGCGTTCACGCGCGCCTCGACCTCGCGGATCTCCTCGCCGCTCACCGGCTTGTTGTGGGAAAAATCGAAGCGCGTCTTCTCGGCATCGACGAGCGAGCCCCGCTGCTGGACGTGCGGACCGAGCACCTCGCGCAGCGCCTTGTGCATGAGGTGCGTGACCGAGTGGTTGCGCATGGTGCTCGCGCGCAGCGCCGTGTCGACGCGCGCCTCGACCTCGTCGCCCGCCTTGAGCGCGCCACTCTTCAAGCTGCCTTCGTGCCCGTACACGTCGGCCTGGATCTTCTGCGTGTCCATCACCTCGAACGTGCCCGCGGAGCCGACCAGCTCGCCCCGGTCGCCGACCTGGCCGCCCGCCTCGGCGTAGAAGGGCGTGCGGTCAAGCACCACCGTGCCGCGCTCGCCGCTTTTCAGCGCCTGCACCTGCGCACCCTCGCGGTAGAGCGCCACGACCTTCGCGGGAAGCGTCAGCGTGTCGTACCCGTGGAACTCGGTCTTGCCGCCCGAGTACTCCAGCCCGGCGGCCGCGGAGAACCGGGAGGCCGCGCGCGCCCGGCTGCGCTGCTCCTCCATCGCCGCCTCGAAGCCCGCCATGTCGATCATCACGCCGCGCTCGCGGCAGATGTCGGCGGTGAGATCCACCGGGAAGCCATAGGTGTCGTAGAGCTTGAACACGGTGTCGCCGTCGAGCAGCTTCTCGCCGGAGGCAAGCGCGGACTCGAGCACCGCCATGCCGTTCTCGAGCGTCTCGGCGAAGCGCTCTTCCTCCTGCTTGAGCACTTCCGCCACCCGGCCCTTGGCGTCTCTGAGCTCCGGGTAGGCGTCGCCCATGGCGCGGTCGAGGTCCTCGACCAGGCGGTAGAAAAAGGGCTGGTGCTGCCCGAGCTTGTAGCCGTGCCGGATTGCTCTTCTGACAATTCTTCTCAATACGTACCCGCGGCCCTCATTTCCAGGAATCACGCCGTCGACGATCAGGAAGGCGCACGCCCGGATGTGGTCCGCGATCACGTTGAGCGACGGGTTCTTGAACTCCTTCTGGCCCGTCTCCCGCGCGGCGGCCCGGATGAGGTCTTGAAACAGATCGATCTCGTAGTTCGAGTGCTTGCCCTGCAGCACCGCGGCGATGCGCTCGAGGCCCATGCCGGTGTCGACCGAAGGCTTCGGCAGAGGATGCGTCACCCCCTGGTCGTCGCGGTTGAACTGCATGAACACCAAGTTCCAGATCTCGATGTAGCGGTCGCCGTCTGCCTCGGGCGATCCGGGCGGCCCACCCTCGATGCCGGGGCCGTGGTCGTAGAAGATCTCGCTGCAGGGGCCGCAGGGCCCGGTGTCGGCCATCTGCCAGAAGTTGTCCGACTGGTATTTCTGGCCGCCCGGCTTGTCGCCGATGCGAACCACGCGCTCCTTGGGCAGCCCGATCACCTTGGTCCAGATGTCGTAGGCCTCGTCGTCGGTCTGGTAGACCGTCGCCCAGAGCCTGCGCCGGTCGAGCTTGTACACTTTGGTGAGCAGCTCCCAGGCGAACTGGATCGCGTCCTTCTTGAAGTAGTCGCCGAAGGAGAAGTTGCCCAGCATCTCGAAGAAGGTGTGATGGCGCGCGGTGTAGCCGACGTTCTCGAGGTCGTTGTGCTTGCCGCCGGCGCGGACCGAGCGCTGCGAGGTCGTGGCGCGC
>DASXAO010000006.1:0-33067 GCA_036406675.1 Burkholderiales bacterium
CACGTAGCGGTAGTGCCAGCGGATCGGCCCGGGGGTCTGGGCCATGAACACCACCGCGAGATGCTCCTTCGGATCGGCCCACCAGCTCGTGCCGTAGGCGCCGTTCCACGTGAACTCGCCGACCGAGCCGACCTTGCGCACGATGCCGGGCGTGGTGCGCACCGCCACGCCGAGGCCGAAGCCCATGTCGGCGGCCGTGGGATCGGCGTTGGCGATGAGGTTGACGGTGTTGGGCGCGAGCTGGTTGGAGAGCATGTACTCGACGGTCTTGCGCGAGAGGATGCGCTTGCCTTCGAGCTTGCCGCCGTCGAGCAGCATCTGCGCGAAGCGGATGTAGTCGCCCGCGGTCGACGCGGCGCAGCCGCCGCCGCACTCGAACCTGAGCGGCTTCGCGAGGTCGAGCACGAACTGGGGCTTGCCGGTGTCGGGGTCGTTGGCGAAGGGCTTCGCATAGCGCTGCTGCTTCTCCGGCGGCACCCCGAACGCGGTGTCCTTCATGCCGAGCGGCTTGAAGACCTGCGCCTCGAGATACTGGCCGAGCGGCTGCCCCGAGATTTTCTCGATCACGAGGCCGAGCACGTCCAGGCCGAAGCCGTAGTCCCAGGTGGAGCCCGGCTGGTGCAGGAGCGGCAGCGAGCCGAGCTTGTCGACGAACTCCTTGCTCGTCATGCCGGTGCCCGCGGCGCTCGACGAGGCGGGGTAGAGCTTGTGCACCGGCGTCGCGCCGCGGCCGCCGTAGATGATGCCCGAGGTGTGCCGCATCAGGTCCTGCAGGGTGACCTGGCGCTGCGCCGCCACGGTCTCGAACCCGGCGCCGCCGTCGGCCGACTTCAGCACCGCGACCTGCATCTTCGAGAGCTGCGGCAGGTAGGCGCCCACCGGATCGTCGATCGCGATCTGCCCGTGCTCGAGCAGCGTCAGCGCGCCGACCGCGACCATCGGCTTGGTCATCGACGCGATGCTGAAGATCGCGTCGTTCTGCATCTTCGTGCCCGCGTCCTTGTCGAGGTAGCCGAACGACTGGTAGTAGACCAGCTTGCCCTTGCGCGCCACCGCCACCACCGCGCCCGGCAGGCGGCCCTTGTCGACGTCGGCGCGCAGCGCCTCGCCGATGCGCCCGAGCCGCTCCGAGGACATGCCGACGGTCTCGGGCTTTGCTCTCGGAAGCGGATCCGCAGCAAAAGCTCCGAGCGAAGCAAGAGAGACGGAAAGCACAAAAGCGAGGCGCGCACGCATGGAACCTCCTCCCAGCGGAGCGCTCATTCTAGGCCAAGGAAATCGGGCTCTGACCCCGATTTTGCGGTTCTAACGCAGGGCCTTCGCGAGGAAGGGGAGGCTGACGTCCATCCGGTAGTCGATGTCGGAGTGGTTGTCGTCGAATTCCTCGTAGGTGTGCCGGATGCCATTCTCGGAGAGCGCCTTGGAAAGGAGCCGGCTGCCGAAGTGGATGTGGTACTGGTCGCGCCAGCCGCAGTCGATGTAAATCCCTTTGAGGCTTTTCAAGCCATGTTTGTATCGGGCCACGAGGTGAATCGGATCGTGCTTGCGCCACTCGCGCCAGCGCTCCGCGATCGGCTCGCCCGACTCGAGGTTGAACGGCATGCGAAAGCCGTTCGGCGCGCGCGGGTCGGGGTCGTAGGTCGCCGCCATGCAGAGGTTCATGATGCAGTGGGTTTCGGCGCCGGAGAGCTTCTCCTTTTTCCAGACTGAATTCAGGAAGCGGCGGACGCGGCCGTCATCCAGGCCGGCCTTCAATTTTCGCTTGTTCGCTTCCCGGAGCGCGTCATAGCGCCCGGGTCTTCTCTTGGGAACGCGGTACTTCGCGAGCTCGTTCAGGGTGTTCGGCCAGTCGTGCCAGTAGACGAAATCGAAGTAGGCATCGCCCGAGTGGTCGGCGATCGCGCCCCAGTAGCGCGCGTACTTCATGCCGTGCAGGATCGATCCGTAGCCGCCCGAGGACTTGCCGAAGCAGCCGCGGTGCTCGCGCGAGGCGAGGGTGCGGAATTCGCGGTCGACGAACGGGATGATCTCGCGCGTGAGGTAGTCGGCGTAGTTTCCGATCGCGGAAGAATTGACGTACTGGTTGCCGCCGAGCGCGGTGAAGCAGTCGGGGAAGACGATGATCGCCGGCGGCATCTTCCCGTCGTGGATGAGGCGCGCGGCGCGCTCCGGGAGGTTGTCGCCGAAGGGCTTCCAGCCGACGTGCGAGAGCCCCGAGCCGGTGAAGCCGACGAGGTCGTACAGGACCGGGAGGCCGCGCCGCCCGGCGTCGTCGTAGCCCGGAGGCAGCCACACGCCGAGCTTGCGCACGTGCGGGTCGCCAAGCGGGTTGTCTTTCAGGATCTCCGAGACGTGCTCGATGACGAGCGTCGTGCCGGCGTCGCCTTTGAAGCGCTTGAGGCTCATCTTTCGACCATCGTGAGAAGGCGCCGTTGCGGATCCAGGGCTATGCGCGCGCGGTTGGGAACGAGAGCGGTAATGTCGCCGTCGAAGCCGGCGAGCATCGGGATGTCGCCGAAGGCCGCGCCCTGGACGAGGATCGGGTTCACGCTGTTGAAGACGAGCGCGAGCGGCGCCGCGCCGCGCGAGGCCATCTCGTGCAGCATCCAGGCGCTCGCCACGCCGCCCTTCGCGGTGTCGAGGACGAGGATCTTGCCGACATAGGATTCGCCGGCGAGCTTGTGCGCCGGGCGGGAGAAAAGGCCGCGTGCCCGGTCGAGGTCGTAGCGCGCCGAAAAGCCGTCGCGCGCGACCAGAGCTTCTCCGCTCACCGGCGAGCCGATAGCGTGGCGTGCGCGGAACTCGGTCAAGCGAGCTTCCCGGTGCGCGCGGCCTCGACGCACTGCTCCATCGAGGCGAGCATCGGCACGTAGCCGTAGCCGCCGAGGATGTTCACGAGCTTGGCGCTGTTGGTTGCGAGGCGCTTCCACCCCTTCGCTTCCGCGATCTCGCGCGCGTAGGACTGGTAGAAGCACATGCCCGAGAGCACCGTGCCGCCCGCGGCCTCGATGGTCGCCGTATAGCCCATGCGGTCGGCGTCGGGCTTGACCTGCGGGCTGGTGACGGCGAGGAGCGGGACTGAGAAGCGCGGGCCGGCGCACTGCGCGGCGAGCTCGGCGAGCTCGAGGAGCGAGAGCTGCGGCGCCGAGAACACCACCACGTCGACCGCGTCGTCCTGGCGGTAGGACTTCTCCAGCGCCGCGATGTCGGCGCGGGTGACGCCGACCTGCGGCAGCGGGTCGGGCGCGACGTCGGCGCGGTGCCGCGCCTCGGGCGTTACGCCCGGCATGTGGAAGAGCGCGACCGAGCCGAAGCTCGCCATCGCCGCGCCGAAGTGCTTGAGCGCGTCGGAGCCGGGCGAGGCCTCGAGGCCTTCGACCAGCGGCACCGCCCAGTAGTGGCCGGCGAGGCGCCCGATCACGCCGCCGAGCGCGCCCCATTCGTTGAGGCTCCTGGGCGTGAAATCGACGCGCACCGCGAGCGTGGCGCGGCGCTGCGCCTCGAGGTGGAAGCCGTAGCGCGGCGTGCGCCCGGTCAGCCCCGCGGCGAGCGCCGAGGGCCCGCCTTCGAAGTTGGAGCGCGCGCCGCACACCGAGTTGGAGTAGATCACCACGCCGGTGTCGCCGAAGGCGACGTGCTCGGCGAGCGTCGCGGGCTGCACCGTCTGATAGTTGATGCAGGTGTCGGTCATCATCACGCCGAGCTTCACGAGCGCGGCGATGAGGCGCTCCTCGAGCGTCAGCATGGCAGGGGTCTGGCCGAGAAACGCGGCGCGGGCGAAGTCGGTGCCTCGCGGATCGGTGATGGTCGGGATGCGCACGCGGCGGCGGCCTTCCTTCTCCGCGGCGAGGCCTTCCAGCCACCGCACCCCGGCCTCGCCCAGGCTCTCGGTGTCGGCCATGACGTGCGCCTGCGTGACGGCCACGAAGTCGCTGGCGCCGAAGAAGTCGCCGACCTTGACCTGGTGCTCGAGCGCGAGCCGGGGCACCGGGCCGAGCTTTCCGGCGAGGATCTCGCGCTCTTCCCCGCTCAGCCGCATGGCGCGCGCATCGTAGCAAGAAAACCGCTGCCGGACTGGCGTAGGGCGGACGACCGGAGTAGATTTCCTCCAGTCTCGTGGAGGGAGACCCCCTATGTATTCCGCAATGCGTGGTGCAATCGCCTTAGCTTTCCTGTCTGTTTGTTCCGGAACGGCGCTCGCGCAGAAGGTCGGCGCGTCCGACATCGGCGGCGTAGTGAACGGCCCGAAAGGGCCCGAAGCCGGCGTCTGGGTGATCGCCGAGACCACCGACCTGCCGACCAAGTACGCCAAGGTCGTGGTCACCGACGAGAAGGGCCGCTATCTCATTCCCGAGCTGCCCAAGGCGAACTACACCGTCTGGGCGAGAGGCTATGACCTCGCCGATTCGCCCAAGGCGAAAGCGAGCCCGGGCAAGACCGTCAACCTGAAGGCCGCCGCAGCCAAGAGCGCGAAGGATGCCGCCGAGCTCTATCCGGGCATGTACTGGTATTCGATGATCAACATCCCGGGCAAGGACCAGTTCCCGGGCACCGGCGAGAAGGGCAACGGCATCTCGAACAACATGAAGACGCAGGAAGCGTGGGTCGACGCGCTCAAGAACTCCTGCCAGTCCTGCCACGCGCTCGGGTCGCACGGCGTGCGCGTCGTGCCGAAGCAGTTCATGCAAGGCCAGAATTCGTTCGCCGCCTGGGCGCGGCGCACGCAGTCGGGCCAGGCGATGACCAACATGGCGCTCACGCTCGGCTACATCGGCGCCGACGCCGCGCTCAAGAACTTCGCCGACTGGACCGACCGCATCGCGAAAGGCGAGCTGCCGTTCGACAAGCCGCGCCGCCCCGAGGGCGTCGAGCGCAACGTGGTCATCACCATGTGGGACTTCTCCACGCCGAAGCACTACCTGCACGACGGCGTCTCGACCTACCAGCTCGATCCGCGGGTCAACGCCAACGGCCCGGTCTACGGCGCGCCGGAGGAAAGCACCGACAACATCCCGGTGGTCGACCCGGTGAAGAACCGCGCCTACACGATCAAGCACCCGGTCGCGAACACCGAGACGCCGAATTCGAAGCAACTGCCGATGCAGCCCTCGGCCTACTGGGGCGCCGATCCGATCTGGGACGGCTCTTCGAGCATCCACAACGCGCAGATGGATTCGGAAGGCCGCTTGTGGATCAGCGCGCGGTTCCGCCCGGCGGCCAACCCGGATTTCTGCAAGGCGGGCTCGGACCATCCCTCGGCCAAGGTGATGCCGCTCAACGAGTCGCCGCGCCAGGCCTCGGTCTACGACCCGAAGACGCAGAAGTGGATGCACGCGGACCTCTGCTTCCCGACGCACCACCTCTTCTTCGCCAAGGACAACGACACGCTCTGGTTCAGCCAGGGCGGCCCGGGGAGCGGCGTGGTCGGCTACCTGAAGACCAAGCAGTTCCTCGCCACCGGCGACTCGAAGGCCTCGCAGGTCTGGATGCCGATCGTCGTCGACACCAACGGCGACGGCAAGCGCAGCGCGTTCGTCGGACCGAACGACCCGGTCGACCCGACGAAGGACAAGCGCCTTGCCGCCGGCTACTACGGCATCATGCCGAGCCCGGTCGACGACTCGGTCTGGGGCCAGTCGATGGGCCAGGGCTTCGCGCGCATGAACACGCCCGGCTATCTCATCCGGACGGTGCCGGGGCCGAATCCGGCCGAGACGTCGCTCTCCGAGGTGTACGTTCCGCCCGAAGGCGTGTGGAGCCCGCGCGGCATCGACATGACCACCGACGGCGTGGCCTGGTTGCCGTACGCAAGCGGACACATCGCGAGCTTCGACCGCCGCAAGTGCAAGGGGCCGCTCAACGGGCCGAAGGCCGCCGAAGGCAAGCTCTGTCCCGAGGGCTGGACCGTCTACAAGATGCCCGGGCCGCAGTTCAAGGGCGTCGACAGCTCGGGCAGCGCGAACCACGCGTATTACCTGTGGGTCGACCGCTACAACACGCTCGGCCTCGGCAACAACGTGCCGGTCGCGATGGCGAACGGCAGCGAGTCGCTGATGGCGATCGTCGACGGCAAGATCGTCGACCTGCGCGTGCCGTACCCGCTCGGGTTCTTCACCAAGCTGGTCGACGGCCGGATCGACAACGAAAAGGCCGGCTGGAAGGGCCGGGGCCTCTGGGCGACGTCGGGCACGCGCACCGTGTTCCACAACGAAGGCGGCACGGCGAACAGCCCGAAGGTCTACAAGTTCCAGATCCGGCCGAACCCGCTCGCGGACTAACCGCTCGGTGCTCGCGGATTGAGGACGTAGGATCGGCATGTTCACCGTGCTGCTGATCGTGCACGGCCTGCTAGCTGTCGCCCTGCTCGGCGCCATTACGCACCAGGCAGCGAGCGCATTGTGGCCCGTGACCCGGCCGGCCGGATCGTTCACCGGGCGCTTTCGGGCGGTCGCGGCCCCGGGCTATGCGAACGCGATCGTGCTGCTTTACCTGGCGACCTTCATGCTCGGCGGCATCATCTACACGGAGTACCGCATCTTCATCCGCCCGCTCGTGGAGGACCTCAGGGCTTGGTCGGCGTTCGGCGCGTTCGAGCTCAAGGAGCACTTCGCCGCGATCGGCATGGGCATGCTGCCGGCGTACTGGTACCTGTGGCGCCGGCCGCCCGACGGCCGCGCCCGCGCCGTCGTCACCGCGCTCCTCGCCTTCATCGTGTGGTGGAACTTCCTCACCGGGCACATCCTCAACAACATCCGGGGCTTCGGCTCGTGAGCGCGCGCGTCGCGGCGTTCGCCGTCGTCTTCGCCGTCGTCTACGCGCTCGCCTATCTCGCCGCGGTGGAGAACAACTGGGCGCTGGTCACCTACCACCCGCAACTCGGCGAGTTCGGCCTGGGGGTCGAGAAGGCGCGCGAAGGACCGGCGATGTACTGGTTCGGCTGGCTGATCACCGCCGGCATCATCGCGGCGCTCGCGGGGATCGTCGCCGCGCTTCTGCCGGAGCGCGCGACCCGCTTTCTGCGGCCGGCCCTGACGTGGGTCGTGCCGCTGTGCGCGATGCTGGCGTTCGCGTGGCTGCTGCGAACGTACTTCCTGCGGTGAGCACGCTCGCCCGGCTCGCTGCCGCTGCGGTCGCCATTGCCTCGGCGGGGGCGATGGCAGGCGGCGAGATGGGCGGCGCCGACGAGCACCCGGACGAAGGCCTGATCTTCTTCGGCTACGTGAAGGATGCGCGGGGCGCGCCCATCTCCGGCGCCAAGGTCACCGCGACCATGAAGAGCGGAAACACGTTCATCGTCCAGACTTCGGCGACCGGGCTGTACCGCCTGCCCACGTTCAGCTACCAGATCAATCCCGCCGAGGTCGTCATCGCGTGCGCGAAGGAAGGCTACAAGCAGACGCGCGTGATCCGCCGCCCGATCGCGAAAGCGAATCCGCCCAAGCCGGTCGAGACCGAATGCAGGATGGAGCGCGGCTGAAGTCGTTTTTCGGTCTTGCCCTGTTTCTGCTGCTCTGCGGAATCGCTGCCGCGGCTGAGCTGCGCGGCCGCGTCTCCTCCACCGAGGAAGGCGCGATGGAAGGCGTGCTGGTCAGCGCCCGGAGGGCCGATTCTTCCATCACCGTCACGGTCGCGACCGGCAACGATGGAAGGTTCGAGCTTCGCGCGCTCGTCGCCGGGCGCTATGCGCTGTCGATCCGCGCGGTCGGCTACCTGCTCGACGGCGCATCCGAGATCGACGTCCGCGAGGCGATGGGGCCGCTGGAGCTGCGCCTGAGGAAAGCGCCGAACCTGGCGGCGCAGCTCACGAATACCGAGTGGTTCATGAGCATGCCGGGAAGCGCCGAGCAGAAGCGGCCGCTGATCGAATGCATGAGCTGCCACACCTTCGAGCGCATCGCGCGGACCCGGTACGGGCCGGGCGAGATGTTCGAAGTGCTGAAGCGAATGACGACCTATGCGAACAACAGCACCATGCAGAAGGTCCAGGTTCGCAAGGTGGAGCGCAAGTACGAGGAGCAGAACCTGCGGCGGCTGGCGGCCTATCTCGCCACCGTGAATCTCAGCAACGGGGAGTGGGCCTATCCACTGAAGACGCTGCCGCGGCCGTCGGGCCGGGCGACGCGCGCGCTGATCACGGAGTACGACATGCCGCGCAAGACGATCGCGCCGCACGACGTGCAGGTCGACGCGCAGGGCATGGTCTGGTACTCGAACTTCGTCGAGAACTACCTTGGCCGTCTCGATCCCAAGACCGGCGCGCACGAGGAGTTCGCCTGGCCGGTGGTCAAGCCCGGCGCGCCGACCGGGGCGCTCGCCCTCTCCAGCGACCGCGACGGAAACTTCTGGCTCGCGGGGATGTTCCAGACCGGAGTGGTCAAGTTCGACGTGCGCAAGAAGTCTTTCCAGGTGTTCCGCCTGCCGGCCGAAATGAACAACGACGCCTCGCAGCAATCCATGGTCATGCCGGCGCAGTCGCAGGTGGACGGCAAGGTGTGGACGAACGAGGTGAGCAAGCAGGCGCTGATGCGCCTCGACGTGAAGACCGGCAAGTACGAGCTGTTCGAGCCGTTCAAGCTGATGGGCGGAAGCCACTCCCCGTACGGGCTGGTCGCGGATGCGGCGAACAATCTCTTCTTCATGGACTTCGGCGGCGAGGCGATCGGCCGCATCGATGCGAAGACCGGCCAGGCCGTGATCTATCCCACGCCCACGCCGCGCTCGCGGCCGCGGCGCACCATGATGGATCGCGACGGCAAGGTCTGGTTCGCCGAGTTCGCCGCGAACAAGGTCGCCGTGTTCGACCCGGCGAAGGAGACCTTCCGCGAATGGGACGCGCCCACGCCCCACACCTATCCTTACGACGTGTTCGTCGACAAGAACGGCGAGCTCTGGAGCGGCTCGATGTCGAGCGACCGCATCCTGCGCTTCGATCCGGCGACCGGGAAGTCCATCGAGTACCTGCTGCCGCGCCAGACCAACGTGCGGCGGGTGTTCGTCGACAGCTCCACTACGCCGGTCACGTTCTGGGTCGGCAGCAATCACGGCGCGTCGATCATCCGCCTGCAGCCGCTGGACTAGAATGCCGCGGCTCATCCGGGAGGAGGGCAAATGAAGAATCAGGTGACAGTCACCATTTTTCTTGCCGCGGCCGCGGCGCTCGTCGGCGCGGGCTATGTGCTCGGGCAGCAGAAGCCGGCACCCGAGGTGCGGCGCGTGGTGACCAAGCTCGACGAGTCCGGCAAGGCGGTGGTCATGATCGACGAGCGCACGCGCCTCACCGCGCCGCGCCCGCCCAACGCCGCCGCCAACGTCTGGGTCACGGACAAGAGCCTGCCCGACTTCTCGTCGACCGACGACCGCGGCAAGACCAAGATCGGCCTGATGCCGCCGAAGTCGGGTACCGTGTTCCGCGTGGTGGACTTCGCGCCCGAGTCGGCGGCCGGCCATCCGACCGACGTGAATTACATGATGGGCATCGTCGGCAACGGCGCGCCGGCCAAAGGCCGCCCGCCGAGCCATCCGGGGATGCATCGCACGCGCACGCTGGACTACGCGATCATCATGTCGGGCGAGATCGACATGCTGCTCGACGACAGCGTGGTGCACTTCAAGGCGGGCGACGTGGTGGTGCAGCAGGCGACCAACCACGCGTGGGTGAACCGCGGCAAGGAGCCCTGCCGCGTCGCCTTCATCCTCATCGACTCGCAGGAGCCGTAGGAAAAACAGGGACGGACCCCATTTCTTTTCAGACCTAACGCCTAGAGGGAGACATGAAAGCACCCAAAATCGCTCTCGCATCCTGCCTGCTCGCGACGGGCATTGCGTTCGCGGTCCTCGCGGACCCGCCCAAAGAAGTGATGCACATCTGGCGCTCGGAGGAGGTGAAGTTCAATCCCAGCCCGATCGTGCCGGGCGCCGCGAACGCCGTGATCTCGGGCGATCCGAAGGTGCCGGGGCAGATGTACGTCGTGCGCAACCGCTTCTCGCCCGGCACGTTCAGCCCGCCGCACTACCATCCCGAGACGCGCTACATCACCGTGCTCAAAGGCACCTGGTGGGTGGGCTCGGGCCCGGTGCAGGACAAGAGCAAGACCACGCCCGTGCCCGCCGGCAGCTTCGTCGTGCACCACCCGAACCAGATCCATTGGGACGGCGCGAAGGACGAGGAAGTGATCGTGCAGATCATGGGCATCGGCCCGAGCGCGACCGTCCGCGTCGACGAAAACGGGAAGCCGAAGAACCCGAACTGAATTCCCTCAGCCGCCGAAGCCGTCGGCGACGCGCACGTCGACCACGTTGGGCGCGCCGCTCGCGAATCCCTCGCGCAGCGCCGGCGCGATGTCGTGCGGATCGGTCACGCGGCGCGCGGCGAGCCCGAACGACTCGGCGAGCGAAACGAAGTCGATGTCGGGGTCGCGCAGGTCCATGCCGGTGAAGCGGTCGGTCTGGCGGAACGCCACGAGGCGCTCCTTGATGATGCGGTAGCCGCGGTTGTTCGCCACGATGTAGGTGATCGGCAGCCGCTCGTGCGCCGCGGTCCACAGTCCCTGGATGCCGTACATCGCGCTGCCGTCGCCGACCATCACCGCGATCGGGCGCCCGGGAAGCGCCATGCTGATGCCGACCGCGCCGGGCACGGCGAACCCCAGCCCGCCGCTCGCGAGCCCGTAGTAGTCCCTCGGCCCGGCGAGCTTGAGCAACTTCGGCAGGCTGTAGGTGCTGACGAGCCCTTCGTCCACCACGACTGCGTCGCGCGGCAGCGACTCGGTGAAGCGCAGCATCAGATACGCCGGGTCGATCGGCGAAGTCTCCGCCGCGAGCAGCGCGTCGATGCGCGCCTTGTCGCGCTGCGCGCTCCAGTTCTTGGGCTTGATTTCCGAAAGTCGTCCAGCCGCCGCAGCGCGATCTGCTTTCTGTCTCAGCAAAGGCAAGAGCGAAAGAAGCGCCTGCTTCACGTCGGCCTGCACCGCGAGGTCGGTGCGGTAGTTCTTGCCGAGCTCGTGCGCGCGCTCGGAGACGTGGATCACCGGAAGGTTCTCCGGCAGCGGCTCGAGCGGGCTGTAGACCGACATGCGCAGCAGGTCGGCGCCGAGGCAGAGCACGAGATCGTGCGGCTCGAGCGCGGCGCGCACCTGCTTCTGCTGGCGCGTCAGCGCCCCCATGAACGCGGGATGCGCGGTGGGGAACTGCGCCGAGTAGGGCACCGAGGACTGGTACACCGCCGCGCCGAGGAGCTCGGCGAGCTCGGAAGCCTCGGCGAAGGCGTCGCGCAGCGCGAGCTCCTGGCCGGCGATGATGGCCGGGCGGCGAGCCGCCAGCAGCATGCGAACGATTTTCTCGACTGTTCCTTCGCCGGGGGAAGAAGCGGTGTCGACCCGGACTGCGCGTCCCATGTCGACCTCGACCTCCTCATCGAGCACGTCGCCTGGCAGGCTGAGAAACACCGGGCCGGTCGGCGGCGTGAGCGCGATCTTCGCCGCGCGGTGCAGGATGCGGGGGAGGTCGGCCGCGCGCGTCACTTCCACCGCCCACTTCACGAGCGGCTGCGCCACCGGCACCAGCGGCTCGTAGAGGAGCGGCTCGAGCAGGCCGTGCCCCTGTTCCTGCTGCCCGGCGGTGAGGATCACCGGCGAGCCCGAGAACTTGGCGTTGTACAGCGCGCCCATGGCGTTGCCGAGCCCGGGCATCACGTGGACGTTCGCGGCGGCGAGGCGGCCCGACGCGCGGCAGAAGCCGTCGGCCATCGCCATCACCGCGGCTTCCTGCAGCCCGAGCACGAACTTGAGCTGCGGGAAGTCGGGCACGACTTCCATGATCGCGAGCTCGGTCGTGCCCGGATTGCCGAAGAGGTGCGTGACGCCTTCGTCGACGAGCAGCTGGAGAAAGGCCCGACGTCCGGTTATGCGCGTCATCGGCAGAGAAAAATAGGGACAGTCCCTATTTTCCTGGGGGCTGCGCTGAGTAGACGGAAAATAGGGACTGTCCCTATTTTTCTTCCCTTCACGAATTGCTCTTGACGAAATCGGCGCAGACGCGGGCGATGGTCTCCTCGTGCGGCGCCCATTCGGGGAATGGAACGAGCGGCACGTCCTTGTCTTCGAGCGGCAGCTCGACCAGGCGGCTTCCCGGGATGAGGCGCTGGATGGCGCGCCCGCAGGGCATCGAGTGAGTCTTGTCGTTGCCGGGGATGACGACCGACGGCACGCGGATCGAAGCGAGCTGCGCGTTGGTGACGCCGTACATCGGCTGCACCGGTCCGCGCGTGAAGATCGCGAGCCAGTTCGACATCACCTCGATGTAGCGCTTCGGGTCCATGCGCATCAGGCGCTCGCGGCTCGCCGGGTTGGCGGCGATGCGCTCCTGGTACTGCTCGGTGGCGCACACCGCGGCCATGCCGCCTTCGCGGGCGGCCTTGATGAACTGGCCGTAATACATCTCCGGGAGCCGGCCCGCGGCGAACTCGCCGCCGGTGAGCCGCATGAGGAAAAGCGCGCGCACCGCGTCCGCATGGCGCAGGTAAGTGAGGATCGACGTGCGCGCCCCCGAGGACGCGCCGCCCACCACCGCCGGGCGCGCCTCGAGCCTGCCGAGGAGCTCGTAGAGGTCGTCGGTCCAGATCTCTTCCTCGCCCTCTTTTCCGTCGATCAGGATGTCCGAGGCGCCGGTGTTGCGCCGGTCGTGAAGCAGCACACGCACGCCGTGCGCCGCGATTTTCTCGGCCAGCGGGATAAATTCGTTGAAGCCGCGCCGGCCGCCGGTGATGAGCGCGAGCCAGGGGCCGCGCTCGCCGAGCACGCGATAGTGGAGGTTGACGTCTCGAACCTTGAGTACCGAGTAGAGGGTGGGCATTTCCCCATTTTTACACGGCAGTAATCGATAGTGTGACCCGGCTTTCGCGCGTAAAATCGAGGCAAGTCCAAAGTCCATCGGCGTACACGGAAGGGGGGACATGCCGTCCTGGTCGCCGTCGCCTCGCGCGCTCGTGCCGGCCGTCGTGCTCGCGCTCAGCCTCAACGGCTGCGCCGCGTTCCGCAGCTATGACCGCGAGCTGACCGGCACGATCAACTACGCCCTGGCCGGCAATGTGGACGGGGCGATCAAGACGCTCGACTCGAACAATCCGGTCAACGACCGCGATCTGCTCTACTACCTCGAGCTCGGCATGCTCGAGCGCCTGAAAAACAATTACCCGGACAGCCAGAAGACCTGGATGGCGGCCAACACCCGCATCCAGGTCCAGGTGCACGACCCGATTGCCCAGGCTGCGAGCCTGGCGCGCAGCAGCTCGAGCTACCTCCTGAGCGACAAGCTGCGCACCTACGACGGCTACGACTACGAAAAGGTGATGCTCCTCACCTACATCGCGCTCAACTACCTCGCGCTCGGCGACTACGAGAATGCCCGCGTCGCGATCAAGCAGACGCACGAGCTCGAAGCGGTGATCGCCGAGGAGCGCGCGCGCCAGCTGGCCGACGTGCAGGACGAAGCGAAGAAGCGCGGCGCGCGCACCAACTTCAAGGAGCTGAACGGCTACCCGGTGCAAAGCATCGACAATGCCGAGGTGAACGCGCTCATGAACAGCTACCAGAGCGCGCTCTCGCACTACCTCGCGGGCTACGTCTACGAGGCCCTCGGCGAGGTCAGCCTCGCCGCGCCGGGCTATCGCATCGCGAACGAGCTCCATCCCGGCGTGCCGCTTCTGGAAGATGCGCTCGCGGGACTGGAAGGACGCTTGCGCGCAGCTGACGACGGCAAGGTCGACGTGCTGTTCATCGTCGCTTCGGGCACCGCGCCCGCGATCCACTCGCAGCAGTTCAACCTGCCCGTAATGTCGGGTTACCGATGGGTTCTGGTGCCGATCTCGTTTCCGGTGATCACGCCGAGCGCGTGGGCGCCGCGGCCGACCGCGCTCGCGGTGGATGGCGCCGGTTCCTTGCCGCTCGCCGGCGTCACGAGCGTCGACCTGATGGCCCGGCGCCGGCTGAAGGACGACATGCCGTCCATCATGCTGCGCGCGTCGATCCGCGCCGCGGCGAGCGCCGTAGCGCAAGTGCAGACTCAGCGCTCCGCCGATCGCGGCAACAATGCCGCCGGTCTCGCGGCGATGATCGTCACGCTCGGCTCGGTGCTGATGTCCGGAGCCGATGACCGCACCTGGCGCACGCTGCCCGCCGACATCTCGATCGCGCGGGCGCGCCTGCCCGCCGGTGTGCACAGTGTCACGATTCAGACACCCCAGGGCCCGCGCAGCATGCAGGTGAACGTCAAAGGACGCCACGCGGTGATAGACTTTTGGCTGCTGGGAAATCAGCTCTACGGGCATCGCCCGTGAACACCAACAGGGAGGCCGCAAGATGAGATACGCATGGATATCAGCCGCGGTGCTCGCGACGGCGCTTGGGTCAGGCTGCGCCACCAAGAAGGGATTCGAAGTTCCAGGGCAGGCGTTCGGCTGCCCGATCGGCGATCAAAAGATCGCCTCGATGGAAGACCTGGTCAAGGCCAAGGTGGTGATGGAAGGCTCGCGCACCACCGTGATCCCGACCGAGATGCGCTGCAGCCGCAGCGGCGATCTCCTGCGGATCGACGCCAACCTGAATAACGACAGCAAGACCGTCAAGCGGGTTTCCTACAAGTTCCGCTGGATCGACCGCGAGGGCATGCGCGCCTGGGAAGAGGAAGCGTGGAAGCCGCTCATGGTCTACGACAACTCCAATCTCATGGTGAACACGGTCGCGCCGACCAACAAGGCGGCCGACTTCCGCCTGGTCCTGAGGAGCATGGAATGAGCATCTTCCGCTACGTGCCGCGCGTCGCGGTGCTCGCAGCCGCGGTCGCGCTCGCGGCCGGCTGCGCCACCGAGAAGACGCGCTACGGCGACGAGAGAGGCGTCGAGACCGTCACCAACGAGTTCGGCTCGACCGACCTGCAGACCATCGCCGAGTCGATGGCCCGCTCGATGCAGACCGCGCCGGTGATCGTGGCCGGCAACCTGCCGATCCTCACGGTCCAGGAAGTGAAGAACCGGACCAGCGAATACATCGACACCCGCGCCATCACCGACAGCATCCGTTCCGAGCTGCAGAAGGGCGGCAAGGTGCGCTTCGCCGTGGACCAGAGCGGCTTGAAGCAGCAGACCGGAGAAATCGACCGCCAGCAAAGCGGCTACTATGCCCGCGAGCAATCGGTGGAGCGGGGCCAGATGGTGGGCGCCCAGTACCGGATGGAAGGCAACATCACCTCCATCGTGAAGCAGGTCAGGGACACGAAGGACGTGTACTACAAGTTCAACCTGCAGCTCTGGAACATCCGCAACGGGCTGCTCGAGTGGTCCGACGAGAAGGAAATCAGGAAGACCACCACGAGAGGTTGACGCTCAGGGAGTTGCCAACGAAAAACCGGGGCTTGTCCCCGGTTTTTCTTTGCGCTTTTCCTTTTGGCGAGGTCGCGGTTGCGGAATAGCGCGCTTGCGCGCATGTTAGCCCGTAGCCCAACCCACGGAGACCTCCCATGATCCGTTCGATCGCAGCCCTCGTCGTCGCGGCAACCTCGGCGGCGGTTCTAGCACAGACGCCACCGACCCGAATCCGCGGCACGCTCGAGCAGGTGGACGGCAACCTGCTCACCATCAAGGCGCGCAGCGGCGAGGTGATGAAGGTCAAGGTGCCCGACAACGTGGTTGTCGTCGGCATCGCCAAAGCGAGCATGACCGACATCGGCAACGGCAAGTTCATCGGCACCACCACGGTGGGCCAGAAAGACGGCGCGCTGGTGGCCGAGGAAGTGCACATCTTCCCCGAGAGCATGCGCGGCGCGGGCGAAGGCCATCGCGATTGGGACCTGCGGCCCGAGAGCAAGATGACCAACGCCAACGTTGCCAACGTCAAGAACATGGGCGACGGCCGCGTGATGACGGTGCAGTACAAAGGCGGCGAGAAGCAGGTCCTGGTCACGCCGCGCACCTCGGTCGTGAGCTTCGAGCCGGCGAGCCGCAGCGAGCTGAAGCCCGGTGCGGGCGTGTTCATCAACAACGCCGAGAAACACCCCGACGGCACCTACACCGCGCCGCGCGTCAACGTCGGGTTGCGCGGCCAGAACCCGCCGATGTAATGGTGACTGTCACCATTTTCAAAAATGGTGACTGTCACCAATTCTTCTAGATTTCCAGCGCAAGCTCGGGGATCTCGGAGAGCGAGGCGGCGACTTCGCGCATGACCCGCTCCGGCCGCTGGTCGGTCTGCTCCTCGGTCCACCCGCGGCCCGGCCGGGCGCGCGCCTCGACGTAGGCGCCCAGGCGCCGGGCGCGCGCCACGCAGCGCCGGCCGAACTCGCCGCGCAGGCGGTCGTAGCGTGCCAGCGCAGCGTCGATATCGTGCTGTCTTATGGAATTGGCAAGGCATAGCGCATCGAGCGCCGCCTTGGTGACGCCCATGCCGACGTGCGGGCGCGCCACGAAGGCGGCGTCCCCCAGGAGACACACCCGGTCGACCGCGAGGCGCGGCGATTCGACGTCGAAGATCGCCTGGAAGAAGGGCTGCGAGCGATCGAGGAGCTCGGCGAGGAGCGGCGCCAGCAGCGCATGCGCTTCGCGCTTGAGCCCGGCGATGACCTCGGGCCGGACCAGCGGCGGCGGGATCGACGGGCCGTGATGGCGGCCGCTCGCGTCGGTGCACATCTCGCGCAGCGCCTCGTCGCCGACGATCGGCCGGTACCAGACGATGTTCCAGTCGCGGTGTCCCGGCGCGCCGTCGCGCGAGGGCACCGGATACGCGACGATCATCTCCCCGGGAGGCAGGCCGAACCAGTAGAGGTTGCCGAGGCGCCGGCGCAGATCCGCCGGCAGCGTGCGCTCGTCGACGAGCGCGCGCCACGCCACGTAGCCGGCATAGGCGGGCTCGAGGCCGGGGAAGAGCTGCGCCCGCACCGCGGAGCGCAGGCCGTCGGCGCCGATCAGCAGGTCGGCGCTTGCCCGCGAGCCGTCGTCGAAGCGTACGTTGATTTCGTCCTTCTCGTTTTCGAAACCGGTGAAATTCCTGCCGAAGTGATACCGCTCGGGCGGGAAGCGATCCTTCAGCGGCCGGTAGACGTTCGCCCAGCCGCTCATGACGTGGCCCCACGGCACGCGATGCACGGTGTTGCCTTCGCGGTCGAGGCACACCCGGTCGCCCACCTCGGCGCCGAGGCGCTCCTCGAGCGCGATCCCGAGGCCGGCGAGCACCGCGAGGAGCTCGGCGTGAGTGCCTATGCCCGCGCCGCGCGACGCGAGGTCGTCGGGCACGCGCTCGTAGATGTCGACCTCCCAGCCGAGCTCGTGGAGCAGGTTGCCGGCGAAGAGCCCGCCGAGCGAGCCCCCGATGACGACGACTCGAGGTTTTTTTATCTGCCCTTCCAGACCGGTTTCCGCTTGTTCAGGAACGCTTCCATCCCTTCGCGGAAGTCCTGGCTCATGTAGCACATGAGCACGATGTCGTTGCCCTCGCCGTGCCCGACCTTCGGGCGCAGGCGCAGCAGCGCTTCCTTGGTCGCCTGAAGCGTGAGCGGCGCGTGGCTCGCGACGAGGCGGGCGATCTCTTCGGCGCGCTTCATCAACGCTTCCTGATTTTCGGTCAATTCCATCACCAGGCCCTTCGCGAGCGCTTCGTCGGCCTCGATCAGCCGCGCCTGGAACACGATGTCCTTCACCAGCGCCGGGCCGACGAGGTAGACGAGGCGGTTGTAGCTCGGGAGCGAGAGGCAGTTGCCCAGCGTGCGCGCCACCGGGAAGCCGTACTTGATGCTGCGCGAGGCGATGCGCAGGTCGCAGCACGCGGCGATGCTCGCGCCGCCGCCGGTGCAGGCGCCGTTGATCGCGGCGATCGTCGGCACGCGGCAGCCTTCGATCGCGTTCATGACGCGGTCGATGCGCGCCTCGTAGGCGAGCGCGTCCTCCTCCTTGTCGAAAGTGCGGAACTGCGAGATGTCGGTGCCCGCGGCGAAGGCCTTGTCGCCGCCGCCGGTGATCAGGATCGCGCGGATCGAGCGGTCGTCGTTGGCCTTGTCGCAGATCGCGGCCAGGCGCTCGTACATCGCGAAGGTGAGCGCGTTGCGCGCCTGGGGGCGGTTGAAGGTGACGTACGCGACGCCGTCGCGCAACTCGTAAAGCAGTTCATCCATGGATGATTCCCCGGTCAGCAAAAATCAAAAAAACGTGGTCTGTCCCTGTTCTTGAACTTTGAAGGCGATGCTACCATCGCCGCCAGGAGGAGTGACCACATGAACAAGCTGATCGTCGGCGTAGTGCTCGCCGCGGCGTCCGCCGTCGCCGTGGCGCAGGCGAAGTACCCGCAGAGGACGGTGGAAGTGGTGGTGCCGTACGCGCCAGCCGGCGGCACGGACAACCTGATGCGCATGATCACCGGCATCATCGACGAGAACAAGTGGTCGCCGGTGCCGATGAACGTCAACAACCGCGCCGGCGGCTCGGGCGCGATCGGCTACAACTACCTCATCAACAAGAAAGGCGATCCAAACGTCGTCGCCGGCGCGACGCCGATGATCGTCTCGGGAAAGATCGAGGGCCGCCTGCCGGGCGACCACCGCGATGCGATGACGATCCTGATGATCGTGGCGATCGACGAGCTCATGCTCTCGGTGCGCACCGAGTCGCCGTACAAGACCATCGACGAGCTGGTCAAAGCGGCGCGCGCCAAACCCGGCAGCCTCACCGTCGGCGGCACGGCGACCTTCACCGAGGACCACATCTTCACCTACCTCTTCGAGCAGGCGGCGAAGGTCAGGGTGAAATACGTGCCGTTCAATTCCGGCGGCGAAGTCACCAACGCGCTCATGGGCGGCCACATCGACGCCGGCGTCATGAACCCGAACGAGATCATCGCGCAGATCGAGGCGGGCAAGGCGCGGAACCTGGCGGTGGCGTCCAAGAAGCGCCTCGCCGACGCGCCCGACGTTCCGACGTTCGCGGAAAAGGGCTACAGCTTCTATTGGGAGCAGATGCGCGGCGTGGTCGGACCGGGCAACATGCCGCCCGAGGCGGTGAAGTGGTGGGTCGACACGCTGCACAAGGTGGTCCGGACCGAGAAATGGCAGAAGGACTACATCAAGCGCAACCTCCTCACGCCGACCGACTGGAGCGGCGAGGAGGCGAACAAGTATCTCGACGGCTTGCGCGACAAGTACGCCGAGGCGCTGAAGGGATTGAAGGCCGCCGCGGCCGCATCGAAGTGACGCGTGCGTGCCGCTGACCGCATAACCGCGGCACTGCTCTTGGTCTTCGCCGTCGGCTTCGCCGCCGCGGCGATCAGGTACTACGACTACTGGGGCGCGGGCGGCCCGGGGCCGGCGTTCCTGCCTTTCTGGCTCGGCGTCGCGATGTCGCTGCTCGCGCTCATGATGCTCGCCAAGGCGCTGCGCAACCCCGATCCGGGCGAAGCGTGGCTGCCGCGCGGCGAGGGGCGCAGGCACCTCCTCGTGGTGCTCGGCATCACGACGCTCTTCGTAGCGTTGCTCAAGTACGTCGGCATGCTCATCGGCACGGCGCTGTTCCTCGCTGCGCTGGTGAGCTACCTGGGCGCTCATCGCTGGTGGGTCACGCTCGCCGTTGCGCTCGCCGCGGCGGGCTTCAACTGGCTGGTGTTCGTGCACTGGCTGCGGCTGCCGTTTCCCGAAGCGGGGATATGGATTTTCTAGCGCACCTCGGGATGGGCTTCGGCATCGCCCTGACGCCCTTCAACCTGATGATGGCGGTGGCGGGCGTGATGGTCGGCATGCTGATCGGCGCGCTGCCCGGAGTCGGGCCGCCTTCCGGCGTGGCGATGCTGCTGCCGCTGACGTTCGGCATGGAGCCCACCTCCGGGATCATCATGCTCGCGGCGATGTACGCCGGCACGATGTACGGCGGCACCATCACCTCGGTGCTGATCAACACGCCGGGCGAGTCGGCGTCGGTGGTCACCTGCCTCGACGGCTACCAGATGGCGCTGCAGGGGCGGGCGGGGCCGGCGCTCGGCATCGCCGCGATCGGCTCCTTCATCGCCGGCACCATCGGCGTCGTGCTGCTGATGCTGGTGTCGCCGCTCCTCGCCCGGTGGTCGCTGTCGTTCGGCCCGCCCGAGAGCTTCGCGCTCATGCTGCTCGGCCTCACGACCGTGACGCTCCTCGGCGGCGACGACCCGCTCAAGGGTTACATCAGCATGGTGTTCGGCCTGATGCTCGCCATGGTGGGGTTCGACATCATCTCGGGCGACGCGCGCTACGGCTTCGGCATCCCCGAGATGATGGACGGCGTCGATTTCCTGCCGGTGGCGATCGGCCTGTTCGGCCTTGGCGAAGTACTCGCCGGCGCGGAACAGAAGGACGCCGGGTCGCAGGTCAAGGGGAAGCTCCGCCTGCGCGAGGTGCTGCCGAGCCTCGCCGACTGGGCGAAGAGCAGGTGGGCGATCGCGCGCGGCACGGTGCTCGGCTTCGCGGTCGGCGTGCTGCCCGGCGCCGGGCCGACCGTGGCCTCGTTCCTCTCCTACACCGTCGAGAAGAAGGTGTCGAAGACGCCGCAGAGCTTCGGCAAGGGCGCGATCGAAGGCGTGGCCGCGCCCGAGTCGGCGAACAACGCCGCCGCGACCGCCGCCATGGTGCCGATGCTCACCCTCGGCATCCCCGGCTCGGCGACCACCGCGATCATGCTCGGCGGGCTGATGATGTGGGGCCTGCGGCCCGGGCCGATGCTGTTCGAGAAGAACCCGCAGTTCGTCTGGGGGCTGATCGCCTCGCAGTACATCGCGAACGTGATGCTCCTCTTCGCGAGCACCGCGCTCATCCCGCTCTTCGTGCGCGCGCTGCGGATTCCCTACAGCATCCTGATGCCGCTCATCATCCTGTTCTGCGTCACCGGCGCCTACTCGCTCAAGAACAGCCTCTGGGACGTGGGCCAGATGCTGGTGTTCGGCGTGGTCGGCTACTTCATGAAGAAGCTCGGCTACTCGCCCGCCGCGCTGGTGCTCGCGCTGGTGCTCGGGCCGCTCGCCGAGCGCTCGCTGCGCCAGTCGCTCATCATCTCCGACGCCGGCATCGGCATCTTCTTCACCCGGCCCATTTCCGCCGTCCTCATGGTCCTCGCGCTCGCCGCCATCGCCGTGCCGCTCGCCAAGTGGGGCCGCACGCTTCTTTCCAGAACCCAATCAGCAACCTAATCAGGGACAGACCACGTTTTATGGCCTCGCTCATCCGCCTTTTCGCCCCCGCCGTTGCCTTCTCGGTTCTCGGTTCATTCCTTACGGAGCCCTTGGCACAGGTCTATCCCGCGAAACCCGTGACCTTCGTCGTGCCGTTCTCGCCGGGCGGCGGCACCGACATCTCGGCGCGCACGGTCGCGGCCAAGCTCACGCAAAAATGGCATCAGTCGGTGATCGTCGAGAACCGGGCAGGCGCGGCCGGAATCCTCGGCGCCGACGCGGTGGCGAAGGCGCGGCCCGACGGCTATACGCTGCTCATCGTGAACGTCGGCATCACCTCGATCAATCCGACGCTCTATCCGAAGCTGCCGTACGACCCGGACAAGGCGCTCACGCCCATCTCGCTTATTTGCGAGCTGCCGTTCGTGCTCATGGCGAGCCCGTCCTTCAAGCCGAATTCGGTGAGGGAGCTCGTGGCCTTCGCGAAAGCGAATCCCGACAAGGTGACCTACGCCAGCTCGGGCCAGGGCGGCTCGCCGCACCTGACCGCGGAGCTCTTCCAGCTCGCCACCGGCACGCGGCTCACGCACGTGCCCTATAAGGGCGGCGGCCCGGCGATGACCGACCTGATGGCCGGGCACGTCGATCTGCTGTTCGCTTCGGTGCTCGAAGGCTCGGGCCACATCAAGGCCGGCAAGCTCAAGGGGCTCGCGGTGACCCACGCGAAGCGCTCGCCGGCGCTTCCGGAGGTGCCGACGCTCGCCGAGGCGGGCGTGAAAAACGCGGAGTCAGGCTCGTGGATCGCACTCTTGGCGCCGGCGGCGACGCCCGCGGCGATCATCGACAAGGTCGCCGCCGACGTGAAGGACGCGGTCGCTGCGCCCGACGTGCGCGAAAAGCTGATCGCGCAGGGCGCCGTGCCGCAGGCAAGCACGCCGAAGGAGCTCCAGGCGCTGATCGAGAAGGACCGCGAACGCTACGGGCGGATCATCAGGGAGAAGGGGCTAAAGCCGGAATGAATTCGGGGTCAGAGCCCGAATTTGTTTTCACGTACGTAAAAACGAATTCGGGCTCTGGCCCCGAATTCTCTCACTGCCGCATGTCGGAGCCCGGCTCCATGCGCTTGAGCGCGTGGCGCAGGAATTCGGCGATCTGCTGGATGTCGCCGCGCGGGATGCGCGTGTCCTGGGTGCTGTGGTCGGGGAAGTGCGCGCGCACGACCGCCACCTGGTTCACGGGGTCGATCGCGGTCTCCCAGCTTGCCGGAAGCTTCTGCTGCTCGGCGATGGGCGGCAGCGCGGAGCGCGCGCGATCTTCCCGGATCCGCTCGCGCGCAGCCTCGAGGGCGGCGATCAGCCGCTCGGCGTCCTCGAAGGTGAACCGCATCTCGAGCGGTCCTTCGCTCGTCTCGATCTCGAGCACGCCGCCCTGGCCGTCGGCGAGCGAATCGGCCTTGGCGAGCCGCGTCATGACGACTCGTATCATCCCGGTGCAGCGAAGCAAGTTGCGGTCCGGCCCTGGCCAGCCGGTCCAATCGATGATTCTTTTTGCCAGGCCGGGATCCGGGTCAGGATCTGCCAGCCCGCGTCGGGATGCTCCAGGGTGCAGCTATGGCGATGCACCACGTCGAGGACGTTCGCGGCGCCGCAGCCGTCGCTCGGGTACGTGCACAGCGTGACGATGCGCCGGCCGGAGAACGTCCTGGTCAGCATGTCCTCGTACTCCATGAAGACCGGCCAGGTCTCGGGCGTAAGGAACGTGACATTGCCGCTGATGCGCAGCCCCGCGTAGCCGTCGGCGAGCGCGCGCGCCTCCTCGGCGAGCCACAGGTCGACCACCGCTATGCCCCTGAGGCTGGTGCTCTCGCCGTACCAGTCGGAGAAGTCGCGCAGGACGAGCGAGCCGTCTGCGAGCGCCGCGTCCACGTCGATCCCCGCGCGCTCGAGCGAAAGCTTCGCCGCGGCGGCCGGGAGCGGCTCGGCGGCGATCCAGATGCAGCGCTCGTGATTGCGCAGGCCCGCGGCGAAGTAGGGCACCAGCACCGCCGCGAGCTCGTCGCGCCCGCGGTAGAAGTGGCACATGTGGACGCCGAAGGGGATGTTCCGGATTCCCGGCAGGCCGCAATCGGTGAGGTTGGAAGGCGTGGCGTCACGCATACGCCTTCACTCGTGCCAGCACGCTGTGGAACTGGTCGGGCAGCGCCTCGCGAACCCAGAAGAGAAGCGCCTGCGAGGAGGGCAGGTCGCAGGCGAGGCCCTTCCAGGACAGCAGCGATTGCAGCAGCGGTCCCTTGATCTCGCCGAGGATCTCGGCGATCGCCCGGTTGACCGCGAGGCGGTAGCGCACGTAGTCCTCGGCCGGGATCACGTGGCTGTGCTTGCAGCACATGTCCCTCAGGATCCCGTCGTAGCCGTGCGGATCGAACCGATCGCACAGGAACGAGCACAGGATGGCGGCGCCGTGCTTGCGTGCCGCCGCGGATCCCAGATCCTCCACCGCGAGCGCGGCGGCGGTGTTGCCCTGCCGATGGAGGAAATCCGGGGTTTCGCCCCACCAGCGCACGCCGGAGAAGCGGCCGCCGGCGCGCGCCTTGTCGACCGCCGCGTCGGCCAGGACCTGGTAGCGGTCGGCATCCGGCATGTCGTCCCGGAGGAGCGCAGCCACGGTGCGCCGCAAGTCGAAGGTCGAGAGCTGGCCGCGCCCGACCGCCGCGTCGTAGTCGACGTCCTTCGCCAGCAGCTCGCGGCGCACCGCGCGCAGGCGCGCCTCGGTGCCGGTGAGCAGGACCGCGTCGCCGCGCGTGAGCCCTTCCGCGGCGAAGTGCGCGACGCCGGACGCGACGAAGTCGTCGTTGTCGTAGATCTGCAGGATGTGCGACCCCGGGGCAGGCGCCGCGAGCAGCTCCTGCCATGACGCGTGGCGCGGATGATCTCTTCGCAAGCGGCGGATGGTAGCAGCCGAAGAAGTAGAACCCGTGTAGTACCAACCATGATTTCAGCGCCGCTGCGAGTCGGTGTCGTGAAATCCAGTCATTCGATGCGCGCGTCTTGGGTTAGGCTTTCCCCCAGTCTCTTCCTCGGTCTCTCAACTGTTCGGAGATAACCATGCGGACCTTCCCGAAGAAGCCGGGCTTTCGCCTCGGCATCTACATCTGCAAGGAGCTCGAGATCGTCGATTTCGCCGCGCCCTACGGCGTATTCGCCGTCGCGCGGCGCTTCGATCCGGAGCTCGATGCCTTCTTCATCGCCGAGGCGCTGCGCCCGGTGACCGCCCAGGCGGGCTTCACCGTGCTGCCGGGCTATTCCTTCGGCGAGCGCCCGCACATGGACGCGTTCCTGATTCCCGGAGGGTTCGGCACGCGCTCGGAGATCAACAACGCGCGGCTGCACGCCTTCATCCGCGAGCTGCCCGAGAAGACGCTGCTCGTCTCGGTGTGCACCGGCTCCTGGATCTACGGCAGGATGGGCTTGCTCGACGGCCTCGCCGCGACCAACCGCAAGGAGCCCGATCGCGTCGAGCAGTCGTCGGGCGGCAAGGTGCCGATCGACCGCCTCGCCGAGATCGCGCCGAAGTGCAGGATCAGCCGCGCTCGCGTGGTCGATTCCGGACGCGTCATCACCGGCGGCGGCATCAGCTCCGGCATGGAAGTCGGCTTCCACCTGCTGCGCCGCGCCGGCTACGACGAGGGCTTCATCTCCGAGGTGGCGCGGGTCATGGAGTACTCGAAGGCCTACGAGGCTTATAAGGGCGACCTCGAGTACGCCGGCGGGGGCTGAGGGCGTTCTCGATCAGGACTTCGGCGGCGGCGCGCGCCGAGCGCGCGAGGGTCGGATCGCCGCGCACCAGGGCGGCCGCCAGCGCGCCCTCGGCGAGGAGCTGGAGCTGGGTGGCGAGGGCGTCGGCATCGCGCACGCCGATGCGCTCGAGCAGCGCCCGGTACCAGAGGCGGCGCTGCTCCTTGAACTGCACCGCGATGCCGCTCGCCTGGTGCTTCGGGTCGCCGATCTCGACCACCGCGTTGACGTACGGGCAGCCGCGAAAGCTGCCGTCGGCGAGGATGCGCTCGAGGCGGTCGAAGTAGCCGAGGATTTGCTCGCGCGCCGGCGCGTCGGAAGGCGCCACCAGCTTGAAGCGCGCCGTGAGATAGGCGGCGATCAGCGCGTCCTTGGACGGGTAGTGGTTGTAGAGGGTGCGCTTGCTGACGCCGGCCTCGGCCGCCACCGCGTCGACGCCGACGGCGCGAATGCCCTGGGTATAGAACAGCTTGTCGGCGGCGGCGAGGATGCGCTCGGCGGGCGTGCTATCGGTGTACACAGATCGGTGTAATGAGAGGTTGACAACAGTCTACTCGATCGTACAAGATAGGTAAACCGATCTGTTTACCTGCTGCGAGGCCATGGCAACCACCGAGAAGCGCAACGCGATGCTGCTGCTCATCGTCCTGAGCGGCGTGATCATTTCCCTGTGCATGGGCCTGCGCCAGAGCCTGGGCCTGTTCATGCGGCCGATGACCGTGGACCTCGGCATCTCGGCCGCGGCCTTCGGCTTCGCGATCGCCTTGCAGAACATCGTCTGGGGGCTGTCGCAGCCGTTCGTCGGCGCGGCGGCCGACCGCTACGGCGCGCGCCCGGTGCTGGTGGTCACGGCGCTGGTCTACGCGCTGGGCCTCGTACTCATGGGCTTCGCCGGCCTCTTTCCGGGCGCGCTGCACGTGGCCGGCTTCCTCGCCGGCATCGGCACCGCCGGCACCGGCTTCGGCGTGCTGATCGGCACCGTGTCGCGGGCGACGCCGCCCGAGAAGCGCAGCCAGACCGTGGGCCTGGTGGCCGCGGCAGGCTCGCTCGGCACCCTGGTGATGGCGCCGACCGGCCAGACGCTGATCAATGGATTCGGCTGGCAGGCCGCCCTGGTGGCCTACGCCGCCATCGCGGCCTCGATGGCCTTGCTTTCGCTTGCGATCCGCGAGCCCGTCGCCGCTGGTGGAATCGCAACGGCTTCGAAGCAGAAACTCGGTGAAGCGCTCCGGGAAGCCACCGCGCACCGCGGCTACCTCTTCATGACGCTGGCGTTCTTCGCCTGCGGGTTCCAGCTCGTATTCATCACCACGCACTTGCCGAGCTACCTGGCGCTCTGCGGCGTGGCGCCCGGCGTCGGCGCCAGCGCGCTCGCGCTCATCGGCCTGTTCAACACGGTCGGCACCTACATGTTCGGCCTGCTGGGCGCGCGCTACAGCCAGAAGCACCTGCTCGCGCTGATCTACCTCCTGCGCACGCTCTTCATCGTCATTTTCCTGCTCGTGCCGGTGAGCGCGGCCTCGACGCTGGTGTTCGCCGCCGCGATGGGATTCCTCTGGCTCGGCGTGGCGCCGCTCGTCACCGGCATCATCGGCCGGGTGTTCGGCCTCACGCACTTCAACACCCTCTACGGCGTGGTTTTCCTCAGCCACCAGGTGGGCTCGTTCTTCGGCGCCTGGATGGGCGGCGTGGTGTTCGACCGCTTCGGCAGCTACAACGTCGGCTGGGGCGCGCTGATCGTGATCGGCCTCACCGCATTCACCCTGCAGTGGCTGATGGACGAGCGCCCGCCGCGCCAGCCGCAGCGCGCGCTGGGGCCGGCCCCGGCTCCCGCCTAGCCTCCGGCCGCTGCTTTCATGGCGGCTTCGCCGCGCTTCTTAAGCTCGGCCATCGACAGGTCCTCCTTGTGCGTGGCGATGTGCCACACGTGGCCGAGCGGGTCGGCCAGCGTGCCGGTGCGGTCGCCGTAGAACTGGTCCTTCACTTCGCGCAGCAGCTTCGCGCCCGCGGCCACCGCGCGCTCGACCATCGCGTCGACGTCCTTCACGTAGAGATGGATGTGCACCGTGGTGCCGCCGCGCGCGAGCGGTCCGACGAAGCTCATCTCGGCGTACTCGTCGGTGAGCATGATGCGCGAATCGCCGATCTTCACCTCGGCATGCCCGATCCGGCCGCCGGGCGCCGGCATGCGGAATACCTCGGTCGCGCCGAACGCCTTCTTGTAGAACTCGATCGCCGCCGCGGCGTCGCCGCACGCGAGGTAGGGTGTCACGCTGTGGTAGCCGGCCGGGATGAATCTGGCGGGCTTCTTTTTGGGGCTTTTGAGACGCGAGGTCTTCTTTTTCATCGCTGCGTCGTTTCGCGAATGGGACGAATGGGCCGCACCTCGATGCTGCCGACCGCGGCCGGCGGGATGCGCGAGGCGAGCTGGATCGCCTCGTTCAGGTCGCGCGCCTCGACGAGGTAGAAACCCGCGAGGCACTCCTTGGTCTCGGCGAACGGGCCGTCGGTCACCGACACCTTGCCGTTGCGCACGCGCACGGTGGTGGCGGTCGCCACCGGCTGCAGCGCCTCGGAAGCGACGCAGTGGCCGCTCGCGCGGATCGATTCGTCGTAATCGAGGCAGTGGCGGTCGTCCATCGACTGGATCGCCTTTTCCTCTCCGTACACCAGGCACAGGTATTTCATCGGCTCACCTTTCCACGATGGTCTTGAGGTCGGAGAGGCCCTGCTCGAATTCGCGCCCGATCATCGCATCCATGTCGACGAAGAGGGACAGGAGCTTCGAGAGGTAGGGCATCGGCCCGTGCATCGACCACGTGACGCGGGTGGTATCGCCCGCCTCGGGCTTGAGCGAGAACTCGACCACGTTGCGCCCTTCCATCGGCGCGAGCATGTGCAGGCTCATGCGCACCTCGGAGGCGGGCCGCGAATCGGTGATCTCGATGCGGCCACGCCCCACGTCCCTGTTGCCCTCGAACGCGTACGCGGCGCCGGCGCCGCTCGACGCGCCGCTGTAGCTGCCCTTGAGGTTGGGATCCTTCCTGTTGAACGGATTCCAGGTGTTGAAGCTCTTGAGGTCGTTGATGAGCGGAAAGATCTTGTCGGGCGCGGCCTTCATGCTGGCGCTGCGCTGCACGCGGAAATCGTCGGGCCGCGTCGCCGCGACGGCGAGAACAGTGCCGACCACCAAGGCCACGGCAATGCCGATCAGCTTGAGCATGGCTCTTCCTCCTATTTCTTCTTGGCGATCTGCGAGCGCAGGCGCTCTTCCTGCTCCCGCAGCTCGGGCGTGAACTCCGCGCCGAAGTCCTCGGCCTCGAACACCTGGCGGATCTCGATCTCGGAGTCCCCGGGCATGGGGTTGGGGCAGCGCTTCACCCACTCGATCGCCTCCTCCTTCGACTTCACCTGCCAGATCCAGAAGCCCGCGACGAGCTCCTTCGTCTCCGCGAACGGGCCGTCGATCACGCTGCGCTTCGCGCCGGAGAAGCGCACGCGCGCGCCTTTCGAGCTCGGGTGAAGTCCTTCGCCGGCGAGCATGACGCCGGCTTTCACCAGCTCTTCGTTGAATTTGCCCATCTCCGCGAGCAGTTTCTCGCTCGGCATGACGCCCGCTTCGGAGTCCCGGGTGGCCTTGACCATGATCATGAATTTCATCGCGATCTCCTCTAAATTAGGAACTTACGTGAATAGTCGAATGGCGGGGCCGAGAATCGACATCGGACCGGAGAAAAGTTTTCGGTTGCGCGCGAGATAGAGCAAGAGTGCTATTAAAGTCCCGCCGGGTAACAGGATTTCGATCGCCAGGTACGGCCCGAGCTTT
This sequence comes from Burkholderiales bacterium, assembly GCA_036406675.1. GTDB lineage: Bacteria > Pseudomonadota > Gammaproteobacteria > Burkholderiales > SG8-39 > SCGC-AG-212-J23. The sequence goes on from DASXAO010000006.1 coordinate 28,785, forward strand.
TTCAGCATGTCCATTTGCGGCTCCTTTGCTTCTGGTCGAAGCAGGGACCCCGAAATCGACACGGCGGGGAAATGCGCGCTCAGCCTTTCAGCTCGGCGATGCGGCGGGCGAGGAAGCGCCGCTCCGGCTCCTGACGGGCGAGGGCGAGCGCGCGCTCGTATGAGGCGCGGGCGTCCGCTTGGCGACCCAGCCGGCGGCAGAGATCCGCGCGCGCGGCGTGGGCCAGGTGGTACTCCTCCAACTCTCCTTTTTTCAATATCTCTTCGACCAGCGCGAGCCCGGCGGCGGGGCCGTCGCGCATCGCGAAGGCTACGGCGCGGTTCAGCGCGACGATCGGCGAGGGGTCGAGGCGTTCCAGCACGTCGTAGAGCGCCACGATCTGGGCCCAGTCGGTCGCGGCGGCCTCCGGCGCCTCGGCGTGCACCGCCGAGATGGCCGCCTGCAGGCTGTACGCGCCGAAGCGCCGCGAGGAGAGCGCCCGCTCGACCAGCGCCACGCCCTCGGCGATCAGCTTTCTGTCCCACTGCTCACGGTCCTGCTCTTCGAGCAGGATCAGGTCGCCGCTCGGCGAAGTGCGAGCCGCGCGACGCGATTCGTGGAGGACCATCAGAGCGAGGAGACCGAGTGCTTCGGGTTCGGGTAGGAGATCGATCAGGAGACGTGCGAGGCGCACCGCTTCTGTCGACAGGTCGGCGCGAGTCGCCGATTCGCCGGAGGAGGCGGAGTAGCCCTCGTTGAACACCAGGTAGATCACGCGCAGGACCGCGTCGAGACGCTCCGCGAGCTCCGCGGGGCCCGGCACCTCGTACGGGATGCGCGCGTCGCGGATCTTGGTCTTGGCGCGCACGATGCGCTGGGCGAGCGTGGGCGCCGGCGTGAGGAAGGCGTGCGCGATCTCCTCGGTCCGCAGGCCGCAGACTTCGCGCAGCGTGAGCGCCACCTGCGCGTCGGGCGAAAGCGCGGGGTGGCAGCAGGTGAACACCAAGCGCAGCCGGTCGTCTTCGATTTCATCGGCTTCCCGCTCTTCTGCCGCGATGGTCTCCGCGTGCTCCTCTTCGAGCGGGTCGAACCGCGCCCGGCGCCGGATCGCGTCGATCGCCTTGAAGCGGCCGGCCGACACCAGCCAGGCGCGCGGGTTCTCGGGCACGCCGTCGCTTGGCCACTGCTCCAGCGCGGCGCGGAACGCCTCGTGCAGCGCCTCTTCGGCGAGATCGAAATCGCCGAGCAGGCGCACCAGCGTCGCGAACACGCGGCGCGATTCAGCCCGATAGACCGCTTCGATCTTGTCTTTCATCTCGGGAAATCAGGGACAGTCCCTATTTTCCCGCACCGGCGGCGTGGTTCTTGCAGCTGTAACGGGGTGCCAAGTTCACAAGGAGGCTCCATGCTGCAGAAATCGCCGATGTACGCCTACATCCCTGCCAACGACGTGGCGCGGGCGCGCAGGTTCTACGAGGAGAAGGTTGGGCTGAAGCCCAAGGCGGAGGTCGCCGGCGGCGTCACCTACGAGTTCGGCAAGGGCACGGCCTGCTTCCTGTACCCGACGCCGAACGCGGGGACCTCCAGGGCGAGCCAGGCGTTCTGGCAGGTCGAGGACGTTGAGCGCGAGGTGCGCGAGCTCAAGGCGCGCGGCGTCGAATTCGAGGACTACGACATGCCGGGCATGAAGACCGTAGGCGGGATCGCCACGGCCGGCGGCGCCAAGTCGGCCTGGTTCAAGGACAGCGAGGGCAACATCCTCGCCCTCATCCAGAGCCTCTGAGCGCCGCCTAGCGCTTCAGCCCGACGTCCTGGTCTTCCCCGAGCACCACGACGCGGTCGCGGTGCAGGAGCAGCCGAACCATGGGGCCGATCTCGGCCCAAAGCGCGCGGATGACGAGATACAGAAGCACCATCGCGGCGCCCGTGAGCGCCGCGCTGGCCAGCATGAAAAGGAGTCCGCCCTTCGCCATCTTCCCTCCCCCCGAAAAAAAGATGTGGCGTGGAACGGTCAGTCTGCCCCCCGATTCGGCGGAGCGTCAATAGTCCTCGATAGCCCTGGATCGCCTCGCGGCCCCTTCAGGGCGAATAGATCCAGAAATCGGCGCTCAGGAGGGCGCGCGGGGCGCCGAGCTCCCCCGGGACCTGGACGCAGACGAAGGGATGCGGCGCATCCCCCTGGCGCCGCGACCAGGCGAGCTGCACGCCGGGAAAGGCGTGCACGTCGGCCATGAACCATTGGGCCCGCGCGATCCTGCCCCCGTCCCGGCACAGGCGCTCCGCGAACGAAAGGACCGCGGCGGCCTGGGCCTGCGCCGGGTGGGCGAGCGCGTCGAGGCTCGGAACCCCGGGAACGCCGCCGTCGGCGCCAAGCGGCATGAGGCCCGAGCAGAACACCAGCTCGCCGGCGCGCACGTGGGCGCCGTAGCTCGAGAGCGCGGGCAGGTCGGCCTTCAGGACTTCCTTTCTGCGCCGGGCGCCGTCGCGCAAGGCGAGAAGGTTGATCTCGACCACGGCGTCGACGAAGCCGTAGCCCCGCGTGGGCACCGCGGTGAGCGCGCAGGGATGCGGCACGAGCTCGCGCCAGACGTCGAGCGCGTCCGGGATATCGGCCGCGCTCGGCACGTAGATCTGCGCCTTGAGGACGTTCTGCAGCGACGAGTCGCCGGCCTTGAGCGCCGGCTCGAGGCGCTTCCTGATGATGAACTCGGTCTGCCGCCGGACCGCGTTAGGTCCGCCCCAGTTGCGCGTCTCGGACAGCCGCACGCTCGGGTCGAGCGCGTGCTCGTCGGTCGCCGTCTGCCCGGCGACGAACACGAAGTCGTTGCAGGTGACCGCCGGCACGAAGAACGACCCGGCCGGGACCGGCGCGTCCTTCGGGTAGAGCTTGCCGATCTCGTAGTCCTTCCCCGGGACCACCGCGATCATCGACGTCGAGATGTGCGAGTCGCGCTTGAACAGGCGCTCCATCAGCACGGAGGTGGAAGGGGGGATGTAGTCGCCGAATTCGCCGTGGCGCGCGAGCTGATAGGCGCGCACCGCCTCGAACACCGGGTAGTACTGGTCGACGCGCACGCCGTGGCGGAAATCGGAGCCGAGCTCGGCGAGCGTCTGGCGCATGCGCTTCAGGATGAACTCGGCCTCGCGCCTGATCCGCGGCGCGCCGAAGGCGGGGAAGCCCTCGGGGCCTTCCACTTCGGGTGCGGAGCCGGCCGCGAAGTCGAACGCTTCGTGGCCGGTGAGGAAGATCCAGTGCCCCGCTTTTACCGCGTAGGCGTAGGGTACGGCGCTGCCCGCAAGCGCCTCGACCGAACGGATTTCGATGTTCAACGTTCGCGAGGCGGCCAGTCGGAGACGAAGCCGTCGCGGTTCGGCATCCTCACTTGCGGCAGGCTCTGCGCGTTCATCACCGCGTCCTCGCCGACGATGCCGTTCAACGCGAGCACGTAGGCGGTCACCGCATACACTTCGTCGTTCGTGAGCGAGAGCGGGTTGGTGATCGGCATCGCGCGGCGCACGTAGTCGAAGAGCGTCGTCGCGTACGGCCAGTAGTTGCCGATCGTCTTGGTGCCTTCCTTCTGCGTGGATTGATTGAAGTCGAACGCGTCGCCGGGATTGCGGCCGATCAGCTTCGGCCCGAGCTGCAGCGTTCGCTGGCGGATGCCTTCACCATTCTTGCCGTGACAGGCTACGCACTTCGCCGCGTAGACCTTGGCGCCCGCGGTCACCGTTCCGGAGCCCGCGGGCAATCCGCGGCCGTCCGCGCGCACGTCGTCGTCGATGCGTGCCAGCTCAGCTGCGGTGGCGGCGCGTCCGATGCCGAAATGATCGGGGAGGGAATCGCGCGCGTCATCCTGAGCCGGAGCGCCGCGAAGGCGAAAGACCTCGGCTCCGTCGAGAGTGGCTCCGCCGATCGCGACTGCGCCGGCAACCGCCGCGATCGAAAAAAGGAGTGCCCGCGTCATGCCCACGCCTCCCGTCTGAACACGACGCTGCCATCCGGCTTGATGCGCCACCCCGTGATCGGATTGAGGTGGTAGGGTCCGCACCCGACGCCGCGCGCGTCGATCAACTCGCGCTGCGTCGGCTGCACGTATCCGGTTTCGTCGACCGCGCGACTCATCACGGTGATCTCGCGCCCGTCCCAGTTCCATGGATAGCGGAAGCGCGTGTGCGACTTCGTCAGCACCGGTGTTTGCAACTCGGCTTCGTGCCACGTGCGGCCTTCATCGAAGCTCAGCTCAGCTCGCGCGATCTTTCCGCGCCCGCTCCACGCGATGCCGCGGATCTCGTTCCAGCCGCGC
>DASXAO010000007.1:0-54321 GCA_036406675.1 Burkholderiales bacterium
CTGATCGCCTACTCGTCGATCTCGCACATGGGCTTCGTCACGCTCGGCTTCTTCATCTTCAACGCCTACGGGGTGGAGGGCGCCCTGGTGCAGTCGATCTCGCACGGCTTCGTCTCGGCGGCGCGGTTCTTCTGCGTGGGCGTGATGTACGACCGCATGCACACGCGCATGATCGCCGACTACGGCGGGGTGGTGAACACGATGCCGAAGTTCGCCGCGTTGATGATGCTCTTCGCCATGGCGAACTCGGGCCTGCCGGCCACCAGCGGCTTCGTCGGCGAGTTCATGGTCATCATGGGCGCGATGAAGGCCAACTTCTGGCTCGCGTTCGTCGCGGCCACGACGCTCGTGTTCGGCGCCGCCTACACCCTGTGGATGTACAAGCGCGTCATGTTCGGCGCCGTGGCGAACAGCCACGTCGGTGCCTTGAAAGACCTTAACAGCAGGGAAATTCTGGTGCTCGGGTCGCTCGCGATCGCAGTCCTCTTCATGGGCGTCTACCCGCTGCCGTTCACCGAGGTGATGCACGCCTCGGTGAGCGAGCTGCTGCGCCACGTCTCGGCGTCCAAGCTATGACTTTGCTTACCATCCTGAGTCACGCGCGTGCGCTTCCTGAGGTGCTCCTTCTTCTAGGCACCTGCGCGATGATGATTGCCGACACCTTCGTCAAGGACGAGCGGCGCGCGCTCACCTACTGGATCGCGCAGGCCACGCTCGGGCTGTGCCTCGCCGCGACCCTGTTCGTGATCTCGATCGGCGGAACCAACAAGTACTACATCTTCAACGGCCTGTTCGTGGCCGACTTCCTGTCGCACGTGGTGAAGCTCGTGTTCTACGCGGCGGTGTCGGCGACGCTGGTCTACTCGCGCCAGTGGCTGTTCGACCGCGGGCTCCTGCGCGGCGAGTTCTTCAGCCTGCTGCTCTTCTCGCTCCTCGGCATGATGCTGCTCGCGAGCGCCAACAGCTTCCTCACGGTGTTCCTCGGCCTCGAGCTGATGTCGCTGTGCCTGTACGCGCTGGTGGCGCTGAACCGCGACTCGGCGCTCGCCACCGAGGCGGCGATGAAGTACTTCGTGCTCGGCGCGCTCTCCTCGGGGCTGCTCCTTTACGGCATGTCGATGATCTACGGCGCGACCGGGACCCTCGCCATTCCCGAGGTGGCGGCGAGCGTCGGCGCGCTTGCCGCGCGCGACCACAACTTCCTGGTGTTCGGGCTGGTGTTCGTGGTGGCCGGGGTGGCGTTCAAGCTGGGCGTGGTGCCCTTTCACATGTGGATCCCCGACGTCTACCACGGCGCGCCGACCCCGGTGACGCTGGTGATCGGCTCGGGGCCGAAGCTCGCCGCGTTCGCGATGGCGGTGCGCCTGCTCGTGAACGCGCTGCCCGCGCTCGCCGCGGACTGGCAGCAGATGCTCGCGCTTCTCGCCATCCTCTCGATGGCGGTGGGCAACGTCACCGCGATCGCGCAGTCGAACCTGAAGCGCATGCTCGCCTACTCGGCGATCGCCAACATGGGGTTCATGCTGCTCGGCCTGCTCTCGGGCATGGTGGAGGGCAACTGGCTGAACCGCGACGCGGCGTATAGCGCGGCGCTCTTCTACATCATCATCTACACCATCATGTCGGTGGGCGCGTTCGGCATGCTGTGCCTGCTGTCCCGCGCCGGCCTCGACTGCGAGAACCTCGAAGACCTGCGCGGGCTCAACCGCCGCAATCCCTGGTACGCCGCGCTCATGATGGTGCTCATGCTGTCGCTCGCGGGCCTGCCCCCGACCGCGGGCTTCTACGCCAAGCTGGCCGTCTTCAGCGCGGCGGTGTCGGCGGGCTACGTCTGGCTCGCAGTGGCGGCGGTGCTGCTCTCGCTCGTAGGCGCGTACTACTACCTGCGGATCGTGAAGCTCATGTACTTCGACGAGCCGACGGAAGGCGCGCCCGCAGCGACGCCGGCGCACGGCGGCGTCCTCATGTCGGTCAACGGGCTGGCGCTGGTCCTCTTCGGCATCGTTCCCGGGCCGCTGATGGACCTCTGCACCGTCGCCATCGCGTCGCTGTAAGTGCCGGACCCCAAGGACCTGACCGAGCATTTCATCGAGGGCGATCTCGTCCTCGACGGCACGCTGCTCAAGGTGCGGCGCGACCGGGTGCGGCTCCCGGACGGGTCCGAGGGGGTACGCGAGTACATCCGCCACCCGGGCGCGGTCGCGGTCGTCGCGCTGTTCGACGAAGGCTCGGTGCTGCTCGAGCGCCAGTTCCGTTACCCGCACCGGCGCGAGTTCATCGAGATCCCGGCCGGCAAGCTCGAGCCGGGCGAGCCGCACCTCGCCACCGCGAAGCGCGAGCTGGCCGAGGAGACCGGCTACGCCGCGGCGGAGTGGCGCTATCTCGGGGTGATCCATACCGCGATCGCGTACACCGACGAGGCGATCCACCTGTACCTCGCGAGGCGCCTCTCCCGCACCGAGCGCAAGCTCGACCAGGGCGAGTTCCTGGAGACCCTGGTCAGGCCCTTCGACGAGGCGCTCGCCATGATCCGCGACGGCGAGCTCACCGACGCAAAGTCCGTGGCGGCCCTGCTGTGGTTCGACCGTTGGGGCCGCGAAGGATCCTGAGCTGTAGAACGGGGCCCGCGGCCGAGGCGAGGCCGCGGGCGCCCGGTGGTGCCGACTTGCCCAAGGAGAGACAACTACGCGGACCACTCTAGCGCGGCGGCTGCCCGGGGAGAATGCGCCGGTTGGATAATTAGGATAATTCGACAGCGCCCGAACGGCGCATTGAAACGCGGGGCGCGGGGAGACCGCCGGCATGATCGTCATCAGTCAGGATCTCGTGGCACAGGTGCGTCACGCCTGGATCGCTGACCAACAGCATCGCGGGCGGCGCGGCCGCGCCCTCCCGGACTCCGAGCGGCTCGGCGTCCTGCTCGACACGGTCTTCAAGGCGAGCATGCTGCCCGTCAACGGCCGGCCGGTCCGCGCGAGCTTGGCGTGGCTTTCGCAGCCGGACTTCCACGAGCAGGAGATGAAGCACGGCCGGCACAGCGAGCTCATGCTGAAGCTCGAGCGCGCGCGGCCGCTCGACCCGGCGCTGCTCGCCGAGCTGGGCCAGGCGACCGAGGCCGGCTCCGCGAGCCTGCTCGTCGACTGGTTCGACGACGATCCGATGGTCTGGGGAGTGATCTACTACCAGCACGGCCCGGGCACGCTGGAAGCGATCCCCGGCGGGGTCGAGGAAGGGGTCCACGGCGCGCCCGATTGCCCGATCCTTTCGGTCGACGGCGTCGGCTGCGTCCTGATCTCCCGCGGCGACTCGGTGGTCGGCCGGATCACGCGCGGAGAATTTTCGCGCGCCGTGCCGACGCCGTTCTTCACCCATGCCATGGGACTCTACCTGTACGAGCTGTTCGGCCTGCGCATGGCGCTGAAAGCCAACCGCTACGTCGACGACGGAGACAATTCGTACGGGCACGGGCTGCTCGAGTGCCTGAAGTATTTCCTAGAGAAGCTCGAGCGCGAGGGCGGCGGGGCGCTCGCCGTGTTCATCCCGCAGGCTTCGACGCGCGAGGCGCTCGAGCACGCCGATCTTCCATGGGCGAGCGCCGGCAGCCTGGAATTGGGGCGCCTGCTGAGCGCGCGCATGCGGCACGAGAAGGCGGTGCGGGAAAAGCAGTGGCTGAGCAACTCCTGCGTCACCAAGGCGCAGTCGCTGATGCGCGCGCGGCTCGACGCGTTTGCGCGCCTCGCCTGCATCGAAGGCGCGCTGCTGCTCTCGCCGGACTTCGAGCTGGTCGGCTTCGGCGCCAGGCTGCGCACGCCCGCCTGGAGCGGGACGATCATGGAAGGGCCCGACGGCCTCGGCGGCGGCGGCCGGCCGTTCGACCCCTCGCGGCTCAGCGCGCGCGATGCCGTGGCGGCGGCCTATGTGGGCGCGGTGCCTGGGGCGGTCGCGTTCGTCGTCTCCGACGAGGGGCCGATCCGCGGGCTGGCGCGCAAAGGATTCGGCCCCATCCAGTGCTGGCCGGACTGCCGGCCTTCGATGGCCGCCTCCTAGCGATCGAGCCGCTGCGGATCAGGCGGCGGCGCGCGCGGGCGTTCTCGCAGCGCGGGCCTTGGCGGCGAGGTTCTGCACGAGCAGCGCGATCAGCTGCCGCGAGGCGTTGTCGGTGAGCTCGCCCTGTTCGCTGAACTTCTGCGAGGCGTTGCCGATCGCTACCTCCGGCTGCAGCACGGCGTACATGTTGAGGAACACGAAGCACTGGCGCAGGTGGTATTGGGCGCGCACGCCGCCGAAGAGGCCCATCGAAGCGCTCATCAGCGCAACCGGCTTGCCGTCCCAAGCGTTATCTCCGTACGGACGCGAGGCCCAGTCGATCGCGTTCTTGAGGACGCCAGGGATGGAGTAGTTATACTCGGGCGTTGCCAGCAGCACGCCGTCGGCGTTGCGGATGCGCGCCTTCAGGTCCACCACCTTCTGCGGCGGCTTTCTCTCCTCGTCCTGGTTGTAGGGCGGAATTCCGTCGAGCGGGAAGAGCTCGAGCGTGACGCCGGCCGGGACGAGTTTCTGCGCTGCGCGCAGCGCAGCCAGGTTATGGGATCGCGCGCGCAGGCTTCCGGCGATTCCGAGAATCCGGATGGGTTCAGGCATGGATGGCTCCTTTGGGTCACAACCCGCAGCCAGAACTATGCCGGGTAGGACGCGTATGCTTCTTGCAGGCTTCCCCGCTGACTTTCAGGAGAGCCGTAAATGCAATCGCAAAAGACTTCCTCCGACCTCGCACTGCTCGTCGCGCGCATCGCCATGTCGGCCCTCTTCATCCCGGGGGGACTGCACAAGCTCATGGACCTGGGCGCCTTCGACGCGATGCTGCACAAGCAGGGCGTGCCGCTCGCCGACCTGCTGGCGCCCGTCGGCGCCTGCGTCGAGTTCCTCGGCGGCATCGCCGTGCTGGTGGGCCTGCAGCTGCGCATCGCCACGCTGCTGATGATCCTCTTCACCATCATCGCGAGCTTCATCGCGCACCGCTTCTGGGAGCTCGAGGGACCGGCGCGCCAGATGCAGCAGACCAACTTCTTCAAGAACCTCGCGATCGTCGGCGGCTTCTGCGCGCTGTGGGCCGCAGGCGCCGGCCGCTATGCGGTCGACCGCTGGCTGCATCGCGAGCGCTTCGAGCGGCGCTCGGGCGAGCGCCGAAGCGGCGCTCGGTCAGTGCCGCACGCGACTTCCTAGCCGCAGACTCCGACGTAGCCGCAGGAGGTGCAGTAGTCGCAGCCGTCCTTGCGGATGAGCGTGGTGTTGCCGCACTCCGGGCACTTGGCGCCGGCCATCACCGGGACGTGCTTCTCCGAGGGCGCGGCGAGGATGCCCATCTCGCGGCGCGGCATGCCGAGCTCGTCGAGGATGCCGAGCATGACGAAGCGGTGCAGGATCAGCCGCGCCATGTAGGAGATGGTCGAGGGAAAGGTCTGCTGCTTTTTCACGCCCGGGACGAACGCCATGAAGTCGCCGAGCGGCTCGGGGAAGTCGAGGAGCTTGCGCAGCTTCATGCCGATCCACGCCGGGTCGAGCACGCGCATGTCGAGCGACAGGATCTTGCACAGCCCGTCGAGCGCGCGCGGGTATTCGCCCGAGAGCCACACGGAATAGGGGCGCGTGATGCCGTCGGGCAAGGTGATTTCTTTCAGCCCGAGGACGAAGTCGTCGCCGGTGCGCGGGTTCAGGATGTCGACGGTCCAGGACATGGTGCCGTCGGTGCCGGTCTTGGGCTCCTTCAGCGCGAACATCGCGTCCACCACCGGCGACGTGCCCACCTCCTGGGACAGGCTGAATCTTTCGTCTGCGAGGCCGGAGTGGAGCTGCTCGACGCGCCACTTCACGATCTGGGCGAACGCCGACACCACCGAGGGCATGCGCTTTTTCTCGCCCCGCGGCGGGAACGCCATGTCGAACGCGTCGTCGCCGCCGCTCTTCGCCAGCGCGTCGAGCTTCATCACCAGCCAGGCGTGGTCGTCGGCGCGCATGTCCATCGACAGCGTCTTCGCCACCGCGCCGAGGCCGCGCGGCTGCTCGCTGCCGTTCACCCAGACCTCGAACGCATGCGGCCTGCCGTTCTCGATGTGGCCGACGAACACCGCGAAGCGGTACTGCGGGTGCTCGATCATGTAGGTCCACGAAGGGTTGCCCTGCGCCAGGTCGGGCCGTCCCGGCCAGCGCAGCGACGAGAGCACCGGCGCGGGCACCGACTTCACCGTGAGGCGGCGGTTGACGTCGTCCTGCACGAAGTCCTGGGGCTTCTCCACCGAGAGCACCGAGCCGAGCACCTTGTTGGGCCGGTAGGTCGCGAGGCCCTTGAGGCCCGATTTCCAGGCGTGGAAATAGAGGTCCTGGAAATCGGCGTAGGGATAGTCTTCCGGCACGTTGACCGTCTTGGAGATGCTGGTGTCGACGAACGGCGCGACCGCCGCCACCATCTGCTCGTGCGCGCGCGCCGAGATCTCGAGCGCGGTGACGAAATAGGGCGGCAGCGCGTCCATGTTGCCGCCCGCCGCCTTGTAGCGCCGCCAGGCGTGGTCCTCGACCGTGTATTCCTTCATCGAGCCGTCGGGCATGCGCTTCTTGCGCGTATAGACCCACGAGAACGGCGGCTCGATGCCGTTGGAGGCATTGTCGGCGAAGGCGAGGCTGATCGTGCCGGTGGGCGCGATCGAGAGCAGGTGCGAATTCCGCAGGCCGTGCTTCTGGATGGATTGCTTGATCGAAGCCGGGAGGCGGGAAGCGAAGTTGTCGCCGGCGAGGTAGAGGTCGGCGTTGAACAGCGGGAACGCGCCGCGCTCCTTGGCGAGCTCCATGGAGGCGCGATACGCGTGGTCGCGCATGCTCTCGGCGATGCGCGCGGCCGCCTGGCGCGCCTCGGCGCCGTCGTACTTGAGGCCGAGCATGATCAGCGCGTCGCCCAGCCCGGTGAAGCCCAGGCCAACGCGGCGCTTCGCCATCGCCTCGGCGCGCTGCTGCTCGAGCGGCCAGGCGGTCACGTCGAGGACGTTGTCGAGCATGCGGATCGCAATCTCGACCGCTCTTCCGAAGCGCTCGAAGTCGAAGCCCGCCTTGTCCTGGAACGGGTCGCGCACGAAGCGGGTGAGGTCGACGCTGCCGAGGCAGCAGCAGCCGTAGGGCGGCAGCGGCTGCTCGGCGCACGGATTGGTCGCCTCGATGCTCTCGCAGTAGGCGAGGTTGTTGTCGCGGTTGATGCGGTCGAGGAACAGGATCCCCGGCTCGGCGTGGTCGTAGGTGGAGCGCATGATCTGCTCCCACAGATCGCGCGCGCGCACCTTGCGGTAGACCCACGAGCCGTCGGCTCTCTGCGCGGCGGCGTCGCCGCCGGCGGGCCGCGCCTTGTGCGCGAGGTCGATCTCGCGGTCGTGCTCGACCGCGGCCATGAACTCGTCGGTCACGCCGACGGAGACGTTGAAGTTCGAGAGGTCGCCGTGGTCCTTGGCGTGGATGAAGTCCTCGATGTCGGGGTGGTCGCAGCGCAGCACGCCCATCTGCGCGCCGCGGCGCGAGCCCGCGGACTCGACCGTCTCGCAGGAGCGGTCGAACACGCGCATGTAGGAAAGCGGGCCGCTCGCGCGCGAGCGGGTGCCCTTCACCTCGGCGCCGCGCGGCCGGATCGAGGAGAAGTCGTAGCCGACGCCGCCGCCGCGGCGCATGGTCTCGGCGGCTTCCTTGAGCGCGGTATAGATCCCGGGACGGCCGTCGACCACTTCCGAGATCGAGTCGCCCACCGGCTGCACGAAGCAGTTGATGAGCGTCGCCTGCAGGTTCACGCCGGCCGCCGAGTTGATGCGCCCGGCGGGAATGAAGCCTTCTTCCTGCGCCTGGAGGAAGCGGCGCTCCCAGTAGGCGCGCTTGTCCTCGGGCTCGGCCCGGGCCAGCGCGCGCGCCACCCGCCGGCGCACCGCCGCGACGGTGGTTTCGCCGTCCTTGGCGTATTTCTCGACCAGCGTTTCGCGGCTGATTTCCTGCTCGGCGACTAGGGGAGTGAGCTCGATTTCCATGGCTTGTCCGAATCGGTGCCGGAGTTTACCCCTCGCCGGCCGGCCGCGCGCGCGGCCCGAAGGAGAAAACTCCGTCGCTACTGTGATTCCATACAGTATCATCAGTCGCGCCGACTACACAACATGTAGTTTTCGGCGGCGCCGGCGCAGCGCCACCCGGATTGCGGAAAAAAGCGTTGCCCCGGGCGTACATAGCGCGCCGCCACGGGCCTACCATATAGCGGCTCCGTATGCGTTCTCGCCACTACAGCTAGTGGGTGCGCGCTTGCCGGCGAAGCGGCGGTGAAACACTGCGCTCAGTACGTGCTCTGGGCGAGCGCCTGCGCGCGCTCCGAGCGGCCGCGGCGCGCGTCGCGCAGCAGCTCGGCCACTTCGGCGTGGCCGAAGCGCAGCGCGAGCTCGACCGGGGTGTCGCCCTCGTGCGTCGCGACCGCGGGGTCGGCGCCGTTGGCAAGCAGGAGCTCGATCATCGGCACGCTGCCCTTCATCGCGGCGTAGGCGAGCGGGGTGTAGCCGTTGTCGTGGCGCAGGCTCGGGTCGAAGTTCATCGCCAGCACCTTCTCGGCATATTCGAGGTTGCCCTTCTCGATGGCGTAGAAGAGCGCCCGGATGCCCTCGCGGCTCTTCTCCCGGGGCCGCACCTCGAGCCCGGTCGGAAAGAGCCTCACCAGGTGGTTGACCAGGCCCACGCCCACCAGCGCCACCAGCGCGAGGATGATCGGGACCTTCGACACGCCCAGGCCGTCGGCGATCTGCTCGGGCATGTTGGCGCCCGCGATCAGCAGCACCACCGCGACGAAGAAGAAGAACTTGAGGTAGAGGAACAGACCGATGATCACCATGATCGCGAGCACCGCGACCACCGCGGACGAGCTCACGCCGAGCCGCTGCTCGACGTAGTCCTGCGGCAGGTTGGCGAGCAGCGCGGTGAGGGCTATGAGCCCCATCAGCACCAGTTCGCGGATCCGCAGGCGCGTGAGAAAATCGAGCTTTTGGTAACGACCCGCCATGCACCCTCCCAGCCGGATTTTATAGAATTGTCCGTCGGTCCTATGTCCAAGGCTTTCACGAAAGAGGACAGCGAAGCGCCCGAGGAGGAGCTCGAGGCGCCGGAAATCCCTGGCGGCGGCAAAAATTACATATCCGCGGCCGGCTTCGCGCGGCTGAAATCCGAGCTGCGTGAACTGGTCGAGGTCGAGCGCCCCGAAGTGGTCAAGACGGTCGCGTGGGCGGCCTCGAACGGCGATCGCTCCGAGAACGGCGACTACATCTACGGCAAGAAGCGCCTGCGCGAGATCGACCGGCGCGTGCGCTTCCTCATCAAGCGGCTGGAGAACGCCGAAGTCGTGGACAGCGCCGGGCGCGACACCGACCAGGTCTTCTTCGGCGCCACGGTGCGCGTGCGCTCCGCCGCCGGCGAGCGCACCGTCACCATCCTCGGGCTCGACGAGGTCGACCCCGCGCACGGCGTCGTGTCGTGGGTTTCGCCGATCGCGAAAGCGCTGCTCAAGGCGCGCGAGGGGGACACCGTGACCCTGCGCGCGCCGTCGGGCGACGAGCGCCTCGAGATCCTCGAAGTGAGCTACGCCGCCGGCTAGCCCGCGGTATAGAAGTCCACCACCTCGACCAGGCGCTCCGCGCTCACGCTCTTGTCGAAGTACGCCACCGCGCCCAGGCGCTTCGCGTGCGCCTCGAGCCGCGCGTCGACGCTCAGGAAGATGACCGGGATGTCGCGCACCGCCGGATCGGCGCGCAGCGCCGCCACGAACTCGTCGCCGCTCATGTAGGGCAGCTGGATGTCCGCGATGATGAGCTGCGGCAAGCGCTGCACCACCAGCTTGCCGGCCTCGATCGCGTCCGCCGCGGTCAGCACCTCGTAGCCGGCCCGCGCGAGGTAGCGCTCGAGCAGCGCGCGCAGGTCGGCCGAGTCCTCGAGCAGCAGGATCGGGCCTTTCGCCATATCTCCTAAAGCATACCCGATGCGTGCGGGTCACGCTCCGGTGGCTGCGGATACAGTGTCGCGGCGAGAATGCGTGCGCAGAATCTCGCTCCAAAGTTTTTCGATCTCGCTGGCGAGCTTCTGGAAAGCCGCGGACTCGGCCTGTTTGCGTGCGCTGTCGACCGCTTCGGAGCTCGACCAGAAGGTCCCGCGCTGCTCCTCCAGCGCGCTCGCTTCGGCCACCCCGTAGACGAAACCGGTGCGCACGTCGAACACGGCGGCCGAGGCGGTGGCCGTTACCCGCGCGTTCTTGGTCGGGAGGAATCCGAGCGAGATCATCGCAAGCGGGCCGACGTCTGTGTTCTCGATGTTGAATTCGGTCTCGAGAGAGTAGACGAGCAGCAGGTCGGTCTTCAGGGTCGCCGCCGCCTGCCGCAGGTCCATAGCCGAGGTCAGCTTTCCCGGAAGCAGCATGCGGTTCATCAGGGCGAGCCCGGTGAGTTGCGGCATTCTGGACAGGCGCTCGAAGGTCGCTTCGGGCTCGATGTCGCGCGCGGTTACGACGCAATAGCGGCCGCTGCCGTAGCAGCTGTTGCTCCGCGAGGAATAGCCCGAAGCCTGCACGCGCGCGACGGTCATGCGTGCCGGAAAGCGTGCGGCGGGCTCCAGCTTCAGCAGTTCTGCGATATCCGTGTCGGTGTTCGCCAGGCTCTCGAGCGTCACGCCTGCACCCGGGGTGGTGTAGGTGGCGCATCCCGACGCGCAGAGCGCGACGATGGCGCAAATGATCTTCAGTTGCCGTGCCATTGCGTTCCTCCTCTAGCGTTTGCACTCTTCCGGGGTCGGTGCGTCGGCGCCGTCCTTCTTCGCCAGCGCGGCGCAGTCGACACGATTTCCGCTGCCTACGATGCCGCCGTCGATGTTCGGCCGGCTGGCGCAGCCCGCGATTGCGAGCGCCGCGATGCACAGGCCGAGTGCGAAGCAGGATCGGTGCATTTCAGGCCTCATCGCTCTCGCTCCTCGAAGTAATAGATGCCGACGCCGGTCCGCGCACGGCCGGTGCCCTTCACGCCCGGGCTGCGGTCGCGGTCCGCGGCTGCGAGCATCCGGTCCATCGATTCCAGGCACGATTGCGCCTTGCGCGAAAGCTGCTTCGTCAGAAGGGGCAGTAGCTCCTGGGGAATGTTGTCGTAGCTCACCCGGCGCTGGAAATAGGCTTCCCCGGGCGGGCAGGTGAGGTTGTGATCGATCGTGCGGATCAGGTCGGCTACGTCGGCCCCGAGGATGCCGAGCTTCTCCGCTCGGTCGCCGCGCGGGATGTAGGCGCGGGTGAGGAGCCGCGCCTTTCCTTCCGGCAGGATCTCGATTGCGCCGACGCGGGCGAGCTCGTCGGCCATGGCGCGCGGCGGAATGTCGCCGCTGAACTCGCGCACCAGCGCAGCGAAGCTGCGCGCGTCGCCCTCCATCGGCAACTCGGCCGGGCCGCCACGCCGGTCGTGGTAGCGCTTCTCCCGCACCCAGCCGCTGATCACGCGCGCCGGGCGGTTATAGCGCTCGCTGTCCGCGTGACCTGGCCTTTCCTCGGCTTGGATGCGTGTGACCTCCTTGCGCGTAAGCCCGGTGAGTGCCGAGATGCGCGACACGGTCTGCTTCCTTCCGGGCAAAGCGAACTCTCGCTCGGCGACCTCCGCATAGACCCGCCGCGCGAGCTCGGCGAAGGCTCCGTAGGCGACGCCGTTGCGCAGAAGGATGCGCACTAGAGGCCGCAGCACCGCCTGCGCCGCGGCAGTCAGGGCCTCGCTCAGGTCGCTCTTAGATTGGCCCTTATCTTGGGAAGATATTCCCATATATGTGGGATACTATTCCCACAAAATGCGGCTTGTCAAGCGACCAAGGCGCGCCCCGGCCGCCCTGAGCGGCGGGCCGAATCGGCACGTAGCGGGGCGGGTTACTTCTGCTTGAAGTCGCCGGCGGCGACGAGCGAGAGCTTGGCCGGATCGAAGTGGCGCCGCAGCGCGGCGTTGACCTGCGCCGGCGTGAGCGCGGCGATCTTCGCTTCGAAGTCGACGTCCCACGCGAAGGTGCGCTTCATGAAGAGGTACGAGCTCAGGCGGTTGGCGAGCGCGCGGTCCTGCGTGCGCGCCATGCGCCGCTGCTCGAGCAGCGCCTGCTTGCCCGCCCTGACCTCCTCGGCGCTGAAGCCTTCGCCCACCGCGCGCGCGACCTCCTCGCGGATCGCGCGCTCGACGCGGCTGCGGTTCTGCGGCGCGAAGATCGCGCCGATGCGGAAGCTCCCGGCCTCGTCGAACGCGCTCGCGTTGAAGCTGCTGAAAGTGCTGTAGGACAGGCCTTCCTTCTCGCGCACGCGCCCGGGCAGGCGCGCGGTGGAGGAGCCGCCGAGCAGGTAGTTGGCGAGCACCAGGGCGGGGAAGTCCGCGTTGTCGTCGCGCAGCCTGAGGTTGATGCCGGCGCGCAGCACCGCGTTCGCCTTGTCGGGCGTGAGCACCTCTTTCTCGGTCGCGGGGCGGTCGAAGTAGCGCGACGGCACGCGCACGAACGGGCTGGGGGTGCGCCAGTCGCCGAAGAGCTCGTCGACCGCGCGCGCGAGCTCGCCGGGATCGAACTCGCCCACCGCCGAGAATTCCGCGCCGGTCGCGCCGAAGAGCTCGCGGTAGCAGCCGACCGCGCCTTCGAGCGTCGCCGCGCGCAGCCACTCGATGCGCTCCTCGACGTCGGGTGTGTAGTTCGGATGGCCCTTGGGGTAGAGCGAGAGATGGCGCGCGAGCTGCAGGCTCGCCTGCGCCGAAGGATCGGTGCGCTGCGCCTCGGCGCCGGACAGCGCGGCGCGCTTGAGCTCGTCGAACTCCGCGGGCGAGAACGCCGGCTCGCGCAGCACCTCGGCGACCAGGCGCAGCGTGGGCAGCAGGTTCTCGCGCCGCACCTCGATGCTCGCGCCGTCGCCGCTCACGGAGACGCTCGCGTTGAGCTTCTCGAACGCGTCCTTGATGTCGGCGCGGCTCTTCTTCTGCGTGCCGCGCATCAGCATGCCGCCGGCGAAGCTGCACGCCACCTCGCGGTCGGTCAGGGTCTTCTCGTCGCCCCAGTGCAGCGTCAGCGTCGCGATGACCCGGCCGCCGCGCGTGGTCTTGGGCAGCAGCGCGGCCTGGATGCCGTTGGAGAGGTTCTTGCGCACGACGCGCGACTCGATGTTCTTCGGCGAGGGATCGAACGCCTCGCCCAGGCGCACGCCCTGCGACTCGCCCTTGTACGCGTCGAGCGCGGCCTGCCATTCCTGCGAAGGCGGGATGTCGGCGCGGTCGGGCGCTTCGGTCGGGATGAACATCCCGAGCACGCGGTTGGCGGGCTTGAGATAGTGCTCGGCCACGCGCTGCACGTCGGCCAGCGCGACCTTCTTCAGCCGCTCGCGGTAGAGGAAGAACAGGCGCCAGTCGCCGATCGCGGCGAACTCTGACAGCGCGCGCACGTAGGCGCCGGTGTCGAGCTGCGTCTTCTCGAAGTCGTTGAGCAGCGCGGTGCGCGCGCGCTCCACTTCCTCGGCCCGGATCGGCTCGCCCTTCAGGCCTTCGACCGTCGCGATCAGCGCATCGCGCGCCGGATCGAGCTTGCCGTCCTTCGGCAGCGAGGCACCGAAGTACACGAAGCCCGGATCGTGCAGCCCGCGCTCCGCGCCCCAGGCATGGGCGGCGAGCCCCTTCTGCACCAGCGCGCGGTGCAGCCGCCCCGACGGCACGTCGCCGAGCACGTTGGTGAGGACGTCGATGGCGGGATAGTCGGGGTGGTGGCCGGCGGGGACGCGGTACAGCGTCGACACGATCGGGTTCTCGCCCACGCGCCGCAGCGTCACCTCGCGCTCGCCGTCCTGCGTCGGCTCCTCGGTGTAGAAGCTCGGCAGCTTGCGCTTGGGCTTGGGTATCGCGCCGAAGTACTTCGCCACGAGCTCGAGCGCCTTCTTCTCGTCGAACTTGCCGCCGAGGATGAGCACCGCGTTGTCCGGCTGGTACCACGTGCGGTAGAACGCCTGCAGGTTCTCGATCGGCACCCGTTCGATGTCGGCGCGCTGGCCGATGATGGCGTTGCCGTAGTTGTGCCAGGGGAACGCGAGCTGCTGCATGCGCTGGAACAGCACCGAGCCGGCGTTGTTCTCGCCCATCTCGAACTCGTTGCGCACCACCGTCATCTCGGCGTCGAGATCCTTCTTGGACACGAAGGAATTCACCATCCGGTCGGCCTCCATGCCGAGCGCCCAGTCGAGGTTCGCGGCGGTGGCGGCGAAGGTCTCGAAATAGGTGGTGCGGTCGTTCGAGGTGGTGCCGTTCCAGCGCGCGCCCCGGCCGTTGAACTCCTCCTTCACGTTCGGGTGGCGCTTGGAGCCCTTGAACAGGAGGTGCTCGAGCAGGTGGGCCATGCCCTTCTCGCCGTAGCCCTCGTGCCGCGAGCCGACGAGGTAGGCGATGTGCACGGTGGTGGTGTCGCTGCCGGGATCCGGCACCGTGAGAACGCGCAGGCCGTTCGCCAGCCGGTATTCCGTGACGCCCTCGATCGAGTAGGTCTTCTGGGGCGCCTGCGCCTTCTGCAGCGCCTGCGGCGGCGGAGACTTCGGCGCTGCTTCCGGCGCGGTCTTCTTCGCCTGCTGCGGCGGCGCAGCAATCTGCTGCGCGGGGGCGGCGGCCGCGAAGAGCAGCAGGAAGACGGCGGCGAGAAGCCGGTTTGTCATGACAGCCGATCGAATAGGTGCAGCTTGAGGAGGCCCGAGGCGATCGTAGCGAAGGTCGGCCCCGAGCGCCATGCTAGGACTCTATTTTGCGTCGCCGGTTCCGGCCGCCGCGGCGCGTGCGGCCCAAAAAGGAAGCGGCGCGCGAGCTGCCGCGGCCGCTTCCCTTTGCTCGGTGGTACGGGGGCGAGGTCTATTTCTTGTGGCTCTGGCGCTGCTCGCGGACGCAGCTCTTCAGGTCTTCGCCGGTCTTGCCCTTGCACGCCTCGCGGATCTGGTCGCGGCGCGCGACGGCTTCCTTGAGCCGCGCCTCGCACCTGGCCGGATCCTTGTTCGCGGCGCACATCTCGTGGCTCATGCAGTCGCGCCTTTCTTCGCCCTTCTTGCCTTCGCAGGCCTTGTTCGCCTTGTCACGCGCGGCCTTGGCCTTGGCGAGACGCTCTTCGCAGCCCTTCGGGTCCTTCGCCTTGGAGCAGTCGAAGCGCCGTTCGCCCTTCGGCTTCGGGGCATCGGAGGGCGCCTGGGCAAAAACCGGGGTGCAGAACGCCAACATCACGGCGGGCAGCAGGGTCCTGAGCATGGAGGTTCCTTTCGGTCGGGTCGTTAGGGGCCCGCGGGTGGGCCAGCGGCCCCGGGGGCGGGCCTCGCCCTACAACGCGCCACCCGGCTCCGCGCTGACAGCGCGCTCGACTTTATTTCAACCGGCCTGCTTCAGCATCGTGCCGGCGTCGGAAACCTCGAACTTCCCGGGCGCCTCCACGTTCAGCTGCTTCACCACTCCGTTGTCCACCAGCATCGAGAAGCGATTCGTGCGCGTGCCCATGCCGCGCGCGCTGAGGTCGAGCTCGAGGCCGAGCGCCTTGGTCCAGACGGCGCTTCCGTCGGCCAGGAACCGGATCTTGCCGAGCGCCTTCTGGTCGCGGCCCCAGTGCGCCATGACGAAGGCGTCGTTGGTCGCGACGCACCAGATCTCGTGCACCCCCTTCTTCTTCAGCGCCTCGGCGTTCTGCGCGTAGCCCGGCACGTGCTTCGCCGAGCAGGTAGGGGTGTACGCGCCGGGCAGGCCGAAGATCGCGATCTTCTTGCCGCGCACGGCGTCGGCGACGTTCACTTCCTTGGGCGGCATGGCGCACTGCGTGCCCGAATCGAACTCCGTGGACTCCATCAACTTGCCGTCGGGAAGCCGGTCGCCGACCTTGATTGCCATAGCAGGTCTCCTGTAGATCGTCTTGGGGGAGGCGAAATGATACCCCGTGAAACCCGTGTGGAACGTTCGGGGCCGCGCGCGGCCCAACCACGGGCATGGATCGTCATCGGATGACCTGGCAGGTCCGCGAGCGGCTCGCCTGGCTCGCGTGGCTGCTCGACAGCTCGATCCCGATCCCCGGGACGCGGCTCACCATAGGCCTGGACGCGCTGATCGGCCTCGTGCCGGTGCTGGGCGACGCGGTCGGCGTCCTCCTTTCGAGCTATATCGTGCGCGAGGCGGCGGCGCTCGGCGCCCCGAGAAGCATCCTCGCGCGCATGGCGTTTAACGTCGCGCTGGAAGGATTGGTGGGCATGATCCCGCTCGCCGGCGACGTGTTCGACGCGGCCTGGAAGGCGAACCAGCGCAACGTGCGCCTGCTCGGCGCCTGGCTCGACGCGCCGCGCGCGGCGCAGCGCTCGAGCCGCGCGTTCGTGGCGGCGCTGGCCGCCGGCACCGCCGCATTCCTCGTGGCCGCCTGCGCCGCGGGCTTCTTCATCGCACGGTGGCTGTGGAGCTTGCTCGGCACCTAGGCGCGGTGCGCAGGTGGAGCCACACCACCTGGCGCATCGGCATCCTGACGTTCCTCGCCACGGGCCTCGCGGTGCTCGTGGCGGCCAACCTCTCGCTCGGCGACAAGAAGATCGACACCAGCGTGACGTCGCTCTACGGCGTCGGCGATCCGGAATTCGTTCGCACGATGAGCGTGATGCTGGGTCCCGCGCTCGTGCCGGGGAACCGCGTGCGGGCGCTCGTCAACGGCGACGAGATCTTCCCGGAGATGCTCGCTGCGATCCGCGGGGCGCGCAGGAGCATCACCTTCGAGATGTACATCTACTGGAAGGGCTCGGTCGGCGAGCAGTTCACCGCCGCGCTGGAGGAGCGCGCGCTCTCGGGCGTCAAGGTGCACGTGCTGATCGACGCGCTCGGCAGCCAGAAGATCGAGAAGACGGTGATCGCCCGGCTGCGCGACGCCGGCGCCCAGGTGCGGCTCTACAACCCGGTGCGCTGGGACACCATCGCGCGCATGAACAACCGCACCCACCGCAAGATCATGGTGATCGACGGCGCGGTCGGCTATACCGGCGGCGCCGGAATCGGCGACGAATGGAGCGGCGACGCGCAGGACGCGGCCCACTGGCGCGACACGCACTTTCGCCTCGAGGGTCCCGCCGTGGCGCAGATGCAGGCCGCGTTCATGGAGAACTGGATCGAGGTGACGGGAGAGGTGCTGCACGGGCCGGACTACTTCCCTGAGCTGCGGCCCGCCGGCGGCGAGCTGGCGCAGTTCATGGTGAGCTCCCCCGGCGGCGGCGGCGAGAGCGCGCAGCTCCTCTACCTCATGTCGATCGCCGCGGCGCGGCGCTCGATCCAGCTCTCCGCGGCGTACTTCGTTCCCGACGACAACGAGGTGCGCCAGTTCGTCGAGGCCGCCGCCCGCGGCGTGCGGGTTCAGATCATCGTGCCCGGGCCGATTACCGATACTGCGGCGGTGCGGCGCGCCTCGCGCTCGACATGGGGAGAGCTGCTGCGCGCCGGAGTCGAGATCTACGAATACCAGCCGACCTTCTACCACGTGAAGGTGATGACGGTGGACGGGCTGTGGGTGACGGTGGGCTCGACCAACTTCGACACGCGCTCCTTCAGCACCAACGACGAGGCGAACCTGGACGTCTACGACCGCGCCTTCGCGGGCGCGCAGGAGCGCATCTTCGCGCAGGACCTCGCACGCTCCCGGCGCGTCACGCTGGAGGAATGGGAGCGCCGTCCGCTGTCGGAGAAGCTCTGGGACCACGCGCTGGGGCTGCTCAGCTCTCAGCTCTAGCGGGCCGGATGAGAACTAATGCACAACGCAACGCTTCTGCCACAGACGGCTGCGGTGAATCCGGCTATCCTTGCAATCTTGGGCTAGGCGAAAAAGGAAGCTCCATGAAAAAAACGATCTTGGCTGCGGCCCTCGCGCTCGCGCTGCCCGTCGCGTTGCCTGCGTGGGCACAGGCTCCGGAACAGAAGGCGGCAGCGGAGAAGCCGGCCGAGGCGGAGAAGCCCGTCGAAGCGCCGAAGGCCAAGGCCGCCAAGTCGCCGCGCAAGGCGACGGTGACGGCGCGGCGCCACATGGACGCGCGCCATTGCCTCGAGCAGCCCAACAACGACGCGATCATCAGGTGCGCAGAAGAGTATCTGTAGCCGGCCGCGGCATGCGCAGCACTCCGTCTTCGGGCGGCAGCGCGGCGCCCTCGAGCGGCACCTGAAGGTCCGCTTTCCCCCGACGCACCAGCAGGCTCAGTTGGCCCTCGCGCGGCTGCGCGAGAGCGCTGCTGAACTCCTGCAGGTTGTGGATCTGCGTTTCGTTCACCCCGTAGACCACGTCTCCGAGGCGGAGGCCCGCGCGCTCGCCCTCCCTCCCGACCCGGATCACCGCCAGCCCGTAGCCCAGGCCGATCGACTTGAGGGTGGCTTCGGGCAGCTCGCGCAGCGACAGCCCTAGACGGTCCTGGCTTTCCACCGTCACGAGGCGGAGGGTGTCCTCCGGGGCATCACAGGCAGCTACGGCCGCGGCCAAGAGGACAGGGGGAATCAAAAGCGATAGCCAGCGCATATCGTTTCCGATTGCCTCCTTGCAAGCTTCGAACCCGGCCGTGGACCGCAGATTGCTGCGTTCCGACCAGGATTCCGGAGGACCACCAAATGCCCTACATCGCCTGTAAAGCTTGCACCGACCGCTCCGATTTACAGCGAATCTCCGCGCTCACCGCTTTACAGCGGATCTTCGCGCGAGCCGACTTACAGCGGATCTTCGGGTTCACGTTGGCCCTCGGGCTCGCCGCGTGCAGCAGCATGCCGCGCCCGACCGAGCAGATCGAAGCCGCCCGTGCCGCGGTGTCGAAGGCGCAGCCCGTCGTGGTGCAGGACGGCTCGATGGAGCTGCGCGTCGCGCAGTACAAGCTTGCCCGTGCCGAGCAGGATGCCGAGCGCGGCGACTATTCGAACGCGCGCATCTATGCCGAGCAGGCGCAGGTCGACGCCGACTACGCCCGTGCCATCGCGGAGAACGCGCGCGTGGAGCGCGCCGCCGCGGACGCGAACCTGGGCGTGAGGCGGTTGCAGGACGAACTCGACAGGAGGGCGAAATGAGGGCTGAAGCGATTCGACGCACCACGCTCGCCGCGGTCTGCGCCGGTGCCTGCATGCTGGCTGCCGCGGGATGCACGTCCGTTCCGCGCGCCACCAACGAGCTCGAGGCCGCGCGCGACGTTTACCGCAGCGCCGCCGCGAACCCTCAGGTCCAGGCGCGCGCTCCGGTCGAGCTCGAGCTCGCCGCGCGCGATCTGCGCGATGCCGAGAATCTGCACAGCGCGGATGCCGCGCCGGCGCGAGTGGCGCACTTCGCGTATCTCGCGGCGCAGCGCGCGCGCATCGCGATGAAGACCGCGGAGCTGCGCGCCGGCGAGGCGTCGTACACCATGGCGAACGAGCAGCGCAACCGCCTGCAGTCCGAACTCGATGCGCGCGAGCCCAACCCGGCGCCGGCGTCCAGTGGCGGAACCGCTCGATAGACCTCGAGGCAAAGAAAGGAAGCCGAATGGCAAGCGTACTGCATGACAGCCCGTACCGCGACCGCCGCATCGCCGAGCGCAGGCGCATCGCCTATCCGGCCGCCCTGCGCGCCGACGGCATGCGCGTCTCCTGGGGCGGCGTCTTCGGCGGCGTGCTGGTCGCGCTCGGATTCCTGCTCCTGATCACGGCGCTCGGCGTCGCGGTGGGAATCAGCGCCGCGCAACCGGGCGAAACCGACACCGGCGCGCTCGGCGCCGGGGCCGGCATCTGGGCCGGCGTGTCGCTGCTCGTGGCGCTGTTCGTCGGCGGCTGGGTCTCGACGCGCATCGGCGCGATCTTCGACGGCACCACCGGCTTCTTCGAGGGCGCCCTGGTCTGGGTAGTGAGCATCCTGCTGATCCTCTACATGGCGAGCAGCGGGATCGGCGTGCTCGCCGGCGGCCCCTTCGGGCTCGTCGGCGGCGCCGCGAAAGCGCTGGGGCAGGGCGAAACGGCGCAGCGGATCGAGAGCAACCGCGGCAATCCCGCGCAGCAGGCCGCCGACGCGAAGAACGGTATCGCGCAGCTCATCGAGAAGGCCGGCGGCGCGCTGCAGCAGAAGGCCGAGGAAGTGAAGCCCCGGGCGACGCGCGCGGCCTGGATCACCTTCGGCGCGCTGCTCCTTTCGCTCCTCGCGGCGGCGCTCGGCGCGGTGGCGGGGCGGCGCAATCCGGTGAAGGAGGCACCAGCATGAGAACACTCGTTACGTTGGGTCTCGGGGCGCTCGCGATGTATCTCCTCGATCCGCAGCACGGCCGAGGCCGGCGCACGTTCGTGCGCGACCGGCTGGCCCGTGTCAGGCGCCTCGTGTCGCGCCGAAGATCGGATGGCATGTCCTACCGCGAATACCTGGCTTCCACGCGGACGCCACGGGGCGCGCAGCACCTGGGAAGGTAACCCGGGAAGCCAGATAGGGCCTTCGCCGCGCGAGCGGAGCATAATCCGCTGCAATGCGCGCGATCCTGTTCGCCGTCCTGGGCTGCGCCTGCGCCTTGGCTTCGGCGGCCACGGTGGTGCTCGTGCCGCTCGAGGGCGCCATCGGCCCCGCCAGCGCGCATTTCGCGCGACGCGGCATCGAGCGGGCGGCCAAGGAAGGCGCCGAGCTCGTCATCCTCCAGATCGACACCCCCGGAGGCCTCGACACCTCGATGCGCGAGGTGATCAAGGCGATCCTCGCCTCGCCCGTGCCCGTGGCCGTGTTCGTCGCGCCGAGCGGCGCCCGGGCCGCGAGCGCCGGCACCTTCATCCTGTACGCGGCGCACATTGCCGCCATGGCGCCCGGAACCAACCTCGGCGCGGCATCGCCGGTGTCCATCGGCGGCGGCGGCGCTGCTCAAAAGGACGGAAAAAAAGAAGAAGACACCATGACCCGCAAGGTCACGAACGACGCCGTGGCCTACATCCGCAGCCTCGCCGAGCTGCGCAAGCACAACGCCGACTGGGCCGAGAAGGCGGTGCGCGAAGGGGCCAGCCTGCCGGCGCAGGACGCCCTCAAGCTCAAGGTGATCGACTACGTCGCCGCCGACGTGCCGTCGCTCCTGGCGAAGCTCGGCAAGCCGAACGCGGAGGTGAAGGCGCTCGAGATGGACTGGCGCACGCGCGTGCTCGCGGTGATCACCAATCCCACCGTCGCGTACCTGCTCATCCTCGTGGGGATCTACGCGCTCATCTTCGAGTTCATGAGTCCGGGCATGATCCTGCCGGGGGTGGTCGGAGCGATCGCGCTGCTGCTCGCGCTCTACGCGCTGCACATGCTGCCGGTCAACTACGCCGGGCTCGCGCTGATGCTGCTCGGCATCGCCTTCATGATCGCCGAGGTGTTCCTGCCCTCGTTCGGCGCCATCGGCGTCGGCGGCATCGTGGCCTTCGCGCTCGGGTCGCTGCTCCTGATCGAGGACACCGACCTGCCGGGGTTCGAGATTCCCTACATGCTCATCGCCGGGGTGACCGCGGCGAGCGCGGGTTTCCTCATCCTCGCGCTCGGCATGCTGCTGCGGAGCCGCCGGCGAGCGGTGGTGACCGGCCGCGAACAGATGCTCGGCGCGACCGGCGAGGCGCTCGGCGACTTCGCCGCGGAGGGCTGGGCGCGTGTGCGCGGCGAGCAGTGGAAGGTGCGCTCGAGCCGGCCGGTGCGCCGCGGGGAGAAGCTGCGCGTCACCGCGATGGAAGGGCTGGTGCTGCAGGTCGAACCCGCTGGGCCGGGGGACAAACTGAGCTGAGGGAGATTGGGCATGCCGTATTTCGCGCTGGGCGTGGTGATCATCGTCGCGATCGCCGTGATGTCGTCGATCAAGATCCTGCGCGAGTACGAGCGCGCGGTGGTGTTCTTCCTTGGCCGCTTCCAGCGCGTGATGGGGCCGGGCCTCGTCATCGTGCTGCCGGTAATCCAGCAGGCGGTGCGCGTGGACCTGCGCACGCGCGTCTTCGACGTGCCGCCGCAGGACGTGATTTCGCGCGACAACGTCTCGGTCAAGGTGAACGCGGTGGTGTACTTCCGCGTGGTCGAGCCGCAGCTCGCGATCATCCAGGTGGCGAACTTCATCGAGGCGACCAGCCAGCTCGCGCAGACCACGCTGCGCGCGGTGCTCGGCAAGCACGAGCTCGACGAGCTGCTCGCCGAGCGCGAGAAGCTGAACAGCGACATCCAGGAAGTTCTCGACAAGCAGACCGACGCCTGGGGCATCAAGGTGTCGAACGTCGAGATCAAGCACGTCGACCTGAACGAGAGCATGGTGCGCGCCATCGCGCGCCAGGCCGAGGCCGAGCGCGAGCGCCGCGCCAAGGTGATCCACGCCGAGGGCGAGCTGCAGGCCTCGGAGAAGCTGCTGCAGGCGGCGCAGATGCTCTCGCAGCGCGCCGAGGCGATGCAGCTGCGCTACCTGCAGACGCTCACCACCATCGCCGGCGACAAGTCGTCGACCATCGTGTTTCCGCTCCCGATGGACGTGCTCGGCCCGCTCCTGCAGCGACCCCAAGATCCGACGCGCTGAACGCGGATCGGAATTTCAGCGCTGCTTCCGCCGCCCGCGCAGCTCGGTGTCCTGGAGTCCTTGGCGAAGGTCTTCGGCGGCGCGCTTGATCACGCCGCGCGGCTCGCGGGTGGCGGCCCAGCCTTCGCGCGCCTTGTCGGTGCCGCGCTTGCGCCGGGGGATTTTTCGCGTGTCCGCCCTCATGGCGCTTGCCGTGCCAGTTCCGTGCCGCGCCTGAAAAATAACGGCCGGGCGAGCGCTTTCGCCCTCGCCCGGCCGATCCTCCTCCTCAGGGGGATTACGCTGCCCGAGCGTACGTTGCCCGGGCAAACCTTAAGGGTCCCTTAAGGTTGCTCTACTTGGTGGAGGTGGAAGTGCTCGGCTTGCTCGCCGCCTTGGCGCCGGACGAAGTCTTGCTCGAGGAAGTGCTGCCGCCCGAGGCGCTCGGCTTCATCATCGCGTCGAATTCCGCGCGGCTCACCTTGCCGTCATGATTCGTATCGGCTTTGTCGAAACTGTACTTGGAGCTCGTGCTCGCGCCCGAAGAGGCGCTCTTGTTCTTGGCGTCGCCGCCGGCATACGCCGCGCCGCTGGCGAGGGCGAGGATCGACAAGCCGAGCAACAAGGGTTTGATCGCTTTCATGCAAGTCTCCGTGGCTGGGCTGGAGTCTCCGGCTTGGTGCCTGGGGCTCTAGCATGGTCCGTGCCAGGGTGGCGTGCGCGGCTACAATGTTAAGTCTTCCTTAATCCAGGTCGCCGCACAGTGACGCCGGCTTGAGCGCGAGCGCATGAGAGTTCTCCTCATCGAAGACGACCCGATGATCGGGCGCGCCGTGGTCGCGGGCCTGCAGGACGCGGGCTACACGGTGGACTGGGTGCGCGACGGCGCGGAGGCCGAGCTCGCCCTGGGTCACCGCGTCTACGACCTGACGCTCCTCGACCTGGGGTTGCCGCGGCGCGACGGCGCCGAGCTCCTGAAAGGGCTGCGCCGCGACGGCAGCTCGCTGCCGGTCGTGATCATCACCGCCCGCGACGCGCTCGCCGACCGCGTGGCGGGACTCGACCTGGGCGCCGACGACTACCTGGTGAAGCCGTTCGATCTCGACGAGCTCCTGGCGCGCGCGCGCGCGGTCATGCGGCGCAGGTCCGGTCGCTCCACGCCCGACATGGCTTGCGGCGCGCTCTCCGTCGATCCGGTCCGGCGGGAAGTGACGTTCCGCGGCGCGCCGGTCGAGCTCTCGGCGCGCGAGTTCGCGGTGCTCGAGGCGCTGATGAAGGAGCCCGGCGCGGTCGTCTCGCGCGAGAAGCTCGAGGACGCGGTGTACGGATGGGGCGAGGAGGTGGGCAGCAACAGCATCGAGGTGCACCTGCACCACCTCCGGCGCAAGCTCCAGCCCGAGCTCATCCGCAACGTGCGCGGCGTGGGTTACCGCATCGTCCCGCTCGCGTAACGCGGCCGTGAGATCGATCCGCGCGAACCTCGTGCTCTGGGTCGTCGGCACGCTCGGCCTGGGCACGGTGGTGGTGCTCGGCGCCACCTACGCGCTGACCCGCAGCCAGGTGGGGCGGCTCTTCGACGAGGAGCTGAAGCAGGTTGCGCACGCCGTGCACCTGCGCGAGGACTGGACCCAGACGCGCAGGCTGCGCATCGCGCGGCCCGGGTTCGCGCTTTCGGTGCGCGCGTACGACCGGACCGGAAGGGTGTATTTCGAGACCGCGCTGCCGACGCTGCCGCCGGACGTGCCGCAGACCTTCACCGAGGGGCTCGCCTTCGCCGAGACCGCGGACGGTCCGTGGCGCGTGTACACGCACGTCACCGACGAAGGAACCGTCCAGGTCGGCCAGGCGGTCGGCGCGCGGGACAAGCTTGCGCGCGAGCTCTCGCTGAGCGTGCTGATGCCGATGCTGCTGCTCATTCCCGTGCTCGGCGTCGTGGTGGCATGGGCCCTGGCGCGGGGGCTCGAGCCGCTGCACCTCACCTCGCGGCGCGTGAGCGACCGCGACGCCGCGCGGCTCGATCCGCTGCCCACCGACAACGTGCCGCGCGAGCTGCTGCCGCTCGTGCACCAGATCAACGCGCTGCTCGCGCGGCTCGAAGGCGCGTTCGACGCGCAGCGGCGCTTTCTCGCCGACGCGGCGCACGAGCTGCGCTCGCCCGTGGCGGCGCTCGCTCTCCAGGTGCAGCTGGCGGAGCGCGCCCAGACCCCGGCGGCCCGCTCGGGCGCGCTGCACGAGCTCGCGAGCGGCGTCGAGCGCGCGCGCCGGCTGGTGCAGCAGCTCATGGATTTCGCGCGGCTCGACGCCGCGGTGCCGCTGCAGGCCTTCGCCGCCGTGAATCTCGCAGCGCTCTCGCGCGACGTAGTCGCGGGCTACGCCGTGCGCGCCGAGCATCAGGACGTCGACCTCGGCGTCGACGCGCCCGGCGTGGTGCAGGCTTTCGGCGCCGAGCCGGAGCTGCGCTCGCTGATCGAGAACCTGGTGGACAACGCGCTGCGCTACGCGCCCGCCGAAAGCCCGGTGACGGTGGCGGTGCGCCAAGTCGAGGGGATGGTGGAGCTGCGAGTCGTCGACGCCGGCTGCGGCGTTCCGGCGAGCGAGCGCGAGCGCGTGTTCGAGCGCTTCCATCGCGTCGCGGGCGACGCCACGC
Organism: Burkholderiales bacterium; assembly: GCA_036406675.1. Lineage (GTDB taxonomy): Bacteria > Pseudomonadota > Gammaproteobacteria > Burkholderiales > SG8-39 > SCGC-AG-212-J23. The sequence continues at coordinate 25,182 of DASXAO010000007.1, forward strand.
CCGGCACCGGGCTCGGGCTCGCGATCGTCAAGGCGATCGTCGAGCGACACCATGGCAGCATCGCGCTCTCGGACGCGGACCCGGAGTCCTCTCTGCCGGGCCTCGCAGTGTCGATCCGGCTTCCGGCGTGGCGCGGGCACGCTCGGCCGGTGGAGTCGATCGAGCCCGAGCGGGCGAACGCGGCGCGCTCGGGCGTCTCCTAGGACTTGCCGGCCTTTCCCGCCTGGCGCGCGCGCCATTCCCAGGGCGGCACGGGCTGCTTGCCGCGCCACAAGCCCACCTTCTGCAGCCGCGCGTTGGTCTCCGCCTCGTAGAGCGGAGAGCCGAACGGCACATACCTGAGGTGCACCCAGGCCATGCCGCGGCGCACCTGCTCCGCGTTGGCGTCGACCTCGCCGCAGCGCACGCTGGCGAGAATGCGCCCCTCGTCGTCCTTGCCGCGCTCGACGGCGGTAGCGGCCTTGCCCTTGCAGATCTGCGCGAGCGAGCGGCGCGCGCTCTTGCCGTAGGGTTGGCCGAGCTCGGGCGCGTCGATACCGTCCAGGCGCACGCGGACGTTGCCGCCATCGACGCGCAGCGTGAGCGTGTCGCCGTCGGGCACGCCGACCACCGGGCCATTCAGCTCGGCGAGCGCGCCTTGCGAAACAGCCGCGGACAGCGCCGCTACGACGATCCGGTTACGCACCATGCCGTTTTCCGGTCTTGTCTGTGGAGTCATGAGCTTACCGCAGAGCGGGCGCGCGGCGCAGCGGTTAAGTCTCGCTTAAGTGTGCTGCAAGCATGATGTCCCCGCGGTCGCGCCGGCGGACAGCGGTGGCTCATCCTCTAGGGCTGGGGACTCCACGCTTGACAGCGCCGTGAGACGCCGGCGCGGCCGTCTTCAGAACAAGAGGCTGCAACCGCTTTGCACGTCCCCGAGGAAGGCTTCCCCGACGAGTTCCGGCGCTTCCTGGAGCGCTGGGTCCCTTCGGTGGACGCCGCGGAGTTGCTGCTCGTCCTTGCGCGCGAACCCGAGCGCCGGTGGCAGCCGGGCGAGCTGGCGGCGTACCTGAGCCTCATGGCAAAAGTAAGCGACGCCGACGTCGAGCTTTACTTGGAACGATTTCGCGCCGCGGGCCTGATCGACGCGGCGCGCGACGGCGGTGTGCGGTATTCGACGCAGGACGAGCGCTCGCTTGCTCACGTGCGGATGTTGTCGCAGGCGTACAAGGAGCGTCCCGTGACTTTGTTCCGGGCGATCTACGCACGGTCTTAATTAAGCCTTAAGTCTTGGGCGCGGATCATCTCGGGAGTAGGAAACCTGGGAGAGCCCACCAATGAGAAAGACCTGCTTCGCCCTCGCCGCAGCTTCGCTTCTGGCCGCGGCTTGCGCTTCGAATACTCCGCCCGCCGACACCAGCGCCACGCCGGATTCGGCCTCCGCCGCGCCGGCAGCTCGCACAGGCTCGGCCGCGACCAAGAGTCAGCCCGGGCAGCGCGGCGTTGGCTCGCAGTCGAGCGCGCAGCCCAACGTGAAAGGCGTTCCCGCGCAGCGCTCGGTCTACTACGATTTCGACCGCTCCGACGTCAAGCCCGAGTTCCGGCCGGCTGTCGAGGCGCACGCGCGCTACTTGCGCGACCACCCGGATGCGCGCGTGACGATCGAAGGCAACGGCGACGAGCGCGGCAGCCGCGAATACAACCTCGCGCTCGGCCAGAAACGCGCCGAGGCGGTGCAGCAGATGATGCGGCTCACCGGCGCGTCCGACGGCCAGATCGAAGCCGTCAGCTTCGGCGAAGAGAAGCCGAAAGCTCTCGGCCACGACGAAGCCTCGTGGGCCGAGAACCGGCGCAGCGACGTCGTCTACCAGCGCGGCGCCAAGTAGCACCCGGTAGTTAGGACTCGAGCGCTCAGGCCGGCAGCGCCTGCCGCCGGCCGCGCTCGACGTCGATGCCGCCGAGCAGCACGAGCCCGACGACGAAGTAGAGGCCCGTGGCGAAGATCGCCAGGCGATGGTTGCCGGCGAAGAGCCATGTCACCGCGCCGTAGGTGAGCGGGCCGAAGATGCTCGCCGCCTTCACCGCCAGCCCCCATAGCCCGAAGAACTCGGCGAGGCGGGCAGGCGGTGCGAGGTAGCCGACGATCGCGCGGCCCGCGGCCTGCGACGAGCCCATGCACAACCCGGCGAGGTTCGCCGCGAGCCAGAAGCCAAGGAGGCTCTGGGTCGCCCCGGCGAGGGCCACCATCGCGATCCATCCCGCCAGCGTGATCGCCACGGCGCGCACGTGGCCGATCGCGTCCTGCACGTAGCCGAACCCGAACGCGCCCACCGCGGCGGTGACGTTCACCACCAGGATGAGCGTGATGGTCTCGCGCATGCTGAACTTCATCACCTGCTCGGCGTAGATGGCGGCGAGCGAAACGACCGCGGTGATCCCGGCCTGGTAGAACACGATGCAGACCAGGAAGCGGCGCAGGTCGCGGTAGCGTTCCGACTCCTTCAGCGTCTCCAGCACGCGCCGCCAGGGATCGACGAAAACGCCCTGCGGCACGGCGCGCTCGCGGAGGAACGCGAACGTCGGCACCGCCGCCAGCGCGAAGAAGGCCGCCGTGATGAGCATCGTCACCGGCACCGCGCGGCGCGGCTCCTCTCCCGAGAACGTGAGGTAGTAGAGGCACAGGCCGAGCGCGCACAGGCCGCCGAGATAGCCGAAGGCCCAGCCCCAGCCCGAGACGCGGCCCATCGCGCGCGAGTCGGCGAGCTCGGGCAGGAACGCCGCGATCAGGTTCTCGCCCGTGCCGAAGAAGTAGTTCGAGGCCACGATCAGCGCGAGCGCGAGCGCGGCCTGCCCGGGCGAGACGGCGGCGAGGAGCGCCGTGAACACGACGCAGCCGATGGTGCTCAGGAGGAGGAGCTTTTTCTTCGCGGCGTGCGCGTCGGCCCAGGCGCCGACGAGCGGCCCGGTGACGAGGATCAGGGCGTAAGAAATCGAAAGCGCCGCGGTCCAGGCGAAGGTCGCCCAGGGCCGGTTCTCGCTGATCACCGAGACGAAATACGCGCCGAACACGGCCGTGATGACGACCGTGGTGTAGCCCGAGTTCGCGAAGTCGTACATGCTCCACGCCCAGGCCTCGCGAATCCGCACGTCGGGGGCCAGGGCGCGGGGCACGCGAGCAGGGTAGCAAATGTGCGTCAAATCGCCGCACGGAACGCGGGCATTTGCCACGGTGCATCCCGGCCGTTCCGGTATAGTTTCGCTCGATGCAACAAGCAGTTAAGAGCGCCGTGGCTGACGCCAGGCTGACCCTCCCGGAGGTCCTCGGCTGGCTGGTCGAGGACCGCCTCGTCGCCCCCGAAGCGGCCGAGGCGCTGAAGACCGAGCGGCGCTACCACCGCGGCAACGTGCACCCGCTGTGCGTGGTGGCCGAGCAGAAGTGGAAGAAGGGCACGGCGCTCCTGACGCTCGACGCTCTGTCGGAGTGGCTGGCGAAGCGCCTGGGCATGGAATACCTCCACATCGATCCGCTCAAGATCGACTTCACCGCGGTGACCGAGATCATGTCCTCGGCCTACGCCACGCGCTTTCGCATCCTGCCCGTGTCGGTGAACGCGAAGGAGGCGGTGATCGCGACCGCCGAGCCCAACGTGCGCGACTGGGAGCCGGAGCTCGCGCGCATCATCAAGCGCGAGATCAAGCGCGTGATCGCGAACCCGGTCGACATCGAGCGCTACCAGGTCGAGTTCTACAATCTGGCGAAGTCGATCAAGGGGGCGAACAAGACCGCCGCCGTTTCCGGCCTGTCGAACTTCGAGCAGCTCGTGGAGCTCGGCAAGTCCGACAAGCTCGACGCGAACGACGCGCACGTGGTGCGCGTGGTGGACTGGCTCTGGCAGTACGCGTTCGAGCAGCGCGCGAGCGACATCCACGTCGAGCCGCGCCGCGAGCACGGCATCGTGCGCTTCCGCATCGACGGCGTGCTGCACCAGGTCTACCAGATCCCCGCCGGGGTGCTCGCCGCGATGACCAGCCGCATCAAGATCCTGGCGCGCATGGACGTGGTCGAGAAGCGCCGGCCGCAGGACGGCCGCATCAAGACGCGCACCGAGGAAACGGGGGACATCGAGCTGCGCATCTCGAGCCTGCCCACCGCGTTCGGCGAGAAGCTGGTGATGCGGATCTTCGACCCCGAGGTGCTGGTGCGCGACTTCAGGGAGCTCGGCTTCTCGGAGGACGACAAGAAGCGCTGGGAAGAGATGACCAACCGGCCGAACGGCATCGTGCTGGTCACCGGCCCGACCGGCTCCGGCAAGACCACGACGCTGTATTCCACCCTCAAGAGCCTCGCGACGCCGGAAGTGAACGTCTGCACCATCGAAGACCCGATCGAGATGGTCGAGCCCTCGTTCAACCAGATGCAGGTGCAGTCCCAGATCGAGCTCGGCTTCGCCGAGGGCGTGCGCGCGCTGATGCGCCAGGATCCCGACATCATCATGGTCGGCGAGATCCGCGACCTCGAGACCGCCGAGATGGCGGTCCAGTCGGCGCTCACCGGGCACCTCGTGCTCTCGACCCTGCACACCAACGACGCGCCCAGCGCAGTAACCCGGCTGCTCGAGCTCGGCGTGCCGCCGTATCTCCTCAACGCCACCCTGAACGGCGTCATGGCGCAGCGCCTGGTGCGCACGCTCTGCCCGCACTGCAAGCAGAAGGCGGCGTTCAACCGCGCCGAGGACCACGCCGGCTGGGACGCGCTGGTCGCGCCGTGGAAATCGAACCGCCCGGAGAAGGTCTACAAGCCCGTCGGCTGCCTCGACTGCCGCATGACCGGCTTCATGGGCCGCGTCGGCATCTACGAGACGCTCATCTTCTCTTCGGCCATCAAGGCGCTGGTCGGCGAGAAGGCCGACCTCGCGGTCCTGCGCGAGCAGGCATTCAAGGAAGGCATGAAGCCGCTGCGCATCAGCGGCGCGATGAAGGTCGGCTCCGGCCTCACCACGGTGGACGAAATCCTGAAGGTCGCGCCCCCGGTGCGCGACACGGCGGCGCGCTAGCGGGTGCTGGACGTCCTCGTCCTGGTGGTGCTTGCCTGCGGTATCGTCTACCTTGCGATGCACCTGCGCTCGCGGCGGGCGGCGCAGGCGCTCGCCGAGGCGAAGAAAAGCGAGCGGCGCTTCCGCGACCTCACCGAGCTCTCGGCCGACTGGTTCTGGGAGACCGACGCCTCCCACCGCATCACCTGGATCTCCGGCGGCACGCCGGTCGCCACCTTCTTCGGCGGCACCCCGACCTATGGCAAGCGCTTCTGGGAGATCCCGGGCGTGCAGGTCGAGAGCCGCGTGCTCGAGGCGCTGCACGAGGGCATGGAGGAGCGCCGGCCGTTCTTCGACCTCGAGATGATGCGCGTCGACGAACGGGGCGCGCGGCAGGTCCACATCATCTCCGGGCAGAGCCGCAAGGACGCCGCGGAGCGCTTCCTCGGCTATCGCGGCGTGGGCCGCGACGTGACCGAGCAGCGGCGCGCCGAGCGCGCGCTCGCCGAGGCGAAGGAGCGCCTCGAGCTCGCCGTGGGCGCGGCCAACCTCGCCGAATGGGACTTCGACCTCGAGGCGAACGCGATCTACCTCGGCTCGGGCTGGGCGGGCCTGCTGGGCCGGCGCCCGATCGCCGGGGTGATGGGCGGCGCCGACGTGAACGAGCTGGTCCACCCCGAGGACCGGCCGGCGGTGCGCAAGGAGCTCGTCGCCGGCCTGAAGGGCGAGAAGACCATCTGCCAGGTGGACTGCCGCGTGCGCGTCGAAAGCGGCGGCTGGCGCTGGGTCCGCGCGACGGGCCGGGTGACCGAGCGCAACGCTGCGGGCCGCGCCACTCGCGCCTCGGGCACGGTGAGCGACATCGAGGACCACAAGCGCGCCGAGGCCGCGCTCGCCGAGCGCGAGCAGCGTTTCCGCGACATGGCGCAGGCCTCCGGCGAGTACCTGTGGGAGGCCGACGCCTCGTGGCGCTACACCTTCCTCTCCGAACGGGTCGAGGCCGTGCTCGGCTACCGCCCGGAGGAGCTCCTCGGCCGCAGGGCGCAGGAGCTCATGCCGCTCGGCGAGGAGCGCGCGGTGGAGGAGTGGCTCGCGGAGCACGCGCCGGAGGGCCACGCCTTCCGCGAGCTGGTGCACCGGGTCGTCACCCGCTCGCGCGGCGTGATCTGGCAGTCGGTGAGCGCCGTGCCGGTGCGCGATCCCGCCGGCGCGTTCGTGGGCTACCGCGGCACCGCGGCGGACATCACGCCGCGCCGCCAGGCCGAGGCGCGCGCCGAGTACCTGGCGACGCGCGACGCGCTCACCGGGCTGCCCAACCGCGTGCTGCTCGCCGACCGCGGCGCCCAGGCGATCCTTCAGGCGGCGCGCGGCCGCACCAAGCTCGCGCTTCTTCTCATCGACATCGACCGCTTCAAGCTGGTGAACGAGTCGCTCGGCCACCAGGCCGGGGACAGCCTGCTGCGCGAGGTCGGCGCGCGCCTGGAGAGCCTCCTGCCGAGCGAGACGCTGGGCCGCCTCGGCGGCGACGATTTCGTCCTGATCCAGGCGATAAGAAGCACGGAGGAAGCCGCGGGCGTCGCGCAGCGCATCCTCGGGGTGCTGGCGCGGCCGTTCAGCGTCGAGGGGCGCAGCCTCAACGTCGGCGCGTCCGTCGGCATCAGCGTCTATCCGAACGACGCGCGCGACTTCGCCGAGCTGCTGCGCAACGCCGACGCGGCCAAGTACCACGCGAAGGAGAGCGGCCGCGGCACCTGGCGCATGTACGAGCCGGCGCTGCACGCGCGCTCGGTCGAGCGCTTGCGCCTGGAGAACGAGCTGCACGGCGCGCTCGCGAGGAGCGAGCTGCTGCTGCACTGGCAGCCCGTCGTGCGCGGCCGGCGCCTGGTGGCGGGCGCCGAGGCGCTGGTGCGCTGGCACCACCCGGACCGCGGGCTCCTTCTGCCGGGGGACTTCGTGCCCCTCGCCGAGGAGTGCGGCCTCATCCGCTCGATCGGCGAATGGACCTTCGAGCGCGCGCTGTCGCAGGCGGGCGCCTGGCAGCGTGCGCACCCCGGGCGCTGCTGGATCGCGGTGAACGTGTCGGCGCCGGAGCTTGCCCAGCACGGCGCCTATCTCGAAAAGGTCGGCGCGGCGCTGCGCGCCAACGCGCTCGCGCCGTCCGCGCTCGAGCTGGAGGTCACCGAGCGCGTGCTGATGTCGAGCCTCGACGAGAACATCGAAACGCTGCGCCGCCTCGGCGAGCTCGGGGTACGCATCTCGATCGACGACTTCGGCACCGGCTATTCGAGCCTCGCGTACCTGCGCCAGCTCCCGGTGCACAAGCTGAAGATCGACCGGTCCTTCCTGCGCTCGATCGACACGCAGGCCGCCGACGAGGCGATCGTGCGCGCCATCGTGGTGCTGGCGAAGACGCTGGGCATCTCGGTGGCCGCCGAGGGGATCGAGAACGAGGCCCAGCTCTCGCGCGTGCTCGCGCTCGGCTGCGACGAGTGGCAGGGCCATTACTTCAGCGCGCCGCTCGACGGCGCCGGTTTCGAGAAGCTGCTCTCCGCCGAGGCCTCGGCGAAGGCGGCCGGCTAGCTTTCGTCTCCCCGCGGTCGGGCCGCCGTGACTGAATTGAGCGTGCAAAGGCAACTGGCGCTTCTCATCCTTGCTGTGATCGCCCTTCTTGTTCCTTATCCGCTGTTGCAAGACGCGTTAAGGGTAACGAACAGCTCCGAGTCCCAGCTGATTGCCGGGTTCTACGATATGGCGTTCGAGGATGTCTTCGGCTTTGGATATTGGTTCAGCTGGGCCATCTTCGCTTTCCTCGAGGCGGCGGCAATAGCAGGTGGTTGGCTGGTGGCGAGACGGCATTTGCTCCGTTACTCGCTCCTTCTGCCGCTGGCCGTTTTCACGGCCGTGACTCTGTATAGCTACGACTCGTACATGCTGGAGTACTCGTTGTGGCTGAAGGCGGGCTAGGCCCCTTCTGGCCGCAGCTCTTCCCGACGCGACAGCTCACCGCAGGACGAGGTGCGAAAGCGCCCAGGAGATCAGGCTGAAAACGATCGCGCCGAGCACCCCGGCCCAGAACCCGGCGACGTGGAACCCGGCGACGAAATTGCCGACCGCCCAGAAGAGGAGGCCGTTGATCACGAAGATGAAAAGCCCGAGCGTGAGCACCGTGACGGGCAGGGTGAGGAGCACCAGGACCGGCCGGATCAGCGCGTTCACCAGGCCGAGCACCAGGGCGGCCGCGAGCGCGGCGCCCGCGCTCGAGACCGTCACCGACGGCATCAGGTAGGCCACCGCGGCGAGCGCGACGGCGTTGATCAGCCAGACGACAAGAATCCGGAGCATCCGCTACGATCCCACAAGGACGTTACACGGGATACCGAAATGACCGATCTGGAGCGCGCACTTGCCGACGTTGTCATCGCCAACCGCATCCTCGCGCACGAAGGCATCGTCGACGCCTACGGCCACGTCAGCGTGCGCCATCCGCGCGACCCGGGCCGCTATCTGCTTGCGCGCTCGCTCAGTCCGGAGATGGTGCAGCAGGCCGACATCATGGAGTTCGAGCTCGACGGCACGCCGGCGGGCGGCGACGCGCGGCAGCCCTACCTCGAGCGCTTCATCCACGGCGCGGTGTACGAATCCCGGCCGGAAGTCCTCGCGGTGGTGCATGCGCACGCCGAAGACGTGCTGCCCTTCGGCATCACCGCCGCGCCGCTTCGCCCGGTGATCCACTCGGGGAGCTTCATGGGCGCGGAAGTGCCGGTCTGGGACATCCGCGACCGGTTCGGCGACACCAACCTCCTCGTCACCAGCATGCCGCAGGGGCGCGACCTGGCCGCGCGCCTTGCCGGCAACAACGTCGCGCTGATGCGCGGCCACGGCTTCGTCGCCGCGGCGCGCTCGCTGATCGAAGTGGTGCGCATGTCGGTGTACGTGCCGCGCAACGCGCGCGTGCAGCTGGCCGCGATGCGGCTCGGCGAGGTCAAGCCGCTGTCGCGCGGCGAGATCGACGCCCGCAACGCCGGCTACAAGCCGCACTCGCCCGAGACCTGGCGCGCATGGGAGTACTGGGCCACGCGCGCGGGCTGCGCGGAGTTGTTGCAGAAAAGATAAATCGGGGTCAGGAAAATCGGGGTCAGAGCCCTATTTCCGCAAGCTCCGCGCTGGAAATAGGGCTCTGACCCCGATTTTCCTACCGGCAGCCGATTTCGCCGCCCTCGGCGAAGTAGGTCGTGCCCTCGGCGCAGCGCAGCGGCTGCGCCGGCGGCCGGGCGCGGCAGGTGTAGCGCGGCCCCTTGACGGAGTCCTCGACCAGCGTCCAGCCGGCCGGGCAGCGCGGCGTGGCGGCGGCGTGCCCCGGCGCGCCCACGGCGAGCGAGGCCTCCTTCTGGCCGGCGCAGGCTTCGTCGCCGGCGCCGCGCACGCGCAACCGGTAGGTCCCGGGGCGCTTGTATTCGTAGCGCGCGGTCTTCGTGCGGCTGTCGCCGAGGTTCCAGGCGAGGGAGATCTGGCCGCCGTCGCCGGTGTCGATGGTGGCGCTGCAGCTGAGATCGAGGAGCGAGGGGCGCTCGATGGAGACCGAGATCACCACGTCGTACGCCTTGCCCGAGAGCACCTGCACCGACAGGCTGTCGAGGCGCGGCGCCGCGGCGCCGGCGCCGGCCCAGGCGAGGAGCGCGAGCCCGGCGACCGGGCGCAGCATCAGCGGCCTCTGGGTTTGCGCAGGCTGGGATTGAGGCGATCGATGTCGGCCTGGACCTGGTCGCGGCTGCGCTCGTAGATCACCTCGCGGCCCATGACCTTGCCGGCGTAGGCGAGCCCGTTGCGCGTGGGCGTGAGGGTGCACCTCACGTTGTGCACGCCTTCGCCGATCACGACCTCGATCAGGTCGGCGCGCTTGTTGAGCACCACGACCTCGATCAGCTGTCCGTTCTCGGCGCGCAGCTTGATTTTCTCGTCCATGGCCGCGCAGTGTAGCCTTCGCGCGCCATCGGAACAAACCTCCTAGCGGTCGAATTTCGCGATGGCCACGACGATGCCGATCGCCAGCAGGATCAGTACCAGGGCGGCCGTGAACGAGACCGACGCGAGGATGAGGAGCGGCAGGACGAGGAACAGGGCAGCGAGCACCCACGGGACGTTCTGCGGCATCTGGCCGAAGTCGAGGTCGCGCCTGCTGCGGCGGCCGAGCGCCTGCGCGAGCGCGCGCCCCTCGAGCCACGAGAAGAACACGAATGCCTCGACGAAGAAGCTGCCGACGAGGACGAACGGCGCGAGCACCATGCCGGGCAGCGCGAGCAGCGCGTGCCGGTCGGCCAGAAAGATGACCGTCGCCGCCGTGCAGGCGACGCTCACCAGCACGAAGAGCGCCACCATCGGGACCACGAATGCGGCGCGGCGCTGCAGGTACTGGCGGAAGCCCTGCGCCTGGCGGAAGCGCGCGAAGAGCTTCATCGCGTCCCGGTAGTTCTTTTCGAGCGGCAGTAGCTGCGCGAGCGCGGCCTGCACCGGCGCCTGAGGGGTGGTTTGTCGATGTGGCGTCGCCATCTCGCCTCCCGGCCGATTCGGCCTTATTCGAGGCGTCCAGCATACGAACCCGGCGGCGGCCCCGCAGCGACTATTTCCGCACTTTCCCGACGAAGGTTTACCGCTTTTCCGGCGGAATGCCACGGATCGGCGCCGAGAACTTCGCGTGGGCCTCGACGTCGAGCGGCCGGTGCTTCACCTTCGTGCTTGCAGGATCCTGACCGAGGAAATTGTCGCCTTTCCAGTTGCGCGCCGGGCGGATCGGCCGGGGGACGAAGCCCCCGCCGCAGTTGGGGCAGACGTCGGCTAGAACCTTCTCGACGCACGCGGCGCAGAACGTGCACTCATAGCTGCAGATGCGCGCGTCGAGAGCGTGCGGCGGCAGGGGCTTGTTGCAGTGCTCGCAGGTCGGCCTGAGCTCAAGCATCGGCGCCCATCATAGGTCATTCGGCGATCGCGATGCCGGACCCGCCCATTTCCGAAGGGTAGTCCTTCAACTTCGGCAGCCCGTCGTGCATGTGGAGCTTCGTCTCCTGGTAGTTGACGTGGACTCCGGGCCGGAATTGGAACTCGGGTATGACCGCGGCGTAGACGTCGGTGACGCCCCATCCCGGGTGCTCGGTGAAGAGATGGCCGCCGCAGCGCTTGCACCATTTGCGATGGCTTCTCGGGGTCTTGCTGTAGCTGCCGATCTGGTCGGCGCCGCGCGTGACCCTCACCGCCTCGGGCTTCCACAGCGTGAAGGCGTTGACCGGTCCCGCCGACCAGGTGCGGCAGGACTCGCAGTGGCAGTAGCCCATGGCCGCGGGCTCGCCGGTTACGGTAAAGTGCACGGCGCCGCAGAAGCAGCTTCCTTCGTAGCTTCTGGCGTGGACCGGGTGGACGGCTTCACGCGTCTCGGTTGCAGTTGTCATGATGCGATCCTTTCGGGTTGAGCTTGGCGGGTGCTAGTCTCGGCTCCGCGCGGTGCCGCGTCTTGGCAGAGGCTCCGCGATTCTTGACCGCGACTCCATGGATGCCCTGTCGGACGTTCTGAATTCGGTGCGCCTCGAGGGCGCGGTGTACCTCAACGCGGAGTTCACCGCGCCGTGGTGCATCCGCGGCGAGCTCGGCCTGGCGAGCGTGCGCGAGCGCCTCGCGGGATCGGAGCACGTCGCGTTCTTCCATTTCCTCACCGAGGGCCGCTGCAAGGTCCGGCTCGCCGACGGCGGAGAGATCTTCGACGCGGCAGCGGGCGACCTGATCCTGTTTCCCCAGGAAGGCAGGCACCTCATGGGGACCGACCTGCAGCTCGCGCCGATGGAAAGACAGGCCGCGCTGACCCCGGATGCCGAAAGCGGCGCGGAGGTCTTCCACATGCGCCACGGCGGCGGCGGCGCGGCGACGCGCTTCGTCTGCGGCTATCTCGCGCTGAGCCGCAGCGTCTTCCGGCCGCTGCTCGAGGCGCTGCCGCGCCTCATCTGCATCCCGATGGGCGACGGACCTGCGGCGGCGATGCTGAGGGAGCTCTTCCGCGCCGGAGTGCGCGAGTCGTCGGCCCTGCGGCCGGGCGCGGGCTCGATGCTCGCCAAGCTCGCGGAGCTCCTTTTCGTCGAGGCGCTGCGCCGCTACGCCGAGCGCTTGCCGCCCGGCGGCAAGGGCTGGCTCGCGGGCGTGCGCGACGCGCAAGTCGGACGGGCGCTCGCGCTCCTGCATGCCGCGCCCGGCCGGCACTGGACCGTCGACGCGCTGGCGCGCGAGGCCGCGCTCTCGCGCTCGGCGCTCGCCGAGCGCTTCACGGCTCTGGTCGGCGAATCGCCGATCCAGTACCTGATGCGCTGGCGGCTCGCGCTCGCGGCGCAGGCGCTGCGCTCCGGCGCGGACGCGATCGGCCGGCTCGCCGAGCGCAGCGGCTACGAGTCCGAGGCGGCGTTCAGCCGCGCGTTCAAGCGCGAGTTCGGCGTGCCGCCCGCGGCTTGGCGCAAGGCCGCGGCGGACACTGCTTAGTTACCCGTAGTCACCGTCTTGGTGCCCAACGGCTAGCGGCGAAGACGCGCATAGAGCCAGGGCAGGTAGCGATGCAGGAGAAAGACATTCACGGCGCCGCCGCCGAGGTAGACGAGCCAGAAGAGCCAGAGCGATGCGCCGTGGATCAGCGACCACCTGAAAGGAATGGTGACGAGGCTCCAGGGAAGCGTGAGCGCGATGAGCGCGCCGGTGAAGTCCAGGTCCCGGTAGCCGACCACGAGCATCGTGCAGAGAAGGACCGTCACCGCATAGAGGACGAGCGCCACCGCTTCGAGCCTGCCCACCGCGGGCGCGCTCATGCGCGCGGCGGCGCCGTGGCGGCGAACGAGGCGCGCGCCGCGAGCCGCTCGTACCAGCCGGCGAGCCTCGGATGGCCCGCACGCCAGAGAAAGTCGGGATTGCGCAGCTCCAGCCCGAGCGCGACGCCGAGCGTCATCTGCGCCATGTTGAGCGGCCCGCGCATGTACGCATGGCCGATCTCCTTCTCCCAGAGCTCGATCATGCGCCGCGCGCGCTCGGTTTCGTGGCGGATCACCCCCGGCGAGCGCTCGTCGGCGGGTCGCGCGAGCTCCCGGTTCCAGACCGAGACGCCGTCGACCAGGCTCCTCGCGAGCGCCTCGAGGCGCCGCGCCTCCAGGCCGGCGCTCCCGGAAGGCAGCTCGAACGCCGGTTTTCCGTCGAGGCGGTCGAGGTAGTCGCAGATCAACGCCGACTCCTCCATCCCGACGCCGTCGTCGCGCACGAGATAGGGCACCCGGCCCGAAGGGTTGATGGCGTAGTAGGGACTGTCGGCGACGCGGGTCTTCGCGAACAGGATCTCGATGCGGCTTTCGAGCTTCTTTTCCAGCGCCACGATCCGCGCCATGCGCGCGTACGGCGAACCCGGGGTGATGTACAGCTTCATGCTCCGGTCACTGCCAGAAAACGCCGAGCCGCTGGGCGAGCTCCGACACCCGTGCCACCATCTGGCCGCGTCCCTCGTCGACGTACAGCCCGATCTGCGCGATCAGCGAATACGCCACCGCGAACTGGGCGAGCGCGTATCCGGCAATGGTGAACTGGCCGACGCTCACCAGGCCGATCCCGAACTGCGAGATGCAAACGAGCCCGCAGGCGAACTGCCCGATCGCGATGACGCCGCGCGCCACGACCGGCCTGCGGTTGCGGTATTTGAACGAGACGTGGACGAGCGGCCAGCCCGCGATGCTCAGTCCCGATTTGTACTCGAAGCCTGCGCCGTCCCACACCTCGCGCGCGGGGTACGGCGCGCCGCAACTCGGGCAGGCGTAGGCTTGCTCCGACACTTCGTGCCGACAGTCGCGGCACGGCTTCATGAGTAGGGGTAGTCCATTTGCGACGCAATCTTGCGGCGCGCATCGGTTCCCGCCAGTCTCTCCACCAGGTGCAGGCCCAGGTCGATGGAGGCCGTAACGCCGCCCGCCGTGACGACGTCTCCCTCGTCGACGATTCTTTCGCGGACCACCGCGCCACAGTAGGGCTCCAGCTCCTGGTAGGCGCTCGGGTGCGTGGTCGCGCGACGCCCCTGGAGAAAGCCGGCGGCTCCCAGCAGCAGCGCGCCCGTGCACACCGACACCTTGAGCGGCACGGAACGGGCGGTTTTCAGCCAGTCGACGAAGCCGCGGTCGTGCCGCAGGTCCCGCGTGCCGAATCCCCCGGGAACGAAAACCAGGTCGTACGAATCGAGGGGCTCGGCGACGGCCGCCGCCTCCATCCGCAAGCCCCGGTCGTCGACCACCGAGCGCGCGGTGGAGCACAGCCGCCAGTCGAAATCGTCGAGGATGCGCATCGATTTCAGGCGCGTCACCGGATCGTAGAACCCCACGAAATCGAGCGAGGTGAGGCGGTCGAACACGACAAAGGCAGCTTTCATGTCGGATGCTTTCGAAGGATCTTCGCGACGTCGGCGCCCCGGAGCTCGAGGAACCGATCATAGTTCCGCTTGAGCTCGGCGTCGGCCTGGGTGAGGCGTTCGACCTCCGCCCCCAGGTCGCCGAGCAGCACGCCGACGTACTCGAACCAGGCGTCCATGCTCACGGAGGCCAGCCCGACCAGCTGGCCGAGCAGCCGCCTCGCGTGGGCGAGTCGAAGGTTGGCGACCAGCCTGCGCTCGGCTTCCGAGGCCTCGTCCGGATCGATGGAGGCGAGCAGCGCCAGCGCCTCTTCGAGAGCGTGGGCCTTCAACTCCGGATCGGCCTCGCGCTCGGCCTTTTCGAAGAGGCGTCGTGCGCCCGCGATGTCGTCTGCCGCAGTCACAATGCGCGGTCAGGGTTCCAGCTTCCCAAGATCGACTTCCCGCTCGCTTCCAAGCGCGAGGTTCTTCAGCTCCTTTACCTTGGCGCCGCCGCAGTAGGCGGCGACGTCGACCCTTGGGAAAAGGCCACCGGCGTTGTAATCCAGGGAGAACCGCCCCGTGACTGCAGTTCTTTGCAGCACGCGACCCGTGGCGGATTCGGCGACGACGACCTCGCAGCTCGCCGCCTGGGGCGTCTCGCCATTGACCCGGTACGGGAAGTTCGCGGTCGTCGTGGCGCACGCCGCCAAGACCGCAACCAGCAATGTGCTCGAGCGGGCCATCGGTGACATTATGGCCGCAATGCTGCAACCGGGAACCATGATGCCCAAGCGGGACTTCTTGATCGTCGGCTGCGGGATCGCCGGCACCTCGGCGGCGGTGACCGCGCTGCAGGCGGGGCTGAACGTGACGCTGCTCGAGCGCGCGCCCGAGGAGGACTTCGGCGGCAACTCGCGCTGGACCGAGGCCTACCTGCGCATGAAGAACGACGCCGAGGTCTCGGACGACTTCGAGGAGAAGTTCGCTCAGAACGCAGGCGCGAACCTCGACCCGGGCGTGCTCGACGCGGTGGCGGGCGAGTACGCGCACTGGCCGCCCTACGTGAAAGCGCACGGGCTGCCCGATCCCGAGCTGATCGCACACTTCGCAGCGAGCGTTCCGCCGACGATCGCCTGGCTGAAGAGCTTCGGCCTGCGCTTCGGGCCGCAGGCGATCTACCTGCTCACGCAGAGCACGACGCGCATCGCCGCGCGGGGCGGCGGGCTGGCGCTGATCGAGCGGCTGATGAAGGAGGCGAGGGCGCTCGGCGCGGAGGTGCGATTCCGCACCACCGCGGTCGACCTGGTGCGCGAGGCGGACGGCCGAATCGCGGGCGTCGTCGTCGTCAACCCGGAGGGGAAGCGCGAGGAGATCCGCGCGCCGGCGACGCTGCTCGCGAGCGGCGGCTATCAGGGCAACCCGGAGATGATGACCCGCTACGTCGGCGCGCACGCGGCGAACATCCGCCCGGTCGCGCGCGGCGGCTACTACGACAAGGGCGAAGGGATCCGCATGGCGCTCGCCGCGGGCGCCGCGCCGGCCGGCGACTTCGGCTCGTACCACGCCGAGCCGGTCGATCCGCGCTCGCGCCAGCCCGAGGCCGTGGTGCACATCTACCCGTACGGCATCCTCGTGAACAAGCGCGGCGAGCGCTTCGTCGACGAGGGCCCGGGGATGGTCGACGCGTGGTACGACCCGATCACGCGCACCATCGCCGAGCAGCCCGACGGCATCTGCTGGGTGATCTTCGACGCGAGAGTGGACGAGATTCCGCGCTGGAAGACTGCCATCCGCTCGGACGTCGCGCCGATCGAGGCGGCGACGCTGGAAGCGCTGGTGGAGAAGCTGCGCCTGCCGGCGAAGACGCTCGAGACCATCGCCGAGTTCAACCGCGCGTGCCCGAAGGAAGCAGCCGAGTTCAGGCCGTTCGAGCTCGACTATCGCGCCGTGAACGGCATCTCGCCGCCGAAGTCCCACTGGTGCCGCCCCATCGACCGCGCGCCGTTCCGCGCTTTCCCGATCATCTCGGCCAACTGCTTCACCTTCGGCGGGCTGAAGGTGAACACGGACGCGCAGGTGCTCGACAACGACGGCAGGCCCCTGCCAGGGCTCTACGCGGCGGGCGAGACCGTGGGCCTGTATCACCAGGTCTACACGGGCGCGACGTCGGTGCTGCGCGGCGCAGTGTTCGGGCGCACTGCCGCGCGGCACGTGGCGCGGATTCGCGGCGCCGTGCAGCCCTAGTGCGGAGAAGCCTCTCGGATTTCCTCGAGCAGGCCGTGCAGGTCGGATACGACCCAGCGCTCCATGAGCCTGCCACCCTGCACCCGATAGATGGCAATCCCCTTGAGCGCGATGGGGCGGCCCGAGGGCGCTATGCCCCGGAAGTCGCCCTTGTGGGTCCCAAGCAATTGCCAGCGCACCACGACCCTGTCGCCTTCCGCGATCAGATCGTCGACTTGATATCGAGCGTCCGGGAGCGCCGACCGTATCGCCGAATAGAAATCCCGGAACATCCGCGGGCCGGTCGGGCCGCCCTGCGGCCAATCGTGGGACACGAACTGGGGCGACAAGACCTCGTCCACCAGCGCCATGTTCCAGTCGCCGAAGACCTCTCTGTAGAACCGGCGCACAACGCCCTTGTTGTCGGCTGCGATCCGTTCAGTCATCCCGCTTGGGTTGGCGCAGCGGGTTGTTGGTTCTTTCCGGAGGCGGCTCGTTTCGTTATTCGGAATCCCGGTGTCGAGTGCCCTTTCCGGGAGTAATGAAAATCATCTCGCCAGGCTGATGCACCACTGTCCGGTGCCATATGCCGCGGGGAACTACGCAGCCGGTCATTCCCGACAGCCTGATGCGGCGCTTCCCGGCGTCTTCCAGCTCGACATCCATCGACCCGGAGAGCAAGTACAGGAATTCATCGCCGTCAGGATGCATTTCCCAATGGGACGGGCCTTCCGACATGTCCAGGGCGCCCATCAACCGGCCATTCTGCAAATCCTCCCTGCTCTGAGCGCTCCGAAAAAAATCGGGGGTGACTTCGAGCTCGCTTGCCTTCCCGCTCGCGGCGAAGTGAACGAAAGTTCCCTTCAAGCTGAAAGATTTCGTGCCCATCGGCCAACGGCGGCGGAGCTAACCGCCCAGGAACAGCTTGCCCACTTCGGGGTTGGCGAGGAGCTCGCGGCCGGTGCCGGCGAGGGCCAGCTCGCCGGCGACCAGGACGTAGCCGAGGTCGGCGAACTCCAGCCCCTTCTTCGCGTTCTGCTCGACCATGACGATGGTCTTGCCCTCGCGTCGCTGCAGGTCGGCGAGGATCTCGAACACCATGTCGATGAAGCGTGGCTCGAGGCCGATCGAGGGCTCGTCGACGAGCAGCACCTGCGGATCCATGATCAGCGCGCGCGAGATCTCGAGCAGCCGGCGCTCGCCGCCGGAGAGCACGCGCGCCTTGTGCTGGCGCCGCGCCGCCAGGCGATCATACTTTGCGAAGACGCGCTCGGCCGCAGCTCTCGCCTTCGCCGGCGAGCGCAGGAGATACCCGCCCATCAGCAGGTTCTCTTCGACGCTCATGTCGGGGAACACGGACTTGTCCTGCAGCACGTAGGCGATGCCTGCCTCGGCGAGCTTGCGCTCCGGGCCGAGGTGCGTGACGTCGCGGCCGTCGATCGCGATGGCCCCCGCGAACACGCGTGCGAAGCCGAAGAGGGAGTGAAGCACCGTCGACTTGCCGGCGCCGTTGGGGCCGATCAGGCAGAGGGACTGGCCGGGCGCGAGGTGCAGCGTGAGGCCGTGCAGGATCTCCATGTTGCCGTAGCCCGCGCGCAGGCCGCGGATGGAGACGAGCGGGCGGCCTTTGGCCAGGTCCAGGAGCCTGGACTCGGCGACGTCCGCGCGCAGGGCCTCGGCGCGGCGCGCGACGTCGTCGACCGAAAGGACGGCGCTCATCAGTGCGCGCCCAGGTAGGCGTCGATGACGCGCTGATCGGCGCGGATCGCCTCCGGGGAGCCGCTCGCGAGGAGCTCGCCGCGCGACATGCAGTAGACGTGGCTCGCCAGGTTCATGATCACCCGCATGTTGTGCTCGATCACGAACAGCGTGATGCCGAACTCGGCGTTGGCGCGCTTCAGGCGGTCGATCAGGCCGTTGATCAGGGTCGGGTTGATGCCCGCGGTCGGCTCGTCGAGCAGCAGCACCTTGGGCTCGTTCATCAGCGCCATCGCGAACTCGAGCAGCTTCTGCTGGCCGAAGGAGAGCGAGCCGGCGACGAGCTTCCTCTTCGGGTACAGGCCGACGAACTCGAGCAGCTGCTCGGCGCGCTCGACCATGTCGCGGGGATAGCGGCGGAACATCTGCGTCCAGCGCTCCTCGCGGTGCGGCAGCGAGACGAGCAGGTTCTGCACGCAGTCCATCTTGGAGAAGATGCGCGTCTGCTGGAAGGTGCGCTGCAGCCCGAGCCGCGCGATCTCCTGCACGCCGAGGCGCGAGATCTCGCGCCCTTCGAGGCGGATCGAGCCGGAGTCGATCGGGTGCTGGCCCACGATCGAGCTGAAGAGCGTGGTCTTGCCGGAGCCGTTCGGGCCGATCAGGGCGGTGATGCGCCCGCGCGGCACGTCGAGCGAGACGGCGCGGTTCGCCACCACGCCGCCGAACGTCTTGCTGACCTCCCGGATCTCGATGACGTTCACGTGGCGTCGGTTCCAAACCAGCCCGGCCGCCGCGCGCGCAGCCAGCCGAGGATGCCCTGCTGGAAGTAGACCACGTTGACGATGATCAGGAGCCCCAGCGCCACGTACTGCCAGCCGAGGAGATAGGTCCAGGTGACTTCGCGCAGGGTGTAGAAGAGCGTCGCGCCGATGACCGGTCCCCACAGGGTGCCCTTGCCGCCGAGGAGCGTCATCGCCACCATGAAGATGCCGAAGGTGAGCGTGGGGTACGCGGTCTCGAGCGGCTCGACGAACCCGGTCATGTTGCCGAAGAGGGCGCCGGCGATGCCGAGGAAGAACGCCGAGATGCACCACGCGAGCGCCTTGTAGCGCGCCGTGTGCACTCCGAGCGCCTCGGCCTTGTCCTCGTCGTCGCGGATGGCGTTGATCGCGAGGCGAAAGCGCGTCGAGTACACCCAGCGCAGGAAGAGATAGCAGGCGATCGCGGCGAGCATGCACGCGCCGTAGAAGAAGCGCTCGCGCATGCCGGGCGCGCCGGGAAAAACGGGCATGGCGATGCCCTGTCCGCCGCCGACGTAGTCCCAGGCGTTGGTGAGCTCGGCCGCGGCGATGGCCACGCCGAGCGTGCCGATGGCGAAGTAGGGCCCGCGCAGGCCGAGCAGGATGCGCGAGAGCAGCGCGGCTACCACCACGGGCACGAACGCGGCGGCGGCGAGGCCGAGCGCCAGGCCCTCGAAGTACTGCCGGTCGGTGAAGTCGATGTGGATGGCGCCGTTGGCCGCGGTGTATTCGGCGATGTCGTACACGAGGCCGATCTGCACGAGCGCACAGACGTACATGCCCAGCCCGAAGAACAGGATGTTGCCGAGCGAGTTGTAGCCCATGTGACCGCCGACGATGTCCCAGGTGAGCGCGAAGAGCACGAACACCCAGAACACCGCGAACTGCACCGTGTGCGACGGAAAGACGAATGGGGCGGCGATGCCGGCGGCGAGAAGCGCGAGGTGCAGGAGCTTCTGCCGTGCGCTCATTGCAGCGCCAGGCGCTGGCGGCGCAGCAGCATGGTGCGCCAGAGGAGGATCACGAGCAGCAGGCCGACCACCGTCGCCTGCTGGAACTGCGCGCCGAGGAGAAAGCCGCTGTACTGCTCGACCACGCCCAGGCCGAGCGCGGCCAGGATCACGCCGGGCAGATTGCCCAGGCCGGCCGCGGTGACGATGACGAAGGCGCGCACCGAGTAGCCGATGCCATAGAAGGGCTGCAGCACCCAGATCAGGCCGACGATCACGCCCGCCGCGCCGCACAGCGCCGCGTTGAGCGAGAAGGTGAGCGAGTAGACGAGGTCGGTGTCGACGCCGAGCACGCGTGCCGCGCGCGGGTCCTGCGCCGTGGCGCGGATCGCCTGGCCGAGGCGGCTCTTCCTCAGGAACAGCACCATGGCAGCGGCGACCGCCAGGCACAGGCCGAAAGCGATGACCCGGATCCAGGTGATCTCGACCGAGCCGTCGAAGAGCTCGAGCTGGCCGAAGCCCGACTGCATCGTGCGCACCTCGGGGCCGAAGATCAGGTTCAACGACTGCTGGATGGTGATCGCCAGGCCGAAGGTGGCGAGGAGCGAGGTGAAGAGGTCTAGCGCGATGACGCGCCGGATCATCAGGCGGTAGAGCACCCAGCCGAAGCCGAACATCAGGACGGCCACCGGCACGATGGCGAGGATCGGGTGCACGCCGTGCTCGGAGAGCTTCAGGCCGAGGAAGCCGCCGAGCATGACGAGATCCCCCTGGGCGAGGTTCTTGACGTTGGTCACGCCCCACACGAGCGCGAGGCCGTAGGCGACGAGCGCGAACACCGCCCCCACCGACAGCCCGTTCAACACGAGCTGCAGGTTGAGGAGCGGTGCCGCGACCAGGAGCCCGATGCTGTCCAGACTAGGGAAGTCCTGTATGTCGTCCCCGCGCAAGCGGGGACCCATGTTCTTTTCGAAGCTCATGGGTTCCCGCTTTCGCGGGAACGACGAGTTGCCGTTCTCTCACGACTTTCTTACCGGCTCGCCACGTGGCGCGGGTACTCGACCGGCTCGGCCGCGTACTTGGTCGGAGCGACCACCACGTACTTCTCCTCCTGGATCTGCCTGAGGACCATGGGCTTGCCCGAGTTGCGGCCGGTGTTGTCGAACTGCACGTGGCCGTAGAACGTCTCGATGTTGGTCTTCGCGAGCGCGTCGCGCAGGCTCTCGGGGTCGAGGTTCTTCGCGCGGTGGAACGCGTCCGCCCAGACCTGGATCGCCGCCGAGGCCTCGGCCACCTGGTAGGGCACCTCCTTGTACTCGGGGTGCGCCTTGAGGAAGGCGTTGTTGTAGTCCATCGCGCTGCCGAAGAGCTTGTCCTGGTACTTCAGCGTCTCGGCCCACTGGGTCGGGCAGAGGATTCCTTCGGAGGCGCCGCCGAACTTGGTGGTGACATCGGCCGACTCGCAGTGCGTGATGCCCACGAGCGGCGCGTTCACGCCCATCTCCTTCATCTGGCGCGTCGCCGTGAGCGCGCCCTTGGTGTGGCCGGAGAAGAGCAGGATGTCGGGCTTCACCGCCTTGATCTTGGTGAGCGTCGCCGAGATGTCGGACAGGTCGCGCGGCATCTTGTCGTCGACCACGATTTTCATGCCGTGCTTCTTCGCCGCGTCGATGACGCCTTCGCGCACGTCGAGCGAGAACGGGTCGTTCTCGAACGCCATGCCGATCTTCAGGCTGCCCGGCTTCTTGCCGTTCTTCTGCGCCAGCTCGGCCCCGAGGTCGACCACCGGCGCGAGGTACTGCTCGGAGGTCGAGAGCACCGCGAAGAGGTAGCGGTAGCCCTGGGTGAAGAGCGAGCGCGAGGCGCCCTCGGCCTCGACCATCGGGATCTTGTACTTCTCGGTCACCGGCGCGGCGGCCTTGGTCGGACCCGAGCCGTACGGTCCAAGCATGTATTTCACGCCGTCCTGGTTGATCAGCCGCTCGAGGAGCTGCGCGGTGCGCGCCGGAGTCGACTCGTCGTCGTAGTACTTGACCTCGAGCTTGTAGGTCTTGCCGCCGACCTTCACCCCGCCGGCGTCGTTGATCTTCTGCACGGCGAAGTCGTAGCCGTCCTTGGCGTTCTTGCCTTCCTGCGAATACTTGCCGGTGATGGAAATCGCCGAGCCGAGCACGATGGTGTCGTCGGCGGCGAAGGCGGGCGCGGCGAGCGGGAGCGCCGCGGCCGCGAGCGCGATGCGGAAATACAGTGGCCTCATGCCGTCCTCCGGAGGGTCGTAGCGCCCTAGATTCGCGCGCCGGACCTTAACGCTTACTTAACGCTCCGTGCTGCGTCGCGGCATCGGCGGGCCACGCCTGGTTCCATCGGCATGCGCCGTGCAGTGCGGAGGCGGATCGGCGTTCGAGCTGACCCGCGAGGCTTGGGCTACTTCGGCTCCACGGTTACCGTGCCGACGTCACTTGAACGCTCGACATGGCCTTGCGCGCCCGATCGAGCAGCTCGCCGGTACTGCGATCCTCGTCCGGATCGCTCACTCCCAGCAGCTGACGCTGCTTCTCGGTTTCCAGGACCTGAACAAACTGGGCCTCGAGCTGCGCTCGCGTCACCTGCTGCTTTCCGCTCTCCGCCTTGTCGAGCAGATCGCTAAGCATGTCCTTGCGGCGCTGGTGCGCGAAATCGACGGCCTCGGCGGCGAGCTGCATCGTATCGCCGTCGTCGATGCCCAGCAGCTGCTTCTGTTTTTCCACGCCGAGGACCTTTTGCAGCTCCTGGTTGATCTGATCGTCGGTCACGTTCGCCCCGGGCCGTCTCGCCCTTTCGAGCAGCTCCTTGAATTGCTTGTTCTTGACCCGGGAGACTTCCTTCACGGCTTCGGCGACGGCCGCCATCGCGGAGCCCGCGTCGTTCCCCGATGGAGCATCGGACTCCGGCTCGTCTCTTTCGGCGGTCAGGAGATCGCCGATGGCCTTGCTGAAGTCCTCGTCCTTTACGGCCGCTCCCTTTTTCAATGCGTCGGTAAGTTCTTGCAGACGCGCTTTCGCCTTGGCCGACCGCGGCAAGAGCGCGATGCGGTTGTCGATCATGGTGAGCGAAGTGCCAAGGATAGCCGCGTCGTGCGACTGCGGCCCGGACTCTCTCACGGCTTGCTCGTAGGAGTGCTCCATCCTGGCGCGCAAGTACTGCAATTCTTCCAATGAACGCCCTTTCAAGCTTTCTTCGAAGATCCGCAGACGGTAGACGGCCGTGGGGTCGGAGCGCGAGTCGCTGAAACCCAATCCAACCGGTCCCTGGGGCGGCGTGTGGGCGAGCTGCGACGTCCGGAAGTCGATCGACGGTTGGTCCGTGACGCACGTGCTGCCGGGCAATCTCTGCGAAGCCATCGCGCTCCCCTCCCTTGGGATCCCGAGTCCCACTGTAAAGACCGGGCGCCGAGATTTCAATACGGACCGGCGGCCGCTACGCCCGGATGCTTCGCAGCTCGTGTCGCCATCTGCCGAATGCCTCGGCCAGGTCCTGCCTGCCGCAATGCCTCAAGCGGCGCTCGTGGTCGGAAAGGAAATCGTCGTACAAGGGCAGCGCGCCAGCCGAGATCGCCTGCACGGCGCCAGGGTCCCCGGGCGGCGGGCCGCGGTGTCGCCAACCGAGCGCGAGGCGAACCAGCTCGGCCTGCGGGCCGTTCGCCCGGGCAACGTAGTGCTCGACCGCCGCGTCGTTACGGCCCACGTCGCCCGTTTCGGCGGTGAACATGAACCGCACCGGATAGAGAATCAGCTTGGTGAGCGTCTTGGCGTCCGAAGACGCGAGCGATCTCGCGTTGCTTATTTTCTCCATGACCTCGCGGTTGCCGAGGCGCGACAGCGCGAACTCGGCGCCGGCGATCACGAGCTCGTCGCGGCCTGGCGTTTTCAGCTTGCCGCGCACGTCCGTTCCGGCCAGCAGCCGGCCGTACTTGATCAGGTCGAGACGATCGACGGGCGGGAAGCGGCCGCTTGGCGACCCATGACTCAGGCTGTCGACGGAGCCCCAGAAAACCGACAACCGGTCCGCGAACGGCCTGCCGCTTTCCTTGATCGAAGCGGCCAGCTTGTTCACGCCGTCCGCATCGCTCGCAAGCAGAGGATCGCCGAACAGGAATCCCACGTCGATGTCGCTCACCGCGCTGAAGCCGCCGTGCGCAAGGCTGCCCAAGGCGAATGCGCTGACGAGCCTGTCGCGCCATTGCTGCCGCGCCGCCTCCAGCGCTGCGGCAACGATCTGCTCTCCCTCGGCTTGCAGTTCCCTCACTGATCGAACGGCGTGAAGTTGATGTCGTAGCAACGCGCTGTTAGACGCGTTTCCGGCGGCGTCGGCTCGTGGCCGGGAGGCCTTGCTGGAATTCCGAACTCCGCGTCCGAGGGACTGTACATAGGAACCGCGGGTGCCCTGTGCGGTTGCGGCGGCGGCGCGTTCACAACGATCGTACCGGCCACAAAATCCGCCAACGTCCTCCGCGATGGCAGGGAGAGCATCAGCGCTATCTCGATCAAGATCAGGACATGCACGCGAAGGTTGCCGTAGTCCGGATAACGCCATACATAAGCCAGATCCAGGCTGACAAGAAAGATGGATACGCGCAAACCGGGCCGTAGAACCGCTTGCCGATACGTCAACTCGCCGCCTCGCCCTGGAAGGACATAGAGACTTAGGACCTTGCGCCCCGGCGTCTGACCTTTCCACGCCCACAGGAAACCTGCCTCGTACAGGAGGTAGATCAGCGCCACGAGTATGTCGAATTTGAAATCTACGGACGCCGCCTTGAGCATTGGCGTCAGGAACAGGGCGATGGCACCGACCAGCATGAGATCCAGGACTGCGGCCATGAGCCGCTTGTCCGGGGATGCTGAAAACTCAGCGCTGGCCATTCGCGCCCCATCGCCCGCGTCTTGCCGCGCCGCATGGGCGGCGTAGCGGGCCGTAGGCGTCGGCCAACACCGCGCCGTCAGCTCTCGCCGTCACCTATGGCTTCGAAGAAGTGTCACAGCGCCCGTTTTCTTCACAATCATCAAGTCGGCTCCTCCGCCGCCCGCTGCACGGGTCGACTTGGGACCGTAGTACACGACCCAATGCAATTGGGTCTCAAGGGCTTGGAACTCCAGATCCCTGGGTGGCGGCTTCGGCTTTTCGGCAAACGCGCGCGCGCGACAAATGGCCTGGCTGGCGGTCATGACCGGAAGCGCTCCGCAATCGGCCGCCGACCCGACCGTGGGCAGGAAGAGGGACAGGAATACGACGATTGATCCGGCTACGGGTGCCATGGCGAGGCGGAACGTGAATTAGGTGACGAAATAGGCGACATGCGTTTTGTTGTTCGTTTCGCGACAAGTTACCGGGGAACCCGGCGGAGGTAAACGACATACGACACGGAACACGCGCCGCGCGGTGACGGACAACCGCTCGGGCGCTCACTCGGGCTCGATGCCGGCGGCCCTGGCGAGCTGGCCCAGCATCTCGATTTCCCTGCGGGCGGCCGCGGCCATTTCCGCCGGGCTGTTGCCGATCGGTGCGCTCAAGCCGAGCTCGAACATCCGCTGCGCGAACGCGGGAGAGCGCAGGACCTCGACCGCCGCGGCGTGCAGGCGCTGAACGATGGGAGCCGGGGTTTTCGCCGGTGCCAGGAAACCGTACTCCAGGCCGAGGTTGTAGCTTTCCAGGCCGCTCGTTTCGCTGACCGTCGGCGTGTCGGGCAGCTGGGGTGCGCGCTGCGCCGTGGTCAGAGCCAACGCGCGCAGCCGGCCTTGCTTGATGAACGGGAGCGCCACGGGAATGCCCACGATGCCGACTTGGACGTGCCCGGCGGCGATGTCCGCGGTCGCCGGCGCACCGCCCTTGTACGGAACATGGTTCAGCTTGATCGAGCCGAGCTTCATCAGGAGCTCGATGGCGAGATGGCTCGCGCTGCCCTGCCCGAATGACGCCATGGTGATCGCACCGGGCCTGGCTTTGGCCAGGCTGACGAGCTCTGCCATGTTCGTCACTTGGAACGAGGGATGCGCCACCACGATCATGGGCGAAGTCGTGATCTGGGTGATCGGCTCGAAATCGGCGATCGGATCGAACCGCAGGGTCTTGTGCGTGGCCGGGAACATCGCCTGGTTGGTCATGCTTTGCACCATCAAGGTGTATCCGTCGGGCGCGGCCTTCGCCACGAGGTCGGCGCCGATCGCCCCGCTCGCGCCGCCGCGGTTGTCGATGACGATGGGCTGGCCGAGCACTTTTGCGAGCGGCTCGGCGAAAACGCGCCCGATGACGTCGCTCGGTCCGCCTGCCGGCCACGGAATGACGAGCCTGATCGGCTTGGCGGGGTAGGGCTGTGAAAAAGCGGAGCAGGCCGCGACGCTCAGTGCAAGCGATACCAATGCGCGTTTCATCTTGCCTCCTCTCAGGCCCGAGCGGTCACTACGTGGGTTTCCTCGGGATAGGTCACTCCGTCGCCGTCCGCGAAGCGCTCCATCGCACGCTTCACGCTCGCGCCGACGTTCTTTCGCGATTCGGCATCGGCTGCCGCGACCGCCGGGGCAACGGGCGTCCCGGACAGGTGCTCGAGGACGAAGCGGTCCAGCGCGGGCAAATGGATGTGCAGCCGGCTGACTCGGACGCTCACCTCGGACCAGCCCGCTGCGACGGCGAGCCGCTCGAGCTCCTCCTTGCCGGGGACCTTGCGCGAAGCGCAGAAGCGAGCCGCCGTGTCTTCGCCGACGAACCGGCCGAGCGCCTCGCCCACCGCGGCGTTATAGAGGCCGACGCCGCCCCATACGCTGAGCGCAAGGCGCCCGCCGTGCCGAACCACTCGGCGCATTTCGCGCAAGGCGCGCGCCTTGTCCGGGAAGAATTGCAGGCCTTGCTGACAGAGGACGGCGTCGAAGCCCGCGTCGGGCAGCGGAAGCTCGAGCGCGCTGCCCTCGATCCACTCGATGGGCGCGCCCTCGGCCGGCGGCAGGGACCGCGCCACGCCGAGCATTTCGGCGTTGAGATCGACGCCGGTGACGCGACCCGGCGGCCCCACACGCTGCGCGGCGACCCGCGTCACCGCCCCCGTCCCGCAGGCAACGTCCAGCACGCGCTCGCCTGCTTCAAGCTGAGCTGCCTCGACCAGCAATGGCGCCCAGGGCCCGAGGATGTAGCGCACGGCGACGCGCTCGTAGAGGCGAGCGGCTTCTGTCGTGACCTGGAATTGGGAGTTCGCCGTCATGTCCCGCGATAACCGAGCTGGCGGGAGATTTGCGCGGCCGTGTTGCGCACCGCTTTGACCAGCTCCGGTCCAGGCGAGCCCGGGATCGCTTGAACGGTTCCCGCAACGGCTATGGCACCTGCGTAACTCCCCGCGTGGTCGAACACCGGCGCCGCGAGGCCGTTGACGCCCTCCAAGACCTGGCTTGGCGACGTGGCCCAGCCACGCGATCTCACCTGCGATACCGCGCGCTCGACCGCAGCGCGTTTGTGCACCGTGTGCGGCGTCCAGGCCTTGAGCGGCCGCGAAAGGCACCGCGGGAGCAGATCGGCCGGACCGAATGCGAGCGCAACCTTGCCGTGCGCACTGGCATGAAGCGGCAGCACGGTGCCGGGCTGGGTGCCGAAGTTGACGAACGAGGGCCCCTGAATCAGCTCGAGCACCACCACCTGGTCCTCGACCAGGGCGGACAAGGTCACCGCGTGCTCGGTCTGGTCCCTCAGCCGCGCCATCTCGGGCCGCGCGACGGCAAGCATATCGAAGCGCCCCCTCAGCCTTTCGCCAAGCACGAACAGCTTGATCCCGGCGGCGTAGCGCAGGGTCGCGGCTTCCTGCCGCACGAAGCCATGGTGCGCGAGCGTCTGAAGATGGCGATGCAGGGTGGCCTTCGAGGCCTGGAACTGGCGCGCCAGCTCCGACAGCCCGACCGGCGCCGTCGAAAGCGCGAGGAACTCGAGCAGGCGCAGCGACAGGTGCACTGTCTCGGTGCCGATGGCAGGCGCCGGCTCTGCCTGGTTGCGCTGGTTCATCTAATGAACCGATGGTTTGTATATCGTACCGGGTGCGTCCTCGTTGTCAAGGCGCCGCGCACGCCGGGCGGCGAACGAGCCTCTTGGCAGGTGGCTCGAGCGACTAGTTGTTCAGGCGCACGGCGCTGCTCTGCCGGCTAGGACCGACCGTCGCTGCCACTTGAACCCCCTCGAGCGTTGGGTCGAGGTGTCCACTTAATCGAATGAGGTTCCGGCGTCGGTCAACAACGCGCTGTTAGGTTGCACTCTTGCGCACACGGTAGTCCTTCCAAAAGAACCATACGGACCCTGCAATGGCAGAGACTAGTCCGGCGATGCCGACGAAGATGCTGGCGACGTAGGCTGGATGCAAAGGCGCTGGGTAGGCGTTCTCTAGTATCTTTGCTACGACGACAAGCGCCAAGCCTGCGGTCAACACGAGCAGCGATGGCTTTCTCAGCTTCCAGAGCGCTATCGCCGACACGACCAAAAGCGCCGGGAAGACCACCCAGTCGTTCCACATGAAGAGGTAAGGAGCGATGGCGTCCACTCGTGCAACCTAACGTCCGCGTTTTGCCGCGCCGCGCTGAGCGCGAAGCGGCGAAGTGGAGGTGTCGGTCAACAACGCGCTGTTAGCCCTCATTTCACCTTCGACTTAGTGGAGTAACTGAACATCACCCGTTCTCCGGCGCAAAGAATTACATCAACGACCGCCGTGGGAGATAGGTTGTTGTACCGCATCAAATCGTAGTAGACGGTGCGCGTCGCCTTTCCATCCTCTTCTTTTTCTGTTTCCCCGAAGCCATGAGGAAAATGTTCATCTGGCGGACCCCAGGCTTTGAGGACGTCTTCACGAGTACGCAGGCCTTTCCACAGCTGAGTGACCCTTATTGTTTCTTCGGGCGTAATGACTTCGAAAAGCCGATCGCGATGTGAAACTGGAGCGTCCTCGCCGCACCACGGGCAAAACCTAATTACGTATCGCGCGTGCGCGTCTGACTGTCCGGCTCTAAGGTAGTACTCGTTTACCTCGGCATCGAACTTGATTGGATTGCTTGGGTCGTTTGCGGCCCGCTC
>DASXAO010000008.1:0-6432 GCA_036406675.1 Burkholderiales bacterium
CCATGACCTCTCTCAGATCACCCAGGCGCGCCTGAACTACGTCGCCCGCGAACTGAACGAGCGGCCTCGAGAAACCTTAAACTGGCGTACGCCCTTGCAGGCGTTAAGTGCTACCGTTGCCTCGACGGGTTGAATTCACCCTGACCCCGATTTCTATTTCGGGCGCTCGACCTTCTTCAGCATCTCCTCGGAAATGCGGTAGTCCGGATACAGCTTGCGGAACTCCGCGAGCGCCTTGTCGGCTTCGTCGTGGCGGCCTTGTTTGCGCAGCTCGGCGATACCCTCGAGCATGCGTTCCGGAGAAAGCGCCACCGCAGCGCCCAGGACCGAGGAGGACGCTCCGCCGCGGTTAGTCTCCATGGCAAATGGCCGTAGGTTTTCCGCTTGAGGCGCGGACTGCGGGGCGGGTTTCGGCACGGAATCGACGCTGCCTGGTCGCTCCGGCTTTGCCTCCAGGCGATCCGCGCGTGCTGCCTCCGCTGCCTGTGGCCTCGCCGCATCGGCAGCGGGTGCCGGCGCTGGAGCAGTCTCCACCCGGCTCTTTCTCGCCTGCTCCTGGTTGCTGAACATTCCTGCCGCGGCGCCCGAAGACAGGTCTTGGCTGCCCGGCTGCGACGGGGCGGGTGTTGCCGGCGCGGCCGCCGGAGCGCTCTGCGTTTCTACGGAAGGCGGGCTTTCCCGAAGCTGTTGGGCGTCGCGAGCAGGGCCGGACGGCGGCTTCGGGGGCATAGGCTGTGCCTGCAGCTTCGCACGCGCCTCGTCCTGGGATTGTGGTGCGGCCGATTGCGCTGCCGCTTTGTCGTCGGCAAAGCTCTCCTTACGCTCAGAAGGAGCCGCAGCGGGCACGAGCGCTTCTGCGTCCGGCTGCTGCCGCTCTACCTGCACCGTGACCGCAACCGCGAGAACGAGGACGGCCGCAGCGCCAAAGGCGAAATACCAGCGGTGCCGTCCGGCCGGTGCGACGAGAGGCGCGTGCGAGCGGTCGGCCGCGCGATGCGCGGCGGCGAGGATCGCCTGGTCGAGCTCGCGCGGCGGCTCCTCCGCGCCGAGCTCGCGATAACGCCGCGAGACCTCGGGATCGCGCTCTTCAGCCATCGTCGAGCGCCGCCTTCAGCTTGGCCATCGCATAGCGCAGCCGGCTCTTCGCCGCCTCTTCGTTCGAGGCGGTCGCGGCCGCGATCTCCGGCACGCTCAGGCCGGCCTCTTCATGCAGCAGGAAGGCCTCGCGCTGCGCCGGCGGCAGCTTCTCGAGCGCCTCGGCGAAGCGCACCAGCGTTTGCCGCGCCTCGGCGTGGTGCGCAGGGTCGGGCATGCTCGAGGGAGCGTCGTGATCGTCCAGAGACACGAGCGACAGGCCGCCGCGGCGCCAATGGTCGACCAGGCGGTTATGCGCGATGGTATAGAGCCAGGTCGTGAACCGGGCGCTGGGCTTGTAGCTCGCGCGCGCTTCGATCACGCGCATCCAGACCTCCTGGTAGAGCTCCTCGGCGAGGGCGCGCACCTTGATGCTTCGCAGGACGAAACGGAAAAGGCGCGCCCGGTGCCGACTGTAGAGCGTCTCGAAGGCCCTGGCATCCCCGCCGCGATAGGCAAGCATGAGCTCCTCATCCGGCGCCTCGGTCATTCGCGTCCAGTTTAACCGAGCCCGCGTCGGCAGAAGGGATTACAGCAAGCAACATTCGCACCGTCTCCGTCTCGTTTTCCATCAGAAGAATGGAACGCGCCGGGCCACGTAAAGGGTCATTAACGCGAGAAAAATAAAACCCGCGCGCGTAGAATGCGCCGCTTACCCTCAGCGGTCGCCTCGATGCGCAAAGCAAAGCCGTTTCCGATTCCCGTACGTGCCAAATATTCCTGCCTGAAGTGCCCCGGATACTGCTGCAGCTATCCGGAGATCGAGGTCACGCCCCGCGACATCGAGCGCCTCGGGCGGCATTTCGGCCTCGACTACCGCACGGCGGAAGAGCGCTTCACCAAGTACGACGCCGTGGAGAAAGTGCGGCTGCTACGCCACCGCAAGGACCATGTGTTCGACTCGACGTGCATGCTGTTCGACCAGGAAAAGCGCCGCTGCACGGTGTACGAGTCGCGGCCCGCTGTGTGCCGCGAGTATCCCGACAGCCCGCGCTGCGGGTACTACGAGTTCCTGAAGTTCGAGCGCTCCCACCAGGACGACCCGGACTTCATCGCCCTCACTTGAGCTGGGACTGGCGCGCCTTCTCGCGAATCGAGGAGAGGGTGGCCGCCGGGGTAATGGCGTCCGGATCGATCCGCAGCTCGACGAGCGCCGGCTTGCCCGACGCGGCCGCCCGCTCGTAGGCCGCGGCGAAGTCTTCCGTACGCTCCACCGTTTCGCCGTGCCCGCCGAAGGCGCGCGCATAAGCGGCGAAATCCGGGTTCCTGAGGTCGGTGCCGAACACGCGCCCGGGATATTCGCGCTCCTGGTGCATGCGGATCGTGCCGTAAAGCCCGTTGTTCACCACGAACGCGACGAAAGCGGCGCCGTACTGCGCGGCCGTCGCGATCTCCTGCCCGTTCATCAGGAAGTCGCCGTCGCCGCAGAAGGCAACGACCGTGCGCTTCGGGGAAGCAAGCTTCGCCGCGACCGCGGCCGGATAGCCGTAACCCATCGAACCGTTGGTCGGCCCGAGCTGGGTGCGAAACCCCTTGTATCGGAAATGGCGGTGCAGCCAGCCCGCGAAGTTGCCTGCGCCGCCCGCGATGATCGCGTCTTCCGGCAGCCGGTCCGACAGCCAGCGCACGACCTCGCCGTACTGGAGCCTGCCGGGCATCGGGCGCGGCTCCGCCCACTCGAGATATTCCTGGCGCGCCGCGGCTGTCTGCTCTTTCCATCCCTTTCCCTGAAGGTGGATCTTTTCGATTGATTCGATGAATTGCGGATAGCCGGAGTTGATCGGCAGCGCCGGGCGGTAGACCCGTCCGAGCTCTTCCGTGCCGGCGTGAACGTGGATCAGCGTCTGCTTCGGCACCGGCGCCTCGACGAGCGAATAGGCGCTCGTGGTCATCTCGCCCAGCCGCGCACCGATGACGAGCAGGACGTCGGCCTCCTTCACTCTCTGGGCAAGCTTCGGGTTGATGCCGATCCCGACGTCGCCGGCGTAGCTCGCGCTGCGATTGTCGAAGAGGTCCTGGCAGCGGAACGAGGTGCCGGCCGGCAGGCCGGTCTTCTCGATCCAGCGCTGGAGGCTGCGGCAGGCGTCGCCGGTCCAGCCGCCGCCGCCGACGATGACGAAGGGCTTTTGCGCCCCCGACAGCAGCTCGGCCGCTTTTGCCACCTCGGAAGCCGATGCGGCGGGGCGCACGGTGTGATAGCGCGGCACGTCCGCGACGGCCGCCTCCGCGAACAGCGTGTCCTCGGGCAGCGCGAGAATCACGGGGCCGGGGCGGCCGGCCATCGCGGTGTGGAAAGCCCGGCTCACGTATTCCGGGATCCGCTCGACCCGGTCGATCTGCGCCACCCATTTCGCCATTTGGCCGTACATCCGCCGGTAGTCGATTTCCTGGAACGCCTCGCGCTCGGCGAACTCGTTGCCGACCTGGCCGATGAAGACCACCATCGGCGTCGAATCCTGAAACCCGGTGTGCACGCCGATCGCGCCGTTCGTGGCGCCGGGGCCCCGCGTGACGAAGAGCACCCCGGGCTCGCCGGTGAGCTTGCCGTACGCTTCCGCCATGTAGGAAGCGCCGCCTTCCTGGCGGCACACGATGAAGGAGATCCGCTCGCGCAGGTCGTGCAGCCCGTCGAGCACCGGCAGGTAGCTCTCGCCCGGGACGCCGAAGGCCAGCTTTACGCCGTGAGCGGCCAGCGCGTCGGCGAGGATCCGGCCGCCGTGGCGGGTTTTCAGGTCTGATTTCATGCCTTCATTCTCTCTGAATGGCCGGCGAAGAACCGGCGCCTCAAGTGCTCGCAGCATTCGGCCACGGCCGCATTGGCAACGTCCAGCACGCCGCCGAAGAGGATGAAGCCGTGCACCATGTCGGCGTACTCCCTGTAAGCGACCTCTACGCCCGCGGCCGCGAGCCGCTCCGCGTAGGCGCGCCCTTCATCGACCAGGGGATCGTAGCCGGCCGTCAGGAGGAGCGCCGGCGGCAGGCCGGCGTGGCTCGCGGCGAGAAGCGGCGAAGCGCGCCAGTCGGTGCGGTCCGCCACGTTCGGAAGGTAGCCGCCACGGAAGAACCGGATGCCTTCCTTGGTCAGCAGGTAGCCCTCGCCGTTGCGCTCGTGCGACGGGAATCCGCAGCGTTGGTCGGTCGCCGGGTAGATCAGGAGCTGGTAGGCGATGGCCGGGCCGCCCTTGTCGCGCGCCAGGAGAGCGACGACCGCAGCGAGGTTTCCGCCCGCGCTGTCGCCGCCCACGGCAATCCGGTCTGGATCGACCTTCAAGGCGTCGGCGTTTCGGCGGACGTATTCCGTCGCGAGAAAGCAATCGTCCACCGCGGCCGGAAACGGATGCTCCGGGGCGAGGCGATAGTCCACCGAGAACACCGCGCAGCGCGCACCGATGGCGAGCTGCCTGCACACGACGTCATGGGTGTCCAGGTCGCCGATCGTCCAGCCCCCGCCGTGGAAGAACACGAGCGCCGGCAAGGTCTCTCCCGCCACCGGGCGATAGATGCGCACCGCGAACTTGCCGTCGAACACGGCGAGCCTGGATTCCGCGATCGGAGGTGGCGACGGGGCAAGCGCGGCCCGGGTGTCGCGGTAGATCCGGCGCGCGACGAACGCGGGCACCGCGTGGTAGGGCGGCAGCGGCGAACGCGCCACGCGCTCGAGCAGAGTCGCCACCTGCACATGCAACGTCATAGGTTTATTCCACGGCGCGGGAAGGAGCGCTCGATTATAGTATTCCGCCCATGGACGACATCAACACGCTGCGCCGCATCCTCAAGGAAACGCGGGTGATCGCGGTGGTCGGCTTGTCGGCCGACTGGTACCGGCCGAGCTACTTCGCCGCGAAGTACATGCAGGAGCATGGCTACCGCATCATCCCGGTGAACCCCAGGTACGAGAGCATCCTCGGAGAGAAGTGCTACAAGTCGCTGCGCGAGATCCCGGAGCAAGTCGACATGGTCGACGTCTTCCGCAAAGCCCAGGACGTTCCGCCGATCGCCGAGGACGCCATCGCGATCGGCGCGAAGGTGCTCTGGCAGCAGCTCGGCGTGCGCAACGAGGCGGCGGCGTCGCGGGCGCGCGCGGCCGGCCTCGAGGCGGTTCTAGACCGTTGCGTGAAGATCGAGCACGGCCGGCTCTTCGGCGGGCTGAACTGGGTCGGCGTGAATACCAAAGTCATCTCCGCAAAGCGGCCCCGCTGGCTCGCGTACTGAGGTATCCTCCCCCCGATGGGGAGGATGATAAGAATATTCGAGGGGAGGTTCGGCCGGCTTCTCCTGAGTGACCTCGACGCGCACGACGAATTGCGCGCGCAGGAGGATCCGGCGATCGTGCTGCGTCAAGGCGATCCCGAGCTCGTGCTGCTCAATCCCGGCAAGACCTTCCGCAACGCAGCCGCGCGGCGCGCGCTCGTGTTCCACATCGCGGGCGAATGGCTGCACGAATCCTTCCCGGCCGCGTTCGACGGCGTCGAGCGCAAGCCTTTCGCGCAGCAGCGCGAGCCGATCACGCCGCGCATCCGGCAGCTCGCCGAGACGCTCGCCGTCGAAGTGCTGAACGACCGCTTCCTCTCCTCGGAGCGCCTCGAGTTCATGCTCCAGGAGCTGCTGCTCTCGATCGTCGAGACCTACCTTGCGGGGCGGCGCGCCTCCTCGCCGCTGTGGCGCGGCTCGCGCTTCGAGGACACGCGCATCCGCCGCGCGATCGCGCTGCTGCGCGCGCATCCGAACAAGGACCTCAACATCGATCAGCTCGCCAATCAGGTGGGCCTGTCGCGCTCGCGGTTCTACGATCTGTTCCAGATCTGCACCGGGTTCTCGCCGCGCGCCTATCTCGACCTGCTGTGCATCGAGGCCGCGATCGCGCGCCTGTCCTCGGGGCGCGGCAAGATCGCCGAGCTCTCGGCCGAGCTCGGCTTCTCCGCGCAGAGCAATTTCACCCGGTTCTTCCACAACCAGGTGGGCGTCGCGCCCTCCGAGTACCTCCGCGCGGCCGCGCGCCCCGAAGCGCCCCCCGAGCAGGAAGACTGAGCCGGCCGCGGGCGGGGCCGGTGCGCACCCGGCAACGGGCTAGAATTCCCGTATGCCGGATCGAAAGTTCGGAATCGAAACGCTGTGCCTGCACGCCGGGCAGATCCCTGACGCGGCCACCGGCGCGCGCGCCGCGCCGATCTACCAGACGACGTCGTTCGTGTTCGACTCGGCCGAGCACGCGGCGAGCCTTTTCAACCTGCAGACCTTCGGCAACGTCTATTCGCGCATCTCCAACCCCACCGTGGCGGTGTTCGAGGAGCGCATGGC
>DASXAO010000009.1:0-20572 GCA_036406675.1 Burkholderiales bacterium
CCATGACCTCTCTCAGATCACCCAGGCGCGCCTGAACTACGTCGCCCGCGAACTGAACGAGCGGCCTCGAGAAACCTTAAACTGGCGTACGCCCTTGCAGGCGTTAAGTGCTACCGTTGCCTCGACGGGTTGAATTCACCCCGACCCCGATTTCCTCAGTGCTGCAGGATCTTCGACAGGAAGACCTGCGCGCGCTCGGAGCGCGGCTTGCCGAAGAAGTCCTTCTTGTCCGCGTCCTCGACGATGCGGCCGCCGTCCATGAAGATGACGCGGTGCGCGACCTTGCGCGCGAAGCCCATCTCGTGCGTGACGACCATCATGGTCATGCCCTCGCGCGCGAGCTCCACCATCACGTCGAGCACCTCGTTGATCATCTCGGGGTCGAGGGCCGAGGTGGGCTCGTCGAAGAGCATCGCGATCGGGTCCATCGAGAGCGCGCGCGCGATCGCGACGCGCTGCTGCTGGCCGCCGGAGAGCTGGGCCGGATACTTGTCCCTGTGAGCCGACAGGCCGACGCGCTCGAGGAGCTTGAGGCCTTTCTGCCGCGCCTCCTCAACGCTCCGGCCGAGGGCCTTGACCTGGCCCAGGGTCAGGTTCTGCGTCACGGTCATGTGCGGGAAGAGCTCGAAGTGCTGGAACACCATGCCCACGCGCGAGCGCAATTTCGGCAGGTTGGTCTTCGGGTCGCCCACCGAGACGCCGTCCACGGTGATCGTCCCCTTCTGGAACGGCTCGAGCGCGTTCACCGTCTTGATGAGGGTCGACTTGCCGCTGCCCGAAGGGCCGCACACCACCACGACCTCGCCCTTGCCGACCTCGGTGCTGCAGTCGGCGAGCACCTGGAAGCTGCCGTACCACTTGCTCACATTTTTGATGGAGATCATTTGATGGAGATCATCGGACGATGGCGATCCTATCCTGAAGTCGCCTTACCAGCAGGGAGAGCGAGTACGAGACGACGAAGTAGACCACCGCGACGAAGGTATACATCTCCACCAGCCGATAGTCCCGGTTCGCGACCTTCGACGCGGCGCCCAGGAAGTCGGTGGCCGAGATGACGTACACGAGCGAGGTGTCCTGGAACAGGATGATGGTCTGGGTGAGCAGCACCGGGACCATGTTGCGGAACGCCTGCGGCAGCACGATCTGGCCCATCGTCTGCCAGTAGTTGAGGCCGAGGGCGTACCCCGACCACACCTGCCCGCGCGGAATCGACTGGATGCCCGCGCGCATGATCTCGCAGTAATAGGCGGCCTCGAACATGGTGAAGGTGATCGCCGCCGAGAGGAACGCGCCGACCCGGACCGGCTC
The DNA here is from genome assembly GCA_036406675.1 of Burkholderiales bacterium. Classification (GTDB taxonomy): domain Bacteria; phylum Pseudomonadota; class Gammaproteobacteria; order Burkholderiales; family SG8-39; genus SCGC-AG-212-J23. The sequence goes on from DASXAO010000009.1 coordinate 1,312, forward strand.
CCTGGCGCCGATGATCCATGCGCCGATGTAGGGGACGAGGAAGAAGAACCAGAAGATCACCAGCACGAGCGGCACCGAGCGCATCAGGTTGACGTAGCCGCCGGCGAGCATCGAGACCGGCTTGAGCGCCGACAGCCGCATCATGGCGAGAGCCGTGCCGAAGACGATGCCGCCCGTCGCGGCGATCGCCGTCAGCGTGAGCGTGAAGACCATGCCCTCCCGGAACAGGTAGGGCAGCGAGCGCTGGATGACCTCGAAGTCGTAGCCCGCGAACATCGACTCAGTGGCCCGCCTGCGGAGCACTCCCGGCGGCAATCAGGCCGGGGACGCGGACGCTTTTTTCGAACGCGCGCATCGCGAGGACGACGACGAGGTTGGTGAGGAGGTAGATCACGGTCGCCGCGGTGAACGCCTCGAACACGCGGAAGCTGAACTCCTGCATCGCGCGCGCCCGCCCGGTCAGCTCGAGCAGGCCGATGGTCAGGGCCACCGAGGAGTTCTTGATGATGTTCATGAACTCGGAGGTGAGCGGCGGCAGGATGATGCGCAGGGCCTGCGGCAGGATGACGTGGCGGTAGGTCTGGGATTGGGTCAGGCCCATGGCCGTGCCGGCCATGCGCTGGCCGCGCGGCAGCGAATTGATGCCGGCGCGCACCTGCTCGGCGACGCGCACCGAGGTGAAGATCGCGAGGCAGAGCACCGCGGGAACGTAGGAGCCCCACGGCGGGGGCATCTGCTTGATCCAGTCGCCGAGGCGCTCCGGCAGCAGCTCGGGCACGACGAAGAACCACAGGAACATCTGCACGATGAGCGGAACGTTGCGGAAGATCTCGACGTACAGGTTGCCCAGGCGCACCGCCCAGCGCACGGTGGTGGTGCGCACCGTGCCGACCAGCGCGCCGAGGGCTAGCGCGATTACCCAGGCGGCGAGCGCGGTGGCGAGCGTCCAGCCCAGGCCCACCAGCAGGTAGTGCAGATAGGTGCCGGTGCCGCCAGGCTCGGTCTCGAGCAGCACCTGCCAGTGCCAGCTGTACTTCACGTCTCCCCTCGGAAGATGCGCGACGTGAAAACGGGGACCTCAGTCCCCGTTTCGCTTTGCCCGAACGCGGCTATTGGTAGTCCTTGGGATCGCCCGAGTCGGTCGGGTTCTTGATCACCTTCTTGAACTGCTCGCTCATCGGCACGTTGAGGTTGATGTTGCGCGGCGGCACGGGCTTCTGGAACCACTTGTCGTAGATGGCGTTGATCGCGCCCGACTTGTAGGTCTGGATCATGGCGGCGTCGACGACCTTCTTGAACGCCGGGTCGTCCTTGCGCAGCATGATGCCGTAGGGCTCGACCGAGAGCGCCTCGGCCGAGATGGCGTAGTCCTTCGGGTTGCGCGACTGCGCGGCGAGGCTGTAGAGGAGGATGTCGTCCATCACGAAGGCCACCGCGCGCCCGGTCTCGACCATCTGGAACGCTTCGGGATGGCCGTTCGCCGAGATGATGTTCATGCCGAGGTTCTTCTGGCCGTTCAGCTCGGTGATCTGCTTGATGTTGGTGGTGCCCGCGGTCGAGACGATGGTCTTGCCCTTCAGGTCCTCGAGCCTGTTGATCCGGGCCGAGCGCTTCGCCACCCAGCGGTTGGCGGTGACGAAGTGGGTGATGGTGAACGCGACCTGCTTCTGCCGCTCGAGGTTGTTGGTGGTAGAGCCGCACTCGAGGTCGATGGTGCCGTTCGCCATCAGCGGGATGCGGTTCGCCGAGGTGACGAGCTGGTACTTCACTTCGAGCTTCGGCGCCTTGAGCTCGCTCTTCACGGCGTCGACGATGCGCGCACAGAGGTCCATGGCGTAGCCGACGGGCTGCTGCTTGTCGTCGTAGTACGAGAACGGCACCGAGCCGTCGCGGTGCCCGATGGTGATGCTGCCCGCGTCCTTGATCTTCTTGAGGGTGCCCTCCTGCGCGGCCGCGGGCAGCGCAACCGCGATCGCGGCCGCCAGTGCGGCGAGCCGGGCCAATGCACGCTTCATCTTGTTGCTCCTCCGAGGGATGGTGGATCCTTCCATGCCGCGAAAAATTCTACCGCAGTTGACTCTAGCGCGAGGCGAGGTTGCGCAGCTCGCGCATCGCGACCGAGAGCATGGCGAAGTCGGGCGACTCCACCGCGCGCAGCTCGGCGAGGATCTGCTTCAGGCGCTCGTGCAGGACGGCGTTGCGCGCCTTCCAGCTCGCGACGTCTCCGGCGCGCAGGGCGTCGGCGGTGAGCGCGCGCAGCATGCCGGAGAGGTCGTCGCGCAGCGCCGCCTTGGCGAGGGTCTGCCAGTGGTTCTCGGTCGGCAGGATGCCGATGCGCTCGCGCAGCCACGGGAAGTCGAGCTCGCCCGCCAGGCCGAAGTGCACCCGGGCCACGTCGGCGACGTCGCGCTTCAATCGGTCGGCGACCTCGACGATGTCGAGGGCGTTGAACATCGCGTCCAGGCCCGCCACACGCGCGGCGAGCTCGCGCGGCACGCGGTCCTTCTCCAGCCGCCCGGCCGCCGAGGTGTAGGCGAACTGGTCCATCGGCGGCAGGGCCTGCGGGAACAGCGCCGCGACCCGCTCGGCCCCGATCCTGAAGTGCTCGATCGATCCGGCGATGTCGGCGAGGCGCTCGCGATGCCGCAGGAACCAGAGCGTCGCGCGCACGATGAGGCGCAGCCCGTCGATGATCATCGCGGTCTGGGTACGGTCGGGCACCTGGTAGTCGAGCGCCTCGCTCGCGCGCCAGAGCTCGACGAAGCCGAACACCTCGCGCACGATGAGGTAGGCGCGCACCACGTCGGGCGCCGCCGCGCCCGTTTCCTCCTGCATGCGGTGCACGAACGTGCTGCCGACGCGGTTCACCATGCTGTTGGCGACGTGCGTGGCGATGATCTCGCGGCGCAGGGGGTGCGCGTAGACCTGAGCCTTGTAGCGGCCGCGCAGCGGGGTCGGGAAATAGCGCTCGAGCGCGGTCGCGATCCACGGGTCGTCCGGGACGTTCGACGCGACCAGCTCGTCGTTGAGCGCGATCTTGGCGTAGGCGAGCAGCACCGCGCGCTCGGGCGAGGTGAGGCCGAGCTTCGCGGCGCGGCGCTCGGCGAGCTCCTCGTCGCTCGGCAGGAACTCGAGCGCGCGGTTCAACCGTCCCGCCTTCTCCAGGGTCTTGATGAAGCGCTCCTGCGCGTCGAGCAGCGCGGGCGCGAGCGTTCCGGCGACCGACAGGCTCTGGGTCTGGAAATAGTTGTCGCGCAGCACGAGCGCCGCGACCTCGCCGGTCATCTCCGCCAGCAGCTTGTCGCGCTCCGGGCGCGCGAGCTTGCCTTCGCGCACCACGGCGTTCAGGAGGATCTTGATGTTGACCTCGTGGTCGGAGCAGTCCACGCCGGCCGAGTTGTCGATGGCGTCGGTGTTGATGCGGCCGCCCTTCAGCGCGTACTCGACGCGCCCGAGCTGGGTGAAGCCGAGGTTGCCGCCCTCGGCGACGACGCGGCAGCGCAGCTCGGCGCCGTTCACCCGGATGGCGTCGTTCGCGCGGTCGCCGACCTCGGCGTTCGACTGCCGGCTCGATTTCACGTAGGTGCCGATGCCGCCGTTGTAGAGCAGATCCACGGGCGACCTGAGGATCGCACTGATCAGCTCGCCGGGCGTCAGCGCCTCTGCCTTGATGTCGAGGACCTTGCGCGCCTCGGACGACAACGCGATCGATTTCGCGCTGCGCGGGAACACCCCGCCGCCCTGCGAGATCAGGCTTGCGTCGTAGTCGGCCCACGAGGAGCGCGGCAGCCCGAACAGCCTTTTCCTCTCCTGCCAGCTTTTCTCCGGCTCGGGCGCCGGATCGAGAAAGATATGGCGGTGATCGAACGCGGCAACCAGCCTGAGCTTGCGCGAGAGCAGCATGCCGTTGCCGAAGACGTCGCCCGACATGTCGCCGACGCCGACGACGGTGAACTCGTTCGCCTGCGTGTCGATGCCGAGCTCGCGGAAGTGGCGCTTGACCGATTCCCACGCGCCGCGCGCCGTGATGCCCATGGCCTTGTGGTCGTAGCCGGCCGAGCCGCCCGAGGCGAACGCGTCGTCCAGCCAGAAGCCGTACTCCTGCGAGATCGCGTTGGCGTAATCGGAAAACGTCGCGGTGCCCTTGTCCGCGGCCACCACGAGATAGGGATCGTCGCCGTCGTGGCGCAGCACGCCGCGCGGCGGAACCACCTCGCCGTCGGCCAGGTTGTCGGTGACGTCGAGCAGGCCGTGCAGGAACGTCTGATAGCAGGCCACCCCTTCCTTCATCAGCGCCTCCCGGTTTCCGGAGGGGGCGCGCTTCACGACGAAGCCGCCCTTCGCGCCGACCGGGACGATGACCACGTTCTTCACCATCTGCGCCTTCATCAGGCCGAGCACCTCGGTGCGGAAATCTTCCCTGCGGTCCGACCAGCGGATTCCGCCGCGCGCCACCGGCCCGCCGCGCAGGTGCACCGCCTCGACGCGCGGCGAGTACACCCAGATCTCGTGCATCGGCCGCGGCTCGGGCAGCCCGGGGACGCGCTTGGGGTCGAGCTTGAACGAAAGGTAGGGCCGCTCGAGGAAGTAGTTCGTCCGGGTCGTCGCCTGCACCACCGCGAGGAAGCTGCGCAGGATCCGGTCCTCGTCGAGGTTCTCGACCTCGTCGAGCGCGGTCTCGATTTCCGCAACAAAATGGCTTTCATCCCGCTTGCCTTTTTCACCCTTCAGGTCGAACCGCGAAAAGAACAGGCGAACGAGAAGCGAAGCCACCGCCGGGTTCGCGGCGAGCGCCTGCTCGACGTAGGAGAGGCTGAGCGCAGAGCCGGTCTGGTTGAGGTAGCGCGCATACGCGCGCAGCACCACGATCTCGCCGGGCTTGAGCCCGGCGGTGAGCACCAGGCGGTTGAGCGGGTCCGCCTCCACGGCGCCGGACCACATGCCGAAGAAAGCCTCGTGGAAGCTGTCGCGCACCTCGGGGAGCGGCCGCGCGGCCGCGGGCGGCGTCAAACCGAAGTCGACCACCCAGACCGGCAGCGCGCCGGCGGGCTCGACCCGGTGCGGATGCTCGAACTGCACCCGCACGCCGAGCCGCTCCAGCATCGGGAGGGTGTCGGAGAGCGGAATCCGGCTGCCCCGACGGTAGATCTTGAACCGCAGGGTCCCGGCCTCCGCGCGGGCGCTCGCGTGCAGGTTCATGCCGAGGTCGGTCTTCGGATCGAGCTTCTCGAGCATGTCGATGTCGCCCACGGCGTCCTGCACCGCGTATTCCTCGCGGTAGCTCGCGGGGAACGCGTTGGCGTAGATCCCATAGAGCTGGTTGGCGCGTTCCTCGCCGTGGCGCTCGACGAGCGCGGCGTGCAGGTCGTCCTCCCAGCGCCGCATGGCGTCGACCAGGCGCTTCTCGAGCGCCCTCACGTCCGGCGCGCGCAGCATCGCGCCCGGCTTGGTGGCGATGCGCATGAGGATGCGTCCGAGCCCGGAGGACGAGAGGTCGACCTCGAATTCGGAGGAGATGCCGTCGAAGGCCTCGGTGAGGATCTGCTGGAAGCGAATGCGCAGCTCCGTGTTGTAGCGCTCGCGCGGGGCGAAAATGAGGCACGACACGAACCGCGAGTAGGCGTCCTGGCGCACGAGCAGGCGCAGGCGCTGGCGCTCGCCGAGCTGGAGGATCGCCATCGCATGCGCATAGAGGTCGTCGGCGCTGATCTGCAGCAGCTCGTCGCGCGGGTAGCTCTCGAGGATCGACGCGAGCGCCTTGCCGCTGTGTCCCGCCGGCAGCAGCCCCGCGCGCTCTACGACCGCGGCGAGCTTGCGCCGCAGGATCGGCACCTGCGTCACGTTTTCCGCGTAGACGGTGTGCGTGTAGAGGCCGAGGAAGCGGGTCTCGCCGGTGACCTCGCCGGCGGCCCCGAAATGCTTCACGCCGACGTAGTCCAGGTGGCCCGAGCGGTGCACCGTCGAGCGCGAGCTCGCCTTGATCAGCACCAGGAGCTCCTTCACTCGGGCGCGCTTGCGCGCCTCCGGCGGCAGGCCGGCGAAGCTCACCGACAGCGTCTCGCCGCGCTCCCGCAGGATGCCGAGGCCGCTTCCCGGCACGATGCGCAGCACGTCGTCGCCCTGCGCCCGCTCGAGGACATAATCCCGGCAGCCGAGGAAGGTGAAGTGATCGTTCATCAGCCACTCGAGGTAGGCGCGGCCTTCCTCGAGCTCGGCGCGTGCGACGCCGTTGCGTGCTTCGTCCAGCCGGGCGAGCACCTCGGCCATGCGGCCCTTCATCGCCCCCCAGTCCTGCACCGCCGACCGCACGTCGCCGAGCACCTTGGCGAGCCCCGTTTCCAGCTCCGCGAGCTTCGCCGGATCGGTGCGGCGGTCCACCTCGAGGTGCATGAACGACTCGAGGCGGCCTGCGGCAGACTCGCCCGGTGCGCACACCGACTCGAGCTCGCCCGCGGCGTTCCGCACGCTCCGCAGCACCGGATGGATCACGAGGTGCAGCGTGAGGCCCTGGCGGTTCACTTCCATCGTCACCGAGTCGACGAGGAACGGCATGTCGTCGCTGACGATCTCCACGATGGTGTGCGTGCTTTGCCAGCCGTGCTGGCCCGGCGTGGGGTTGTAGGCACGGATCGTCGCCTTGCCGGTCGACAACCTGCGGCCGAGCTCGAGGTGGCTCGCAGCCGCGCCGGCGAGATCGCCGGCGCGGCGCGCGGCGAGCTCCTCGGGATCGACCTCCGCGTAATAGAGCCGCTCGAATCGCTCCGCGAGCTCCGACTTCGCTGGTTGCGTCTTGGCTTCCATCCTGCTCTTCTACCTTATGGCTGTTCTACACTAGGCGCGGGAGGGAGGAATGGCAATTCTAGGTCGGCTGGCGGCGCTTGGCCTTGCGCTTTTCGTTTCTTGGCCCGCATTCGCCCAGCCCGCATCGGTCCAATATCCCTCCAAGCCGGTCCGCATCATCTGCGCATTCCCGGTCGGAGGGATCGCCGACATCTACGCGCGCATCATCGGCCAGCGCGTCGCCGAAAGCTGGGGCCAGCCGGTGCTGGTCGAAAACCGCGCCGGCGCCGGCGGCACCATCGCGGCCGAGGCCGTGGCGAAGTCGCCGCCCGACGGCTACACGCTGGTCATGGGCGCGGTCGGGACCCACGCCGTCAACGTAAGTCTTTTTTCCAAGCTGCCCTACGACCCGGTGAAGGATTTTGCCGCCATCGCGCTCGTGCTCGAGGCGGAGGGCCTGCTGGTGGTGCATCCCTCGGTGCCCGCGAACGGCGTCGGCGAGCTGATCGCGCTCGCCCGCGCGCGGCCGGGGGAGCTCACGTTCGCATCCGCCGGCATGGGGACGGCGAGCCACCTCGCCGGAGAGCTCTTCAAGACGATGGCGAAGATCGACCTGACTCACGTGCCTTACAAGGGAAACGTCCCCGCCATCACCGAGCTCCTTGCGGGCCAGACCTCGCTTCTCTTTGCCACCATGCCCACGGTGCTGCCGCATGCGAAGGCGGGGAAGCTGCGCGCGCTCGCCACCATGGGCCATTCGCGCGCCGCCGCGACCCCGGAGCTGCCGACCGTCGGCGAGGCGCTGCCGGGATTCGAGGTCAACAACTGGATCGGCCTGTTCGCGCCCGCCGGCACGCCCGCCGACATCGTCCAGCGGTGGAACGCCGAAACCATGCGCATCATGGCCTCGCCCGAAATCCAGGCCCGGCTGCCGAACGAGGGCGCGCGCTTCTCGCCGAACACGCCGGCGCAGTTCGCGCAGTTCGTGAAGAGCGAGATCGCCAAGTGGGCGCCGGTGGTGAAGGCTTCCGGCGCACGCGTCGACTGACGAATCAGGGACACGACCAACGAAATCAGGGACAGACCACGTTTGTTGGGGAGACAACGATGCGCAACACAGATGTGAAGGCTGAAAGCCGGCGCCGGTTCCTCGAGTTCCTCGCGGGCAGTCCGCTGCTCGCCTGGTCCGGGCTGGCCGCGTCCGCCGGCGACGGGCCGCTCGCGCCGTCCAAGCTGCCCGACCCGATCATGTGGGCGCCGATGCGCACGGAGGACCTGATCGCCTCGCCGAAGGACGCGATCAACGTGTTCGACTTCGAGCCGGTGGCGCGCAAGAACGTCCCGCCGGCGCACTTCGGCTACATGGCCTCGGGCATCGACGACGAGGTGACCCTGCGCGCGAACCGCGAGGGCTTTCTCAAGTTCCAGCTCAGACCGCGCAGGCTGGTCGACGTGAGCAAGGTCGACATGAGCACCGAGATCCTCGGCGTGCGCTACGCCAGCCCCATCATCATTGCCCCGGTGGGCGGGCAGAAATCGTTTCACCAGGAAGGTGAAATCGCGGTGGCGCGGGGCGCCAGGGCGGGCAACCATCTCATGATCCTGTCGACGGCGACGACGTCGTCGGTCGAGGACGTCACCGCCGCGCGCGGCTCTCCGGTGTGGTACCAGCTCTATGCGACGAACAAGTGGGATGTCGCCAAGGCGTTCGTCACGCGGGCGGAGAAAGCGGGCTGTCCGGTGGTGGCGGTCACGGTGGACCGCAGCGGCGGACGCAACCAGGAGACGCTGTTCCGGCTTCAGCGCACCGACAAGCGCGAGTGCGCCACCTGCCACGACCGCAGCAGCCTGCAGGCCAGCCTGAAACGCCGAGCGATGTATGAAGGTGTCGACGTATCCGGTTTGACCAATACCCAGTCGTCGAATATGACCTGGGATTTCCTCAAGCGGCTGCGCGATACGACGAAGATGAAAATCGTGCTCAAGGGCATCCTGGCGCACGAGGATGCGGTGCTCGCCGCGGAGCAGGGCATGGATGGAATCATCGTGTCGAACCACGGCGCGCGCAGCGAGGACAGCGGCCGCTCCACCATCGACGCGCTGCCCGAGATCGTCGAGGCCGTGCGCGGTCGCATCCCGATCCTCGTCGACAGCGGCTTTCGCCGCGGCACCGACATCGTCAAGGCGCTCGCCATGGGAGCGCAAGGCGTGTGCATCGGGCGGCCGTATATCTGGGGACTGGGAGCATTCGGGCAGCCGGGCGTGGAGCGGGTGATGGAGCTGCTGCGTGTCGAGCTGCGCGCGATCATGCAGCAGGTGGGCGCGCCTTCGGTGAAGGCGCTCACGCCGACGATGGTGCGCAGAGCATAGCTGCAACGCCCAGGCGTGATGCAATTCACGCCGCGCCGCTCAGCCTGACATAGTTGCTTGCCGCGCCCATAGGGCTTGGATAGCTTGGCGAATCCAAGAAGGAGGCGCTATGGACGCCATCGTCGATTTCGTCAGCTCCTGGCCCAGCCTCGTACAACGGGCCTTCAGCGAGCACATGCTCGCCGTCGCGCTGATTACGGTTGCGGCCCTCGCGGTCTTCGTGCTGCTGCAGCAGGAATGGCGGCCTTACAGCCTGCCGAGCAACCTCGCCTTCGCTGCCGGTGGCTGGCTGATCGCGGTTTCGTCGCTCGTCTACGTGATGGCCTTCGCGCACAAGGGCTGGAAGATGCTCGAGCAGGCGATGCCCTTCGCGGCGAAGCTTTCTGCCTACACCTATGGGATCTGCGAGCGCCATCCGATCGTCGCGCTCGCCATCGTCTGTGTGGGAACGATGCTCTTCTTCCTCAAGCGCGGCTGGCCAATCGTCGTGAGATGGACGCCAATACGCGCGGTGTGCAGCGCCTTCGCCATCGTGGTCGCGATCCACGTTGCCGGCCCGATCGCCGACATGGTCGACGGTGAGCCGGTGGGCGCGCGCCTGGCGGCTGGCAAGGGTGCACCCGACACCCTGACTCAGACTCCGGTGGAGCAGGCGGTGGCCCAGGCGATCAAGACCGGCGACCGCCGCTACATGTCGATGCGCCAGTGCGTGGACGAGGTGTCCGGCTATCCGGCCGCGGAAGCGGGCAAGGAGACCGCCTCGCCCTGGACGATCGGCGTCAAGCCCCTCGGCGCTTCGTGCTACGAAAGCCTCGGCCACGACGCGAGCGTGCGCATGAACAGGCAGCACGCCTACGTCGTCGAATACAACCGCCGCATGTACGAGCACAACAAGTCGGCCGCGCGCGAGCTGATGAGCGCGCGCTAGGCCGGATCCGCGGGTCGAGTCAGGAGCTCGGTGACGCCGCCGACCGCGGCAGTGTTGACGGTCAGGGTTCTCTCCGTTGCGAAGCGCAGAAGGTAGTGCGGCCCGCCGGCCTTCGGGCCGGTGCCCGAGAGGCCTTCGCCGCCGAACGGCTGCACGCCGACCACGGCGCCGATCATGCTGCGGTTGATGTAGACGTTGCCCACCCGCGCTTCGCGCACCACGGTGTCGACGAAGCTCTGGATGCGGCTGTGCACGCCGAGCGTGAGGCCGTAGCCGGTGTCGCGGATCCACTGCAGCACTCGCCGCAGATCGTTTCTTCGGTAAACGCACACATGGAGAATCGGGCCGAAGACCTCGGTCCGCGGCAGCGCCTCGATCGGCATCTCGAACGCGACTGGAGCGAGGTAGTTGCCCGATGCCGGCGCCCGTGCCTCTCCGATCAGCCGGGCACCCGCTCGTAGCGTCTCGACGTGCCGCAGCAGCGCCGCGCTCGCCGGGGCGTCGATGATGGGCCCGACATCCGTGTCGGGCTCGGCGGGGTCGCCCACCTTGAGCTCGGCGAGCGCGCCGGCGAGCAGGCGCATCACGCGCGCCGCGCAACCCTCGTCCACGAACAGGATGCGCTGCGCCGAGCAGCGCTGCCCGGCGCTCTGGAACGCCGAGACGACGACGTCGTCGACCACCTGCTCGGGCAGGGCGGAAGCGTCGACCAGCATGGCGTTGACGCCGCCGGTTTCCGCGATCAGCGTCGCGATCGGCCCGGAACGGGCCGCGAGCGCCGCGTTGATGCGCCGCGCGGTCTCGTCCGAGCCGGTGAAGGCGACGCCTGCGATGCGAGGGTCGGCGACGAGCGGCGCGCCGACCGTCTCGCCGTCGCCCACCGCGCACGACAGGGCGTCGGCCGGAATGCCGGCCTGGTGCAGGATTTCCACAGCCCGCCAGCCGATCCGGGGCGTCTGCTCGGCGGGCTTCGCGATGACCGTGTTTCCCGCGGCGAGCGCGGCCGCGACCTGCCCGGTGAAGATCGCGAGCGGGAAGTTCCACGGCGCGATGCAGGCAAACACGCCGCGGCCGTGAAGAAAAAGCTCGTTCCTTTCCCCGGCTGGCCCCGCGAGCCGAAGCGGGGCTCCAAAGTGTTTTCTCGCTTGCAGCGCGTAGTACCGGCAGAAGTCCGCCGCCTCGCGCACTTCCGAAACCGCGTCGGCATAGGTGCGGCCGCCCTCGCGCACGATGAGCGATACGAGCTCGTGCATGCGCCGTTCCATCGCCTCGGCCGCGCGTTCGAGCGCTGCGGCCCGCTCGGGCGCCGGCACGCGGGTCCACGAATCGAACGCCGACGCGGCGCGCGCGATGCTGAAGTCGAGCTCCTGGGCGGTGGTGCTCTCCACCGCGGCGAGATTCTCGCGGCCGCGATCGGAGCGAATTCTCTCGGCGAGCGAATGCAAAACATCCTCGCGCGCGAGGTCGAGCCCGAGCGAGTTCAGGCGATCCGGATACAGCTCGCGGGGAAGTGGAATGCGCGGATCGGGGCTGTACGGCTGGGACAGGGCTTCGAGGGGATCGGCGACCAGCGCCTCGAGCGGCACCGCCGGATCGGCGATCTGGTGGACGAAGGACGTGTTGGCGCCGTTCTCGAGGAGGCGCCGCACGAGGTAAGGCAGCAGGTCGGTGAAGCTCCCGACCGGCGCGTAGATGCGGCAGGCGAACGCGCGCGTGCGCGAAAGCACCTCGTACAGCGTGTCGCCCATCCCGAAGAGCTTCTGGAACTCGAATGGACGGTCGCCGGCGAGCTCGAAGATCGTCGCGACGGTGCGGCAGTTGTGCGTCGCGAACGCGGGATACAGGGTCGCCGGGGCGGCGAGGAGCCGCCGCGCGCACGCCACATAGGAGAGGTCGGTCGCGGATTTCCGGGTGAACACCGGGTAATCGGGCATGCCGAGCTGCTGCGCCCGCTTGACCTCGCCGTCCCAGTACGCGCCCTTCACCAGCCGCACCGAAACGCGGCGCCGCAGGCCGACCAGCCAGTCGCACACGGCGAGCGCGCGCTTCTGGTACGCCTGGACGGCGAGCCCGAGCGCGTGGCCGCGGCTCAGAGCCTCGAAAAGATCGAGCGTCAGCTCGAGCCGCTCGGACTCTTCGGCGTCGATCGTGATCGCGACCGCGCTTTCCTCGGCGAGGCGAACGAGCTGGGCGACGCGCGGCGCGAGCTCGTCGAGCACGCGTGCGCGCTTCGCCTCCTCGAAGCGCGGATGCAGCGCGGAGAGCTTCACCGACACGCCGTCGCCCGCCGGCGTGCCGCGGATCGCGCGGCAATAAGCGTCGAAGTAGCGCGCCGCGTCCTCGCCGGTGCGCGCCGCCTCGCCGAGCATGTCGTAGGAGAAGCGGTAGGCTTCGAACGCGCGGCCGCGGGTCACGGCCTCTTCGATCGTCTCGCCGATCACGAACTGGCTCGCAAGGATGCGCATCGCCTGGCGCACCGCGGTGCGCACCACAGGCTCGCCCAGGCGCGCGGCGAGGCGCTTGAGCTGGGCGATCGGCTCGGCCTGCGCTTCGCGCCAGCGCGCGAGCGTGCCGGTCAGCATGAGCGCCCAATCGGCCGCGCTCGCGGCCCACGAGTCGTCCGCGTCGTCCGCCCCGCTTTTGCCCCATTCTCCGGCGGAGAGCTTCTCGCGCAGCAGGGCGTCGGCAGTCTCTGGGTCCGGGATGCGCAGGAGCGCCTCGGCGACGCACATGAGGGCAACGCCTTCCGGCGTCGAGAGGCCGTAGTGGCGCAGGAACGACTCGGCGCTGAGGGCGGCCGGGCGCGTCGACCGCACCTCGCGCGCCAGGCCGAGCGCCTGCTCGGTGATCCGCTGCGACGCCTCGCGACCGGGCTGCAGGGCGCGCAGCCGGTCTACCGCCTCGGCTTCCGCGAGGCGGTGGTCCTGACGGATGCGTTCATCCATGGGCCATATAATGCTGCGCGAAATCGGCCGGAGACAACTGCAGGCCGGAGACGACACCACCATGACGGCGAATGCGCCGCAGATACTTTGGCAGCCGAGCGAGCGCGCCGTCGAGGAGGCGCAGCTCACGCAGTTCGCGCGCCAGATGGTGCGCAAGCGCCGCCTCGAGCTGAACAGCTACCCGGACTTCTACCGCTGGTCGGTCGAGCGCCCGGAAGAGTTCTGGTCCGACACCTGGGATTTCTGCGGCGTGCTTGCCTCGCGCAAGGGTGCCACGGTGTTGGTCGACGGCGACAAGATGCCCGGCGCGCGCTGGTTCCCGGAGGCGCGCCTGAACCTCGCCGAGAACCTCATGCGCCGCGGCGACCGCGGCGACGCCTTCGTGTTCTGGGACGAATCCGGTCCCCGGCGGCGAGTCTCGTACGCCGACCTCTACAGCGACGTCTCGCGCGCCGCCCAGGCGCTGGCCGCGCTCGGATTGCGCGCCGGCGACCGCGCCGCGGCGTTCATTCCCAACCTCCCCGAGGCCGGAATGCTCGCGCTGGCGGCGCTGTCGCAGGGCATCGTGTGGTCTTCCTGCTCGCCGGATTTCGGCGTCGAAGGCGTGCTGGAGCGTTTCGGCCAGATCGAGCCCAAGGTGCTCTTCTGCGCCGACGGCTACCGCTACAACGGCGAGACGCACGACTCGCTCGAGCGCGTCGCCGCGCTGGTGGAAAAGCTGCCGAGCGTGCGGAAGGTCGTGGTGGTGCCGCATCTCGACCCGAAGGTCGACGTGTCGGAGATTCCCAAGGCCGTGGCGCTGGGCGAGTGGCTGCGCCGCTACACGCCCGGCGGCATCGCCTTCGCGCAGCTGCCGTTCGATCATCCGGTGTTCATCCTGTTCACTTCGGGCACGACCGGAAAGCCCAAGTGCATCGTGCACGGCGCCGGCGGGACGCTGCTGCAGGCGCTGAAGATGTTCAAGCTGCACTTCGACCTGCGCCCGGGCGAGCGCTACTTCTACTACTGCACCACGAACTGGGTGGTGTGGAACCTCCTTTTCATGGCGCTCGCGGCGGAGGCGAGCGTGATGCTCTACGACGGCTCGCCCTTCGCCCGCAACGGCCGCATTCTCTTCGACTACGCCGAGAAAGAGCGCATCACCCATTTCGGCACCTCGGCCAAGTTCATCGATGCCGCGGCGAAGCGCGGCCTGCGGCCGTGCGACACGCACGACCTCGGCTCGGTACGCATGATCCTGTCGACCGGATCGCCGCTCGCGCCGGAGGGCTTCGACTACGTCTACGACGCCGTCAAGAGCGACGCCTGCCTCGCCTCCATCTCCGGCGGCACCGACATCATGGGCGCCTTCGCAGACGCGAGCGCCGTGCTGCCGGTTTACCGGGGCGAGCTGCAGTGCCGCTCGCTCGGCATGGCGGTCGAGGTGTTCGACGAAGAAGGCAATTCCGTGGTCGGCAAGAAGGGCGAGCTGGTATGCACCAAGCCGTTTCCTTCGATGCCGCTCGGGTTCTGGAACGACCGCGGCGGCGAGCGCTATCACTCGGCCTACTTCGCCAAGTATCCCGGCGTCTGGACGCACGGCGACTGGTCCGAGCTCACCGAGCGCGGCACGATGCTCGTCTACGGGCGCTCCGACGCCACGCTCAACCCGGGCGGCGTGCGCATCGGCACGGCCGAAATCTATCGCGTGGTCGAGCGCATCGACGAGGTCGAAGAGGCGGTGGCCATCGGCCAGCTCTGGCCGCCCGAGCAGCCCACCGATTCGCGCGTCGTGCTGTTCGTGAAGCTAAGGGACGGACAGCGTCTCGAGGACCACCTCGAGGAGCGCATCCGCTTCGAGATCCGCCGCCACGCCTCGCCGCGCCACGTGCCCGCGCGCATCGTCCAGGTGAGCGACATCCCGCGCACCAAGAACGGCAAGGTGGTCGAGCTCGCGGTCAAGGCGGTGGTGCACGGCATGCCGGTGACCAACACCGACGCGCTCGCGAATCCCGAAGCGCTGGAGCTCTTCAGGGACCTGCCCGAGCTCCAGGGCTGAAAGCTATCCCAGGATTTCGCCGATGTGAGTGCGGCTGTCCAGGTCTGAGATGAACTGCTTCAGATCCGGCCCCAGCGCGTCGCGCGCCGACACGATGCCGACGGGGCGGCCGTTCTCCACCACCGGAACGTGCCGGAACTCGCCCTCGTGCATGAGGTGCAGCGCGTGCCCGAAAGGACGATCGGGTGCGATGGTGCGCGGGTTGCGCGTCATGACGTCGCCGAGCTTGGTCTTGCCCGGATCGCGGTTCTCGGCGATTACCCGAAACAGCGCATCGCGCTCGGTGAAGATGCCGGCGAGGCGGGCGCCATCGAGCACGAGGATGGCGCCGATGCGCTTGGCTTTCATGAGGCGCGAAGCCGCGGCGACGGTCATCTCGGCGGTCGCGGTGACGGGGGCCTGATTCTCGATGATGCTGCGCACGGGACGGTCCATGGCTTGCGCCTCCTCTCGCCTCAACTTTACTCCCGTAAATCTTATTGCGGCGCAGCAGGTTCCGCTAAGATGATGCATGCGTTTCTGCGGCGCGACGGGTCGCCTCGCACTCGCGCTGATCTCGCTTCACGCATGGGCGGCGCCGCCGCTGCCGCGCCTGGACGCCGAGCAGGCGGCGACCGTGTCGGGACTTTCCTCCGGCGCGTACATGGCGGTGCAGGTCCATATCGCCCACTCGGCCCGCATCAAGGGCGCGGGCGCGCTGGCCGGCGGGCCGTACTACTGCGCGCAGGGCAGCCTGTGGACCGCGTACTACAACTGCATGAAGCCAGGCGCGTTCATGCCGCTGCCGTCGCTCGCTACGCTCAAGAGCGCGACCGACGCTCTCGCCGCGAGCGGGCGCATCGACGCGACCGCGAATCTCGCCTCGGCGCGCGCCTGGCTCTTCACCGGCACGCACGACGACACGGTGGCGCGCGAGGTCGTGCTAGAGCTGCAGGCGTTCTACGGCGCCTACAAGACCGCGACCGTCCTCGTGGGAGACAAGCCGGCGGGCCATGCGATGGTCACCGAGGACAGCGGGAACAAGGACTGCGGCGTGACGCGCTCGCCGTACATCAACGATTGCCACTACGACGCGGCGGGCGCGCTGCTCCAGTATCTCGCCGGCCCGCTCGCGCCACCGGCGGCAAGCCCGACGGGGCGTCTGGAGAGCTTCGATCAGAAGCCCTTCGGCGGCTACGAGATCAGCATGGACGACGAGGGCTACCTCTACGTCCCGAAAGACTGCGAGACCCAGCGTTGCCGCGTGCACGTTGCCTTTCACGGCTGCCTGCAGGGAAAAAGCGCGGTCAACGACGCGTTCGCGCGCGAAGCGGGCTACAACCGCTGGGCCGACACCAATCGCATCGTCGTGCTCTATCCGCAGGCCATCGCCCGCTTTTGGTGGGTCTACAACCCGAACGGCTGCTGGGATTGGTGGGGCTATACCGGCGCGCAATACCACACCAAGGACGGCGCGCAGATCCGCGCCGTCATGGCGATGCTCACGCGTCTTTCTGAACCGAGGAAATAGCGGAGGCGATCGCTTCGATGACCTGCGATTGCTCGCCGAACGGCTTCTCGAGCCGCAGCGTCAACCCCGGGCGCGCGGCCTGATGCAGGAGTCGAGGAAGATCGTCCTTCACGTGGCTGCCCTGGCCGAGGAATGCCGGGACTACCCGGATCGAGCCCACGCCCTTCGCGACCAGCGCGGTCACGGTTTCTTCAAGCGACGGGCCGTGCTCGAGGTAGGCGAGCCCGACGCTGACGGCCGGAAGCTTGTGCGCGAGGCTCGCTGCTATGCGCTCGAACGGTCGCGACCACTCCGGATCGCGCGACCCGTGAGCGACGAGAACGATGCCTTCCTTCAATGCAGGGTGGCGCGACGGCCTTCGTAGATGCCCTGCAGCAGCCGCAGGGAGCCCAGGCTGATCGCCCGGTGCGAGAGCGCGTGGCCGAGGTCTTCGACGATGTCGAGCGTGACGGGAACGTGCAGCCCGGCGAGCACTCGCGCCGCCCGCTCGGCGTAGACGCGCGAGACGACCGAGTCGTATTCGCCGTGCACGAGGTGGATGCGCGACGAGATGCGCGCGCCGCAAGCCGGAAGGCGCGCGTAACGCGACGAGAAGGCCACCACTGCTCCGGCGAGTCCGGGCGTCTTCACCAGCTCGAGCGCCACCGTGCCGCCCTGCGAGAAGCCGATGAGCACGGTGCGGCTCGCGGTGACGCCGAAGTTGGTCTGCTCGCGGCGCACGAGGTCCTCGACGTCGGGCAGCACCGACGCGACCCGCTCCCGGTGGTTGTCGACGTTGAGGCCGCGCGTCGGGTACCAGTCCTGCGCGGCGCCGCCGCGCGCGTCGGGGTCGAACCCGCTCGGCACGACCAGCGCGGCGCTCGGAAAGCGGGCCTGGAACCTGAACGCGATCGGGATCATCGACTGCGCGGTCGCGCCGCAGCCGTGCAGAAAGACGAACAAATGGCGCGCGGGACGGTCAGGAGTTGGCGCGAAGCGAAAGACCCGGCCCGAAGACATGCCCCTCGATTGTTAACCCGCGATGACGGTTCTGTAAACTGATTTGAGTCCCCTCTTAGGTGCGCCATGCGAACTAATGGATTTCTAAAGGCTTTCTGGGCACTTACCAAGCCCTACTGGGTCTCGGAGAAGCGCGGCAAGGCGCTCGGACTGCTCGTCCTCGTAGTCGGCCTGGTGCTCTCCCTGGTCTACATGGAGGTGCTGTTCAACTACTGGAACCGCGACTTCTACAACACCTTCGAGAAGAAGGACCAGGCGGAGTTTTTCTACCAGCTCGGCAAGTTTGGCGTGCTTGCGTTCGCGTACATCGTCCTCGCGGTCTACCGCTCGTGGTTTCTCCAGATGCTGCAGATCGAATGGCGCACGTGGCTCACGGACCACTTCCTCCAGGAGTGGTTGCAGGACCAGGCGTATTACCGCATGCAGCTCCTCGACCGCGGCACCGACAACCCGGACCAGCGGATCTCGGAGGACCTGAATTTCTTTGTCGACTACACCAGCAGCCTAGCCCTCGGCCTGCTCTCGTCGGTCGTCACGCTCGGCTCCTTCGTTGTCATCCTGTGGGGGCTCTCCGGATCGCTCGAGCTGTGGGGTTTCAATATTCCCGGCTACCTCGTGTGGACGGCGCTCGCGTACGCCATCGTCGGAACGGTGCTCACCCACTTCGTCGGCCGCAAGCTGATCGCTCTGGGCTTCAATAAGCAGCGGGTGGAGGCCGACTTCCGCTTTTCGCTGGTGCGGTTGCGAGAGAACAGCGAAGGCGTGGCGCTCTACCGCGGCGAGCAGGAGGAGCTCGGCGGCCTACGGCAGCGCTTCGCCGCGGTGGTCGGCAACTGGTGGCAGCTCATGCGCAAGCGCAAGCATCTCAACTGGTACACGAATTTCTACGCGCAGCTCGCGATCATCTTCCCGTACATCGTGGTGTCGCCGCGGTTCTTTGCGGGCAGCATCCAGCTGGGCGTGATCTTCCAGACCGCCTCGGCGTTCAACCAGGTACAAGGAGCGCTCTCCTGGTTCGTCAACGTCTACCAGGATTTCGCGACCTGGAAAGCGACGGTCGACCGGCTGATCGGGTTCCGCGCTTCGATCGAGCGTGTGCGCGCCGAGGCCGACCGGCTCGATGGCGAACGCGTGGAAGCCCCGGAAGGCGCAATCGCGATCGACAATCTCGCGATCGGGCTGCCGCAGGGCGCGCCGCTGCTCGAAAGTACGTCCGTACAGATCAAGTCCGGCGAGGATGTGCTGGTAACAGGCCCCTCGGGAGCCGGCAAGTCGACGTTTTTCCGCTCGCTCGCGGGTATCTGGCCGTACTGGAAGGGCCGTATTCGCCTGCCGCAGGGCGCGCGCATGCTGTTCCTGCCGCAGAAGCCTTACCTTCCGCTTGGATCGCTCAAGCACGCGGTGGCCTATCCCGACGAGCCGGAGAAGCACCCCGACGATGAAGTCCGCGGCGCGTTGCAGGCGGTCGGGCTTGGGCATTTCGCTGCGGATCTGCAGCGCAGCGAGAACTGGGCGCAGGTTCTATCGGGAGGCGAGCAGCAGCGGCTCGCCTTCGCGCGCGCGCTGCTAAACAAGCCGGGATGGCTGTTCCTCGACGAGGCGACTTCAGCGCTGCCCGACGAGGACCAGGCCGCGCTCTACCGGCTCCTCAAGGAACGACTGCGCGATACGACGCTCGTGTCGATCGGCCA
>DASXAO010000010.1:0-10467 GCA_036406675.1 Burkholderiales bacterium
GGTGGGCCGGGTTGGATTCGAACCAACGACCAAGGGATTATGAGTCCCCTGCTCTAACCGGCTGAGCTACCGGCCCTCGGAATTAATGTACTGCAAACAAAAAGGGCCGCTCGCGCGGCCCCCGGGGAAAAACGTGGTCCGTCCCTGATTTAGCCTTCCTGGTCGAGGAAGCTCTTCAGCCGCTCGGAGCGCGAGGGGTGGCGCAGCTTGCGCAGCGCCTTGGCCTCGATCTGGCGTATGCGCTCGCGCGTGACGTCGAACTGCTTGCCGACTTCCTCCAGCGTGTGGTCGGTCGACATCTCGATGCCGAAGCGCATGCGCAGAACTTTCGCCTCGCGCGGGGTCAGCGTGTCGAGGACCTCTTTCGTGACATCTCTCAAAGAGGCAAAAGTCGCTGCATCCGAGGGCGCGAGCGTCGACTGGTCCTCGATGAAATCGCCGAGGTGGGAGTCGTCGTCGTCGCCGATCGGCGTCTCCATCGAGATCGGCTCCTTGGAGATCTTGAGGATCTTGCGGATCTTTTCCTCGGGCATCTCCATGCGCTGCGCGAGCGTCGCCGGATCGGGCTCCTGCCCGGTCTCCTGCAGGATCTGGCGGCTGATCCGGTTCATCTTGTTGATCGTCTCGATCATGTGCACCGGGATGCGGATGGTGCGCGCCTGGTCGGCGATCGAGCGCGTGATGGCCTGCCGGATCCACCAGGTGGCGTAGGTAGAGAACTTGTAGCCGCGGCGGTATTCGAACTTGTCCACCGCCTTCATCAGGCCGATGTTGCCTTCCTGGATGAGGTCGAGGAACTGCAGGCCGCGGTTGGTGTACTTCTTGGCGATCGAGATCACGAGACGCAGGTTGGCCTCGGTCATCTCGCGTTTCGCGCGGCGCGCCTTGGCCTCGCCGGTCGACATCTGCTTGTTGATCTCCTTGAGATCCCGCACCGAGATGCCGATCTTCTGCTGCACGGTCTGGATTTTCGAAAGCAGCTCCAGGATCGAAGGCTCGACCCGGCGCAGGCCTTCGCTCCACGGGTGCTCGGCGTTTAGTTCGGCGGCGAGCCAGCGCCTAGAGCCCTCGGTGCTTGCGAACACCTTGATGAAGTGCTGGCGCGGCATCTGCGCCTTCTCGACCGCGTTGTCGTGGATCGCGCGCTCGTGGCGCCGGACCTCGTCGACCAGGCTCCTCACGCTGTCGGAGAGGCGCTCGACGGTGCGCGCGGTGAAGCGGATGC
This sequence comes from Burkholderiales bacterium, assembly GCA_036406675.1. GTDB lineage: Bacteria > Pseudomonadota > Gammaproteobacteria > Burkholderiales > SG8-39 > SCGC-AG-212-J23. The sequence goes on from DASXAO010000010.1 coordinate 1,226, forward strand.
CCATCAGCTCGTTGGAGATCTGGTCGCGCGCGCGCAGGAAATCCTTGTCCTTGGAGCCCTTGTGCTCGAGCGCCTTGGCCATCTTCTCGTAGAGCCGGCGGATGCGGGCGAACTTCTCCAGCGCCTCGCCGCGCAGCTTGAGCAGGCTCGCCGATTGCGCGGCGTCGGCCGCTTCCTCGTCTTCGCCCTCTTCTTCCTCGATCTGCGCTTCCTCGTCCTCGGGCGACTCGGCCTTCTTGGGATCGAAGTCGTCCTTGGCGTTCGGATCGACCAGGCCGTCGACGACTTCGTCGATGCGCAGCTCGTCCTTCTCGACCTTGTCGGCGAGATCCAGGATCTCCTGAACCGTGGTCGGGCAGGCGCTGATCGCCTGGATCATGTGGCGCAGGCCCTCCTCGATGCGCTTGGCGATCTCGATCTCGCCCTCGCGCGTGAGCAGCTCGACCGAGCCCATCTCGCGCATGTACATGCGCACCGGGTCGGTGGTGCGGCCGAACTCGGAGTCGACGGTGGAAAGCGCCGCCTCGGCCTGCTCCTCGACGTCGTCGTCGGGCTGCGCCACCGGCGGCGCATCGGAGGCGATGAGCAGCGTCTCCTGGTCGGGCGCCTGGTCGTAGACCTGGATGCCCATGTCGCCGAAGGTCGAGATGATGGCCTCGATCTGCTCGGCATCGACCAGGTCGTCGGGCAGGTGGTCGTTGATCTCCGAATAGGTGAGGAAGCCGCGCTCTTTGCCGAGCTTGATCAGGTTCTTGAGGCGCGTGCGCCGGGTTTCGGCGTCCTCGGGAGTCGGTGCCGGGCCGGCAACCCATTCATCCTTGCGGCTCTTGCGGCCGCCGCGCACGCCCTTGCCCTTGCCCTTGACCTCGGCGACCTTTGCTTCCAGCAGCTCGAGCGCCTGCTTGGCGCTCTTGATCTGAGTTTTTGCTGTGCCTTTCCCATGCCGGTCCTGCGCCTGCGGCGCAGCCGCCGCTTTCGCCTGCGGCGCCGCCTTGGCCGCAGGGGCTTTCTGAACGCGCGCGGGCGCCTTGGCGCGCAGCAGCTTCTTCGCCGCCGGTGCCTTGTGCGACTTCTTCAGGCTCTTGACGGCTTTGGCTTTTTTCTTCGCCGCCCGCAGAACCTTTTTCGCCTTCACTTTGCGCTTCAGAACCATCCTTCCCCCGATGTCAAGACTCGTTTCCGCCCGTTTGGGCGAAAACCGTACATTGTAGCAAAAGCTAGAAGTTTCAAGGGGTTTTCGCAACCCCGGCCGGGTCGCGAGACTGCAAGAACCTAGCCAATCCCTTGCGAAGTCCCACGCGCGTCGGCTTGGAGCTTCCTTTCGAGCAGCGGCACCTCCGAGATCAATGTCGCGTAATGACGGTGCTCCTCCTTGCTCAGCAACCCTTGCTTTAGACGCTCCTCTAGGGACTTTATTTCCTTCTTTTTTTGGCCGATTTCAAGCTTCCAGATGGTGTGGCGAACGAAGTGTCTGGAATCGTCCTCGGATTCTGCGAGCTCCAATCCAAACGCTTGCGCCTGAAACAGGAGCTCGGCTCGGGGCGAGTCCTTGAACACTTCGATCATCATGGGGTTTGACAGGTTTTCTGTACCTGCATTCCCTTTCAAGTGGTCGCAGAGGTCCGCGAGGAGCTTCGACTCCTCCAGCGCCGTGTCAACCGGCGATAAGTCCACTTCTGCAGCAAGCCTGGGATACGCCGCGACCCGGGAAAGCAACTTCCACTCTATGGTTGAAGGCGGCCGGAAGTCCCGCTTCGCCGGTGCTGGACCTTTGTAAGGCGTCATCGGCTTAAGTTCCATGGCTTTTTCGGCTTCCTCCTGCGTCAAGCCACCCAGAGTTGCCACTTCTTTAACTAATTGCAGCTTGAGCGTCGAGGGGCTCATTTTCTGAATGTATGGTTTCGCCGCTGCAACGAATCCTGAACGGCCCTCCGGGAACCGAAAGTCCACTCCAGCACGTAACTCAGTCAGCAAGAACTCCGACAGGAGCTGAGCCTGCTTCACAAGCCGCTCGAAGGCTTCTTTTCCATGCTTCCGGATGTAGGTATCGGGGTCCTCCCCGTCTGGCAAGAACAGGAAGCGGATCGGCTTGTGGTCGGCGGCGAGCGGCAGGCTCACTTCGAGCGCCCGCCAGGCCGCTTTGCGGCCGGCGGCGTCGCCGTCGAACGAAAATACGAGCTCGTCGGCAAGTTTCAGCAGCTTGGTGACGTGCACCGGCGTGGTGGCGGTGCCCAGCGTGGCCACCGCGTAGCCGACGCCGAACTGTGCCAGCGCCACCACGTCCATGTAGCCCTCGACCACGAGCACCCGGCCGGCGGCCCGGATCGCGTCGCGCGCCTGCACCAGCCCGTAGACCTCGCGCCCCTTCTCGAAGAGCGGTGTCTCCGGCGAGTTCAGGTACTTGGGCTCCCCCTTGTCCAGCACCCGGCCGCCAAAGCCGATCACCAGGCCGCGCGCATTCAGGATCGGGAACATGACCCGGTCGCGGAACCGGTCGTAGCGCTTGCCTTCGCCGTCGATCACCAGGCCACACTCGACGAGGGACTTGTCTTCGTATTCCGGGAACGGCTCCTTGAGACCTTGCCAGCCGTCGGGCGCATAACCGATGCGGAACCGTGCCGCGATCTCCCCCGTAAGTCCGCGCCCCTTCAGGTATTCGATGGCGCGGGGCGATTTCTTGAGCTCGCCGCGGTAGAAGGCCATGGCCTTCTCCAGGACTTCGTAGAGATCGGTTTCGCGTTCCTGCCGCTTCACCTCTTCGGGGGTGCGAGGGCGAAATTCCGGCACCTGCATCCCCACCGACGCCGCGAGCTCCTTGATCGCATCGACGTAGCCCATGCCGCCGTACTCCATCTGGAAGCCGATGGCGTTGCCGTGCGCGCCGCAGCCGAAGCAGTGATAGAACTGCTTGGACGGGCTCACCGTGAACGAGGGCGTTTTCTCGCCGTGGAAGGGGCAAAGGCCGAGGTAGTTGGCGCCGCCCTTCTTCAGCTGGACGTAGCGCGACACCACGTCCACGATGTCGACCCGATTGAGCAGGTCCTGCTTGAAGGAATCGGGAATCATCAAAAAATAGGGGTCTGTCCCCGATTTTTCCTCACGACCCCCGTTTTAGCCGGAAAGCTTGGTCTTGACCAGCGCTGAGACTTTGCCCATGTCGGCCCGACCGGCGAGGCGCGACTTCAACGCCGCCATGACCTTGCCCATGTCCTTGACCCCGCTCGCGCCGGTCTCGGAAATGGCCTTCGCGATTTCTTCTTGTACCTGAGAATCAGAGAGTTGCTGCGGCAGGTAGCCGGACAGGACGCCGAGCTCGAATTTCTCGGCGTCGGCGAGGTCGTTGCGGGCCGCTTTCTCGAACTGGACGATCGACTCGCGGCGCTGCTTGATCATCTTCTCGAGGATGCCGACGACGTCCGGGTCGGTGAGCTCGACCCTCTCGTCGACTTCCTTCTGCTTGATCGCGGCGAGGATCAGGCGGATCGCCGACAGGCGCGCCGAATCCTTGGCGCGCATCGCGGCCTTCATGTCTTCGGAGATTTGCTGCTTGAGCGGGATTTTTCTAGTAAAGCTTTTGCGGCAACATCTGACTGCGCAAGCGCTTGTGGTGGCGCTTTACCGCGGCTGCCAGCTTGCGCTTGCGCTCGGCGGTCGGCTTTTCGTAGTACTCGCGGGAGCGAAGCTCGGTGAGCAGGCCCGTCTTCTCGACGGTGCGCTTGAAGCGGCGCATGGCCACTTCGAAGGGCTCGTTTTCCTTGACTCGTACGGTCGGCATCCAGCTCCTTGTCTACCCTGCGGTCCACGCCTGCGGCCTTGAAGGGGGCTGAATTGTATCAAAATCATTCGCATGTTGATCCTCGGGATCGAGACTTCGTGTGACGAAACCGGCGTCGCGCTCTACGACGCCGCGGCGGGGCGTCTCGCCGCGCACGCGGTCCATTCCCAGGTGGCCATGCACGAGGCCTATGGGGGGGTGGTGCCCGAGCTCGCCTCGCGCGACCACATCCGGCGCCTCATCCCGTTGACGCGGCAGGTACTTGGCGGTGCGAAGCGAAATATTCACGATCTCTCCGGCGTGGGTTACACCGCGGGCCCCGGCCTCGCCGGGGCGTTGCTGGTGGGCGCCTCCTTCGCCCATGCCCTCGGCCTCGCGCTGCGGATCCCGGCCGTGGGAATCCACCACCTGGAGGGCCATCTTCTCTCGCCGCTTCTTTCCGGGCGGCCGCCGGCGTTCCCGTTCGTGGCGCTGCTCGTGTCCGGCGGCCACACCCAGCTCATGCGAGTCGAGGGAGTCGGTCGCTATGCGCTGCTCGGAGAAACGCAGGACGATGCCGCGGGCGAAGCCTTCGACAAGACCGCCCAGCTCCTCGGCCTCGGCTACCCCGGCGGTCCGGCGCTGTCGCGCCTCGCCGACAGCGGCGTCCCGGGACGCGTCAGCCTGCCGCGGCCGATGCTTCACAGCGAGGACCTCGAGTTCAGCTTCTCGGGACTGAAGACCGCCGTGGCGACGGCGATCCGTAACGAGCGCCCGCGTCCGGCGGATCTCGCGCGGGCGTTCGTCGACGCCGTAGTGGAGGTGCTGGTGGCGAAATGCCTCAAGGCGCTGCAGTCGACGGGATTGAAGCGGCTGGTGGTCGCTGGAGGCGTCGGCGCCAACCGGCAGCTGCGCGCGGCGCTCGATGCCGCCGCCGCGCGCCGCGGTTACGAAGTGTTCTATCCCGAGCCCGAGCTGTGCACCGACAATGGCGCGATGATCGCGTTCGCCGCGGCGCTGCGCCTGCCGCACGCGGCGAACGCCGAAGCGCGCTTCACCGTGAAGCCGCGTTGGGATCTGGAGGGTTAGCTTTCTTGCGGCCGAGCTGCGACTCGGTCCCGGCGGCGAGGCGTGCGATGTTTTCGCGGTGGCGCCAGATCAGCAGCAGCGCGATCGCCGTAACGACCGCGACCACGCTCGCGTCGAGGCCGAGGAACCACGCGCAGACCGGCGCGGTGACTGCAGCCACGAGCGCCGCCAGCGAGGAGTAGCGGGAAGCTGCCGCGACGATGATCCACACGGCGAGCACGACGAGCCCGAGCCGGGCGTCGAAACCTAACAGCACTCCTGCCGCGGTCGCGACGCCCTTGCCGCCCTGGAAGCGGTGGAAGACCGGATAGAGGTGCCCGAGGAACACCGCGATGCCCGCGGCCGGCACAGCGCCGCCGAGCTGCGCCGCGAGCCATACCGCGAGCCAGCCCTTGCCGGCATCGCCCGCGAGCGTAAGCACCGCGGCCATCTTCTTTCCCGAGCGCAGCACGTTCGTGGTCCCGGGATTCTTCGAGCCATAGCTGCGCGGATCGGGCAGGCGCATGAGCCGGCTCACCACGATGGCGAACGAGACCGAGCCGATGCAGTACGCCGCGAGAGCGGTGAGGACGGTCGCCATGCCGGAAGCATACTACCGCGCGCCTATAATGCTCCGCGCCCATGGACCACATCTTCATCCGCGACTTCCGGCTGCAGACGCTCATCGGCTTTCACCGCCGCGAGCGGGTCGTGCCGCAGACCATCCGTCTCGATCTCGAGATCGGCATCGCGAACGCCGCGGTATTCGAGAGCGACAAGGTCGCCGACTGCATCGACTACGACACGGTCACCGCGCGCATCCGCGACGTCGCTTCCGATCACGTGAACCTCGTCGAGACGCTCGCCGAGCGCGTGGCGCGGCTGCTGCTCGACGAGTTCGGCGCCGCCTGGGTGAAGGTGTCGATCGCCAAGCTCGGCATCCTGAAGGATGTCGGGCTCGTCGGCGTCACGGTCGAGCGCGGCCGCGCCTAGTCCTCCAGCGCGACGTCGACGAGCTCCGGTTTCAATACCGAAACCAAGTCCCCGGGCTTCAACTTTACTAAAAACCCTCTGCGTCCGCCGTTGATGTAGATCGCCGGCAGCGACGCGATCGAGCGCTCCATGTACACCGGCAAGGCCTTGCGCGTGCCGAAAGGCGATGTGCCGCCGACCTGGTAGCCGGTATGGCGCTGCGCCGCCTCGGGCCGGCAGGGCTCGATCGACTTGCGGCCCGCCTGGCGAGCGAGGTTCTTGGTCGAGACCTTGCGGTCGCCGTGCATCAGCACGATGAGCGGCTTGGCCGCCTCGTCCTGCATCACCAGCGTCTTCACCACCTCGTGCTCGGGAACGCCGAGCGACCCGGCCGACACCGCGGTGCCGCCGTGCTCCACGTACTCGTAGACATGCTCGGTGAAGGAGATGCCTTTCGACTTCAGGAACGCGGTCGCCGGCGTCATCCTCGAGGATGGTGCCTCGCGTGCAACGCCTTAAGGCGCTCGCGCGCAACGTGGGTGTAGATCTGGGTGGTGGAGATGTCGGCGTGGCCGAGAAGGAGCTGCACCACCCGCAGGTCGGCGCCGTGATTGATGAGGTGCGTGGCGAACGCGTGGCGCAGCACGTGCGGCGAAAGCTTCTTGCCGGGAATCGCCCGCTTGCCGTAGCGCCGGATCAGGTGCCAGAACGCCTGGCGTGTCATGCCCGCGGCGCGCGCGGTGAGGAAAAGCGCATCCGCGGAGCCTTTCCGCTCTTTCGCGTAGCGCGCAATCCAGTCGACCGCCTCCTCGCCGAGCGGGACCAGGCGCTCCTTCGAGCCCTTGCCCATCACGCGCAGCACGCCGGCGTCGAGGTTCACCTCGAAGGTCTTCAGCCTGACGAGCTCCGAGACGCGCAGTCCCGTGGCGTACAGCGTCTCGAGCATCGCGCGGTCGCGCAGGCCGAGCGGCGTCGAGGGGTCCGGCGCCGCGAGCAGCGCCTCGACGTCGGCTTCCGACAGGGTGCTCGGAAAGCGCGGCGCCCGCTTGGGCGGATCGAGCTTCAGCGTCGGGTCCGCGGCGATGCGCCGCTCGCGCACGCAGTAGCGATAGAAGCGCTTCAGGCTCGAGACCAGTCGCGCCATGCTCGAGGCGCGGCCCTTGCGCGAAGCGATGAAGCCGAAAAGGTCGGCCTCGCCGACGTCCAGCAGCTTCTTTCGCCGCGCGAGCTGCTCCAGGTCGGCGCGGTAGGAAGAGATCGTGTTCTTCGCGAGCCCGTCCTCGAGCCACAGCGCGTCGCAGAACGCGTCGAGGAGGCGGGCGTCGCCCTGGTTCAAGGCTCCAGCTCGAAAAGGTCGGCCGCGCGCTCGTGGGCGAGGAGCCAGCGCTTCGCTTCGACCAGGTAGCCCCCGGTCGAGTGCGCGAAGCCGCCGATGCCGTCGGCAGCCACCACCCGATGGCAGGGAATGACGATCGGCAGCCGGTTGTCGCCGCAGGCCTGGCCGACCGCGCGCGGCTCGGCCTCCAGGCGCCTCGCGAGCGCGCCGTACGTGAGCGTCCTGCCGCGCGGAATCTCGCACAACGCGTTCCACAGGCGCCGCTGGAACGGCGTGCCTTCGACGAGCAGCGGAAGATCGAAGCCGGCGTCGGGGTCCGCGAGATAACGCTCGAGCTGCAGGGCGGCACGAGCCGCAAGCGCATTCTTTGGTTCCACGACTGGAACAGAAGAAGGCAAGTAGCGAATCTCGCAAACCCGCTCGTCGCGGGTCTTCACCGCGACCTTCATCCACGGAAACGCGACGACTACGTCGAACACAGCTTCTCGATCTGCGCGAGCAGGTCGTCGGGAATTTCCATGCCGGCCTTGGCGGCGCGCTCGGAGGCGAAGCGCCGGGCGCCGGGCAGGCGCACTTCGGGATCGGACAGCATCGCGGAAACGACGGCCTCGACCCGCTCGGCGAACTTCTCGCTGCCCGCGAGCGCGGCCGGATCGATGGCGATGAACGCCTGGCCGATGCGAGGCTTGTTGCCCTGCTCCGCGAAGAACGAGTCCGCCTCGGGACCGATGGCGGCGCCGGTAAGCGAAGCGCAGATGAGCTCGAACATCAGCGCGAGCATCGCGCCCTTCGCGCCGCCGATCGGGAACAGGCTGCCGTGCTCGATGGCTTCCTTCGGATCGGTGGTCGGTTTTCCGTGCCGGTCGAGCGCCCAGCCTTCGGGGATGCGCTCGCCCTTTCGCATCGCCATCATGATGCGCCCGCGGACCACGGTGGTGAGCGCGAGGTCGATCACGATCGGATCGGCGTTGCGCCGGGGAAACGCGGCCGCCACGGGGTCGGTGCCGAAGAGCGGCTTGCTTCCGCCCCAGGCGGGGATCGCCGCGGGCGAGTTGGTGAACGCGAAGCCGACCAGCCCGGCTTCGGCCACCGCGAGCAGATGGATGCCGAGAACGCCGACGTGCGAGCTGTTGCGGATGCCGGCGAAGGCGATCCCGTTGCGGCGCGCGCGCTGGATCAGCTCGGCCACTGCCCAGTCCACCGACACGTAGGGCAGGCCATCGCGGTTGTCGATGAGGCAGGCCGCGGCGCGATCGCTCACCATCGCCGGGTGCGCCGTGCCGTCGGCGCGGCCGTTGCGCAGCATCGAGCAGTAGAACGGCACCCGCGACATGCCGTGCGTGGGCAGGCCCTGGGCCTCGGCCTGCACCAGGTGCCTCGCGGCGGCCTCGGCCATCGCCTTGTGCGCGCCGGCGCGTTCCAGCGCCGTGCACCCCAGTCGAAACAGTTCTTGCGCTGGCTTCTTCACAGGGATGATTCTAAATTCATTTCAAAAGGAGGCCCCATGGGCAAGATGATCGAGTTGACCGCGTCCGACGGCCACAAGCTTGCGGCGTACCGCGCCGAGCCGTCGGGCAAGCCCCGCGGCGGCATCGTCGTGATCCAGGAGATTTTCGGCGTGAACAGCCACATCAAGCAGGTGGCCGACGGCTATGCCGCCGATGGCTACCTCGCCATCGCGCCGGCGCTGTTCGACCGCGTGCAGAGGAACGTCGAGCTCGGCTACACGCCCGACGACATCGCCAAAGGCCGCGAAATCCGCGGCAAGGTGTCGAACGACATGGCGGTCAAGGACGCCGAGGCGGCGGTCAAGGCGCTCTCGGGCGCCGGCAAGACCGGGATCGTCGGCTATTGCTGGGGAGGCTTCGTCACGTGGCTTGCCGCGAACAAGATCTCCGGCCTCTCGGCGGCGGTGCCCTACTACGGCGGCGGTATCCTGGACAACACGGGGCTCGCCCCGAAGGTGCCCCTCATGGGCCACTTCGGCGACAAGGACCAGCACATCCCGGTCGACGGCGTGAAGAAGCTGGCGGAAAAGTATCCGCAGCACCAGATCTTCATCTATTCGGCCGATCACGGCTTCAACTGCGACCACCGCGGCTCGTACAACGC
>DASXAO010000011.1:0-35763 GCA_036406675.1 Burkholderiales bacterium
GAGCCGGCGCTTGTTGACGTAGCCGGCAACCGGTCCCCAGAGAAACGCGGCGTCGGCTTCTCCGCGCGCCAGCCCCTCCATGGCTTCCTCGGCGAGCTTGAACGTGACCGCCTGAAAGCCCGGCCGCGTGGACAGGAGCAGCTGCGGCGTCGTCCCGAACTGCACGGCGACGCGACGGCCCTTGATGTCGTCGAGCGACGAGAACGCGAACGGCCGCCGTCCGATCACCGCGTACCCGACGTCGAGGAACGGCTTGCTCCGGACCACGCTGCGTCCCATGAAGTCGCCGTCGTCGGGCAGCCCGAAGTACGCGTCGCACCGGTCGGACAGGAGCGTGCCGCGCACCGCGCGGCGGCCGTAGTAGGAGGGGAACCACGCGTATTCGGCGCGAAGCCCGAGCCGGCTCGCGACGAGCTCGGCCAGCTCGACGTAGAGTCCGCGCTCCGCACCTTCAGCGCGGCTGAACGGCAGGTTGTCCGGATCGGCGCACACGCGGAACGTGTCCGCCGCGCGAGCTGGCACGGCCGGAAGCGCCGCCGCCGCCAGCGCGACCAGGAAGCAGAGCCCGATCCAACCGCCGCCGCCCTTCGGAGCGGCGCGGGCGACCGGAGCCGATGGCTCGCTCGCGGTCGCCCGTCCCTTCACGTCGTCCACACCGCTCGCGGCCTCACTGCGTGGGCAGCTCGAACACGAACAGGGTGCCGCCCTCGGGGCTGGCGGCGACCATCTTTTCGCCGATCGGCCCGAAGAACGCGGGAATCGCGAACGTGCGTCCGGAGACCACCGCCACGTACTGCTTGCCGCCGAGCTCGTACGTCATCGGCCCGGCGCTGATCCCGGAGCCCGTCTGGAACTGCCACAGTGGTCGCCCGGTCTTGGCGTCGAGCGCCTTGAACTGGCCCCTGATGTCGCCGTGGAAGACGAGGCCGCCCGCCGTGCTGAGCATCCCGCCGATGAAGAGGAGCTCGTCCTTGTTGCCCCAGACCTTCTGCTGCTTGACGGGATCCCACGCCATGACCTCGCCGAGATGGCCGCCCGGCCCGCCCTTGCCGAGCTCGAACTCCACGCCCAGGTAGAAGGCGCCGCGCTTGTACTGCGGCTGCGCGCCCTCCAGGTCCATGCAGAGGTTCATCGTCGGCATGTAGACGAGACCGGTCTGGAAGCTGTAGCTCATCGGCATCCAGTTCTTGCCGCCGATGAGATTGGGGCAGATGTCCTTGGCCCTGAAGCCCAGACGCGGCCGCTTGTCGGCGTTCTCCACCGGACGGCCCGTGGCCATGTCGACCGACTTGGCCCAGTTGAGATCGACGAACTTCTCGGCCGACAGGAGCTTGCCGTTGCGGCGATCCAGGACGTAGAAGAAGCCGTTGCGGTCGGCCTTGAGCGCCACGGGCGTCTTCTGCCCGCCGATCTCGATATCCGCCAGGACCAGCTCGTTGACGCCGTCGTAGTCCCACGCGTCGTGCGGCGTGGTCTGGTAGTGCCAGACGATCTTGCCGGTGTCCGGGTTGATCGCGAGCGTGCTGGCCGTGTAGAGGTTGCTGTACTGACCGACGTTGCTGCTGTCGTTGCCGCGGACCGACGCGCCCCACGGCGCGGGATTGCTGGTGCCGTAGTAGAGCAGATTCAAGGTCGGATCGTACGAGCCGATGTGCCAGGCAACGCCGCCGCCGAACTTCCACGAGTCGCCCTTCCACGTGTCGTTGCCCGCCTCGCCCGGGCCCGGCACCGTGTAGAGCCTCCAGACCTCTTTGCCCGTGTTCTGATCGAGCGCGCTGATGTAGCCGCGCACGCCGAACTCGCCGCCGCCAAAGCCCGTGATCACCAGATTCTTGACGACCGTCGGCGGCGAGGTGATGACCGAGCCGCCCGTGTGGTCGATGACCTGCGTCTTCCACAGCTCCTTGCCGGTCTTCGCGTCGAGCGCCACCAGATGACCGTCGAGCCGTCCCACGAAGATCTTGCCGTTCGCGTGGGCGACGCCACGATTGTTGACGTCGCAGCAGGCGTACTGCTCGATGCCGGCCGGCACCTCGGGCGAGTACCGCCACTTGACCTCGCCGGTGCGCGCGTCGACCGCGAAGACGTTCTTCGGGCCGTGGGACGAGGTCACGTAGAGGAGGTCGCCGACCAGGATCGGCGTCGACTCCTGCGAGCGGAGCGAGCCGAGCTGGAGCGCCCAGGCCACCTTGAGCCGGCCGACGTTCGAGGTGTTGACCTGGTTCAGGGTGCTGTAGCGCGTGTTGGCGGTGTCTCCGCCGTAGACGCCCCAGACCGCGCCGGTTTGCGCCGCCGCGTTCGAGGCGAGGCCGCCCAGGGTGAGGGCGAGAACCACGAGCAGTGCCGCGAGCGATTTCATGGCCCTTTCTCCTTACTGAAGCTCAGCGCTGCAGGCGCTCATCCGGCAAACGCACCGAGCATGGTGCGTTCGGCGGTCCGGTGTCAAGACGCAAGGCGCGCCGCTGGAGCCGCGATAGCGCCGATCAGGGCGTCTTCGGTTTCCAGGGATGCACCAGGATGAAGTTGTCGCGGTTCGGCATCTTCACCCTGGGCAACGTCGAGGCGTTCATCACGTCCTCACCGCCGATGATCCCGTTGAGATTGAGCACGTACGCGGTCACCGCGTAGACCTCGTCGTTCGTCAGCGAGTGCGGCTGCACGAACGGCATCGAACGGCGGATGTAGTCGAACACGGTCGTCGCGTACGGCCAGTAGCTGCCGACCGTCCGCATCGGCGCCTTGCTCGCGAGCGAGCCCGTCCCGCCGGCGAGTGGGTCGGCGGGCTTGCCGGCGCCTTTCGCGCCATGGCAGGCCATGCACTTCTGCTCGTACACCTGCTGACCCTGTCGCGCGGTGCCGCTGCCGGCGGGAAGGCCTGCGCCGCTCGGCGGGATGCTGATGTCCCAGCGCGCGATCTCCGCCGCGCCGACGGGCGTGCCGAGGGTCGGTGGTTTGCCAGCGGTCGTCTGCGTCGTGGCGGCGCAGGACCAAAGAAGGATGAGGAAAAGCGAACCCCCCGCGCTACGCGTAGACATGGGTCACCTTGCCGTCGGCGCCGACCGCCCAGCTCACGATCGAGTTGTTGTGGTAGCGCATGTCCGGCGCATAGCGCGCGAAATAGTCCTTGCGCGCGGGCTGCACGCGGCCTTTCTCGTCGGTAGCGCGGCTCTGCAGGACCGCGGGCTTGCCGTTCCACTCCCACGGCAGGCGGAAGCGCACGTGGGCGCGCGGCCGCTCCTCGCCGAGCAGCGTCGCGGCGCTCCAGGTGGCCCCGCCGTCGGTGGACACCTCGACCTGGCGGATGCGCCCGGCGCCGCTCCACGCGAGGCCGGTAATCTCGTAGAGGCCGGGGCGCGGCAGCGTCATCGTGGACGAGGGCCGCGTGATCAGCGATTTCACGCCCATCTCGAAGGTGAACTGGAGCGAGCGGCCGTCGGGCAGCGGATCGGTGTACTTCGAGGTCTCGTCCTTCGTGTGCGTCGGACCGTCGGTCGCCTTGATGCGCCGCAGCCACTTCACGCTCATGTTTCCTTCCCAGCCCGGCAGCAGCAACCGCACCGGGTAGCCCTGCTCGGGGCGCAGCCGCTCGCCGTTCTGGTAGAGCGCGATGAGCGCGTCGTCGAGCGCCTTTTCGACCGGGACGCTGCGGCTCATGTGCGCCGAGTCGGCGCCTTCCGCGAGCAGCCACTTCGCCGACTTGTCGAGGCCCGCTTCTTCGAGCAGCACGCGCAGCGGGATGCCGGTCCACTCGCTGCAAGAGGTGTTGCCGTGGATCGCGCCGGCCGGGACCTGCGCCGGCTGCGGCGCGAGCCCGCGGCTGCTGTTGCCCGAGCACTCGACGAAGTGCGTGCGCGTAGTCATGGGGTAGTGCAGCAGCGATTCGACCGTGAACATGAGCGGCCGCGCAACCAGGCCGTGGATAAGCAACCGGTGCTGCTTGGGGTCGATGTCGGGCGTGCCGCTGTGGTTGCGGGTGTTGTGCAGCGCGCTCGGCGTGATGATGCCCTCGAGCGACTCGAGCGGCGTGAGCGCCGAGCCGGAGCCGGGCGCGAGATCGCCGTACGGGCGCCCGATGTGGCGCACCACCGGCGCTTCGTGTTTCGCGGGCTGGCCGTAGCCGGTGAAAGCCGCGCCGTAGACGCGCTCCCAGGGCTGGCCCGCGAGCTCCTGCGCGCCGCCGGGCGGCGAGAGCGACGCGGATGCGGCGCCGCCTACGAGCGCGGCACCGTGGGCGAGGAAACGCCGACGGCCGTCGTTTTTCTCGTCGTTCATGAGGCCTCCCTTGGGCTGGGGAGGGCCAGTGTACCGCTAGGCGGTTCCCGCGGTGGCGAGGACCGCGTCGAGCATGACGCTGCAGCCCGCGGCGAGGTCCTCGGGACGCGCGTTCTCGATCTCGTTGTGGCTGATGCCGCCCTCGCACGGCACGAACACCATCGCGGTCGGCACGACGCGCGCGAGGTAGACCGCGTCGTGCGCCGCGCCGCTCACGATATCGCGGTGGCTGAAGCCCAGGCGCTTCGCCGCGGCGCGCACCCGCTCGACCAGCTCGGGCGCGAATTCGCTAGGCGGAAAGTACACCACTTCCTCGATCTCGATATCGACCCGCCTTTCGCTTGCAACGGCCGCGGCGGTTTTCTCCAGCTCCTCTTTCATCGATGAAAGAGTGGCATCGCGCGCGTTGCGCAGGTCGACGGTCATGCGCACCTCGCCCGGGATGACGTTCCTGGAATTGGGCTTCACCCGCATGTGCCCGACGGTGCCGCGCGCCGAGTCCGGAAAGCGGGTCGCGATCCGGTTCACTTCGAGGGTGAGCTGCGCCGCGGCGAGCAGCGCGTCCTTGCGCAGGTGCATCGGCGTCGGGCCGGCGTGCGCGTCCTGGCCGGCGACGACGACGTCGAACCAGCGCTGGCCCAGCGCTCCCTGCACCACGCCTATGGTGGTGCGCGTGTCCTCGAGCACCGGCCCCTGCTCGATGTGCGCCTCGAAGTACGCGCCGAGCTTGTGCGGGCGCGCCTCGCCGCGATAGCCGGTCGCCGCCAGCGCCTCGCGCACGCTGACGCCGTCCGTGTCCTTGTTCGCGAGGACCTCTTCGAGCGGGTAGACCCCGGTGAAGACGCCCGAGCCCATCATCGTGGGAACGAAGCGCGAGCCCTCCTCGTTGGTCCAGCACGCGACTTCGAGCGGTGCGCGCGTCGCGACTCGGGCGTCGTTCAGCGCCCGCACCACCTCGAGGCCGGCCATGACGCCGTAGGCGCCGTCGAACCTGCCGCCGTTCGGCTGCGTGTCGAGATGGCTGCCCATGACCACGGGTGCGGCGCCGGCGTCTCTTCCCGCGCGGCGCGCGAACATGTTGCCGATGGCGTCCACGCGCAGCTCGAGGCCGGCTTCGCGGCACCAGAGCGCGAAGCGCTCGCGCCCCTCGCGGTCGGCGGGCGTGAGCGTGACGCGGCGCACGCCGCCCTTCGGCGTGGCGCCGATCTTCGCCAGATCCATGAGCGAGGACCAAAGCCGCGCGCCGTCGATGCTCGCCCCGGACATCCTCCTATTCTAGAACCGCCGCTCGAGCAGCGCGCCGATGCCCGCGTCGGGGCTCGCGTCGGCGAAGCCCACAACGCCGTAGACCTGCAGCTTCCACTGCGGCGACAGGCGGTTGGACCAGAACAGCGTCGCCTCGCTCACCTTCCCGCCGCCGTCCACGATCGCCGGCCGGTAGTCGTAGGCGACGCCGACGGCCTGCTGCGACGACATGCGATAAGACGCGCCGATCGAGGCGTAGAACACATCCTTCAGAGTGATGCCGTCCGGGTCGCCGTAGACGCGGTAACCGATGGAGCCGAACAAGGTCGTCGCGTCGAGCGGCTTGAAGAAGTCCATTTGCGCCGCATAGTCGAGCTCGCCGGTGCCGAGGCCCTTGTCCTTGTCCGCGGTCGGCAGCTTCACCTTCGCCCCGAGGTCGATGCCGAGGCCGCCCTTGCGCTCGTCCAGGACGTTGTAGAAGCCGCTCAGGACGATGTCGCCGAGGCCCGAGTCGGTGCGGCGCGCGTTGTTGGCGCCAGGCACGACCACGCGATCCGCGCCCGCGCCGACGACGTTGGAGGGGCCGGTGATGCGCAGCCACGGCACCGTTGCCTTGAGCACCCAGGGCCCGGTCTCGTGGCGCAGGATGAACGGAATGTAGAGCGTTTCGGTCTTGTCCGGCGTGCCGTACTTGCCGGTGGTGTATTCCGCGCCTGCGGATACGCTCGTCTGCGCCGCGCCCGTCTGCGTTTGGACTGCCTGCGCGGCCGTCTGCGCGCCCGTCTGTGCCGCGGCGCTGCCGGCGAGCAAGAGCGTCCCTGCCGCGGCTGCGAGGCCGCGTTGAATCGGGTGCATGAGCACTACCTCCTTAGCTTGGTTTGGCTTGGTTTACATCGGTGCTTCAACGTCTGCCGCTGCGGTCGACGCGCTCCGGCCGGTTGCCGCCGCCGCTGGTGCCGCTGCGATCGATGCGCTCGACTCGATCGCCGCCGCCACCGGGGCCGCTGCGGTCGACGCGCTCGACTCGATCGACTGCGCCGCCGCCATCCCTGCCGCTGCGGTCCATCGCGTCGCCGCCGCTCCCGCTGCGGTCGCCCGAATCCCTGCCGCCGCGGTCGCCGTCGCCGCCACCGCCGCCGCGCCGGTCGTCGCCCGAGCGCGGACCGAGCTGCTCCATGCGCAGCGTCCGCTGCGGCCGCACGTCGAACGGTCCGCTCAAAAAGTCTGCCCGCTCCACGATGCGATTGCCACCTTCCCTGCGGCCCTCGAGTCGAACCAGCTGCCCGCGAGCGAGCTGCGGCGCGACGTCGGGCGCGACGCGGAAGCGTGTCGGCCCCACGCGCACCGCCTGAGATCCAGCGTCAGTGACGTACCCTTCGACGAGGAATCGGCCGAGGCTCGGGTCGGCGGGGTCGGCGGCGAGCGCTCGCGTTCCCGGGGGTGCAGTCTCGACGCGCGTGGCGACGATGACGCCCTCGGCGTTGCGCAGGCCGCTTACGCGCAGGATGTCGCCCGCTTGCGCAGACGCGAGCTGAGCCCGCCCAAGGCCCGGCCCGAACACCGTGGACGGCTCGATTCGTACGCGCTCCCGGTTCACCTGGAGCATCGCGCCGGCGTTCTCCACCCCGGTGACCGGCCCGACCGCGGCGTCGACGACGTCGATCCAGTGTGCGCGCGCCTGCGTGCCGCTGCCGATCGCGAGCACCGACACCACCTGGCCGATGCGCAGCGCGCCTGCGGAAGAGAGGTCGCCGTTCAGCGCCACCTGGGTGTTCGCGTCGTAGTGCACCTCGATGCCGTTCACGCAGATGCTGCCGAAGCCGGTGATCACGCCGAGCACGCCGATCTCCGCCGCGGCACTCTGGCCGGTGCCGCCGATCCCTCCGGGATCGATCCCGGTGCCGCCGGTGCCGCCCGGTTCTACGCCGGTGCCGCCGATGCCGCCGGGATCCCGGCACGCAGCAGCGCTCGCGCCGGCGAAGGCGGCGCAGAGCATCAGGACGAATGCGGCGAGCAGGTTCTTCATTAGTCCTTCTTGGGGGGGTCGGCCGAGGCGGGCTCGCTGTAGAAGTAGATGCCGAAAGTGATGCGCTGTCTGGGGCCTTCGGCCTTGCGGTCGCGCGTGTCGCAGTCCTTCGCTTCGGCGTACACCGCCCGCACGGCCTCCATTCCATCCTTCTCGGCGAGCGCGGCGAGCTTCGCCACCGATGCGCTCTGCAGGCCCTCGTAGTGCACGCTGCGCTCGAGGAACGGCGCGCCTTTCGCTTCCATGTTGTGGGCCGCTGCGGCCACGTGGTCGTGCAGGTTGTGGCCGAAGTAGAACGCCTTCTCGTCGAAGCCGCGGCTCGGCACGAACGCCGAGCTCTTCAGCACCACGCGGTCCTGCTCGTCGATGCTGACCACGCCCAGGCGCAGCCACTCGTCGAGCAGCGGCCGCGCGCGGATGTCCTTGCTGATGCTCGCCACCAGCCCTTCGAAGGAACGCGCGCCGCCCTGGCTCGCGAGCCGCGGCAGCGGGCGCGGGCGCCCGCGCGCGTCGCGCAGGTCCTTGCGCGTGGTCCACGCGGCGGCGAGCTGCGCGCCGAGCGCCACCATCTCCGGCATCGCTTCGCTCGCCTCCGCGGTGGTCTGGCGCAGCCGTTTCACGTCCTTGCGGTGCACGCCCGTGAGCAGGCTCACGCGGCTGTCGCTCGGCGGCTCGCCGTTCAGCCCGAAGTGGCGCACGGCCTCGTCGACGTAGATCTGCTTCAGGAACTCGGTGAGCATGGGGTAGGTCACGGCCTGGGCCGTGAGCAGCCGCACGAGCGGCCGCAACAGGTGTCGCAGCGCGGCGACCAGGGCGCTCGGCGGGGTCATGTCAGTTTCACAGTATAGTCCCGTGGGAAAATTTCACAGCAACAGGTTGACGTGGGAAAAAATCCCACGTAGTCTGCAGCCGTAACTCATCTGCAAGGAGCCCCCCATGCGCAAGACCATTGCCCCCATCGCGCTCGCGTTGCTCGCCACCGCCGCCGCCGCGCAGGACGTGCGCCAGGAAGACCGGCGCGAAGACCGCCAGGCCGACCGGATGATGGAGCCGAACGACGTGCGCCGCGAAGACCGGCAGGAGGACCGCCAGCAGGACCGGCGCGCCGAAGCGAACGAGGTCGAGGCGAAGCTCGCCGTGCCGCACAACGCCGACGGCACCATCAACGAGACCCAGCTCGTGAACGACATCAAGGCCCAGCTCGCCGCTGGCGCCACCGAGATTCAAGTCCGCGGACTAACCGCGCAGGACGCGAAAACGCTGATCGCCAGCAACCCGAACCTGCTGGCCGACCTCGCCAAGCTCCTGCCGAACGACGGGGTCGAGCGCCAGGTTCGCCTGCGCGGCGCGGTCGACGCCCGCATCCAGCGGAACGACGAAGGTGAGCTGCGCGCCAGAATCGAAGGCATCGATCTCGGCACGCTAACCCCCGCCCAGCGGGCCGATTTGGCGCGTCAGCTCGCCACCCAAGCCGGGCTCGACCGGCTGCGCATCCGCGGCACCGACGCGAACGGTGCCCGCGTGCGGGTCGAGTTCCGCGACGACCGCGGCATCGTGAAGAACGAAGGCCGCGCCGACCGCAACGCTGCGCGCGGCAACGCGAGCGGCAACAGAGGCAATGGCCGCGAGCGCGTTGCGCGCATGGATCGCCCCGAACGTGCCGAACGGGCGGAACGGGCGGAGCGCGTCGACCGCGTCGAGCGCGTGGAGCGTCCCGAGCGGGTGGACCGCCCCGAGCGCGCGGAGCGTGCCGACCGGGTCGAGCGCGTCGAGCGCCCGGACCGCTCGGGCCGCCACTGAGCCGCCGCTGAAGCGGCATCCCTTATGATGTAGGGATGCCTTCGCGCCGACGCAGCTTCCTCGTTGCCCTGGGGATGCTGCTCGGCGCGCCTGCTTTCGCGCAGCAGTACCCGGCGCGCCCGATCCGCTTCATCGCGCCGTTTCCGCCGGGCGGCGGCGTCGACATCGTCGCGCGCGCGGTAGGCGAGAAGCTTTCGCTGCGCCTGGGCCAGCCGGTGGTGGTGGAGAACAAGCCCGGCGCCGGCACCACGATCGGCACCGAGGCGGCCGCGAAGAGCGCGCCCGACGGCTACACGCTCCTGGTGGGCCCGATCGGCAGCCAGGCGATCGTGCACCACATGCATCCGAAACGCGGCTTCGACATCCAGCGCGACTTCGCGCCGGTGCTGCGGATCGGCTACGGGACCATCGTCTTCGTCGTGCCCGCCGCGTCGCGCGCCGTGTCGGTGAAAGACTTCGTCGCGCTGGCGAAAGCGAGCCCGGGCAAGTACACGTTCGCCTCTTCGGGCGTCGGCGCCCTGATCCACCTCACCGGCGAGATGTTCCAGCAGGCCGCCGCGATCCAGTTGACGCACGTCCCCTATAAAGGCACGACGCAGATCCTGCCCGACCTGCTCGACGGCCGCGTCGACATGGCGCTCGACAGCCTGCCGGCCTACATACCCCACCTCAAGTCCGGCAAGCTGCGAGCGCTCGCGGTGGCGTCGCGCGGCCGCTCTTCGGTGATGCCCGAGCTGCCGACGATGGCGGAGGCCGGCGTTCCGGGCGTGGTGTCGCAGACCGACTATGCGCTCTACGCGCCCGCCGCCACGCCGCGGGAGATCGTCGTGCTCCTCAATCGCGAGACCAACGCGGTGCTGCAGCTCCCAGACCTGCGCGCCAAGCTCGCCGCGCAGGGGATCGAAGTGACCGGCGGCACGCCCGAGTCGCTGCAGGCCGAGCTCGCCGAGGAAGTCGCGAAGTGGGGCCGCGTAATCTCCCAGGCGAACATCAAGCCCGAGTAGCGGCTCTAGAATTCCCTGCCCAGCTTGCGGTCGAGCGAGTAGCGGCCGCCGCCGCCGAACAGGAACGCGAGGCACACGACGAACAGCATGGTGGCGAACTCGGCGCCGCGCGAGGTCCAGAAGTAGCCGTTCGGCAGCTGGACCGCGACCACGATGAACGCCATCTCGATGGCAAAGGCGAACGCGACCGGCCGGGTGAGCAGGCCGAGCGCGAGCAGGATCATGCCGTAGAACTCGAGATACGCCACGGTCCAGGCCCAGAAGAGCGGCGGCTGAAGGCCGGTCTTCAGCACGTTGCCCGCGGCGATGCGCGTCGCGCCGTCCTGAAACACTTTCTCGAAGCCGCTCGGCAGGAGCAGGGCCGCGTAGTAGACGCGCGCGAATGCATAGGCGAGCGGTATGAGACGTTCGTCGCGAGGCTTGAGCCATATTCCAGCCGCGTACCGTCCCGCGCCGCCGATCAGCACGGCGAGCAGCATGCCGAGGATGAACACGTGGTACTGGACTCCGCCGCGCGTCCACAGCCAGCCCTTGCCCGAGTTGGCGAGGATGATCGCAGCCACGTCGAGCAGGAGGAGAAGCGCAATCGGGCGCGTCAGGATGCCGAGCGCGAGCAGCGCGCCGCCGACCAGCTCCAGCACGCCGAGCCCGAAGCCCATCGTGGTGGCCGCGCCGTTCAGGAAGAGCTTCTGCACGCCGTGGGGGATGAAGATCGCGCCGGCGCTGATGCGGATGAGCGTGTAGGCATAAGGCTCGAGCGCGCGATAGAGCGGCGCGACGAACGGGATGATCGGCGCCGCCTTTCCTGCCGGAATACTCGACATGATCTTCCTCCTCGCCTTTACCTTCGGGTCAGGCCAGTCCCTCGACCAGCCGCATGTCGCGGTCGGCGCCGTTGCCGAGCGCGCGCAGCGCTACCTGGTATTCCGCGCTTTCGTGCGCCGCGGTCGCCTTGTCGACGCTGTCGAACTCGAGGATCACCACGCGCTGGTTCATGCCCTTCTCGTAGGTCTTCGACGGCATGCCGCGCACGATGTAGCGCCCGCCCGCCTTCTGCATCGCCGGAGCGGCGAGCTTCGCGTAGGCCGACCACTTCTCCTGGTCGTTGATCGCTCGGTACGTGACGACGAGGTACGCCTTGGCCATGTGTCGGTTCTCCTTCAGTTCGGTTGTCCGGGAATTTGCTTTGCCGCCGGGTCCATGTGCGACCACGGCCGAGCGCTCTTGGTCCAGATGTGCGCGGTGATCTTCATGTCACCCGCATTGTCGAGCGTCCCGGCCCGCACCACGACCATCGCCGGGTTGCTCTCGCGCTGGCTGTAGATCGGCGAGCCGCAGTCGGCGCAGAAGAAGCGGTACAGGGTGCGGCCGCTGTCGGCTTTCCCGGCGTAGCGCTTCGGCGTCCCTTGGGTGATCTTGAACGCGTCGCTCGAGAGCACCAGGTTGACGCTTCCGCCGGCGCCCGACGCCTTCTGGCAATTGGTGCAGTGGCAGGCGCGCAGCTCGCTCGGGGGTGAACCGGGGGGCGCGCTCACGGTGTAGCGAATGGCGCCGCAGAGGCAGCTGCCGGAGAGCGGGTCAGGCATAAGTTCATTCCTTTCAGGCCATTTGCAGCCGGCTACTTTAGCCCCAACATGGCAGCCATGACTGCCGAACGTGCGGAACTCGCTGTCCTTTTCGAGCACCCGGAGTGGCAGAAGCCGCTCTTCCAGGCGCTCGCGCGCCGCGGCGTGCGCTACGCCGCCGTCGACCTGAAGAAGGCGGTGTTCTCCGACGCCGACGCGCCGCTTGCGCCACTCTATTTCAACCAGGCCAGCCCCTCGGCCTATGTGCGCGGCAACGCGCGCGCGGTGCCCTTCGCGCTCGCCTACATGCGCGCGCTCCAGATCCGCGGCGTGCGGGTGCTGAACGGGGCGGATGCGTTCGCGCTCGAGCTTTCCAAGACGGCGCAGGCCGCGCTGCTGCGGAGCCTCCGCGTGCCGACCCCTCGGATCTGGACGTTCAACGATGTGGAGGCGATGCGCAGCCGCGCACCGGAGATTGCCTTCCCGGCGCTGCTCAAGCCCGAGCAGGGCGGCAGCGGCGCGCGCATGGTGCTGGTCGAGAGCTTCGCCCATCTCGAGGCGCTCCTCTTGCAGAGCCCTGAGCATTGGCTTCCCGACAACCTCCTGCTGCTGCAGGAATACTTTCCTACCGATCCGGCGCGCGGCATCGTGCGCATGGAGTTCCTGGGCGGCGAGCTCCTGTACGCCATGCGCGTGGTGTCGCATGGGCGCTTCAATCTTTGCCCGGCGCCGGTTTGCAACCCGGAAGACGGGGAAGCAGGCGTCTGTGAAATTCCGGTAGCGCAAAGCGCGGCCGTACCGCCGGCACCCGCCGAATTCCTTCCTTACAAGGAAGTCCCCGCTCAAGCTGTCGCGTGGGGCAAGCGCATCATGGCGGCGGGCAGGCTGGACGTCGGCGGCATCGAATATCTCGAGACCGTCGACGGCCGGCTCGTCTTCTACGACGTCAACGCCAACTCCAACCTGCGGCCTTCGATCGCGCAGGCTTTCGGCTTCGACCCGTTCGAGCGGGTGGTCGACCACCTGGTGCGCGAGAGCAGGCGCACTGCGGCGCCTGTCGCCCGCGCCGCGGCGCTCTGATTCCTCACAGTTTTGCGGCTGCGCTTCCCCGCTCATGCCACGGTTTGGTAAAAGCGAGCGTGGTTTATTGGCTCGAAAGGGGCGCAGCATGTCTTCAAGGACAGCTCAGACCGAATATGGCGTCAGGCTACCTGCGACCTGGCTCCTATTAGCACTGGTCCTGTCGGCAACCGCGACGCGGGCGAACGCGGTCGAAATCCGCGTTCTGAGCGGCGGCGGCCCGAAAGCAGCAGTGCAGGCAGTCATTCCTGAATTCGAGGGCGCGACTGGTCATCGAGTTCGTCCCACTTTCGCGCACGTCAGTGTGATCCAGCAAAAACTTGTTGCCGGCGAAAAAGCCGACCTGATATTGCTCCCCGTTCCCTTGATCGCCGCGATAGAGAAGTCTGTCGGGCTGCGACCCGAGGGCCGGATCGTATTCGCCCGCGTCGGCATCGCAGTAATCGTCCGTAAGGGCACAACGCCGCCCGACATTTCCACTCCGGACGCCGTGCGCAAGACGCTGCTCGATGCTCGATCCATCGAAATTCCCCCGCCGAATGGTCCCGCCGGCCATCATCTCGCCCGCATGATCGAGCAACTCGGCATCGCTGACGCAGTGCGGCCAAAATTGGTTATTCGGGCCGCGATTGATGGCGGAGCGCAGCTAGTGGCCGACGGCAAGGTGGATCTAGCCATGCAGCTACTCAGTGAGGTTCGGTCTGCCGAAAATACTTCGGTGGTCGGATTGTTGCCGTCGGCCTTGCAGAGCTTTGTGGTCTATGGCACGGCCATTCCTGCGTACAACGGAAAACCCGAGGCGGCGTTAGCCTTCATCAAATTCCTATCCGAGCCGAATAAGAGGGACTTCTGGAAGGCTGCCGGCTTCGAACTGACGAGCACTGCCAAATAGCGGGTCTACCCGGTGCGCGAGAGCAGGCGTGCTGCGAGGCCTGTCCCGCGCACCGCGGCGCTCTGATCAGGTGCCGCGGCCCCAAAGGCCGCAGTAGCGCCGGACGACCAGGGCGCGGCCGTTCTCGTAGCCGGGCCAGTCCTTGTATTTCTCGATCTGGAGCTCCTTTTCCGCCGGCTCCCAGCACTTGCCTTCGCGCGCCACGGCCTTCACGGCGCTGGAGGCGTCCTGCAGCAGCGTGAGCTGGTCCTGCGCGTCCTTCTTGGTGCCGAGGCGGTCGTTTGGCCCGGGGTGGCCGGGAATCAGGCGCTCCCAGTCCATGGCGAGGATGCGCTTGATCGACTGCTCGGCTTCGAGCGGGTAGAAGTCGATCATGCCGCGGCCCGGGAACGAGCCCACCGGCAGCACGTCGACGACGAAGATCAGCTTCTCCTTCGGCAGGCGCATGACGAGGGTGCTGTCGGAGTGGTTCAGCCCGACGTACTTGAGCTCGAGCGTGGTGCCGCCGAGCTTGAGGGTGCGCCCCTCGTCGTCGACGGTCTCGTCCGGGAGCGGGGTCGCCGGGTCGGCGAGCTGCTTCAGGCGCTGCGCCGCCTTGCGGTGCGCGATGATGGTGGCCCCGGCGTTCTTGAACGCCTTGCCGCCGGCGACGTGGTCGTAGTGGTGGTGGCTGTAAATGAGGTACTTGACGGGGGCGCCGTTGCTGACCTTCTTGATCTCGTCGACGTACTGCTGGCCGCCCTGCGGGCGGCCGTACGCCACCGGGTCGGTGGCGATGACCCCTTCCTTGGTCACGACGAAGATCGACTGGTGGTTGCCGTTCCTGAAGATGTAGACGTTGTCGGTGCCTTCGACCTTGCGGGTCTCGATCTGCGGCCGCTGCGGCGCCTGGGACCAGGCGGGCAGGGCGGCGGCAAGGCAGGCGAAAATAGCCAGGCTGCGCATCATGGGGGACTCCTCCTAGGGTTGGGGCTGCGGATTGTACAAACAGCCCGTCCCATGCCGGAATTCCCCCCTTGAAACCTCGGTGCGCCGCTCCTAACTGCCTGGGGGCAAACCGACTCGTGAATCCAAAACCATGACCGCACAAAAAGAGACGCTCGGCTTCCAGGCCGAGGTGAAGCAGCTGCTGCAGCTGATGATCCATTCCTTGTACAGCAACAAGGAAATCTTCCTGCGCGAGCTGATCTCCAACGCGGCGGACGCCGCCGACAAGCTGCGCTTCGAAGCGCTCGCCGACAACGCCCTGTACGGCGCCGACCCGGACCTGAAGATCCGCATCTCGTTCGACAAGGCCGCGCGCACCGTCACGGTGTCCGACAACGGCGTCGGCATGTCGCGCGAGGAGGTGGTGCAGAACATCGGCACCATCGCGAAATCGGGCACGCGCGAGTTCTTCGAGTCGCTCACAGGCGACCAGGCGAAGGACGCGCGCCTCATCGGCCAGTTCGGCGTCGGCTTCTACTCCTCGTTCATCGTTGCGGATCGCGTCACCCTGCTGACGCGGCGTGCGGGGGTCGCGGGGACCGAAGCGGTGCGCTGGACGTGCGATATGGACAAGGGCGCTGGCGAGTACACGATCGAGCCTGCCGAAAAAGCGAGCCGGGGCAGCGACGTGATCCTGCACTTGCGCGAGGGCGAGGACGAGCTGCTCGAAGAGCACCGCCTAAAGAGCATCGTGCGCAAGTACTCCGACCACATCGCGATCCCGGTGCTGATGGGGGACGAGACGGTCAACCAGGCAAGCGCGCTCTGGGCGCGGCCGAAGGGCGAGATCACCGAGGAGCAGTACGTCGAGTTCTACAAGTACATCGGCCACGATTTCGAGGCGCCGCTCGCGTGGACGCACAACCGGGTCGAGGGCAGGCAGCAATACACCCAGCTCCTCTACGTCCCGGCGCGCGCGCCGTTCGACCTGTGGGACCGCCACCAGCGCCACGGGCTCAAGCTGTACGTGCGGCGCGTCTTCATCATGGACGACGCCGAGCACCTGCTTCCGGCGTACCTGCGCTTCGTGCGCGGCGTGGTCGACTCCGCCGACCTGCCGCTCAACGTCTCGCGCGAGATCCTGCAACAGAGCAAGGACGTCGACGCCATCCGCGCCGGCTGCGCGAAGCGCGTGCTCGCGCTGCTCGGCGATCTGGCGCAGAAGGACAAGGAGAAGTACGCCGCTTTCTGGCGGGAGTTCGGCCGCGTGCTGAAGGAAGGCGTGGGCGAGGACCCGTCCAACCGCGATGAAATCGCCAAGCTCTTGAGATTTTCTTCTTCGTCCGATTTCAACGAAGCGGAATCGGTTTCTCTCGGTGATTACGTCGGGCGGATGAAGGAAGGCCAGGACCGGATCTACTACGTCACCGCGGAGAGCTTCGCCGCGGCGAAGGGCAGCCCTCACCTCGAGATCTTCAGGAAGCGCGGCGTCGAGGTGCTGCTGCTCTCGGACCGGGTCGACGAATGGCTGGTCGCGAATCTGCGGGAGTTCGAAGGCAAGCCGCTCGTGTCGGTGGCGCGCGGCGAGCTGGGGCTCGACAAGATCAAAGGGGAGGACGCGGCGAAGGATCACGAAATCGGGCGCTACAAGGAGCTCCTCGTCAGCCTCAAGCGCGCCCTCGGCGACAAGGTGAAGGACGTGCGCGTCTCGGAGCGCCTCACCGAGTCGCCTTCCTGCCTCATCGCCGACGAGCACGACATCGGCGGCAACCTCGCGCGCATCCTCAAGGCGGCCGGGCAGAAAGTGCCGTCGTCCAAGCCGATCCTCGAGGTGAACCCCGAGCACGCGATCGTCGCGCGGCTTCAGCCGGCGGATGCGCGCTTCGAGGCCTGGGCAGGCCTGCTCTTCGATCAGGCGCTGCTCGCCGAAGGCGGACAGCTCGACGACCCGGCCGGATTCGTGCGGCGGACGAACGACCTCATGCTGTCGCTAGTGCCAGAGCGACGCGACCAGGCGCCATAGCGCGTCGGACAGCAGGTGCCAGATGCCGAGAACGATCGCGACGCAGACCAGGAGCTCGCGCGTCAGGCGATTGAGCGCCTTGCGCAGCTCCTGAAGGTTTGAACCGAGCGCGGACAGGCGCCGCGCCTCCAGACTTACCTTGCGGCTGAGGGCTTCGATGTAACTTCTTCTGCGGTGAGCCACATTTCATCTCACTTGGCCCCCACGATCTGCTTCGACACCGCTCCCGCGCGGAAGATGCAGCGAAGATGTAATCGCGCGTTCTAGAACGCCGCGTCCCGCGCTGACGTTTCAGTTGAAGCTCACGATCTCCACCCAGTTCGAGCCTTTGCCGGTCGGGTACTGCTTGAGCAGCGACAACGCGCCGTTGTCCGCGATCGAATAGACCGAGATGGTGTCCGACTTCTCGCCCGTCACCACCATGTATTTCCCGCTCGGGTCGATCTGGAAGCCGCGCGGCTGCTTCTCGGTCGGCGTAGTGGAGAGGTAGGTGAGCTTGCCGGTGGCGCCATCCACGCTCATCGCGCCGATCTGGTTGCCGGTGCGCTCGAGCGCGTAGAGGAACTTGCCGTTCGGCGTAAGGTGCAGGTCCGAGGCCCAGATGTCGTTGGACACGTCGCGCGGCGGCGGCGCGTTGGTGCCGGGACCGCTGATGGCGCCGCGCGGCGCGCCGGGCACGAGCTTCGAGTCGGGCGCGAGGAACGAGGCGACGCTCTCCTGCTTCAGCAGGCCGGTCTTCGCGTCGAGCGACAGCGTGGTGATCGTCGCCACCAATTCGGACAGCAGGTAGGCGTGCTTGTTGTCCGCCGACATGATGATGTGGCGCGGCCCGGTGCCCTGCGCCATCTGCAAGGTGGCGGGCGTGTTCGCGGTCAGCTTGCCGCTCTTGGCGTCGAACTTGAACTGGAAGATCTGGTCGGTGCCGAGATGCGGCACGAACGCGTACTTGTTGGTCTTGTCGGTGATGATCGAGTGCGCGTTGCGCGCAGTCGGGATCACCTGCAGCGGCTTGCCGACTTTGCCGTCCTTGCCGATCGGGTTGACGCTCACCAGGTTGGCGCCGTAGGAGGCGCCGAGCAGGAACTTGCCGGTCCGGTCGCTGTAGATGTAGGGAAAGCTCTCGGCGAGCGGCCCGCGGCCGACCTCCTTCAGCTTGCCGCTCTTGCGGTCGATGCTGTAGCTGACCGCGGTGAAGGGCTTCGCGCGCACCGCGGCGAAGAGGTACTTCTTGTCCGGGCTGACGCTCATCGGCATCACCGGCTTGCCGCCGGCGTCGAACTTGTCGCCCGGCTTGAGCGTGCCGTCGCTTTCCAGCGTGTAGAGGCCGATGTTGCCGTCGTCGGCGTTCGACACGTAGACGTACGTCGCGGACAGCGCCGGCTTAGTCATCCACAAGAACAGGACTGCGGCGGCAAGCGCCGTTTTGAAGCCGTTCATAGCAGGAACCTCCCCTTTGCAAAGTCAATGGCCGAACCAGCGAGCGCGTGCCGGCCAGCGCTCGACGAGATCGATGAAAAGCGGGTCGACGCCGCCCGCATCGGCGGCGACTTCGCGCGCGAGCGGCCCGGGCTCGTCGTTGTAGGCGAGGAGGCCCAGATCGGTCATGCGCATCGGATAGAGGATGCCGTCGAGATGGTCGCACTCGTGCTGCAGCAGCGCGGCCCACGAGCTGTGGGCGTCATGGCTCACGCGCCGGCCCTCGAGGTCCTGGTAGGCGATGTTGATGTGCAGGTAGCGCGGCACCTTGCCGTGCAGTCCCGGGATCGAGAGGCAGCGCTCCCACACCGGGGTCTTCGCTTCGGTTTTCGGCGTGATGACCGGGTTGACCATCACGGTCCACGGCCGCGGCTCGAGGCCCGAGCCGCGCGGGATGCGCGCGGCGATGATGCGGTAGACCACTACGCGCCTGTCCGCGAACACCTGCGGCGCGGCGAGCCCGCTCGCGCCGATGTCTTCGAGGGTCTCCTGCATGTCCGCGGCGAGCTTGCGGATCTCGGGCGCGGTGGGATCGGCCACCGGCGCCGCCTTCTGCATCAGCGCCGGATTGCCCATTTTCGCGATCCGCAGCACCGCCATCGTCAGCCTCGCGGCTTGGTCCAGCTCTCCGACCAGGCGAGACAGCAGCTCGACGCGGGCTTGCCGAAGCGCTCCATCGGGAAGACGGCGGCGGCCGCGGCGCGCCCGTTCACGGAGAGCTGTGCGCTGCGCGCCGGGATGAAGGTGCTGTAGACCCCGAGCGGCCGGTTCATCGCGCCGGGCGGCATGGTGAGGATGAACGGCTTCCCGAGGTCCCACCAGGCGAGCACGATCTCGTCTTCGCGCGACACGACGCGCTCCTCCACCGTGCTGAGCGAGTCGCCGCCGCGGCTGAAGCCGGCGTGGATCACGGCCAGCGACTCGTCGGCGAAGCCTTTCCAGAGAAGAGTCTCGATCGTGCGCTGCAGATAGCGCGCGACGCCGGGGTTGTCCGCGTAGACGCGCGGCCCCTTGCCGGTGAGGCTTCCCTCGATGAACAGCGCGTGGCCCTGTCCGGCAGGCGACCACAGCACGCGCCAGTGGCTCACGCGCTCGACGATGGTGTTGCCGCCGTCGTTCGAGAGGCGGATGAACGAGTTCTCGCCGGTCATCACCACGTCGTGCGGATCGACCATCTGGGGTTCGGCCATCGGTTGACTCCTCGTGCTGGAAGCGCGCTATCTTGCCTTCAGGGCCAGCGGAATTCAAAGGTTTCGCCGTCCCGCTGCCAGGCGCTCGCCGTCGGCGTGACGGTGAGAAACCAGGTCTGGTACGAAATCGGCTTGCGCGCGCCGAAGGCGCGCGGCTCGAGCAGCGCCACGCAACCGCCCCGGTCCGGGTCGCGCACGGACTGGTAGCGGATGGCGCTCACGCTGGTGCCGCGCACGACCGCGGCGAAGGCCTGGGTCGGGCCGTAGTTGCTGCGGTGAGTCCACGCCTTTGCGTCGCGCGAAAAGGGCTTCGCCCGCAGATCGACGGCCCGCGCCGCGATTCGTACCCGGAACAGGGTGTGGGGGACCGGACCCAGCCCGGAGCCGGCGAGGGCGCTGCTGTCCACGACGAAGCGCCAGCGCCAATAGCCGAGCTCCGCGCAGGCGGTGCGGCGCTCTTCGCCGGCGTAGAACACGCCGGGGTCGGCGGCGGACCGGAAGCGCGATCCGCCGGGCCAGGAAGGCGGGTAGCGAAACGGCGTGGCGAGGAGGTAATCGAGCGCGGCCGCCGATGCGGGCGCCGCCGGCTTCGATTCGTCGAGCAGCTTTTCGAGCACCGCCTGCTCGTCGTTGCTGTCCACGAGCCTGCGGGTCGAAGCGACGTACTGGGCTTCGACCGCGCGCCAAGGCTCGAGGCGGCAGCTCGCGGCCTCAGATTCGACCGCGCGCGCTGTCCAGGTAGTGGAGGACAAGGATCAGCCCCTCGGCGCGCGCCAGCAGGTCGAGCGGCCGGGCGCCGAACGCCCGGTTTTCGGCCCCGAGCCAGGCGCGCGCCTTCTCGTCGGAAGCGACGATCGAGTCGAGCGAGCGGAACAGGCGCACGAAGAGCGCGCCGAGCTCCCACTCCTTGCGGCCGGGGTCGAGGAGGTACCTCTCGGCGAACATGCGCGACACGGTGGGGTCGCTCACGCCGAGCGTCGCGGCCAGCCGGGACTGGCTCAGCTCGAGGGCCCGGGCGGCGCGCACCACCGCCTTGGTCAGCACCTCCCGCCGGTCGGGCGCCGGTAGGGGCGTGCTGCGCGGGGCTTGGGGCGTGGCCATTCCATGGAAATTATACCCCGCCTTTATTTCCAGAGAAAGCGATCGCCTCGAGCAGCTCGAGCTTGCGCGCGCTGGGCAGCAGCGAGGCCGAGATGGAGTTGGCGCACAGTTTCGCCAGCTCGGCGCGCGTCAGGCCGAGCGCGGCCGCGCACGCAAGGTAGTTGTCGAGCACGTAGCCGCCGAAGTACGCGGGATCGTCGGAATTCACCGTCACGCAAAGGCCGGCGTCGAGCAGCCGCTTCAGGTTGTGCTCCTCCAGGCGCCTGAACACCTTCAGCTTCACGTTCGAAAGCGGGCACACCGTGAGCGGCACCCCTTGCGCGCGCAGGCGCTCCACCAGGGCCGGCTTCTCTTCGCAGCGCACGCCATGGTCGATGCGCACCACCTTCAGGAGGTCGAGCGCCTGCTCGACGTATTCCGGCGGACCCTCCTCGCCGGCGTGCGCGACCGGAACCAGCCCCTGGCTGCGCGCCTGCTCGAACACGCGCTTGAACTTGGACGGGGGATGGCCCTTCTCCGAGGAATCGAGGCCCACGCCGTGGAACAGCGACCGGTATCTCAGCGCGTCCTCGAGGGTGGAGACGGCGTCTTCCTCCGGCAGGTGGCGCAGGAAGCAGACGATGAGGCGCGAGCTGATCCCGAGCGTGGCTTCGCCCTCTTCGAGCGCGCCGGCCATGCCCTCGAGCACCGCCTGCATCGGCACCCCGCGCGCGGTGTGCGTCTGCGGGTCGCAGAAGATCTCCGCGTGCACCACGCCGTCCGCGTGCGCCTTCTTCAGGTACGCCGCGGTGAGCGCGTGGAAGTCCTCGGCGTCGCGCAGCACCGACGCGCCCGCGTAGTAGATGTCCAGGAAGGACTGCAGGTTGTCGAATTCGTACGCTTTGCGCAGCTCCTCGACGGACGCGTAACGCAGCGCCGCCTTGTGTCGTCTTGCGAGGGAAAAAAGCATTTCCGGCTCGAGGCTGCCCTCGATGTGCAGATGCAGCTCGGCCTTCGGCAGGCTGCGGACGAACTCGCCGAGGTTCATGCGCTCAGCTCCGAGTCACTTGCCGGGCACCTTCCCTTCGACGCCTTCGACGTACCAGTTGATCGAATCGACCTCCTTGTCGCTGAGCGTCTTGCCAGCCGGCACGCGCGTGGTGCCGTCGTTGCCCATGATCGGCCCGGTGAAGGGATGGAACTTGCCGGCTACGATCTCGGCCTTCTTCGCCGCGACCTGCTTCAGCGCGGCGGGCGGCACGATCGGGTTGATGCTCACGAAGTCGTTCATTCCTTCCTTCATGCCCCACCAGATGTTCTGCCTGAAAGGCTTGCCGGCGAGGTAGGACTCGGCAACCAGCGTGTAGTAGGGGCCCCAGACCTCGATCGCCGAGCCGAGGTGGGCCTTGGGGGCGTACGCGGTCATGTCGGAGTCCCAGCCGAACGCATACACGCCCTTGTCCTGCGCGGTCTGCAGCACCGCCGACGAATCCGTGTTCTGCAGCAGCACGTCCGCGCCCTGGCCGATGAGGGTCTCGGCCGCCTGGCGCTCCTTCGCCGGGTCGTACCAGCTGCTGACCCACACCACCTTGGTGGTGATCTTCGGATTCACCGAGCGCGCGCCCAGCGTGTAGGCGTTGATGTTGCGCACCACCTCGGGAATCGGGAACGAGGCCACGAAGCCCAGTGTGCCGCGCTTGGACATGTGGCCCGCGACGATGCCCGCGAGATACGCCGGCTCGTACATGCGGCAGTTGTAGATGAAGACGTTGCTCGAGGACTTGAACCCGGTGGCGTGATAGAAGAAGCCCTTCGGAAAGGACTTCGCGGCTTTCAGCGT
This sequence comes from Burkholderiales bacterium, assembly GCA_036406675.1. Classification (GTDB taxonomy): domain Bacteria; phylum Pseudomonadota; class Gammaproteobacteria; order Burkholderiales; family SG8-39; genus SCGC-AG-212-J23. The sequence goes on from DASXAO010000011.1 coordinate 22,421, forward strand.
CTGGTCCATGTAGCCGAACGAGGTGGTGAAGACGATCTGGTGCCCCTTCGCGGCGAGGTCGCGCACCACGCGCTCGGCGTCGGCGCCTTCCGGGACGCTCTCGACGTAGGTTGTCTGCACCTTGCCCTTGAGCTTTGCTTCCATGGCCTTGCGCCCGATATCGTGCGCGTACGTCCAGCCGCCGTCGCCGATCGGCCCGACGTAGATGAAGCCGATGCGCAGCGGTTGTTGCGCCTGCGCCGTTCCTCCCAGCGTTGTTCCACCCAGCGTGAACGCGACCGCGGCGGTCGCGGCGGCCAACGCTCTCCAGATTTTTTTCATGGACTTGCTCCCCTGTGGTCGAAAACATCAGTCACCTTCGAAAAACGGCTTGCCGAGCGCGGCGGGCGCGTGGCGACGCAGAAGCTGCGGACTCGCCGAGACCGCCACCAGCGCCGCAATCGTAGCAAGGTACGGCAGGCTGCCGAGCACGAACGGCGAGACCTGCACGCCGGCCGCCTGCAGGTACAGGCCGAAGCCCGTCACGCCGCCGAAGAGAAGGGCGCCGAGCGCGGTGCGCCAGGGGCGCCATGCCGCGAAAACCACCAGGGCCAGCGCGATCCAGCCGTTCCCGGCGGTCAGGCCCTCCTGCCACATCTTGAACTGGGCCACCGCGTAGTAGCAGCCCGCGACGCCTGCCATGGCGCCGCCGAACAGCGTCGCGGCGTAGCGGATGCGAGTTACGCGCAGGCCGAGCGCGTGCGCAACGGCGGGAGACTCGCCGACGGCGCGCAGCGCGAGCCCGGTCCTCGTATGGAAGAGGAACCACGCGGTCAGGGCGAGCATCGCGATGGCGGCATAGCCGAGCGCGTTGAGCGAAAAGAGCGGCCCGATCACGGGCAGCGCGGACAGCCACGGGATCGGCAGGTCCTCGAAGCTGGCGGGCGCGCGAAAGCCGACGTAGCCGCGGCCGAGGAACGCGGACACGCCGGTGCCGAGAATGGTCAGCGCCAGTCCGGCCGCGACCTGGTTCGCTTGCAGCGTCAGCGTGAGGACCGCGAAGGCGGCCGCTGCCGCGATGCCGGCGAGCATCGCGGCGCCCAGGGCGATGGTCACGCCGCCGCCCACTGCCACCGTCGCGAACGCAGCGAGCGCCCCGACCAGCATCATCCCCTCGACCCCGAGGTTCAGCACGCCGGCGCGCTCGGCAATGAGCTCGCCGAGCGCAGCATAGACCAGCGGGATGGCCGCCGCTATGCCGCTTGCGATGAGCGGATCGAAGCGGTCCATTGCAAGCGGAAATTCACCAGGACCTCGCAGGCGAGGAGCAGCATCAGCAGGAGGCCCTGGAACACGTAGGCGATCGCCCTCGGCAGCTGCAGCGCGACCTGCGCAGTCTCGCCGCCGATATAGAGCAGCGCCATCAGCAGCGAGGCGACGGCGATGCCCGCGGGATGCAGGCGTCCGAGCGCCGCGACGATGATGGCGGTGAAGCCGTAGCCGGGCGTCCAGCGGTCGTTCAGCTGGCCGATGGGGCCGGCCACCTCGGTCACTCCGGCAAGGCCGGCGGCGGCGCCGCCGATGAGCAGCGCGATCCAGATCGCGCGCTTCTCGGAGTGGCCCGCGTAGCGCGCTGCGGCGGGCGCATCGCCCGCGACGCGCAGCTGGAAGCCGGCGAAGCTGTATTTCATGAAGACCCAGGCGAGGGGGATCGCGGCCAACGTGAGTAGGACCGACGTGTTGAGTCTCGTGCCCTCCAGCGCCCCGAGATAATTCGCCAACAGGGTAAAGAGCGCGTTGTCCTCGAAAGAGACCGTGAACGGGAAATTGTTCGCCGCGGGATCCTGCCAGGGCCCGAACACCAGGTACTTCACGATCAGCGCGGCGACGTACGTGAGCATCAGGCTCACCAGGATCTCGCTCGCGTGCAGGTGGGCGCGCAGCGCGGCGACGATCGCCGCCCAGGCGAGCCCGCCCGCGATGCCCGCGACGATCATCGCGGGCAGCATCCAGACGCCCCAGCGCTCCTGGAAGTGGATCGCGAGGCCGGTGGCGAAAACGGCGCCGATGTACATCTGGCCCTCCGCGCCGATGTTCCAGACGTTGCTGCGAAAGCCGACCGCCAGCCCGAGCGCGATGAGGCAGAGGGGCGACGCCTTGAGCAGCAGCTCGGCGACGCCGTTCAGATCGCTCAACGGCGACACGAACAAGGCGTGCAGCGCCCCAAGCGGCGGCTGGCCCATCGCGGCGAACGCCGCCGCGCCGAGCGCGAAGGTGAGCGCCACCGCGACCAGCGGCGAGCCCCAGAGCATGACGCGCGAAGGCGCGGGTCGCCGCGCGAGGCGGATCACTGGAGGAACCCTCCGGCCATCCAGGCGCCGATCTCGGCCGCATCGGTGTCGCTCACCTCGCGTACCGGCGAAAGCCGTCCGCCCGCCATGACCGCCACGCGGTCGCAGACTTCCAGGATCTCGCCGAGGTCCTCCGACACGACGAGGATCGCCACGCCGGCCGCGGCGAGATCGAGGATGCGCTGGCGGATGAGCGCGCTCGCGGCCACGTCCACGCCCCAGGTCGGCTGTGCGAGCACCATCACGCCGGGCTGCTGCACGAGCTCGCGCCCGACGATGAACTTCTGCAGGTTGCCGCCGGAGAGGCTGCGCGCCGCCGTGGCGCTCGCGCCGCCCGTACCTGACTCGTGCGGGCCGCCCACGCGCACGTCGAACTCGCGGATGCAGCGCGCGGCGTAGGCCTCGGCCGCGGGCCAGTCGACGAGTCCGGCGCGCACCATGCCCTTGCGGCTCGCGGTGAGCAGCGCATTTTCGGCGAGGCTCATGCCGGGCACTGCGCCGCGCCCCAGCCTCTCCTCGGGAACGTAGGCGAGCCCGAGGCGGCGGCGCTCGCCGGCGTCCAGGTGGCCGACCGGCGTCTCGGAGAGGCAGACTTCGGTTGGCGAGACCCGGCGTTCGCCGGAAACCGCCGCCAGCAATTCCGCCTGGCCATTGCCGGAGATGCCGGCGATGCCGAGAACCTCGCCCCGGTGCACCTCGAGCCTGATCGAATGCAGCGCGACGCCGAACGGTCCGTCGGGCGGCAGGCTGAGCTCGCTCACCCGGAGGGCAGGAGCGCCGCGCGCGTGCGCGCGCTTCTGGGTCTTCGGGAAGCTGCGGCCGATCATCCGCTCGGCGAGATGCGCCTCGCTCTCGGCGCGCGGGTCGACTTCGCCGGCGTTGCGTCCGCCGCGCAGGATGGTGGCGCGGTCGCAGAGGCGCCGGATCTCGTCGAGCTTGTGGCTGACGTAAAGGATCGCGGTGCCTTCGCGCGCGAGCGCGCGCAGCGTCTCGAAGAGCTGCTCCACCGCCTGCGGCGTAAGCACCGAGGTCGGCTCGTCCATGATGAGCAGGCGCGGCGACTGGAGCAGGCAGCGCACGATCTCCGCGCGCTGGCGCTCGCCGACCGAAAGCTCGTGCACCGAGCGCCACGGGTTGACCGGCAGGCCGTAGCGCCGCGAGACCTCGACGATGCGCCCCGCGAGGTCGGCCAGGCCGAAACTTCCAGGCAAGGCGAGGGCGATATTTTCCGCCACGGTGAGCGACTCGAACAGCGCGAAATGCTGGAACACCATCGCGATGCCGAGCTCGCGCGCCGCGACCGGGTCGGAAATCCGGACCGGCGCGCCGCGCCACTCGATCGTGCCGCCGTCGGGCTGCACCACGCCGTAGATGGCCTTCATCAGCGTCGACTTGCCGGCGCCGTTCTCGCCCAGCACCGCGTGGATCTCGCCCTCGGCCACGTCCAGGCGCACGCCGTCGAGCGCCGTCACGGTGGGATAGCGCTTGACGATGCCGTCGAGCCGCAGCAGGGTTGGACTCGTTGTTGGCACTGGCGTTGTTGGCACCGGATTTGTTCGCGAGATGCTACACCGTCGCTTATAGTCGCCCCATGACCGGAGAGGACAAGGAGCTCGCGCTGCGCGAGGACCGGCGCCTTCTCGGGCGCCTCCTCGGCGAGGTGATCGGCGCGCACGTCGGCGAAGAAACGCGCAACCGGGTCGAAACGGTGCGCCAGAGCGCAGTGCGCTTCCGCCGCGGCGAGTCGGGCCAGTCCGAGCTCGAGGCGCAGCTCGACGCGCTGCCGATCGACCAGACGCTGCACGTGGTGCGCGCGTTCAGCTACTTCTCGCACCTCCTGAACATCGCCGAGGACGTGCAGCAGAACCGGCGGCGGCACGCCCACGCCGAGGCCGGCTCGCCGCGCAGGCCGGGCAGCATTACGCATGCCTTGGAGAAAGCCGAACCGGGATCCTCGATCGACAAATTCATCGGCTGGTTCGACCGCGCGCGCATCAGCCCGGTGCTGACTGCGCACCCGACCGAGGTGCAGCGCCAGAGCATCCTCGAGTGCGAGCGCGAGATCGCCCGGCTCCTCGCCGCGCCGCACAGCGCGGCGCGCGACCGCGCGCTGTACGCCGAGGTGCTGCGGCTGTGGCTCACCGCGATGCTCAGGCTCACGCGCCTCGCGGTCGCCGACGAGATCGCCAACGCGCTCGCCTATTTCCGCCTCACTTTCCTGCCCGAGCTGCCGCGCCTCTACGACGACCTGGAGGCGGCGCTGCGCCTGCGCTTGGGCCTGTCGCGCGAGCCCTGGCTGCCGCCGTTCCTCACCGTAGGCACCTGGGTCGGCGGCGACCGCGACGGCAACCCGAACGTGGGCGCGCACACGCTGGAGATGGCGGCGACCCAGCAGGCGCGGCTCATCCTCGGCCACTACCTCGAGGAGGTGAACCTGCTCGGGCGCGAGCTCAGCCTCTCGGGCCGTCTCATGAGCACGCCGCCCGAGGTCCTGGAACGCGCCGCCCGCTCGGGCGACGACTCGGCCTACCGGCGCGACGAGCCCTACCGGAGGATGGTATCGGGCATCTACAGCCGCCTCGCCGCCACCGCGCACGCGCTCGTGGGCTTGAACGCCTCTCCGGCCCCGGTCGCCGAGCTCGCGCCGTACGCGTCGGCGCGCGAGCTCGGCGCCGACCTCGACGCGATCGCGCAGGGCCTCGAGGCGCAGGGCGCGGGCGTCCTCGCCGAGGGGCGCTTGCGCGCTCTGCGCCGCAAGGCGAGCGTATTCGGCTTCCACCTCGCCTCGATCGACCTGCGGCAGAGCTCCGACGAGCACGCCGAAGTCGTTGCCGAGCTCCTCCAGCGCGCGGGCGTCGAACCGAAATACCTTTCAATGGGAGAAAGCGAGCGAGTCGATCTCCTCGTCGCCGAGCTGGCGGGGCCGCGGCCGCTGCGCGTGCCGTTCGCGTCTTATTCAAACCGCGCGGAAGGGGAGCTCGCGGTGGTCGCGGCGGCCGCCCAGGTCCGGCGCCGCTTCGGCGAGGCGGCAGTGTCGAAGTACATCATCTCGCATTGCGAGTCGGTTTCCGACCTGCTCGAGACCGGCGTGCTCCTGCGCGAGGCGGGGCTGCTGCGCCCGGACGCGCTGTCGGTGGACGTGATCCCGCTCTTCGAGACGATCGCCGACCTCGAGCGCTGCGCCGAAATCGTGCGCGAAGCGCTGGCGCGGCCCCTCTACCGGAGCTGGGTGCGCCTGCGCGGCGACGAGCAGGAGGTGATGCTCGGCTATTCCGACAGCAACAAGGACGGCGGCTACGTAGCCTCGAGCTGGGCGCTGTACAAGGCCACGACGCGGCTGATGCAGGTGTGCAGCGCGCACGGCGTGCGCCTGCGCCTCTTCCACGGCCGCGGCGGCACGGTGGGCCGGGGCGGCGGACCGAGCTACGAAGCGGTGCTGTCGCAGCCGCCGGGAAGCGTCGACGGCGCGCTGCGCCTCACGGAGCAGGGCGAGGTAATCGCGAGCAAGTACGCCGACCCGGAGAACGGGCGCCGCAACCTCGAGATCCTGGTGGCCGCCACGCTGGAAGCGAGCTTCGGTGCGCGCGCCGGCGAGGCGCACGACGAGCGGTTCACGGCGGTCATGGGCGAGCTCGCGCAGCTTGCCCTGGCGCGCTATCGGGATCTCATCCGGACACCGGGCTTCATGGACTACTTCGCGGCGGCGACGCCGTTCTCGGAGATCGCGCGGCTCAACCTCGGCAGCCGCCCGCCCTCGCGCAGGCCGTCGCGGCGGCTCGAGGACCTGCGCGCGATTCCGTGGGTATTCAGCTGGAGCCAGAGCCGCGCAATGATCCCGGGCTGGTACGGCTTCGGCGGCGCGGTCTCGGAGTGGCTGCAAAGCGGCCGCGGCTCGCTCGAGGAGCTGCGCGCGATGCACGCCGGCTGGCCGTTCTTCCGCACCATGCTGTCCAACCTCGACATGGTGCTCGCGAAGACCGACCTCGGCATCGCCGGGCGGTACGCCGAACTGGTCGAAGATCGGGTTCTCAGGAAGGATATTTCCAGGAGAATCGAGAGCGAATGGCACGCGGCGCGCGAGCAGCTCTTCGCCATCACCGGAACGAGCGAATTCCTCGCCGACAATCCCACGCTCGCGCGCTCGATCCGCAACCGCTTCGCGTATCTCGACCCGCTCAACCACGTCCAGATCGAGCTCTTGCGCCGCTACCGCGCCGGCGACCAGGACGCGCGCACCGTGCGCGCGATCCATCTCACGATCAACGGCATCGCCGCCGCGCTCAGAAATAGTGGATGATCCAGACGGATGATGAGATAAAGTCCCTGGGCATTTCACCGCGATTCGGGTTAAGGTTCGTCTGCCACGACCGAATGCTCGATCGCCGAGTGCGACAGATAGCGCGCCGGGGTCGGCGTTCCGGTCGGGGTCTCCGGAACCCCCCGAACGACCGAAAAACGACTAGTTGGTGCTGGGCTGCGGATTCTGCGGCGGCGGGCCTTCGCGCGTCGTCGGCGGCTTCGCCACGTCGGCGTCGGGCGCCGCGGTGCCGCCGGTCGAGCCGCCTTTTTCGTCGGCGAGGCATTGCTCGCGCAGCGTGCCGGTCAGATCCGCGCAGCGGCTGACCTGGCGATCGGTCGGCACGCCCGCGGTTTCGCCGGGGACGATCGAGCCGCCCTTGATCGCGCCGTCGGACGGCTTCGTGCCGTCGGGCCCGGCGCCTTTGCCGAGCGGCGTGGAGGACGGATTGTCGGTGGTCGTCTGGGCAAGGCCGGGCGCGGCGAGGCCAAGCAGGACCGCCGTTACTGCGAAGCGAAACGGTTTGGCGTTCATGGCTCTTCCCAAGCAGCAATTTTCGAGCCATCGTTCGGCTTCGATCCGGCGGTCGGAGGCCCCATGTCCCGCGAAGAAGACAGTTGGCTCTCTAAAGCGCAGCACGCGGCCTTGCGCCGCGCCGACGAAGCCGACCCGCTCGGCTCGCCGATTCCCACCCAGGTGGTCTCCAACGGCGAGTACTTCCCGATGCCGCAGACGTTGCAGCAGAGGCTGGTGGAGGCGCGCATCGCCGAGCTCGCGGGCGAGACCGCGAGGCGCCTGGGCATGAGCCGCCGGCGCTTCCTCGCCTCGTCGGCCGGCATGGCGACCGCGTTCGTCGCGATGAACGAGGTCTACGGCCGCTTCTTCGACGTGAACCCGCTCGAGATGCTCGGCTCGGCGCACGCGCAGGGAAACGTGCCCGAGGACCTCTTCGTCTTCGACGACCAGCTCCACATGATCCGCGAGAGCATGGACGGCCCGCTCGCGCTGCGCGCGCTGTCCCAGGGCGCGGGCGAGGCGGCGAAGGCGGCGGGCTTCGACAAGAATCCGTTCAACGCCGAAGGCCTGCCCGACGAGTTCGGCCGCGCCTGGGCGGCCTGGAACCCGTCGCTCGGGCAGAGCCCGATCAACGGGGCGAACTTCAAGCTGGTGAAGTTCGTGAAGGACGTCTACCTCGACAGCCAGGTATCGGTGGCGATCCTGTCGAACGCGCCGCTCGGCCTGTTCGAGCCGCCCGGCGGCGGCAAGCCGCGCATCCCGCGCAGCGTCGACGAGTCGCTCAGCGCGATGAACCTCACCGGGTACCAGACCGCCGCGGTGCGCGACTGGGTGAACCGCATGTCGGGCTCGACGCGGCTCCTCGCGCACGGCCAGATCTTTCCCGGCCGCGAGAACCTCGACTTCATGCAGCAGCAGATCGAGCAGTTCCACCCCGACTCGTGGAAAGGCTACAACATCGCGTACACCGCGAAGCTCGACAAGGACCCCGAGAAGGAGCTCAAGCAGTGGCGCCTCGACGACGAGGCCGTCGCGTACCCGACCTTCGGATTGATCCGCGACAACCGCAAGGAGCTGAAGGAGCACCCTGGGTTCTTCAACATCTGCATCCACAAGGGGCTCGCTCCGGCGGCGCCGGGCACGCCGGAAGAGGGCGCGCCCACCGACCTGCCGAAGGCGGCGCGCGACTGGCCCGAGTTCAACTTCATCATCTACCACGCCTGCTTCGGACCGCGCTTCTTCGACGCCGAGGCGCTGGAGTCGATCCGCAGCGAAAAGCTGCGCAACGGCGTCCCGGACCTGCGCTGGCTCACCGAGTTCGCGCAGCTCTCGGCGCCGCTCAAGAACGTGTACGCCGAGATCGGCACCAGCTTCGCCTCCTGCGTGATCACGTTCCCGAGCGTGTGCGCGCACATGCTCGGGCAGCTCCTCAAGTACATGGGGCCGGAGCGCGTGGTGTTCGGCTCCGACTCGCTGTGGTACGGCGCGCCGCAGTGGCAGATCGAGGCGTTCTGGCGCTTCCAGATCCCGCAGGACATGGCGCGCAAGTACGGCTACCCGGCGCTGAACGAGAAGGTCAAGCGCCAGATCCTCGGCCTCAATTCGGCGCGGCTGTACAACCTGCCGACGCGAGTCGGCGCATACAAGCCGCTGCCCCCGGACTACGAGCGGCGCATTCCCGAGAGCCTCAAGGCGACGCTCAATTTCCCGGGCTTCTCCAGGCCCGGCGCGGACCGCGGCGCTTCCTACGCGCCGCCGACGCCGCCGAACGACAGGCTCGCGGCGCTGCGCGAGGATTACCTCGACGCGGGCGGGCATCCCGCCAACCGCCGCTACGGCTGGGTGCACCGATGATCACGGGACTCGGCCACGTCGGCATCTTCGTGCGCGACCTGGAGAAGATGGTCGCGTTCTACCGCGACTTCCTCGGCCTGCAGGTGACCAAGCAGAACTGGCGCGCCGGCACCGTGTTCCTGAGCGCCGATCCGGAAGCGGCCGACCACCAGATCGCGCTGGTGAGAGGGAGACCGGCGCAGGCGCCGGGCGCGGAAGAGCCGAAGCTGATCCAGCAGATCTCGTTCCGCTGCGCCGCGCTCGACGACGTGCGCCAGTTCCACCGGCGCCTGGTGGCCGCGGGGTACCGCATCCAGCGCGTGGTCAACCACGCGAGCGCCATCGGCTGCTACTTCTATGATCCCGAGGGCAACTGCGCCGAGGTGTTCTGGGTCACCGGGCGCGAGAGCTGGGTGCCGGTATCGATCCCGATCGACCTCGAGCAGAGCGACGAGTCGATCCTTTCAGAGGTCGACAGGCTGCACCAGCGCGTGCGCGACGTCGGCCTGGGCGAGCGCATGCCGCAGGAGCCGCCCACACTGCAGTTCTAACGGCCCACGCTGAAGTTCTAAGAAAATTCCGGCTGGAAGCCATTTTTCTTTTTCTTCCAGCCGGCCGGAAATGGCGCTAGCATGCGCCTCACCTCGAGGAGGAGGCGATGCGGCCGGATCTTCTGGCGCTAGCTGCGAAGCTTTCAGCGCGCGACGAACCCTTTGCCCTGGTCACCGTGGTGCGGCGCGAGCCGCCGAGCTCGGCGCGCGTCGGCGACGCCGCGCTCGTCACAGAGACAGGCGGGTACCACGGCTGGGCCGGCGGAGGCTGCACGCGCGAGGCGGTGCTGCGCGAATCGCTGCGCGCCATCGCCGACGGCGAGCCGCGCCTGCTCAGTCTTTCGCCATCCGGAGCCGCAGGGACCCCGCGCGCCGGGATGCAGCTTCTCCCGATGGCCTGCGAGAGCGGAGGCACCGTGGAAATCTACGTCGAGCCGGTGCTGCCCGCGCCGCGGCTCATCCTCTTCGGTGCGACGCCCGCGGTCGACGCGCTCGCGCGCCTCGGCGAGGCGATGGGCTACCGCGTGGAGCGCTCGCCCGATGCCGCCGCGCTGCTGCCAATGAAGGGCGCTCATGTGCTGATCGCCACCATGGGCGACGAAGACCTCGAGCTCCTGCAGAAGGTGCTCGCGTCGGACCCCGCCTACGTCGGCGTCGTCGCGAGCCGCAAGCGCTTCGAGCACGTGCGCGAGACGCTCGCCGCCTGCGGCGTGGCGCGCGCCGCGCTCGATCGCGTGTTCGCCCCCGCCGGGCTCGACCTGGGCGCGCGCACGCCCGAGGAGATCGCGCTCAGCGTCATGGCGCAGATCGTGCAGCAACGCCGGGCACACTCGAAGATTGCGCCGTTGAAAGGTTCTTCGAAAGACGGGAAAGAGGCAATCGATCCCATCTGCGGCATGAGCGTCGCGGTCGCGACCGCGCGCCATACCGCCGAAGTCAAGGGCACGAAGTACTACTTCTGCTGCGCCGGCTGCCGCAGCAAGTTCCTGCAAAGAGAGGAGACGCGATGATTCCGGCACCGTTCGACTACCACCGCCCGGGCACGCTGGACGAGGCGATCGGCCTGCTGACGCGCCACGGGCCCGATGCCAAGGTGCTCGCCGGCGGCATGAGCCTGCTGCCGGCGCTGAAGCTGCGCCTGGGCACCTGCGGCCACCTCGTGGACATCGGCCGCATCCCGGGGCTCGAGTACGTCAAGGAAGACGGCGGCACGCTGCGCATCGGCGCCGGCACGCGCCAGTGCGTCCTCGCCCAGTCCGAGATCATCCATTCGCGCTACGGCGTCCTCGCCGACGCGGTGCCATTGATCGCCGACCCGCTGGTGCGCAACCGCGGCACGTTCGGCGGCAACGTGGCGAACGGCGACCCGGCGAACGACTGCCCGGCGATCGTGATCGCCCTCGGCGCGGAGCTCGTGGCTCGCGGCCGCCAGGGCGAGCGCACGGTCGCCGCGAACCGCTTCTACAAGGATCTCTTCGTGACCGCGCTCGCGCCCGACGAGATCCTGACCGAGATCCGCATCCCGCTGCCTCCGCCGCGGAGCGGGAGCGCCTACCGCAAGCTCAAGCGCAAGACCGGCGACTACGCCGCCGCCGCGGCGGCGGTGCAGGTCACGCTGGACGCCCGCGGCGCGGTGCAGCGCGCCTGCATCGCGCTCACCAACGCCGGGCCCACGCCGATCGAGGCCGTCCAGGCGGCGCGCTTCCTGGAGGGCAAGGCGCCCGACGAGAAGAACATCGCCGAGGCGGCGCGGCTCGCGGCGAGCGCCGCCGCGCCGAGCGCCGACCGGCGAGGATCGGTCGAGTACAAGCGCGAGATGGCGCGGGTGCTGACGGCGCGGGCCTTGAAAGCAGCCCTTGAGCGTGCGGGAGGAAACTGAGATGAAGCACAAAATCAACGTGACGGTGAACGGCGCGGCGCAAGCGGCCGAAGTCGACTCGCGCCTGCTGCTGGTGCATTTCATCCGCGAAGAGCTGCGGCTCACGGGCACGCACATCGGTTGCGATACGTCGCACTGCGGAGTCTGCACCGTGCTGCTCGACGGGCAGCCGGTGAAGTCCTGCACCGTGCTCGCGGTGCAGGCCGACGGCTGCAAGGTGAGCACGGTCGAGGGCCTGGAGAGCGGCGGCAAGCTGCATCCGATCCAGGAGGCGTTCACCGAGAAGCACGCGCTCCAGTGCGGCTACTGCACGCCGGGTATGCTCATGACCTGCAGCGCGCTCCTCGAGCGCAACAAGAGCCCGAGCGAGCAGCAGATCCGCCAGGCGATCTCGGGCAACCTCTGCCGCTGCACCGGGTATCTCAATATCGTCAAGGCGGTCGAGTACGCCGCGCAAAAAATGGCCGGAGGTGTGTCGTGACGGCTCCGAGGACGGACGCGAAAATCTGCGGCATGGGCCACTCCATGAAGCGCAAGGAGGACCCGCGCTTCATCCGCGGCAAGGGCAACTACGTCGACGACGTCAAGCTGCCCGGGATGCTGTACATGGACATCGTGCGCAGCCCGTACGCGCACGCGAAGATCAAGAAGATCGACACCTCGAAGGCGCTGAAGATCCCCGGCGTGCTGGCGGTGATCGACGGGCCGACGCTCGAGAAGTACAAGCTGCACTGGATGCCGACCATCTCGGCCGACACGCAGATGGTGCTGCCGACCGACGAGGTGATGTACCAGGCGCAGGAGGTGTGCGCGGTGATCGCCACCGAGCGCTACATCGCCGCCGACGGCGCCGACGCGGTCGAGGTCGACTACGAGCCGCTTCCGGTGACGGTCGACCCGCTGAAATCGATCGCGCCCGGCGCGCCGGTGCTGCGCAAGGACAAGAAGGACAAGAAGGACAACCTCGCGTTCCACTGGGAGGCGGGCGACAAGGCCGACACCGAGCGCGCGCTCGCGGCCGCCGAAGTGGTGGCGGAGCAATACGTCTACGTGCCGCGCATCCACGTCGCCTCGATGGAGACCTGCGGCTGCGTCGCCGACTTCAATCCGGCCGAGGGCAAGCTTACGGTCTACATGACCACCCAGGCGCCGCACGCCGTGCGCACCGTGTTCGCGCTGGTGGCGGGGCACGTCGGCCTCTCGGAGGAGCGCATCCGCATCGTCTCTCCGGACATCGGCGGCGGCTTCGGCGGCAAGGTGCCGGTGTATCCGGGCTACGTCATCGCGGTCGCCGCATCGGTGGTGATCGGCAAGCCCGTGAAGTGGATCGAAGACCGCATGGAGAACCTCCAGGCCGATTCCTTCGCGCGCGACTACCACGTGAAGGTGAGGCTGGGCGCCAAGAAGGACGGCACCATGACGGCGCTCAGCATCAAGACCATCGCCGACCACGGCTACACCAACGCCTCGGCCAACCCGATGAAGTACCCGGCGGGGCTGTTCTCGATTTGCACCGGCTCCTACGACCTGAAGCACGCCTTCTGCGAAGTCGACGCGGTCTATACGCACAAGCCCCCCGGCGGGGTCGCCTACCGCTGCTCGTTCCGGGTCACCGAGGCGGTGCACGCCATCGAGCGCGTGGTCGACGTGCTGGCGCAGAAGCTCAAGATGGATCCGGCCGAGCTGCGGATGAAGAACTTCATCGCGCCGGAGCGCTTCCCCTACAAGTCGGTGCTGGGCTGGGAATACGACAGCGGCAATTACCCGGCGGCGCTCAAGAAGGCGATGGACATCGTCGGCTACGACGGACTGCGAGCAGAACAGGCCGAGAAGAGGAAGAAGGGCGAACTGATGGGCATCGGCATCTGCAGCTTCACCGAGATCGTCGGCGCCGGCCCGTCGAAGGACTTCGACATCCTCGGCATCAAGATGTTCGA
>DASXAO010000012.1:0-4374 GCA_036406675.1 Burkholderiales bacterium
GCTTTAAGCTTCTCGGCAAAGACCATTGGTAACATTCTCGCAAGGAAACCGATATCCATGCTTGCGTTCGTCCTGAGGCGCCTGGGCCAGGCCCTGATCGTGATGCTCGCGGTCGGGCTGATCGCGTTCTCGCTGTTTCGCTTCGTCGGCGACCCGGTGGTCTTCATGCTCGGGCAGGACGCCACCGACCAGGACCGCGCGCGGGTGACGAAGCTGCTCGGCCTCGACCGGCCGTTCTACGTGCAGTACGCCGCCTTCGTCGAGCGCGCGCTGCAGGGCGACTTCGGCCTGAGCCTGCGGCAGGTGCGCCCGGTGTCGACGCTCATCGTCGAGCGCCTGCCCGCGACGCTCGAGCTTTCGCTGGTCGCGGCGCTCTTCGCCCTGGTCGCGGGGATTCCGATGGGCGTCTATACAGCCTTGCGACGGCGCTCCTGGTTATCTCAATTTCTGTTGGCGATTTCGCTGGTCGGCGTCTCGCTCCCCACCTTCCTGATCGGCATCCTGCTGATCCTCGTGTTCTCGGTGCAGCTCGGCTGGCTGCCCTCCTTCGGCCGCGGCGACACGGTGGCGCTCGGCTGGTGGACCACCGGGCTCCTCACCGCGTCGGGGCTCAAGGCGCTCGTCCTGCCGTCGATCACGCTGGGGCTTTTCCAGATGACGCTGATCCAACGCCTGGTCCGCTCCGAGATGCTCGAGGTGCTGCGCACCGACTACATCCGCTTCGCGCGCGCCCGCGGGCTCACCGACCGCGCCGTGCACTTCGGCCACGCGCTGAAGAACACGCTCGTCCCGGTGATCACCATCACCGGTCTGCAGCTCGGCGCGATCATCGCCTTCGCCATCATCACCGAGACCGTGTTCCAGTGGCCCGGGATGGGCCTGCTCTTCATCCAGGCGGTGCAGTTCGCCGATGTCCCCGTCATGGCGGCGTACCTGTGCCTGATCGCGCTCTTCTTCGTGATCATCAACCTGGCGGTCGACCTCCTCTACTATGCGGTCGATCCCCGCCTGAGAGTGCAGCCGATATGACGAGCCCGGTCGAGCGCATCCGCGCCTACCACGCCGAATTGAAGACGGTGCGGCACGACCTGCACGCGCATCCCGAGCTCGCCTTCACCGAGACCCGCACTTCGGACCTGGTGGCCGCGAAGCTCGCGGGCTGGGGCATCGAGGTCCACCGCGGCCTGGCAAGGACGGGGGTCGTCGGCACCATTCCGGGCAAGAAAAACGAGAGTGGAAAAGCAGTTGGGTTACGCGCGGACATGGACTGCCTGCCGATCCAGGAGACCGGCGCGGTCCCCTACCGCTCGCGGCACGAAGGCCGCATGCACGCCTGCGGCCACGACGGGCACACGACGATGCTGCTCGGCGCCGCGCGCTACCTCGCCGAGACGCGCAACTTCGACGGCACCGCCTACGTCATCTTCCAGCCGGCCGAGGAAAGCGGCGCCGGCGGGCAGGTCATGGTGAAGGAGGGCCTGTTCGAGAAATTTCCTGCGAACGAGGTCTACGCGCTGCACAACTGGCCGGGGCTCGCGCCCGGCAAGATCGCGGTCGGCGCCGGACCGATGATGGCGGCGACCGACGAGGTGCAGATCACGGTGCGCGGCCAGGGCGGCCACGGCGCCATGCCGCATCTGGTGGTCGACCCGGTGGTCGCCGCGGCCCAGATCATCACCGCGCTGCAGACCATCGCGAGCCGCAACGTCGACCCCACCGACGCCGTCGTGGTCAGCATCTGCTCGATGCAGACGAGCCAGGTCGGCGCCTTCAACGTGATGCCGGAGTCGGTGCGCCTCGTCGGCACGGTGCGCAGCTTCCGGCCCGAAACCCGCGACCTCGCCGAGCGGCGCCTGCGCGACATCGTCACCAAGGTCGCCGAGGCGCTCGGCGGCAGCGCCCAGATCGAATACATGCGCGGCTATCCCGCCACGGTGAACAGCGTGCGCGAGGCGGCGTTCGCCGCGGCGGTCGGCGAGCGCATCTTCGGCAAAGGCAACGTGATCACCGATCCCGCGCCGACGATGGGCGGCGAGGACTTCTCCTATATGCTGCTCGAGCGGCCCGGCGCCTACGTCTGGCTCGGCCAGGGCGGCGGACCCGGCGGGTGCTTCCTGCACCATCCGAACTTCGATTTCAACGACGAGGTGATTCCGCTCGGCGCGGGCTACCTGGCGGCGCTCGTGGAAGAAGCTTTGCCACTTTAGAAGTACTTGAGGAGGAAAAATGAGGCTGGTGAGGTTTTTGGTTATAGGAGCATTCGCCCTCTCTTTTTCACAGGTAAATGCTGTACAGCTGCGCTGGGCGGCGCAGAACGACGTCCTGACGCTCGACCCGCACTCGCAGAACCACGCCACCACCAACTCGATCCTGCAGCACACCTACGAAGGCCTCACGCGCTACACCAAGACCTTCGGCGTCGAGCCCTGCCTCGCGACGGGCTGGAAGGAGATCTCCGACACGCAGTGGCGCTTCAATCTCAGGAAAGGCGTCAAGTTCCACGACGGCACGCCCTTCACCGCGGACGACGTGGTGTTCTCGTTCGGCCGCATCCTGCAGCCGCAGGGCACGATGCAGGTGTACGTGGCGGGCGTCAAGGAAGTGAAGAAGGTCGACGACTACACCGTCGACTTCATCCTCAGCGGACCGAACCCGGTGCTGCTGCGCAACCTGGTCGACTTCCGCATCATGAGCAAGTCCTGGTCGGAGAAGAACCGCTCGCAGAACGTGCAGGACTACGCGAAGAAGGAAGAGACCTACGCTTCGCGCAACACCAACGGCACCGGGCCCTACATGATCAAGTCCTGGGAGCCCGACAAGCAGATCGTGTTCGCGCTCAACAAGAGCTGGTGGGAGAAGATCGAGGGCAACGTCACCGACGTCGTCTACAGCCCGATCAAGTCCGACGCCACCCGCGTCGCGGCGCTGCTCTCCGGCGACGTCGACCTCGTCACCGACCTGCCGGTGCAGGACGTCGAGCGCCTGCGCAAGGACCCGAAGCTCAAGGTGCTCGACGGCGAGGAGAACCGCACCATCTTCATCGCGATGGACCAGCACAACGACGAGCTCAAGTACTCGAGCGTGAAGGGCAAGAATCCGTTCAAGGACATCCGCGTGCGCAAGGCGCTCAACATGGCCGTGGACCGCGACGCGATCAAGCGGGTCACCATGCGCGGCATGTCGATCCCGGCGGGCATCATGGTCGCGCCGAGCGTGCACGGCTGGTCCAAGGACCTCGACGTCTACCCGAAATACGACCCGGCGGCGGCGAAGAAGCTGCTCGCCGAGGCCGGCTATCCCGACGGCTTCGAGTTCACCCTCGACTGCCCGAACAACCGCTACGTCAACGACGAGAAGATCTGCCAGGCGCTGGTCGGGATGTGGGGCAAGGCGGGCCTGCGCGTGAGGCTGAACGCCGTGCCGTTCGCCAATTTCATTCCGAAGATCCTCAACTTCGACTCGAGCGCGTACATGCTGGGCTGGGGCGTGGCGACCTTCGACACGCTCTACAGCCTGCAGTCGCTGGTGCGCACCAAGACCTCGGGCGCCGACGGCAGCTTCAACCTCGGCCGGGTCAGCGACCCGAAGCTCGACAAGATCATCGACGCCATCAAGGTCACCACCGATCCCAAGGCGCGCGACGCACTGCTGCGGGAAGGACTGACGATCACGCGCGACCAGGCGTACTACGTGCCGCTCCATCACCAGCTGCGCCCCTGGGCGATGAAAAAGAACGTCAGCACCGTGTACAAGGCCGACGACCGGCCTGAATCGCGTTTCGCCCGGGTCCAGTAACACAGACGCGGGCACGGGGTGTTTCTCAGGAGTCTTTGGGACCACGATCTGGCGTGGAGCTTCCGGCGCTCGCCGGTCACGGTCGTGGCGGCGGCGCTGGCGCTCGCCTGCGTCGGCGCCGCGCTCCTTTCCCCCTGGATCGCGCCGCAGAACCCGTTCGACGCCGCGGCGCTGAACCTCAACGACGCCTTCAAGCCCCCGGCCTGGGAAGCTGGCGGCGACCCGGCCTATCTCCTCGGCACCGACAACCAGGGACGCGACATCCTCTCCACGATCATGTACGGCGCGCGCGTGTCGCTCGGCGTCGGCCTCGCGTCGGTGCTGTTCTCGGTCGTTGTCGGGGTGTCGGCGGGCCTCGTGTCGGGCTACTTCGGCGGCCGCATCGACGCGCTGATCATGCGCATCGCCGACGTGCAGCTCTCCTTCCCCGCGATCCTAATCGCGCTGCTGATCGACGGCGTGGCGCGCGTCGCGCTCCCGAGCGATCGCCACGATGCCATCGCCATCCCGGTGCTGGTGGTGTCCATCGGCCTGTCGCTGTGGGTGGGCTATGCGCGCACCGTGCGGGGCTCGACGATG
>DASXAO010000013.1:0-40551 GCA_036406675.1 Burkholderiales bacterium
TTCGCCTTGCGAGGCGTGTTGAGGAACGTGGTGATCTGCTTGGAGATCCCCTTGTTCTCGTCGACGTCGCTGTAGTTGTCGACGAAGGTCACCAGAAGAGCGCGGCCGTCGGCCCGCAGCTGCGCCAGACGCTGGCACTCGCGCTCGGCGGCCTCGCGCGCTTCCTGCTCGGCGATTGCGCGGAGGCGGGCTTCTTCGGCCAGCTTCTCCTGGCGCAGGCGCTCTTCCTCGGCCTTGCGCGCGGCCTCTTCCTCCAGCCTGCGGCGCTCGGCGGCGAGCCGCTCCTCCTCGGCAGCGCGCTGCTTGCGCGCCTCCTCTTCCCGGGCGAGCTGCTCGGCGCGCTCGCGCTCGGCCTTCTCGCGCGCGGCGCGCTCCTCGGCTTCCTTCCGGGCCTTGGCCTGCCGCTCTTTCTCCGCGGCCAAGGCGCGGCGCTCGCGCTCGGTGAGCTCATGGCACAGCAGGTTGCCGCGGCCGTCGGTAGTGACCTGTTTCGAGCAGTCCTGCTCGTTCACCTTGCGCTTCGGATCCATTGGCGGGACGGGAGCGGATTGGGCGACCGTGGGGTCCAAGGAGGTGGTGCCGCTGTAGGGACCGCTGTAGGGAGCCTGCGGCTGGCTGCTGCAGCCGGCCGCGAGCACGAGGCCGAGAACGACGGTGATGTTCTTGTTCATGACTCTCCCTTCAGGTTCCGTAGGCGTGTACCGCCAGAACTCTTTGAATTGACTTCGAAAGCGAAAGATACGCGCGGCGCGCGCGGCGCGCTGCGACACAATGCTCAGATCAGCAGCGACGCCTCAGTGGTTCGCTTGCGTAGCGCCACCCGGAACGTGAAGGAAGCCGCATTCGTTTCCGACCCGTTCCCGTCGCGCAGCTGGAATGCCGCGAGCGGCCGATCGTGAACTGGTGGCTAACGCCCCGGCTCGATTGCAGAGCAAAGTAGCGCGAATGTGCCGTTTTACGCATGAGAGTTTCGTGGTGTCGGCTCGATCCATCCTCGCTGCGAGTTTGACTCTGCTCGCGGTGGCCATGGCCGGCGCCGCTTCGGCCGGAGAGCGCTGCAGCGCGTTCGACGGGGCCACGCTCCAATGCGGCCGCGAGCGGGTGCGCGTCGAAGGCCTGCAGGCACCGACCCTCAACGAGCCGGGAGGCAAGGAAGCGCGGGCCCGCCTGGAACGGCGCATTCGCCAAGGCGAGCTCGTCATCGAGCGCGGAAGCCGGGACAGGTTCGGCCGCACCCACGCGCGGATCTACGTCAACGGCAAGCGCATCACGCAGCTCGACCTGGACGCGAAGCCGGGACGCAAGCGCAGCTAGGGGTTCGCGCTAGCCGCGGCAAAAGCGCGCATCCACGCGCCGAGCCACGACTTCGCCGCAGCCGGGTCGGCCAGGCGCCAGCGCGCGGCGGTCTCACCCTCGCCGATCTTGACCGAGTGGCCCCCGAGGCGATTCACTGCCAGAAACCCGGTTTCGTCGGTCACGTCGTCGCCCAGGAATACCGGCAGGCGGCCGGCGAAAGGCGCCTCGGACATGAACTCGGCAATCGCGCTTCCCTTGTCGACGCCCGCAGGCTTGAGCTCGTACACCATTTTGCCGCGCTGAATCTCGAGCGCGCCGCCCACGCCTCGCGCCGCCTCCTCGACCACGGCCCGCGCCGCCGCTTCGAGCTGGGGGGCGAGCCGGTAATGCAGCGCCACGCTCGCGCCCTTGTCTTCGAAAACGAGCCCCTCGTTGCGCGCCACGAACTTGCGCACCGGCGCGGCGGCGCGGTGCAGCGCTTCCACCGCGAAGCGGTGGCGATGGCGCTTGCCGCGCGCGTCGCGGCGCTCGGCGCCGTGCTGTCCCGCGATCGGCAGCTTGAGCGGGTGGAACAGCATGTCGATGCCAGCGAGCGGGCGGCCGCTCACCAGCGCCAGCGCGCCCCCGGTGGCGCGGTGCAGCCCCGCCACGAGATCGGCCTCGGGGCGCTCGATGCGCACGTCGTCGGGATGCCCCTCGATGTCGAGCAGGGTGCCGTCGATGTCGAGGAAGAAGGCCCAGTTGGCGGCAAAGGGCGGCATGCCCTAGCCCGTGCGGGCGCGCCGCCGCGCCGCCCGCGCGCGCGACAGCACGCGGCGGCGGTGGCGCATGCGGGCCGCGTCGAGGAGCATGCGGCCGGCCCAGCGGAACACGTTGAACTCCTGCACCAGGGTGCGCATGCTGCGCATGCGGGCGCGCTGCTCTTCGGGCGACATGGTGAGCGCGAGGTGCATCGCCGCCGCGCTCTGCTCGATGTCGTAGGGATTCACGATCAGCGATTCCGACAGCTCGCGCGCCGCGCCGGTGAACTGCGACAGGATCAGCACGCCCTGCTCGTCGTCGCGCGCCGCGACGAACTCCTTCGCCACCAGGTTCATGCCGTCGTGCAGGCTCGAGACGTAGCACAGCTCCGCCGCGCGGTAGAGCTCGTACACCTCGACCGCGTCGTGATGCTCGATCTTGAGGATGATCGGCTCGTAGCCGGGCGATGCGAAGCGCTCGTTGATGCGCGCGGCGAGCGCGCGCACCCTCGCGTCGAGGTTCTGGTATTCGTCGATCGACGAACGCGACGGTGCCGCCACCTGGATGAACGCGAACTGTCCGATCCAGCGCGGCTCGAGCTCGAGCAGCCGCTCGATCGCCATGAAGCGCTCGAGGATCCCCTTGGTGTAGTCGAGCCGGTCCACGCCGACGCCGAGCTTCACGCTTTCCGCGAGGCCCAGCCGCTCGCGCACGCGCTTGCGGCACTCGGGAACCGGCGCCTGGAGCTGCAGCGCCGCCGGCGGCCATTCGATCGAGATCGGGTAGCGGCGCACCTCGGTCGGGTTTCCGCCGTAGGAGATCGTGAACGTCTCGCGGTCGACGCGGGCCTCGAGGAAGCGGTCGGCCGTGTCGAAGAAGTTGTTGCAGTGGAACTGGGTGTGGAAGCCGAGGATCGAGGAACCGAGCAGGCCCTCGAGCACCTCCTCGCGCCACGGCAGGATGCCGAAGGCCTCAGGGTTGGGCCAGGGGATGTGCCAGAAGGTGATGATCGTGGCGCGCGGCAGGCGCTCGCGCACCATGCGCGGCAGCAGCGCGAAGTGATAGTCCTGCACCAGGATGATCGGGTCTTCGGTGCGCGCCTCGTCGGCCACGATGTCGGCGAAGCGCTGGTTCACGTTGCGGTAGTGCTCCCAGTCCTGGGTGCGGAACGTCGGGCGGGTATGAGCGATGTGGCACAACGGCCACAGGCCCTCGTTGGCGAAGCCGAAGTAGTAGCCCTGCTCCTCTTCCTTCGACAGCCACACGCGCCGGATCCGGTAGGCGGGATGCTCGGGCGGCACCATGACGTGGTCGTGCCTGTCCACGGTGTCGCGGTCCGCGTTGCCGGCGCCGTGCGCGATCCAGGTGCCCGAGGTGGCGCGCACGATCGGCTCGAGCGCCGTGACCAGGCCGCTCGCCGGGCGCTGGATCTCGATCACGTTGTCCTTGCGCCGCGTATGGATGTAGGGCTCCCGGTTCGATACGATCAGCACCTCGTCGCCCTTCAGGTCCTGGCGCAGGATGCGCCGCAGCGCGTCGGGGCCCCACGTCGTCTGCGACTCGTCGCGCGTTCGCCGCTCCGACTCGAGGTCGAGCACCAGCGCCTGCAGGTCGCGCGCGATCGGCCGCAGCTCCGGCGAAGCCGATTTCCACGCCACCGGCGAGCGCAGCAGCGTCTCGCCCTTCACCAGCGCCTTCATGCCCGCGACCCAGCCGCGCCAGGAGATCTCGGCGATGATCACGGTGATCAGCGCCACCACGGTGGCGATCGCGGCGAAAAGATACAGCACGTACTTCTTCGTGTCGCTGCTGCGCCGCTCGACGAAGCTCATGTCCGTCACCACGACGAGCTCGCCGTAGCCGCTGCCGTCGGCGCCCACGATGCGGTTCTGCGAGACGTGCAGCGGGCCCTCGGGGCGCTGCAGCACCCAGTTCTTCTCCTCGTTCCCCTTCGAGGTGCTGCAGCGGATGTCTTTCGGAAACGCCGCGGTCGCGTACGCGATGCGCCCGCCGCGGTCGCAGTAGCCGAGGGCGTAGATGCGCTGGTCCTGGATGATGCGGTCGAAGTAGCGCAGCACCTTCTGCCTGGGATTCTGGTTGTCGGTGATCAGCTCGGTGAGGGGCTCCTGCGCGGTCTTGGCGATCGCCGCGCCGCGCGTGTCGAGGTCGCGCACGAACCATTGGAAGGTCAGACGGTCGACCAGCGGAACGACCGCATAGGCGATGGCGGCGAGGGCGAGCGCGAGGGGTACGACGAAGCGCAGCGAAAGCGGCATGGAGCTCCCGGCAATCCGATTCTCTGCAGCAAAGTTTGCGCCCGCTCAATGAAATACGCGCTGTCGCGGACGGCCTGTCGCCGGCGGACGTCTAGGCTGGACGGACTATCTCGGACTGGGTGTCGACGGCAAGCTCGGTGAGATGACCGGGAAGGGGCTTGGCGGGCTTCAGGCCGAGCTCGCGGATGCGCTCGACCTGGCGGATGAGATTGCCTTTGCCGCTCGCCAGCTTCCCGTAGGCGTCGTCATAGCTGGACTGCGCCGCCTTGAGGCGCTTGCCGATGTCCTCGAGGTCGGCGACGAAGCCGACGAACTTGTCGTAGAGAGCGGTGCACTGCCGGACCAGCTCCTGGGCGTTGCGGTTCTGGTACTCGTAGCGCCAGATGTTCGCGATCGTGCGCAGCGAGAACAGGAGCGTGGTCGAGGTCACGATCATCACGCCGCGCTGGAACGCGTCCTCGAACAGATCCGGCTTCTCGCGCACGGCAAGCGAAAACGCCGCCTCGACCGGCATGAACATGAGCACGAAGTCCGGAGTGCGAATTGCGTACAACGCCTGGTAATTCTTATCCGCCAAGGCCCTGACGTGGCCTCGAAGCGATTCGACGTGGCGCGCGAGCTCGCGCTTTCTGGCGAGCTCGTCCCCGGCGCTGCAATAGGCCTCGTAGGCCGTGAGGCTTACCTTGGAATCGATCACCAGATGCTTGTTTTCGGGCAACCGGATGATGACGTCGGGGCGAGCGCGGCCGCCGTCGGCGGCCTCGAAGCTCGTCTGGAGCTCGTATTCCCTGCCTTTCTCCAGGCCGGAGGCTTCCAGGATCCGCTCGAGGACCACCTCGCCCCACGCTCCCTGGGTCCTCGAGTCCCCCTTGAGCGCATTGGTCAGGTTCAAGGTATCCGCGCTCACCCTCGCGTTCGCCTCGACCAGCTTGTGAATCTCGTTCTGCAGCGAGAAGCGCTGCTTGGACTCCTTGTCGTAGGTCTCCTCGACCCGCACCTGGAACTCGCGCAGGCGCTCGCCCAGGGGCTTCAGCAGCGAATCGAGGTTCGCCACGTTCTGCTGCACCAGCTTCTCGCCCTTTTCCTCGAAGATGCGGTTGGCGAGGTTCTGGAACTGCGCGGCGAGCGCTTCTTTCGCCTCGGCGAGGAGCTTCAGCTTCTCGTCGGCCTGGCGCCGCTCGAGATTGAGCGCCTGGAGCAGGCGGGCGTTCTCCTCGCGCACCGCCTGGTACCCGGCGAGCTCCTGCTCGAGCTCCGGAATGCGCCGCGCGCGCTCTTCGAGGGTCGCGACCAGGGCCCGCTCGGCCGCGAGCTGCTTTTCGATCCCCTTCAGCTCCTCGAGCCGCTCGGTCTTGCCGCGATGCCAGAGCCACGCGCCGGCCGCGCCGAGCGCTGCGCCCGCGAGGAACAGGGCGGCGAGCAAGCCGATTTCCATACTGGGATTTTATACAGAGTCGCGCAAGGTTGCCGCGGGCGACGCCCGCAGGACCTTGCGCGAGGATAGCCACGCGTTGAGGGAAAGCAACGCGACGCCGGCAAGCGGGCCAACGACCCACAGCGCGGCGCTCGGCGGCAGGTCGAGCTCGAACACCCGGCGCGCGAGGAGCTGGCCGATCGCGGCGGCGCCCAGGGCCGCGAGGATTCCCGCCACCGCCCCCATCGCCAGGAACTCGACGCGCTGGGCGCCGGTCACCTGCGCGCGCGAGGCGCCGTAGACGCGCATCACGGCCGCCTCGCGCCGGCGCTCGTCCTCGGTCGCCACCAGCGCGGAGTACAGCACCAGAAGTCCCGCGCCGAGGGCGAACAGGAAGATGAACTGCACCGCTGAGATGAGCTGGTCGATCACGTCCTGCGCCTGGCGCACCGCCGCGGCGACGTCGACCAGGGTCACGTTCGGGAAGCGCGCCGCGAGCTCGTTCAGCGCCGGCGCCTGCCCCGGCTCGACCCGGAACGCGCTCACGTAGCTCGTCGGAAACTCGGCCAGCACCGCCGGCGGCGCGATGACGAAAAAGTTGATCTTCATCGAGTCCCACCGCAGCCGGCGGAGCGACGTGATGCGCGCGGTGAAGGCGTCGCCGGCGACGCTGAAGGTCAGCTCGTCGCCGAGCTTCCACCCCAGGCGCTCGGCAATGCCCTCCTCCACCGAGAGCTCCTTGCCGCGCGGGTCGAGCCAGCGCCCCGCGGCCAGCGTGTTGTGGCCCGGCAGCCGGTCCAGGTAGGAGAGGTTGAACTCGCGCTCGACCAGGCGCTTCGCCCGCTCCTCGGCGAAATCCGCCGCGCTGACGGGCTTGCCGTTCACCGCGGTGAGCCGTCCGCGCACCATCGGATAGAAATCGGGCGTCGCGAGCTTGTGCGCGGCGAAGAACGCCTCGACTTCCTTCAGCTGGTCGGGCTGCACGCCGATGAGGAACCGGTTGGGTGCGTCGGGCGGAGCGCTGCGGCGCCACGCATCGACGAGATCGTTGCGCGTGAACGAGAGCAGCAGCACCGCGGTCAGCCCGAGCGCCAGGCTCGCGACCTGCACCGCGTTGCCGCGCGCGTGGCGCCGCAGGTTGATGAGGCCATAGCGCAGGCGCCCGCCGAGGCGGCGCACCACGCCGGGACGCGTCAACAGGCTGAGCACCCCCCAGGCAACGGCGAAGAACGCGAGCACCGCGGCGGCGAAGCCGCCCACGACGTAGCCGCCGAGCTTGAGGTCGCCCGCCTGCCATACGAGAAGCCCGGCAAAGGCGGCAGCGCCTATGAGATACGAAAGGTAGTAGTTCGTGCTCGGGGCGGTCTCGCGGCGCATTACCCGCAGCGCCGGCACGTTCCTCAGGCGCACGAGCGGCGGCAGGGCGAAGCCGAGGAGCAGGACCAGGCCCACGAGAAAGCCCTGCGCTGCGGGCAGCAAGCCCGGCAGCGGCAGGTCGGCGCGCAGGAACCCCGCGAGCGCAGCCCCGATCGCCGTCTGCGCGAAATAGCCCAGGACGGCCCCCGCCGCGCACGCCGCCGCGGCGAGCAGCGCGAACTCCGCTGCGTAGAGGCCGACCAGCTTTCCCTGCGTCGCGCCGAGACAGCGCATCACCGCGCAGCCGTCGAGGTGGCGCTCGACGAACCGGCGCGTACCGAGCGCGATCGCGACGCCGGCGAGCACCGCGGCGAGGAGCGCCGTCAGCGCGAGAAAGCGGCGCGCGCGCTCCACCGAGGCGCGGATCTCGGGCCGCCCGGTCTCGAGATTGTCGACGCGCTGGCCGCGCTCCAGCCGCGGTTTCACGAAAGACTCGAACGCCCCGACTTGTTGCGGCGCGCCGGCCGCATACAGGTAGTAGGACACGCGGCTGCCGGTCCGGATGAGGCCGGTGGCGGCGACGTCGTCCAGGTTCATCAGGAGCCGCGGCGCGATGTTGAAGAAGTTCGCGCTGCGCTCCGGCTCGAGCGTGAGCACCGCGGCGACCTCGAGCTCGGCGTCCCCCAGGCGCACGCGCGAGCCTACCGGGGCGTCGAGCGCCGAAACGAGGCGCTCCTCGAGCCATACGGTGCCCTTGCGCGGGCCGCGCTCGGCCTGCGCGTCGGGCGCGCCCGGGGCCGCCGCGACGCGCAAGCGGCCGCGCAGCGGATAGTTCTCGGTGACGGCCTTGACTCCCGCGAGCTGGCTCTTGTCGCCCCTGAACGCCATGCTGATGAAGTTGACCGCGGCGGCCGCTTCCAGGCCCCGAGCGCGGATTTCCTCCTGCAGTTGCGGCTTCCACGGGTGGTCGGAGGCGAGCACCAGGTCGGCGCCGAGAAGCTGGTGCGCGTCGCGCACCAGCGCCTGGCCGACGCGGTCGGCGAAGAAGCCCACGCTGGTCACCGCCGCCACCGCGATCACCAGCGCCATCGCCAGGATGCGCAGCTCGCCCGCGCGCCAGTCGCGCGCCAGCATGCGCAGCGCCTGTCTCACGGCACGATCCTGCCCGCGACGAGGCGCACCGAGCGCTGGCAGCGCGCGGCGAGCTGCTCGTCGTGCGTGACGAGGACGAGGGTGGTGCCGTATTCGCGGTTCATCTCGAAGAGCAGGCGGATCACCGCGGCGCCGGACTCGGCGTCGAGGCTGCCGGTGGGCTCGTCGGCGAACAGCAGCCTCGGCCGCACCACGAAGGCGCGTGCGAGCGCGACGCGCTGCTGCTCGCCGCCCGAGAGGTGCTTCGGGTAGTGGAGCAGGCGCTCGCCCAGGCCCACGCGACGGAGCATTTCGGCCGCGAGCTCCTCGGCCCGGGCATCCTGGGAAAGCTCCAGCGGAAGCATCACGTTCTCGAGCGCGGTGAGCGCCGGCAGGAGCTGGAACGACTGGAACACGAAGCCGACGCTGCGGCCGCGCAGCTCGGCGCGCTGGTCTTCGTCCAGCGCGAACAGATCGCGCCCTTCGATGAGAACCTCGCCCGCGGTGGGCGCGTCCAAGCCCGCCAGGATCGCGAGCAGGGTCGATTTGCCCGAGCCGGACGCGCCGACCACCGCGAGCGCCTCGCCCGGCGTGACGGCGAGGTCGATCTCGCGCAGAATCACGAGGTCCGAATCGCCGCTCTTGACCGTCTTGCCGATGCCGCGCGCCGCCAGAACGCTTGCGTTCTTCATCCTGCTTGCCTCGAGCGGCGCGGGATTCTGCGCGGAAAGATCCATCCTGGTGTTCGGAGACAGCCTGTCCGCGGCCTACGGCATCGCGCAGGCGCGCGGTTGGGTGGCGCTGCTCGCAGAGCGCCTCAAGCGCGAGCGTCCGGATTATAGCGTCGTCAACGCGAGCATCTCGGGCGAAACCTCAGCGGGAGGGTTGGCGCGCATTTCGAAGGCGCTCGCGCAGCACAAGCCCGCGATCTTGATCCTCGAGCTCGGCGCCAACGACGGCCTGCGCGGCCTGCCGCTGGAAGAGATGAGGCAGAACCTGGCCTCGATAACCGAGAAGGCGCAGCAGGCGGGGGCGCGGGTGGTGCTCGTCGGCATGAAGCTGCCGCCGAACTACGGCCCGCACTACACCCTCGAGTTCGAATCGGCCTATCCCGAGGTGGCGAAACGCTACAAGACCGCGCTGGTTCCGTTCCTGCTCGAGGACGTCGCCGACAAGGAGGAGCTGTTCCAGCCCGACCGCATCCATCCGACCGAGGAGGCGCAGCCGCTGATGATGGAGCAGGTGTGGAAGGCGCTCCTGCCCCTCCTCAAGGAGGGGCAAAAGGCTAGGTGATCTTCAGGCGCGGCGTGCCGGCGGAGGTCTTGCCGATCACCGCCGCCTCGGCGAATCCGCGTCGCTTGAATTCGTCCAGGACCTGCGGCACCGCCTCCGGCGCGCAGGAAACGAGCAGCCCGCCGCTCGTCTGCGGATCGCTGATGAGCTTGCGCTTCCACTCTGAAAAATCGGCCGGGGGCGCGACCTCGTGGCCATACCCTTTCCAGTTGCGATCCGAAGCGCCGGTGGCGACGCCTTGCTTCGCCCATTCCAGCGCCTCGGGAATCACCGGCAGGGCGTCGAAGCGCACTTCGCCGGCGAGCTTGGAGCCGCGCAGGATCTCGAGCAGGTGTCCGGCGAGGCCGAAGCCGGTCACGTCGGTGAGCGCGTGCACGCCCGGGAGCTCGGCGAGCGCCTCGCCCGGCGTGTTGAGGCGCGTGGTCCAGTCGAGCATCGCGCGATAGCCGGCTTCGCTCAGCTTGCCCTTCTTCAGCACGGCAGAAAGGATGCCGATGCCGAGGGGTTTGCCCAGAATGAGCGAATCCCCGGGCCTCGCCGTGCTGTTCCTCTTGACTTTGCGAGGGTCGACAATGCCGAGGGCCACTAGACCGTAGATCGGTTCGAGCGTGTCGATCGAATGGCCGCCCGCGATCGGAATTCCCGCCGCTGCGCAAACCGATTCGCCGCCCTCGAGGATCTTCTGGATCACCGCGACCGGAAGCTTCTCGAGCGGCATGCCGACGATCGCGAGCGCGAAGATCGGCCGGCCTCCCATCGCGTAGACGTCGGAGATCGCGTTGGTGGCCGCGATACGGCCGAAGTCGAAGGGATCGTCGACGATCGGGGTGAAGAAGTCGGTGGTCGCGACGAGCGCCTGCGCGTCGTTCAGGCGGTAGATCGCGGCGTCGTCGGCGGTCTCGGTTCCCACCAGCAGATCCTTGGGCAGGCCGCGCATCGCCTCCGCAGCAGGGCTGCGAGCGAGAATTTCAGAGAGCACCGCAGGTGCGATCTTGCAGCCGCAGCCGCCGCCGTGGCTGAACTCGGTCAGTCGAATTGCGTTTACTGTAAGGGCCGGTGCATTCATAAGCGTAGAATTCTAAGGTGGAATTTCGCTCTTACGACAGCATTATCGACTGCCGCTCGCCTTCGGAGTACGCCGAGGACCACATCCCCGGCGCGGTCTCGGCGCCGGTGCTCGACGATGGCGAGCGCGCCGCCGTCGGCACGCTCTACAAGCAGGTGTCGCCGTTCGAGGCGAAGAAGCTCGGCGCGGCGCTGGTGGCGAAGAACGTCGCCCGACACGTGCAGATGCTTTTCGCCGGCAAGGATCGAGGCTGGCGGCCGCTCGTGTACTGCTGGCGCGGCGGCAAGCGCTCGGCGGCGATGGCCCACATCCTGCGCGAGGTCGGCTGGGACGCGCAGACGCTCGCCGGCGGCTACCGCGGCTACCGCCGGTGGGTCGTCGCACAGCTGGAGACGATCCCTCAGACGTTGCCGTTCAGGGTGGTGCATGGCCCCACGGGAAGCGGCAAGAGCCGGTTCCTCGGCGCGCTGCGCCGCGCCGGCGCCCAGGTGCTCGACCTCGAGGGCCTGGCGGCTCACCGCGGCTCGGTGCTCGGCAACCTTCCGGACCGGCCGCAGCCCTCGCAGAAGTGGTTCGAGAGCCAGCTCCTGTACGAGCTTTCCAGGCTCGAGCCCGCGCGACCCGTGTACGTCGAGGGCGAGTCGAAAAAGATCGGCCAGCTCCAGGTCCCGGAGGCGCTGATCTCGGCGATGCGCGCATCGCCGTGCATCGTGCTCGACACCGCGCCCGAGGCTCGCATCAGCCTGCTCATCGACGAGTACCGCCATTTCGTCCAGGATCGCGCGGCGCTCGAGGCGCAACTCGACTGCCTCGTCGCCCTGCACGGCCGCGAAAGGATCGCGCGGTGGAAGTCGCTTGCGGCTACAGGCGCCTGGTACGAGTTCGTCGCCACCCTGCTCGAGGAGCACTACGACCCTGCGTATCGACGTTCCTCGCAGCGCAATTTCGCGCAGCTCGAGGCGGCGACGCGGCTCACCATCCGTTCGAGCGAGGATGCGGCGTTCGATTCCGCCGCGTGCGCGTTGCTTGAAGAGGCGGTGGCCGCCTGAAGCGCTTCACCTGCGTCTTCCTTGCAGTCGCTTTTTCGGAAGCATTCGGGCAGGTTCCGCCCAGTGAGACCGAGCTGCAGCGCTACACCGGGCTGCACCGAGCCGCCGCGCACGGCGAGGTCGCGCTCATCAAGCCGGGGAACGTGGACGTTCGCGACGGCCGCGGACGCACCGCGTTGCACGTCGCGGCGTTCCGCGCTCAGCGTGACGCGATGCGCGCGCTGGTCGCCGCCGGCGCGAATCCGAACGCGCTCGAGAACGACCGCTACGACATCGTGACGATCGCCGCAGTCGCGAACGACGCGCCGACGCTCAAGCTCGCGCTCGAGCTGGGTGCGAGCGCAAAAAACGTGACCAGCCGCTACGACGGCACTGCGCTCATTGCGGCGGCGCACCTGGGGAATGTCGAGGCGGTCAGGATTCTGACCGCGGCGGGCGCGCCGCTCGACCACGTGAACAACCTCGGCTGGACCGCGCTGATGGAGTCGATCGTGCTGGGCGACGGCGGCCCCCGGCATGCCGAAGCCCTGAAGGTCCTGCTCGACGCGGGCGCCGATCCGAACATCGCGGATCGCGCCGGCGTCACGCCGCTCGCGCAGGCGCGCGCCCGGGGCTATTGGGCGATGGCGAAGCTCCTGGAAGCGCGAAGGGCGCGCTAGGCGTCGAGTCCGGCCAGCACGCGCATGTGCTGCACCACGCTGCGGCCCAGCGCAGAGAGGGCATAGCCGCCCTCGAGCATCGACACCATGCGCCCGCGGGCGTGGCGCTCGGCGACATCCCGCATCTGCGAGGTGACCCAGCCGTAGTCGGCGTCGGTGAAGCGCAGCATCGCCATGTCGTCTTCCGCGTGCGCGTCGAACCCGGCCGAGAACAGGACGAGCTCCGGCGCGAACTCGTCCAGCGCCGGCAGCCACGCCTCGCGCACCGCCTCGCGGAACTCGCGCGATCCGGCGCCGGCGGCGAGCGGGACGTTCACCATGTTCGCGGCGGGATCGTCGGTGCCGCTGTACGGATAGAACGGGTGCTGGAAGGTCGAGGCCATCAGCACCTGCGGATCGCCTTCGAAGATGTCCTCGGTGCCGTTGCCGTGGTGCACGTCGAAGTCGATGATCGCGACGCGCTCGAGGCCGTGCGCCTGCAGCGCGTGGCGCGCGGCGACCGCCACGTTGTTGAAGATGCAGAAGCCCATGGGGCGCGCGCGGCAGGCGTGGTGGCCCGGGGGGCGCACGGCGCAGAAAGCGGTTTTCACCTCATCCTTCAGAACCAGGTCGACGGCGAGCACGGCAGCCCCGGCCGCGCGCAAGGCTGCGTTCAGGCTGTGCGGATTCATCGCCGTATCCGGGTCGAGGTGGACCGTGCCGCGGCTGGGCGCGAGCTGCCGGATCGTCTGCACGTACTCGATCGGGTGCACGCGCGCGAGCTGCTCGTCGGTGGCGAGCGGCGCCTCGTGGCGCGCGAGATACGGCGCCACGCCCGACGCGATGAGCTGATCTTCGATCGCCGAGAGCCGCGCCGGCTGCTCCGGATGGTGCGTGCCCATCTCGTGCTTCAGGCAGTCGGGATGCGTGATAAATGCCGCAGACATGCGCATGCGATCTTAGCGCAACCCCAGTACAATCGACGCATGCTGCTCAAGGCCGAATTTCAGAACAAGAACAACCTCGGCAGCGGCCCGATCCAGCGCGTGATCCAGGCCGCGAGCGGCATCATCCTCGGCAAGGAACCGCGGGTGCGCCTGGCGCTCGCCTGCCTGCTCGCGCGGGGGCACCTGCTGATCGAGGACCTCCCCGGCGTGGGCAAGACGACGCTCGCGCACGTGCTGGCGCGCTCGCTCGGCCTGCAGTTCCAGCGCATCCAGTTCACCAGCGACATGCTGCCGGCCGACATCATCGGCGTCTCGGTCTACGAGCGCGAGAGCGGCGCGTTCAACTTCCATCCCGGGCCGATCTTCGCGCAGGTGATCCTCGCCGACGAGGTGAACCGCGCCACGCCGAAGACCCAGTCGGCGCTGCTCGAGGCGATGGAGGAGCACCAGGTGACCGCCGAGGGCGAGACGCGCAAGCTCCCGACGCCCTTCTTCGTCATCGCCACGCAGAATCCGTCGGAGCAGGTCGGCACCTTTCCCCTGCCCGAGTCGCAGCTCGACCGCTTCACCATGCGCATCGAGCTCGGCTATCCCGACCGCGAGGCCGAGCGGGCGCTGCTCGCCGGGACCGACCGGCGCGACCTCCTCGCCACGCTCGACCCGTGCATGACGCCGGCGGAGCTGATGGAGCTCCAGGCGAGCGTGCAGCGGGTCTACGTGGCGGCGGCGCTGCTCGACTACGTGCAGGCGATCGTGGAGCACACGCGCCGCTCGGCCGACTATGTCGCCGGCCTTTCGCCGCGCGCGGCGCTCGCGCTGGTGCATTGCGCGCGCGCCTGGGCGCTGCTCGAGGGCCGCGACAAGGTGCTGCCGGAAGACGTGCAGGCCGTGCTCGCCGGCGTCGCCGCGCACCGACTGCGCCCGGCGCACGACACTTCGCGCCGTGTCGACGTCGGTGCACAGCTGCTCGCGGCCGTTCCAATCCCGTAACAAAACCTTCGGTAGAATTCGCGGTTCCGCGCGCGACGCACTGAAGCCGTAAGAGTGGCGCGCGGAAATTTCCATGCCGCCCGGTACCCGCTACTTCCTCGAGGTCAATCCCCGTATTCCCAAGCGCCTGGCGCGCCTCCAGGAGCTCGCGCACAACCTCTGGTACAGCTGGGACCGTCCCACGCGGGCGCTCTTCGCCAAGCTCAACCCGCCGCTCTGGGACGCGGTCGGGCACAGCCCGAAGGCGCTGCTGAAAAGGATCGACGAGCAGCGCCTGATCGACGCCGCGACCGACCCGGCTTTTCTCGACAGCCTCACGCGGGTGCTGGCCGCCTTCGACGCCTACCACGCGGAGCCGCCGTTCCGGCAGAACTCGGGCGCGGTGCAGGGCGAGGACCAGGTGGCGTATTTCTGCGCCGAATTCGGTATCCACGAAAGCCTGCCGATCTATTCCGGCGGCCTCGGCATCCTGGCCGGCGACCACTGCAAGGCGGCGAGCGATTTCCAGCTGCCCTTCGTGGCCGTCGGCCTCATGTACCGGCAGGGTTATTTCACCCAGACGATCGACGGCGACGGCCGCCAGCGGGCCGCCTATTACGACTCGGACTTCGAGGACCTGCCGATCGACGCCGTGAAGCGCAAGGACGGCACCGAGCTCACCGTCGAGCTCGCGTTCCCGGCGCGCAAGCTGCTGGTCAAGGTTTGGCAGGCGAGGATCGGCCACGTCTCGCTCTACCTCCTCGACACCGACCTGCCCGAGAACAGCGAGCGCGACCGCGACATCGCGCATCGCCTCTACGGCGGCGACCGCACCACGCGCCTCGAGCAGGAGATCGTCCTCGGCGTCGGCGGCATGCGCGCGCTCGCGGCGCTCGGCTTCGAGCCGACCGTTTGGCACATCAACGAAGGGCACGCCGCGTTCCTCGTGCTGGAGCGAATGCGCGCCCTCGTGGCCGGGGGCCTCGCCCTTGAGCCGGCCATCGAGGCGGTGGCGTCCAACACGGTGTTCACCACGCATACGCCCGTGCCGGCGGGCCACGACCAGTTCACCGACGCGACCGTGGTGCCTTACCTGAAGAGCCTGTTCGGCGAGCTGGGCGCCCCGGACAAGGTCGCCGCGCTCGCCCGCCCCCCCTCGGGCGGCGACTTCAACATGACGGCGCTCGCAATCCGCGGCTCGCGGCACCACAACGGCGTGTCGCGCATTCACGGCGGCGTGTCGCAGGACCTGCTCAAGGATTACTGGCCGCAGGTCTCGCCGGAAGAAAACCCGGTCAGCTACATCACCAACGCCGTGCACGTGCCCACATTCCTCGCGCCGGAATGGGGCGAAGTGCTCGACCGGTTCCTCGGCGTCGGCTGGATGCACCGCCTGGGCTACCCGGGCATCTGGGAAAAGATCCGCGACATTCCCGACCACATCTTCTGGAGCGTGCGCCAGGACATCAAGGCGCGCATGCTGCACATGGTGCGCCATCGCCTGCAGATCCAGCACACGCGCAACCACGGCAGCGAGTCGCACCTCGAGCGGCTGCTGCGCTACGCCGATCCGGCCAAGCCGCACGTGCTCACGATCGGCTTCGGCCGGCGCTTCGCCACCTACAAGCGCGCCACGCTGCTGTTCACCGACATGGAACGCCTGCAGCGGATCGTGTCCGACCGCGAGCGCCCGGTGCTGTTTCTTTTCTCCGGCAAGGCGCACCCCGCCGACGAGCCGGGGCAGGAGCTCATCCGCGCCATCGCGCAGATGTCGCAGGCGCCGGACTTCGAGGGGCGGATCCTGTTCCTGGAGGGCTACGACCTGCACCTCGCGCGGCGCCTGGTGGCGGGCGTCGACGTGTGGCTGAACAACCCGGTGCATCCGCTGGAAGCCTCCGGCACCTCCGGAATGAAGGCGGGCATGAACGGCGTGCTGAATCTCTCGATCCTCGACGGCTGGTGGGACGAGGGCTACGACGGCGACAACGGCTTCGGCATCAAGCCGGCCTCGCCCGAGCTCGAGGCGCACCGGCGCGACCGCGAGGAGGCGCGCACGCTCTACGAAATCCTGCAGGACCGCGTGGTGCCCCTCTACTACCAGCGGCCGAACAGCGGCGCGAACATGGGCTACTCGCCCGAATGGATCCGCATCGCCAAGCGCTCGATGGCCTCGCTCCTGCCGCGCTACGACGCCTCGCGCATGCTGGGCGAATACGTTTCCAAGTACTACCTGCCCGCCTCGCGCCAGGGGCGCAGGTACGCGGAGCGCGGCTACGAGGGCGCGAAGTCCGTGGCGCAATGGAAAGCGCGCGTGCGCGCGGCTTGGCCCGGCGTCGCCGCGCGGCGCCTGGACGCGCCCAAGACCCGCATCCAGTTCGGCGACAGCATCCCGGTCGAGATCGCGGTGCGGCTGAACGGGCTCGCGCCGACGGACGTCTGCGTGGAGCTGCTGCTCGCGCGCGGCATGCGCGAGGCGCCGATGGTGCAGCACAGCCACGAGCTGAGCGCCGAGGGATCCCTCGACAGCGGCGAGCAGCGTTATCGCATCGACTTAAAGCCCGGTCTCTCCGGGCGCCTGGACTACCGCATCCGCGTGTTCCCGCGGCACGAGCTGCTCACGCATCGGTTCGAGCTGGGTCTCGCCTGTTGGGTTTGACGAGAAGCGCGAGCGCCCGCGCCGCGAGCGGGTAAGTGCTGCCGCGGCCGTAGCGCTTGCCCTCGAACGCCGGGTGCCCGGTGTCGATCAGCGCGTCCCAGCGCTCGCCTTCGGCTCCCGGCAGAGCGAACGCGACGCTGTCGTCGTGCGCGTTGACCAGCAGCAGCACGTCGTCGTCCTCGACCGGCCGGCCGAGCTCGTCGCGCTCGCTCAACCCGCGCCCGGAGATCAGCACGCCGAGCGAGCGCGCGGAGCTGCGCGCCCAGTCCTCGTCGCTCATCTCGGCGCCCTCGGCGTTGAGCCAGGAGATGTCCTTCATCCGCGCTTCGCGCACCTCGCGGCCGCGGAAGTAGGTGCGGCGGCGGAACAGCGGATGCTCGTTTCGCAACCTTATCAGCTTCCGGGTGAACTCGAGCAGCGCGAGATTCGCGTTGTCCCAGTCCATCCAGGAAAGCTCGCTGTCGTGGCAGTAGGCGTTGTTGTTGCCGCGCTGCGTGCGGCCAAGCTCGTCCCCGGCGACGAGCATCGGCACGCCCTGCGAAAAGAGAAGCGTGGCGAGCAGATTTCTTTTTTGCCGCTCTCTCAGCGAGCGCACCCCGGGATCCGCGCTGGGCCCCTCCACGCCGCAGTTCCAGCTGCGGTTGTTGTCAGAGCCGTCGCGGTTCCCCTCGAGGTTGGCGTCGTTGTGCTTGTCGTTGTAGCTCACCAGGTCCTCGAGCGTGAAGCCGTCGTGCGCGGTGACGAAGTTGATGCTCGCGGCCGGGCCCCGGCCCGCGGCCTCGAAGATGTCGCTCGAGCCCGAGAGCCGCGAAGCGACCTCGCCGATCACGCCGCCCTCGCCTTTCCAGTACGAGCGCACCGCGTCGCGGTACTTGTCGTTCCACTCCGCCCAGCCGGGCGGAAAGTTGCCGAGCTGGTAGCCGCCCTGGGCGGCGTCCCAAGGCTCGGCGATCAGCTTCGCCTGCGACAGCACCGGATCCTGGCGCATCGCCGAGAGAAACGCCCCGTTGCGGTCGAACCCGTGCGAGGCGCTGCGCGCCAGCGTCGTGGCGAGGTCGAAGCGGAATCCGTCGACGTGCATCTCCTCGACCCAGTAGCGCAGGCTGTCCATGATGAGCGCGAGCACCACGCGGTGCGCGGAATTGAAGCTGTTGCCCGTGCCGGTGAAATTGAGGTAGCGGCGCGGGCTGGCGGGATCGAGCCGGTAGTAGATGGCGTTGTCGATGCCGCGGAACGAGAGCGTCGGCCCGGCATGGTCGCCCTCGCCGGTGTGGTTGTAGACCACGTCCAGGATCACCTCGATGCCCGCCGAGTGCAGCGTCTTCACCATGCTCTTGAACTCGCCCAGCGTGCCGGTGGCGGAATAGCGCAGCTCGGGCGCGAAGAACCCGATGCTGTTGTAGCCCCAGTAGTTGCGCAGGCCGTGCTGCAGGAGATGGCGCTCGTCGACGAAGGCCTGGACCGGAAGGAGCTCCACGGCGGTGACGCCGAGCTTCTTCAGGTGCTCGATCACCGGCGCGGTGGCGAGGCCCGCGTAGGTGCCGCGAAGCTGCTCCGGGACCTCGGGATGGCGCTGCGTGAAGCCCTTGACGTGGAGCTCGTAGATGAGCGTGTCGTGCCACGGCGTGCGCGGTGCGCGATCCTCGCCCCAGCTGAACGCGGTGTCGACGACCTGGCAGCGGCCCAGGCCCGCCGCGATCTTGCCGCGGACCAGCTTCGCGTACGGATCTAACAGAATCCTTGCCGGATCGAAGCGGTGCCCGCGCTCCGGATCGTGCGGGCCGTGGACGCGGTAGCCGTAAAGCAGCCCCGGCCGTGCGTCCGGAAGGTAGCAATGCCAGACGAAATTGGTGCGCTCGAGGAGCTCGACGCGCTCCACCTCGCGCCGGCCCTTGGGATCGAAGAGACAGAGCTCCACTCGCTCGGCGTGCTTGGAGAAGAGCGCGAAGTTGACCCCGGCTCCGTCCCAGGTGGCGCCCAGCGGGTAGGGCCGGCCGCGCCACATTGTGCTCGGCGCAACGACAATGCGAGCTGGGGCATCCATGTATCGAGCGCTAGATTACGCCAACCGTCCCGCGGCGCGGAAATCGATCGCAGCGCAAGAATCCCGAAGACGAGCAGCGCAGCAATCGATTCCCGGCATTCGTCTTTCCACGCAAGCGATTCTCGCGTTCATGCAGCGCTCGCGCGCAGCATGTAAGTTGGTCCGGCGAATTTCCTGTCATCCATGCACTACATGTGGTCGGCACCGCGCTACCCCACGAATCAAGTCCGGGCGATAGTCGCTGTTCGCACTACTCCCTATTATCGGCCCGGGTCGCAGTAAGAACTTCCACACTGCAGAGGTGCAAAAACTCATGAAGATCGTCGCCCTGGTCCTCGCTGGCGGGGAAGGCACGCGCTTGTATCCCCTGACGGCCGAGCACTCGAAGCCGGCGCTGCCGTTCGCGAACGGCTACCGCATCGTGGACTTCGTGCTGAGCAACCTGGTGAACTCGAAGATCTCGACGATCTACATGCTCGCGCAGTACAAGCCCGACTCGCTCGTGCGCCACGTCGACGCCGCGTGGGCGCCGTGGCTGGACGCGTCGGGCAGCGTGATCAAGGTGCTGCTGCCGCGCTCCAACCGGCAGCCTTTCCGCGGCACCGCCGACGCGGTGCACCAGTGCCGCGACGTGCTCCAGGCGCATTCGCCCGACGTGGTGGCGGTCTTCGCCGCCGACCACGTGTACCGGATGGACGTGCGCCAGATGGTCGATTTCCACCGCAGCCGCGAGGCCGACGCGACGGTGGCGGCGGTCGGCGTGCCGCTCGAGAAGGCTTCCTCCTTCGGCATCATCACCGCGGGCGCGGACGGCCGGATGCGCGAGTTCCACGAAAAGCCGCGCCGGGCCATGGCGAGCCTGCGCAACCCGGCGCACGCCTACGCGTCCATGGGCAACTACCTCTTCAACCCGCGCGTCCTCGAGCGCGCGCTCGAGGAAGGCGTGGCGCGCGGCGAATTCGATTTCGGCCGCGACCTGCTGCCGCGCCTGTGCAGGGAGGCGCGCGTCTACGCCTACGACTTCGCCGAGAACCAGGTGCCCGGGCTCCTCGAGCACGAGGAACCGGCGTACTGGCGCGACGTCGGCACGCTCACGGCACTCGCCGCCGCGCAGCAGGACGCGATGGGGCATCGGCCGCGCTTCAACCTCTGGAACCGGCGCTGGCCGATCCGCGGCGAGCACGACGCGGAGCTCATCGACAAGCTGCGCGCCTGGCAGCCGGACGCGGCCGCGGCGAGCGCCGCAGCGGGCCCGTCCGCTAGCGCCGCGGCAGCGTGGCGAGCCGCAGGTAGAGATCTGCGTAGCGAAGAGCGGCTGCCGACCAGCTGAAGTCCCGCTGCATCCCGGCGCGCTGCAGGCTTCGCCAGCGCGCGGGATCGGCATACGCGGCGGCCGCCCGCTGCAGCGCCCGCAGCAGTGCATCGCTCTCCGCCCGTTCGAACAGAAATCCGGTCACGCCGTCCTGCACCGTGTCGGCGAGGCCGCCCGTGGCGCGCACCACCGGCGGCGTGCCATAGCGCTGGCTGTACATCTGGTTGAGGCCGCAGGGCTCGAAGCGCGAAGGCATCGCGAAAAGGTCGGCGCCCGCTTCCACGGCGTGCGCGAGCTCTTCGTCGAAGGCCACTTCGAGCGCCACCTTTCCCGGATGGCGCGCCGCCGCGCTCGCGAGATCGCGCTCCAGGCCGGCCTCGCCCTTGCCGAGCACCGCCAGCTGCGCGGGCAGCGCGACGAGCGCGTCGACCGCCGCCGCGAGCAGGTCGATGCCTTTCTGGTGCGTGAGGCGCGAGACCACGCCGATGAGCGGCACTTCGGCGTCGCATTCCAGCTTCAAGCGCCGCTGCAGCGCGGCCTTGTTCGCGGACTTGCCCTCGAGCGTGCCTGCGTCGTAGCGCTGCGCGATGCGCGCATCGCTCGCCGGATCCCACACGGCGGTATCGATGCCATTGAGGATGCCGCTCAGCACGTCGTGCCGATGCCGCAGCAGCCCGTCCATGCCGTGGCCGAACTCGGCGGTCTGGATCTCCCGCGCGTAGGTCGGGCTGACCGTGCTTACGGCGTCCGCGCTCCCAATGCCGCCTTTGAGGAACGAGAGCCGGCCGTAGAACTCGACGCCCTCGATGGTGAACGCGGAGGGCGGCAGCTCGAGGCTCGCGAGGAGCTGCGCGTCGTAGTTCCCCTGGAACGCGAGATTGTGGATCGTCATCAGCGACGCCGCGGGTTGCGGCTCGGCGCGCAGGTAGAACGGAGCGAGCCCGGCCGGCCAATCGTGGCAGTGCACGACCTGCGCCCGCCAGTCGAGCGGGTTGCGCGCTCCGCCGAGAACCGCGGCGGCGCGGGAGAGCACCCCGAAGCGCTGCGGGTTGTCATCCCAGTCGCGCCCGTCGGGCCTGTGGTAGGGCCCGCCATCGCGCTCGTAGAGCGGCGGGCAGTCGAGCACGATGAGCGGGTCCGCGCGCAGCAGCCGGCAATGGAACCCGAGCAAGGTGAGCCGCGCCGCTTCGCGCGCGCGACCGACATGGTCGAGCACCGCGGGATAGCCCGGCAGCAGCGTCATCGCGTCGACGCCGCACGCGCGCAGCGCCGCGGGCAGCGCCGCGCTCACATCGCCCAGGCCGCCGATCTTCGTGATCGGCGCGCACTCGGGGGTGACATGCAGCACGCGCACGGGACTCATAGAGTCCGTACTTATATAGAAAAAACCCCGGCCGGGGTCTAGGGCGCTGCGATTCTCGTTTCGGGAACGGACTGGGGGGCGATGGCGACGACTTTGCGCCGCGCGGCCTTCTCGAAGCCTGGCCCGACCTCGAGCTCGACGCAGACGGCGCCGTTGACGCTGCGGCCGCCGAGCGCTCGCGCGAGCGCCGGCTCTTGCTTGGTCGATTCGAGCTCGATGGTGCACGCGACGCGCCCGGCGCCACGGTTGTGGACCAGCTTGAACGAATGCACCGCCCCGAACGGCTCGCACAGCGCGAGCAGGTCCTTCGTCAAGGCGCAGAAGTCGAGCGTCTGGGAAGCGCGCTCGAGGAGATCCGGGGCCATGCGCACAGGGGCATGCTAGTGCCGTGCAGCAAAGGGCGGCTATCGCAGAAGGCTTGATCCTCCTGTAGCCGAACAGCTACATGCCGATCAGATGAGCAAGGCCACCGTCGCCGCGGTCAGGCAAGTGGCGAACGTTCCCGCGACGATCGACTTCAGCCCGAGCGCCACGACTTCGGCGCGCCGCTCGGGGCACATCGTGCCCAGGCCGCCGATCATGATGCCGAGGCTGCCGAAGTTGGCGAAGCCGCAGAGCGCGTAGGTGAGCAGGATGCGACTGCGCTCGGAGAGGCCGGTCAGCTTCGAGAGATCGACGTAGGCGACGAGCTCGTTGATCACGGTTTTCGTGCCGAGGAGCGCGCCGGCCGCCCGCGCCTCGCTCCACGGGATGCCGCAGAGCCAGGCGAGCGGCGCGAGCGCCCAGCCGAGCGCGCCCTGCAGGCTGTACGGGGCGATGACCAGGTTGACGAGCGCGACGAGCGCCACGAACACCACGAGCATGGCGACGATGTTCAGGAGAAGCTGCGCGCCGTCGAGCGTGCCCCGGGTAAGCGCATCCATGCTGCTCGAGGCCTCCGAGCGCAGCGCGACGTTGCCGCCCGTGACGGCGCCCTCGGGAGGCACCATGATGAAAGCGATCACCAGGGCAGCCGGCGCGGAGAGAATCGAGGCGATGAGGAGATGCGCCACCGCGTCGGGCACGACCGGGCGCAGGATTGCGGCGTACAGGAACAGCACCGTGCCCGCGATCGACGCCATGCCGCCGACCATGATGGCGAAGAGCTCGCCGCGCGACACGCGCGGCAGGTACGGCCGCACGAAGAGCGGCGCCTCCACCATGCCGACGAAGATGTTCGCAGCGGTGGAGAGCCCCACCACGCCGCCCACCCGCATGAGTTTTTCCAGCGCGATCGAAAGCGCGCGCACGATCGCCGGCAGGACGCGCCAGTAGAAAAGCAGCGCGCTCAGGGCACTCATCACCAGAACGATCGGCAGTGCCCTGAAAGCAAGCACGAAAGTTGCTCCTGCATCGGTCACCTGGAACGGGACCGGGCCGCCGCCGAGGTAACCGAACACCAGGCCGGTCCCCGCCTGCGTCGCCTGCTCGAGCACGAGGAGCGCGTCGTTAAGCTTGAGAAAGGCTTCCTTTACCGCCGCCACTTTGAGGAACACGACCGCCATGACGAGCTGCAGGCCGAGGCCCGCCGCGATTGCGCGCCAGGGCACCGCGGCGCGTTTTTCGCCCATTAGCCAGGCGGCTGCGATCAGGCCTGCTATGCCGGCGAGGGCGTGAATAGAATCCGGCATTGATGACCCTGAACGTCACATGCCTGTGCGCCCTGTGGTGCGACAGCTGCGAGGGCTACCGCGAGGGCTTCTTCGAGCTGGCGAAGGAGTTCCCCGACGCGCGTTTCCGCTGGCTCGACATCGAGGACGACGCCGCGGAGGTCGGCGACCGGGAGGTGGAGAATTTCCCCACCCTCCTGGTCGAGCGCGACGGCACCGAGCTCTTCTATGGTCCCCTCCTCCCCCACCACGAGCACCTCAGGCGACTCCTCAACTCGCTGGAAAAATCCTAGCGATCGTTTCCTGGATCGCCGCGGCAGCGGCGCGGGGATCCGCCGCCGCGCGGATCGGCCGTCCGACCACGATATAGTCGGCGCCGGCGGCGAACGCCTGCGCCACGTCGACGGTGCGCTTTTGATCGCCGACATCGGCGCCGACAGGACGGATGCCTGGCGTCACGACCAGCAGTCGCTTGCCGAATTCGGCTTTAAGCTTCGATGCCTCATGTCCCGAGGCAATCACGCCGTCACAGCCCGCCGCCACGGCCCCTTTCGCGCGCGCAAGAACGAGCTGCTCAACCGTCTTGGTGGCGCCCATTTCGTCGAGATCGCTCTGGTCGAAGCTGGTGAGCACCGTCACGGCGAGGATCTTCATCGGCCCCTTCTCGCCTGCCGCCGCCTCCATTACCGAGCGGTGGCCGTGGACAGTCAGGAACGTCGCGCCGCGGCTGCGCACGTTTGCGACCGCGCGCCGCACGGTCTCGGGAATGTCGTGGAGCTTGAGATCGGCGAACACCTTGTGGCCGCGCTCGGCGAGCCACGCGACGAGCTCGAAGCAGCCTGGCGCGCTGAAGAGCTCGAGGCCCACCTTGTAGAACCGCACCGCATCGCCCAGCCGCTCGACGAGGGCGCGCGCCTCGGCGGCCGTGGGCACGTCGAGGGCGACGATGAGGCGCTCGGCCCGGGAAATCGGAATCATGTGGCGGTTTCCTTTGCGGAGAGCTGGCGCAGCGACGCGCCGAGTGAGGCGTCGATGTGCTTCCAGTGCTCGGCGAGGCGCTCGCCGGTCAGATCCGGATCGAGCACGAAAGCGCGATAGATGTCCGCGAGGCGGATGGTATCCGCATCGCGCGCCAGAACCCAGCCGTCCCTTTCGGCCTTGGCGACCCAGCCGAGCTGCGCGCAGCGCTCGAGCACGATCTCGCAGCGGTCGGGCATCGCTTCGGCCTGGGTCGCGATGCGCGTGAGCGGCAGTACGTAGCCGCCGTCCTGCGCGCGCGATAGCACGCCCAGGATGTCGAGCGCCTCGGTGAGCTCGCGCCCCGGCGTTCGATGGCGCTCCGAAGCGATGACCCGGTAGCCGGGCAGCATCGCGGTGAACACAGCGCCCGCGAGCACCACCAGCCAGGAGATGTACACCCAGAGGAGAAAAACGGGCAGCGCGGCGAACGCGCCGTAGATCAGGGTGTAGGTTGGGAAATTGGCGAGGTACAAGGCGAAGGCGCGCTTTGCGATCTCGAACGCCGCGCCCGCAAGGAGGCCGCCGGCCGCCGCGTGCAGGAGCTCGACGTGCCTGTACGGCACGAGGATGTAGAGCAGCGTGAGCGCCAGCCAGGTGAACGCGAAAGGCACGAGGCGCAGCGCGATCGAGGCGTTGCCGATGAGATAGGTCGTGAGCGACAGGCTCGCGCCGATCAGCACCGGCCAGAGCGTGAGCACGCTCCAGTACACGATGATCTTGTGCGCGAGCTGCCGGCGCCGGCGCACGCGGAAGATGCGGTTGAGGGTGTCGTCGATCGTGAGCATCAGCATCACCGCCGTCACCACCAGGAAAGCGAGGCCGATCGTGGTGAGCCGGCCCGCCTGCTCGGAGAACGACAGGA
This sequence comes from Burkholderiales bacterium, assembly GCA_036406675.1. Taxonomy (GTDB): domain Bacteria; phylum Pseudomonadota; class Gammaproteobacteria; order Burkholderiales; family SG8-39; genus SCGC-AG-212-J23. The sequence continues at coordinate 25,083 of DASXAO010000013.1, forward strand.
TCTGCTCGCTGATCGTCTCCACGCCGTCGGCGTCGGGCAGGAAATTCTCGAACAGAAACAGCTGCAGCGTGTTGATCGCCTCGTCGAACACCGGGAACGCGGTCGCGAGCGAGAGCGCCACGGCGAGCAGCGGCACGACCGAAAGGAGGCTGGTGAAGGTGAGGCTGCCCGCCGCCTGCGGCGCACGGTCCTCGTAGAAGCGGCGCGTCACGGCCATCAGGAATTCTGCGGCGCCGCGCCACGCGCTTCTTGTCATTGCTTTTATGATACCGCTGTGTCCGACATTCTCGTCTTGTACTACAGCGTCGGGGGCTCCGTGCGGCGCATGGCCGAGCTCGTCGCCGACGGCGTCGAGCGGGTTCCCGGCGCGGCGGCGCGCCTTCGCACCGTGCCGCGCGTGTTCACCAACATCGGCGACGAGAAGGCGATTCCCTCGGAGGGTGCGCCGTACTGCGAGCTGCAGGACCTCGTCGACTGCGCCGGGCTGGCGCTCGGCAGCCCGACGCGCTTCGGCAACATGGCCGCGCCGCTCAAGCACTTCCTGGACGGCACCGCGCTCCTCTGGAACCGGGGCGCGCTCGCCGGCAAGCCGGCCTGCGTATTCACCTCCACCGCGAGCCTCCACGGCGGGCAGGAGACGACGCTGGTCTCGATGATGCTCCCGCTCCTGCACCACGGCATGCTGGTCCTCGGCCTGCCGTATACGCAGGCCGAGCTCAACGCGACGCGCGCCGGCGGCACGCCGTACGGCGCGAGCCACTTTGCCGGCCTCGCCGACGACCTGCCGGTGAGCGCCGACGAGCGCGCGCTGTGCATCGCCCAGGGGCGCCGGCTTGCGGAAATCGCTCTCAAACTTGCTTAGGTTGATGGCATTCGGCAGCCTCACGCTGCTGATCTGCCTTTGCCTCGCGTGGGAGCTGTGGCTCGCGCCGCTGCGCCCGGGCGGCTCCTGGCTCGCGTTGAAGGCGCTGCCCCTCGCGCTGGCATTGACCGGGGTGTTTTCTGGAAAAAGGTATACGTACCAGTGGGCAAGCATGCTGATCCTCGCCTACTTCGCCGAGGGCACCACGCGCGCCTGGACCGAGCTCGGCCTTTCACGCGCGTTGGCGGCGGCGGAAATCATCCTGGCCCTCGCCTTCTTCGCTGCGGCGGTCAGCTTTGCCCGTCGGACTCGAGCAGGCGCTTAGCCGCGGCGTAGGCCGGCACCTCGATCAGCGCGCCGTCCAGCCGGGCGCGGTCCTTGCCCTGCGCGCGCGCCTTTTCGAATGCGGCGACGATCCGCCGCGCGCGCGCGAGATTGGGCGTGAGCGCGCGGTTCACGGCGGCGACGTGCGCGGGATGGACCAGGCTCTTCATGCGGTAGCCCAGGCGCCGCGCGTAGCGTGCGTCGGCAGCGGCGCCCTCGACGTCGCTGAACGTATAGGGGCAATCGATCGCCTCGACGCCTGCGGCGCGGCACTCGACGAGGAAGCGGCTGCGCACGTAGGCGAGCTCGCCGCCGCGGCGGCTGCGCACCGCCCCGAGGTCGGCCACCATGTCCTCGCTCGCCACGAGGGTCGCCACCACGCGCTTGCTCGCCTTAGCGATCGCGCAGGTGTTGAGGAGCCCTGCGGCGGTTTCGACGTTCGGCACCAGGTCGACCGCGCCGCCGGTCTCGGCCTCGAGCGCCTTGACCTGCGCCGGGGACTCGACCTTGGACATCATGATGAAATCCGGCCGCCCCGCCAGCACGCCCACCAGGTCGTCGCGGCCGCAGGTCTCCAGCGGGTTGATGCGCACGCCCGCGAGCGCGCCCGTCGCGCGCCATTCGTCCAGCACCTCGGCGGCGTGCGCACGCGCCTTCGGCCGCAGCTCGGCAGGCGTGAAGTCCTCGAGCTCGAGGATGATGGCGTCGGCGCCCGAGCGGGCGGCGGCGCGATGCGCCGCCTCGTCCGCGCCGGCCACGAAGAGCCAGGAGCGGCGCGGCCTCGGCTTGGCGGTCGCGGGCTTTTTCAGGGCCGGTCGCTCGCCGCCGGCGAGGGAAAGCGGGCCGAGCCGTAGCGAATGACCAGGCTGGCCAGCGCGAGCAGCAGGATCGCGACCGGGACCACCACCAGGCCCCAGTCGAGCGTGTGGTGCTCCGCGATGTCGCCGACGATGTGGCGCGTCAACGCGGTGATGCCCACGTAAATGAGGAAGCGTACCGGCATGTGGTTGGTCTTGAAGTAGATGCCGACCATCGCGCCGAGCTCGAGGTAGATGAAGAGCAGCAGGATGTCCTGGATGGAGGCGTGCCCGTTGGCGGCCATGCCGACGAAGGCGTGCACCGCCGACCAGACGATGGCGCCGCCGATCGCGAACAGCGCGAGGTGGTGGAAGGCGTCCACCAGCAGCTCGCCGAACACCTTCGAGGACCTGTTCAGGCGCTGGTGCAGCGACCCGGTCTTCTCCATCGTCATGCCCCTCCCCTTGACGTCACAGCTGGTACTGCGGGTTCACCCGTTCGGCCTTGCTCGCGAGCTTGTTGAGCGCGCTGATGTAGGCCTTGGCGGAGGCCACCACGATGTCGGTGTCCGCGCCGACCCCGTTGACGATGCGCCCGCCCTTCGACAGGCGCACCGTGACCTCGCCCTGCGACTCGGTGCCGGTGGTCACCGCGTTCACGGAGTAGAGCAGCAGCTCGGCGCCGCTCTTCGCAATCGACTCGATCGCCTTGAACGTCGCGTCGACCGGCCCGTCGCCCTGCGACTCGGAGCGCTTCTCCGCACCATTGTCCTTGAGGACGATGGACGCGTGAGGGCGCTCACCCATGCCACTTCCCTGGCGCATCGTGACGAGCTTCCACTGCTCTTCGGAGGAGTGCCCGGCCTCCTGGGCGACCAGAGCCTGCAGGTCCTCGTCGAAGATGTCGGACTTCTTGTCGGCGAGGTCCTTGAAGCGCTGGAACGCCTTGTTGTAGGCCTCCTCGCCGTCGAGCTCGATGCCGAGCTCCTTCAGGCGCTGCTTGAAAGCGCTGCGGCCGGAGAGCTTGCCGAGCACGATCCTGTTGGTGGCCCAGCCCACGTCCTCGGCGCGCATGATCTCGTAGGTGTTGCGCGCCTTGAGCACGCCGTCCTGGTGGATGCCGGAGGCGTGGGCGAAGGCGTTCGCCCCCACCACGGCCTTGTTCGGCTGCACCACGAAGCCGGTGATCTGCGAAACAAGGCGCGAGGTCGGCACGATGTGGGTCGTGTCGATGTTGGTGTCCAGGCCGAAGAAGTCCTTGCGCGTTCGCACCGCCATCACCACTTCCTCGAGCGAGGTGTTGCCGGCGCGCTCGCCCAGGCCGTTGATGGTGCATTCGATCTGGCGCGCACCGCCGATCTGCACCGCGGCGAGCGAATTGGCGACCGCCATGCCGAGGTCGTTGTGGCAGTGCACGCTCCAGACCGCCTTGTCCGAGTTCGGGATTCGTTCTCTCAGTCTCTTGATGAACTCTCCGAATTGCTGCGGAACCGCGTAGCCGACGGTATCCGGAATGTTGATGGTGGTCGCGCCCTCCTTGATCACCGCCTCGAGCACGCGGCAGAGGAAGTCGAGGTCCGAGCGCGACCCGTCCTCGGGCGAGAACTCGACGTCGGCGCAGGCATTGCGCGCGAAGCGCACCGAGAGCTTCGCCTGCTCGTAGACCTGCTCCGGCGTCATGCGCAGCTTCTTCTCCATGTGCAGCGCGCTGGTCGCGATGAAGACGTGGATGCGCGAGGACTGCGCGGGCTGCAGCGCATCGATCGCACGCTGGATGTCGCGGTCGTTCGCGCGGCACAGGCCGCACACGGTCGAGTCCTTGATGACGCCGGCGATCGCGCGCACCGCGTCGAAATCGCCGTTCGACGAGGCCGGAAACCCTGCCTCGATCACGTCGATGCGCATGCGCTCCAGGGCGCGCGCGATGCGCAGCTTCTCGTCGCGCGTCATGGAGGCGCCCGGGCTTTGCTCGCCGTCGCGCATGGTGGTGTCGAAGATGATCAAACTTTCCTTGCTCATGGAATGATCCCTTGGCCGTTCGGCCAGCTAGGATGCTACTCGGATTGTGGGATGGGGAATTTAGCGCGCGAGGCGCAGCAGCAGGCCCAGCGCGAGGAGCGCCAGAGGAAGGAAAGCGGAAACCTTGGCCTGATGCACAAGAGCGACTATAACGGAACTTATGGACTCGCAGCAAATAAATCGCAAGCGCGAGGCGCTCACCCGGGTCGAGCACGGCCTGCCGGCGAGCTGGTATCGGGACCCGGCGCACTACGAGCGCGAGCTCGAGGCGTTCTGGTACTCGAGATGGGTCTGCGTCGTGCGCGACGAGGAGCTCGCCGCCGCGGGGGACTGGCGGCTCTTGCGCCTGGGCACGCAAAGCTTGATTCTCCTGAGAGATGAAGCCGGGGGGTTGCGCGCGTTCCACAACACCTGCCGGCACCGCGGCTCGGTGCTCTGCTCGGAAGAGCGCGGCCGCTTCGCGCGCGGGCGCATCGTCTGCCCCTACCACGCCTGGACCTACGACCTCGGCGGGCGGCTGGTCGCGACGCCGCGGCGCATGGAGACGCCCGATTTCAGGCCGGAAGAGTTCTCGCTATACGGGGTCGCGGCGGCGAGCTGGGGCGGGTTCGTGTTCGTCCACCTTGGCAAGGACCCGGCGCCGCTCGCGGCGACGATCGGCGATCGCGCCGAGCGCTACCGACGCTACGGGTTTGCCGACCTGAGGATCGGCAAGCGCGTCGTGCTCGACGTGGCCGCGAACTGGAAGCTCCTCGCCGAGAACTTCTCGGAATGCTTCCACTGCCCGCCGGTGCACCCCGAGTTCTGCCGCATTGTCACCGCCTACCAGGACGCGGGCGCCTGGGGATTGCGCGGCGGCGCCGAGGCGAAGCCCGAGTACAAGGCCGGCGCGCAGACGCTGACGCTCGACGGCACCGCCCGCCTGCCCGCCTTCGGCAGCCTGAGCGGCGAAGAGCGGGCGCGGCTCTACACCGCCGACACGGTGCTACCCAACCTGTTTCTGAACGTGCACCCGGACTACGTGAACTCGCAGCTCATGTTCCCGACCGGCCCGCAGAGCGTGCGCATGGTGTACGACTGGCTGTTCGAGGCGCGCCACCTGCCGCTTGCCGAGGACGACCTGCGGCATTACGTGGCGCTCTGGGACATCACCAACCGGCAGGACGCGCGCAACTGCGAATGGCAGCAGCAGGGCCTCCAGTCGCGCGAGTTCCGCCACGGCGTCTACGTGCCGCAGGAGTTCGACGCGCACCGCTTCGCGGAGTGGGTGCGCGCCGGCCTGGCGCTCAGCGCACCAGCAGCGCCATCAGCCAGATGATGAGGCCGAGCGCGCCCACGACGCCGATGACGGCACCCAGACGCGTCTGAAAGTTCGATTCCTCGCCCACCGCGGCCGGCGCACCGGACGGTTCAGCGACTGCCTCGAAACGCGGATAGCTTCTTCCAACCTTGCCCATGACGCCCCCCTAAAGTCGCCATGACCACGCGACAATAGTGCGCCCGCGAAGGCGTGGTTGCAGCGCAACTTCAACCACTTTGACAAGGAGCAGTGTGGAATGCGGCCGGTTTTTCGCGACTACGATCAGAAAGCGCTCGACGACGCCTACGACCAGGCGGTGTACGCGCCGAACCGTGACCAATTGCTCGAACGCCGCAACCGGGCTTCGGAGGCGGCGCGCAGGCGCCTGGGCGAGCCGCGGCGCTTCGCCTACGGCGCGGGGCGCAACGAAGGCCTGGATGTATACCCTTGTGGGACGGGCGGTTCTCCGGTGCATGTGTTCGTCCACGGCGGGGCGTGGCGCGCGGGACGGGCAGCCGAATACGCCGCCGCCGCAGAGCTGTTCGTCGACGCGGGCGCGCACTATGTGGCGCTCGATTTCGACAATGCGCCCGATTGCGCCGGCGATCTCTTCGTGATGGCCGGCCAGGTACGAAAGGCGATCGCGTGGGTTTACCGCAATGCGGCGCTGTTCGGCGGCGACGCGGAGCGCATGTACGTCTCGGGCACCTCCTCGGGGGCGCACCTCGGCGGCGTGGCGGCGACGACCGACTGGCAAGCGCAATTCGGCCTCCCCGGCGACATCGTCAAGGGCTACGCGCTGTGCAGCGGCATGTACGACCTGGAAGCGCCCCGCCTGTCCAAGCGCAGCACGTACGTGCGTTTCAGCGACGCGGCGGAGGCCGAGCTATCGCCGCAGCGGCATCTCGAGCGCGTCCGCGCGCCGATCGTGCTGCTCTACGGCTCGCTCGAGACGCCCGAGTTTCAGCGCCAGACGCGCGAGTTCGCCGCCGCGCTGGAGCGCGCCGGAAAGGCGGTCGAGCTGATTCTCGGGGAAGGCTACAACCACTTCGAGATCGCGGAGACGCTCGGCAATCCCTACGGGCCGATGGGACGCGCCGTCCTCGCCCAGATGCGGTTGTTCATTCGTCAGGCAGAACCGACCGCACCCGGTGGCCCATCGCCCACATGACGTAGCCCGAGAACGCGTAGGACATGAAGAGCGCCCACAGCACGAGCGAGGGCCGCGAGGCGATCACGGAAATCGCGATCACGCACACCAGGATCACCCAGAGCGGCACGCGTTTCTTCCAGTTCACTTCCTTGAAGCTCCAGAACGGCACGTTCGAGACCATGGTGACGCCGGCGAACACCGCGACGATCCACGTCAGGATGGCGAGCCAGCCGGTCGGGGCAAAGCCGAAGTCGACCAGCACCCAGACCAGGCCGGTCATCACCGCCGCGCCCGACGGGCTGGGCAGGCCCTGGAAATAGCGCTTGTCGACGACCGTGATGTTCGCGTTGAAGCGGGCGAGGCGGATGCCCGCGCCGGCGCAGTAGATGAAGGCCCCGATCCACCCCAGGGTGCCGAGGTCCTTCAGCACCCAGATGTAGGCGATGAGGCCGGGCGCGGCGCCGAAGGCGACCATGTCGGCGATGCTGTCGAACTGGGCGCCGAACTCGCTTTGCGTGTTGGTCCAGCGCGCGACGCGCCCGTCCATGCCGTCGAGCACCATGGCGACGAAGATCGCGATCGCGCCGACCTCGAAGCGCTGGTTCATCGCCTGCACGATGGCGAAGAAGCCGCAGAACAGCACCCCGGTGGTGAAGAGGTTCGGCAGCAGGTAGATCCCGCGCCGGCGCAGGCCGCCGAGCCGGGCGTGCGGCGGCATGTCGTCGTGCCGCGCGTGGGGCGAGTGCTCGTCTACCGGGTCTTCGAGCTCGGGGTCTTCAGCCATGCGAGCACGCTGGTCGCCGCGTACACCTTTTCGCCGATCGCCGCCTTGGCCTGCGCATCCGGCGGCAGGTACAGGTCCACGCGCGAGCCGAAGCGGATGAACCCGAACCGCTGTCCCCGCACCACCCGCGCGCCCGGCTCAACATAGCACAGGATGCGCCGGGCGATGAGCCCGGCCACCTGCACGCAGGTGAGGTCCTGCCCGTCTTCGCGCTGGATCCACAGCGCGTTGCGCTCGTTCTCGGCCGAGGCCTTGTCGAGCGCCGCGTTGACGAAGGCGCCGCCGAAATACCAGCGCTCCTTCACCGTGCCGTCGGCCGGCGCGCGGTTGGAATGCACGTTGAACACGTTCATGAAGACGCTCACCTTCAGCGCCTCGCGCTTGAGATAGGGATCGTGGCTGCGGCTCACCTCGACCACGCGGCCGTCGGCCGGCGAGACCACCGCCGCCGGGTCGTCCGGCGCCTCGCGCGGCGGGTCGCGGAAGAACTGCAGGATGAACGCGGTGGCGAGCCAAAGGGGAGCCGACCACCAGCCGAGCCACCACGCCGCCAGCGTCGATGCGGCGAGCGCCGCGAGGAGGAACGGCCAGCCCTCGCGGGCGATGATCGGATGCGGCCAGGGCGGCGTCACGCGCTGCCGGCTCCTCAGTTGCGCGACGTGTCGACCAGGCGGTTCTTCTTGATCCAGGGCATCATCTCGCGCAGCCGCGCCCCGACCTTCTCGATCGGCAGCTCCGCGGTCATGCGCCGGCGGGAGAGCAGCGTGGGCGCTCCGGCGCGGTTCTCGAGCACGAACTCCTTGGCGTACTCGCCCGACTGGATGCGGTACAGGATCTCCTTCATGCGCCTGCGCGTGCCCTCGTCGATGATCTTGGGCCCGGAGACGTACTCGCCGTATTCCGCGTTGTTCGAGATCGAGTAGTTCATGGTGCCGATGCCGCCCTCGTACATGAGGTCGACGATCAGCTTGAGCTCGTGCAGGCACTCGAAGTAGGCCATCTCCGGCGCGTAGCCCGCCTCGACCAGGGTGTCGAAGCCCGCCTTCACCAGCTCGACGCAGCCGCCGCAGAGCACCGTCTGCTCGCCGAAGAGATCGGTCTCGGTCTCTTCCTTGAAGTTGGTCTCGATGATGCCGGCCTTTCCGCCTCCGATCGCCGCGGCGTAGGAAAGCGCGAGGTCGCGTGCCTTGCCCGAGCGGTCGCGATGCACCGCGATCAGCATGGGTACCCCGCCGCCCCCGCTGTAGGTGGAGCGCACGGTGTGGCCCGGCGCCTTGGGCGCCACCATCCACACGTCGAGGTCCTCGCGCGGCTGGATCAGGCCGTAGTGGATATTGAAGCCGTGCGCAAAGGCGAGCGACGCGCCTTTCCGGATATTGGGCTCGATGTACTGCTGGTAGATGGCGGCGTGGTGCTCGTCGGGCAGCAGCACCATGACGATGTCGGCGCTCTTGATCGCCTCGTCGATCTCGGCGACCTCGATGCCGCCCTTCTTCGCCTTGTCCCAGGACGCGCCGCTCTTGCGCAGTCCCACGCCTACCTTCACGCCCGACTCCTGCAGGTTCTGGGCGTGGGCATGGCCCTGCGAGCCGTAGCCGAGGATGGTGACCTTCTTTCCCTTGATAAGGGAAAGATCGGCGTCCTTGTCGTAATAGACCTTCATTGATATTCCCCTGAGAAACTTAAACGCGAAGCAAAGTTGGGACTAAACCCGCAACACCCGGTTGCCGCGTCCGATGCCACTTGCCCCAGTGCGCACGGTCTCGATGATGCTCGCCTGGTCGAGCGCGTGGATGAACGCATCGAGCTTGCGCGTGTCGCCGGTGAGCTCGATCGTGTAGGTGTTGTCCGACACGTCGATGATGCGGCCGCGGAAGATGTCGGCCATGCGCTTCATGTCCTCGCGCTCCTTCGCGCCGGCGCGCACCTTGATCAGCATCAGCTCGCGCTCGATGTGCTCGGCTTCCGAAAGGTCGATCACCTTCACCACCTCGATCAGCTTGTTCAGCTGCTTGGTGATCTGCTCGACCACGTCCTCGGAGCCGGTGGTGACGATGGTCATGCGCGACATCGAGGCGTCCTCGGTCGGCGCCACCGTCAAGGTTTCGATGTTGTAGCCGCGCGCCGAGAACAGCCCCGAGATCCTGGAGAGCGCTCCGGCCTCGTTCTCCACGAGAACGGAGATGATGTGGCGGGTCACAAATCCTCGTAGAGGATCATCTCCGTGATGCCTTTTCCTCCCGGAATCATCGGATAGACGTTCTCTTTCTGGTCGGTGACGAAGTCGAGGAACACGAGCTCGTTCTTCGCCGCGAAGGCCTCGCGCAGGGCGGGCTCGACGTCGGCGGGCTTTTCCACCAGCACGCCGCGGTGGCCGTAGCCCTCGGCGAGCTTGACGAAGTCGGGCAGCGCGTCCATGTAGGACTCGGAGTAGCGGTTGCCATGGAAGAACTGCTGCCACTGCCGCACCATGCCCATGTACTTGTTGTTCAGGTTGATCACCTTGATCGGCAGGCGGTACTGCTTGCAGGTCGAGAGCTCCTGCAGGCACATCTGGATCGACGACTCGCCGGTGACGCACGCGACGGTGGCGCCGGGGTTGGCGAGCTGCACGCCCATCGCCGCCGGCAGGCCGAAGCCCATGGTGCCCAGCCCCCCGGAGTTGATCCAGCGCCGCGGCTGGTCGAACTTGTAGAACTGCGCCGCCCACATCTGGTGCTGCCCGACGTCGGAGGTGACGAAGGCCTCGCCGCGCGTGACCTCGTAGAGCTTCTCGAGCACGAACTGCGGCTTGATGATCGCGGACTTGCGGTCGTAGCGCAGGCAGTCCTTGGCGCGCCACTCGCCGATCTGCTTCCACCAGGGAGCAACGGCATTCTCGTCGATCTTCGCCCCGGAGGACTTTATTAGCTTAAGGACATCCTCCAGCACGTCGGCAATGTTGCCGACGATCGGCACGTCGACCTTGACGCGCTTGGAGATGGACGACGGGTCGATGTCGATGTGGATGATCTTGCGCGGGTTCTGCGCGAAATGCGCCGGGTTGCCGATGACGCGGTCGTCGAAGCGCGCGCCGATCGCGAGCAGCACGTCGCAATGCTGCATCGCCATGTTGGCCTCGTACGTGCCGTGCATCCCGAGCATGCCGAGGAACTGCTTGTCCGTCGCCGGATAGGCGCCCAGCCCCATCAGCGTGTTCGTGCACGGGAACCCGAGCGTTCTTACCAAATCTCTTAGCTGAGAAGAAGCATCAGAGAGCACTACCCCGCCGCCGGTGTAGATCATCGGCCGCTGCGCCTCGAGAAGGAGCTGCACCGCCTTCTTGATCTGGCCGGCGTGGCCCTTGCGCACCGGATTGTAGGAGCGCATGGCGATGGTCTCGGGGTAATGGAACTCGGTCACCGCCGCGGTCACGTCCTTCGGGATATCCACCACCACCGGCCCCGGCCGCCCGGTGGCCGCGATGTGGAACGCCTTCTTGATGGCGGAGGCGAGGTCTTTCACGTCCTTGACCAGCATGTTGTGCTTCACGATCGGACGCGTGATGCCGACGGTGTCGCACTCCTGGAAAGCGTCCAGGCCGATGGCGTGCGTCGGCACCTGGCCGGTCAGCACCACGAGCGGGATCGAATCCATGTACGCGGTGGCGATGCCGGTGACGGCGTTGGTGACGCCCGGCCCCGAGGTGACGAGACACACGCCGACCTTCTTCGACGAGCGCGAATAGCCGTCGGCGGCGTGGACCGCCCCCTGCTCGTGGCGCACCAGGACATGACGCACCTTGTCCTGCTTGAAGAGCTCGTCGTAGATGAATAGCACCGCGCCGCCGGGGTAGCCGAACACGTATTCGACCCCCTCCTGCTGCAGGCAGCGCACGACGATCTCGGCGCCGGTGATCTGGCTGGTCTTGATTCGGTCCATGGAAACCATTGAACAATAAAGGCTTGGTGCGGTGCGGTCAATACGAGCGGCGTCGGCAGGCAGGCGATTTTGGTACCATCGCCGGCAACAACACCGCCCCGGCAGAGGGTCCTACTGGCTTCCCGCAGCGAGCTGTCGGCGTTTCTCAAGGGCGTCGAGCGGCGCGCGTTCAAGCAGGCCGTATTCGCCGTCCGCGATCAGGAGGCGGCGCTCGACATCGTGCAGGACGCGATGCTCCGACTCTCGGAGAAGTACGGCGACCGCCCGGCCGCGGAGCTTCCGCTGCTTTTCCACCGCATCGTGCAGAACGCGATCCGCGACTGGTTTCGGCGCCAGAAGGTGCGCTCGCTCTGGACCACGCTGCTCTCCTCGCTCACGCCCAACCGCGAGGACGATGAGCACGATCCTTTGGAAACCCTCGAGGCCGCTTCCGGGTCAAACCCGGAAGAAAGTCCTGCGGAGCAACTTGAACGATCTCAAGTCCTTGAAATCATTGAGGAAGAGATCACGCGTTTGCCTGAGCGTCAACGCGAGGCCTTCATCATGCGTTACTGGGAGGAATTGGACGTGGCCGAAACAGCACGCCGCATGCGTTGCTCGGAGGGCAGCGTGAAAACGCATTGCTCCCGGGCTGCGCATACTTTGGCGGCGGCGCTCAAGGCGCGGGGCATCACCCTGTGAGCCGGCACGGTCCGCAAAATGCCATGAACGAGCAACAATTCGGAAAAAAGGTCCGACACCTGCTGAACAGCGCAACGCTGGGGACGCAGGTCGAGCGCCGCCTGGGGGCCGCGCGCGAAGCGGCGCTGGCGCACCAGCGTGCGGAGCGTGCGCCCGCGCTGGCGTGGGCCGACAACGTGCTCGGTCGATTCGGAGGCTGGACCACCGGAGCCCTCTACGCGGCGCTTTCGCTCGCCATCCTGGCGGGGGGCGCGACGGGCATCTACAGCTGGCAGCAGAGCCAGCGCATCGCGGAGCTCGAGGAAATCGACTCGCAGCTCCTCACCGACGACCTGCCGATCGACGCCTACCTCGATCGAGGCTTCCAGAACTGGCTGAAAAAGCGTAGCGCGGAGCAGTGATGCTGCGCGCTGCGCTCGTCATGCTGGCCCTCTCCCTGGCTGGCGGCGCCATTGCGCAGACGCCGGAGAAGCCGAAGCCCGCCGCGGAAAAATCCAAGGCACCCGAGAAAGCCAAGCCCGCCGCCAGGGCCAAGGCGCCTGCGCGCCCGTCCTGGGCCGAGCTCACCGCCGACCAGCAGATGGTGCTCGCGCCGCTCAAGGCGGACTGGGAGAAGCTCGAGGTCGAGCGGCGGCGCAAGTGGATCGGCATTGCGAACCGCTATCCCAAGATGAAGCCGCAGGAGCAGGAGCGCGTCCAGCGGCGCATGCAGGACTGGGCGAAGCTCAGCCCCGAGCAGCGCCGCCAGGCGCGCGAGAACTACAAGCGCATCGCCAAGGCGCCGCCGGAAAAGCGCGAGCAGCTGCGCGACGCCTGGGCGGAATACCAGGCCCTGCCGCCGGAACAGCGCCAGAGCCTCGTCCCCCCGTCCAACCCGCCGGCGGAGAAGAAGCGCCGGTGAGCGCCGCGACGCCGGGGCTGCCGCGGCGCCTGGCGAGCATGGTCTACGAAGCGATTCTGCTTTTCGCGGTTGCCTTCCTCGCCGCCTGGGTGTTCTTCTTCGCGAGCGGCGGCCGCGATGCCACCGCCGGCCCCATGCGTCATCTCCTGCAGGTCTTCATCGGTCTTTTCTTCGCCGGGTATTTCCTGTGGTCCTGGCTGCGCGGCGGCCAGACCCTCGCCATGAAGGCCTGGCGCATCCGCCTGATCGGTGTCACGCCGGCGAGCGCCCTTCTAAGGCTGGCTCTGGCCGCGCTTCTCGTGCCGACCGGAATTTCGCTGGTCTGGGCCTTGTTCGATCGCGACCGGCAGTTCCTGCACGACCGGCTCGCGCGCACCCGCCTGATCCTGGTTTAGCGCCGCTCCACCCACCACATCATCACCAGTGCCGCGGTGAGGAACGCGGCGCTCGGCGCGAAGGCGGCCGAGATCGGCGGCCAGTTCTGAAGCAGGCCGATGTGCGCGATCAGGCTGTTCAAGGCGTGGAACAGGATCCCCAGCATGATGCCGAGGAACACCTTGACGCCGACCGCGCCGGCGCGGCCGGAGCTGTAGCCGAAGGGCAGCGCGAGCGCCATCATCACGAGCGCGGCCACCGGATAGAGGATCTTCTTCCACAGCGCGATCTCGTAGCGCTCGGTCTTCTGGCGGTTGCCGGCGAGGTGCTGGATGTACTTGTGCAGCGCCCACACCGACATCTGGTCGGGCTTGACGATGAGCGCGTCGAGCATGTCGGGGCTGACGGCCGAGCGCCATTCGCGCTCCGCCTCGCGCACCGTGCGCGGCCCCTCCGGAGTGAACTGGGTGCTGACCACGTCGAACATCAGCCAGCGGCCGTTGCCGCGGTACTCGGCGCGCTGCGCGTTGGTCATCCGGTGCAGACGGTAATCGGCGTCGAACTCGAAGATCCGCACGCCCTGGAGCGAGCTCGCCTGGCGCGCCTCGCGCACGTTGATGAACGAGCCCTCGTCCTTGAACCACAGGCCCGACTCGAGGCCCTGCCCGATGAGCGAGCTCATGGCGCGCAGCTTCACCTTCTGCGCGGTCTCCTCGGCGTACGGCGCGGCCCATTCTCCGAGCACGAACGTGACCGCCACGAAAACCAGCCCGATCTTGCCGAGCATCAGCGCGGCGCTGAGCGGCGACAATCCCGAGGTGCGCATCACCGTGTATTCCGAATTGGCCGCGAGCTGCCCGAGGACGAAGAGGGTGCCGATCAGCACCGCGATCGGGAACAGCTCGTAGGCGTGCGCCGGCAGCGACAGCACCACGAAGAGGAACACCGCGCGCAGGTGATATTCGCCGCGGTCGAGATCGCCCAGCTCCTTGATCAGGTCGAAGAACGCGAACAGCGCCAGGAACCCGAGCAGGACGAATCCCACCGCGCCGAAGATCTGGCGGGCGAAGTAGCGCTCGAGGGTGCGAACGCGAGGCCGGGCGATCATCGGCCCAGGCGCAGGCGGATGACCTGCATGCGGCGCGCGAACATGAACACGAGCAGCGCGATCATCGCGGCGTGCACCAGCCACACGCCGATGCCGAAGTCCATGCGCCCCTGCGACACGCGCGCCTGGCTGACGCTGAGGAGGTTGGAGTAGACGATGTAGGTGAACAGCGCGAACAGCAGGTTCACCGAGCGCCCGGCGCGCGGGTTGACGAAGCTCATCGGGATCGCGAGCAGCACCAGGATCGCCGCCGACACCGGAATGCCGACGCGCCACACCACCTCGCCGAGATTCACGGGGATCGGGTTGGCGAGGAGCTGCGCCGTGGTCATGCTCTTCGTCGACACCTGCGGCTCCTTGCTCTCGGCGGTCTCGATGCGCGCGGCATAGCGCTGGAACTCGGTCACCCGGTACTGCTCGTCGCCGGGAGCGCCCTCGTAGCGCCGGCCGTTCTCGAGCACGATGAAGCGATCGCCGTTGGGCGCGGTCTCGGTGCGGCCCACCCGGCTCATGCTGACGCCGCTTTTCTGCTGCTGCACCGAGCTCACGAACACGTTCTGCACCGTCGTGGCGTCGCCCGACATGGATTCGACGAAGTACACGCGCTCCTTGTTGCCGGTCTCGCCGAACACGCCGGGGTTGATGCGCGAGACGTCGTCGCGCGCCTCCAGCCGCGTCACGTACTGCGCGCCCATCTGCGCCGCCCACGGCGAGATGATGAGCGACAGCGCGCCGATCACCGCGACCTGCGGCAGCGCGAACAGCATCACCGGCCTGAGCCACGCGGTGAGCGGCAGCCCGGAGGAGAACCAGATCACCATCTCGGAGTCGCGCCAGCTGCGCGTGAGCGTGAGCAGCACCGAGATGAACATGGTGAGCGAGAGCAGCACCGGCAGCGCGCCGAGCGCAAAAAAGCCGAGGAAGGCGAACACCGCGTCCGAGGGAAACTTGCCGCCGGCGGCCTGACCGAGCAGCCGGATGAGCCGCGTGGTGACCGCGATGGCGAACAGCGTCATGAACACGGCGCCCGCCAAGCTGGCGAACTCTCGAAGCAGCGCCCGTTGGAAGATCATGCGATACTTTCGGCCCGTGGAATTTAGCATAAAGGCGCTGTCGCCCGAGACGGCGCAAGTCGGCTGCGTAGTGCTCGGCGTGCACCAGGGTGGAGACCTCACGCCGGCCGCGCGGCGAGTCGATCAGGCCTCCAAAGGCGCGCTCAAGAAGGCGCTGCGCGACATCTCCGG
>DASXAO010000014.1:0-12430 GCA_036406675.1 Burkholderiales bacterium
GGCGCGCTGATGCGCGCCTACGACTGGACGAAGACGCCGCTCGGCCCGCCGGAGCGCTGGCCGCGCAGCCTGAAGACCGCGGTGCGGATCATGCTCACCTCGCGCCAGCCGTTCTGGCTCGGCTGGGGGCCCGAGCTCATCTATCTCTACAACGATCCCTACAAGTCGATCATCGGCGGCCGGCACCCGGGCGCGCTGGGCAAGCCCTTCCGCGAGGTGTGGCCCGAGATCTGGCACACGATCGGCCCGATGGCCGACACGGTCATGACGCGCGACCAGGGCACCTATGTCGAGGCGCAGCTTCTCATCATGGAGCGCCACGGCTACCAGGAGGAGACCTACTACACCTTCTCCTACAGCCCGGTGCCCGGCGACGACGGGCGCACCGCGGGGCTCATCTGCGCCAACACCGACGACACGCGCCGCGTGATCGGCGAGCGCCAGATCGCCACGCTGCGCGAGCTCGCGTCGCGCACCGCGAACGCCCGCACCTGGCAGGACGCCTGCACGCTGAGCGCTCAAGCGCTGGCGACGAACGCGAGAGACCTGCCGTTCGCGATCCTCTATGTCGACGGCGGCCTGGTTTGCGCCGCGGGGATCGACGAGAAGCGCGCCGCGGCGCTCCCGCTTCCGCTGGAGGAAGGGGCTACGGAAACGCGCGTCATTCACGCTGATCCGGCCTGGACCGAGCTGCCCACCGGCGCGTGGCATCGCGCGCCCGCGCAGGTCGCGCTGATCCCGATCGCCGCCGCCGGCGAAAGCGGCCGCGCGGGGACGCTGGCGGCGGGCCTGAACCCTTTCCGCAAGTTCGACGGGGATTACCGCGGGTTCCTGGATCTCGTCGCCGGGCAGATCGCCGCCGGCATGGCCAACGCGCAGGCCTACGAGCAGGAGAGGAAGCGCGCCGAGTCGCTCGCCGAGCTCGACCGCGCGAAGACCGCCTTCTTCAGCAACGTGAGCCACGAGTTCCGCACGCCGCTCACCCTGATGCTCGGGCCGCTCGACGAGGTCCTGGCGAAGCCGCCCGGCGGCGTGCTGTCCGAGAACCGGCCGCTGCTCGAGGTGGCGCACAGGAACGGCCAGCGCCTGCTCAAGCTCGTCAATGCCCTGCTCGATTTCGCGCGCATCGAAGCCGGGCGCACGCAGGCCTCCTACGAGCCCACCGATCTCGCCGCGCTGACCGCCGAGCTCGCGAGCAACTTCCGCTCGGCCTGCGAGCGCGCCGGGCTCGCGCTCGAGGTCGACTGCCCGCCGCTCGCCAGCCTGGCCTACGTCGACCGCGAGATGTGGGAGAAGATCGTCCTCAACCTGCTCTCGAACGCCTTCAAGTTCACCCTGGAAGGAAGCATTGGGGTTTCCCTTCAGCTCGTCCCTGACTGTTTTTCCTTGACAGTAAGAGACAGCGGCGCAGGGATTCCTGAGCAGGAGCTGCCGCGCATGTTCGAGCGCTTCCACCGCGTCGAGGGCGTGCGCGGCCGCAGCCACGAAGGCAGCGGCATCGGCCTCGCGCTGGTGCAGGAGCTGGTCAAGCTCCACGGCGGCTCGATCGCGGTGGCGAGCGAGCTCGGCAGCGGCACCACGTTCACCGTGCGCATTCCGCGCGGCGCGGCGCACCTCGCGGCCGATCGCATCCGCGCGGCGCGCGGCGCCTCGACGGCGGTACGCGCCGGCGCCTACGTCGACGAGGCGCTGAGCTGGCTTCCCGGGACCCAAGAGACGCCCGAGGCGCCGACGAGCGCGGCGCGCATCCTGCTCGCCGACGACAACGCCGACCTGCGCGAATATGCGCGCCGGCTGCTCGCCGAGGACTACGAGGTCGAGGCGGTGTCGGACGGCATCGCGGCGCTCGCCGCGGCGCGCGCGCATCCGCCGGCGCTGGTGGTGTCCGACGTCATGATGCCGGGCCTCGACGGCTTCGGCCTGATCCGCGAGCTGCGCGCCGACCCGAAGCTGCGCAGCGTGCCGATCGTGCTGCTCTCGGCGCGCGCCGGCGAGGAAGCGCGCATCGAGGGGCTCGGCAAGGGCGCCGACGATTACCTGGTCAAGCCGTTCAGCTCGCGCGAGCTCCAGGTGCGCGTGGCGACGCTGCTGCGCACCGCCGAGCTGCGGCGCCAGGCGCTCGAGGAGCAGCAGCGCGCCGCCGACGAGCTGCGCGAGGAGGCGCGCACGCTCGAGACGCTGAACCGCGTCGGCCAGACGCTCGCCGCGGAGCTCGACCTCGAGAAGACGGTGCAGGCGGTGACCGACGCGGCGACCGAGCTCTCGGGCGCCGAGTTCGGCGCGTTTTTCTACAACGTGACCGACGATGCCGGCGAGTCCTACGTCCTCTACACGCTCTGCGGCGCGCCGCGCGAGGCGTTCGCGAAGTTCGGCATGCCGCGCAACACCGCGGTGTTCGCGCCCACCTTCGCCGGCGAAGGCGCGGTGCGCGTCGAGGACATCACCAAGGACCCGCGCTACGCCAAGAACGCGCCGCACTACGGCATGCCGAAGGGCCACCTCCCCGTGCGAAGCTACCTCGCCGCCTCGGTGGTCTCGCGCACCGGCGAGGTGATCGGCGGGCTGTTCTTCGGCCATTCGCGCCCGGGGATGTTCACCGAGCGCTCGGAGCGGCTGGTCGAAGGCATCGCCGCGCAGGCCGCGGTGGCGATCGACAACGCGCGCCTCTACGAGGAGAGCCGGCGCCTCGTCGAGCGCCTGAGCGAGGCCGACCGGCGCAAGGACGAGTTCCTCGCCACGCTGTCGCACGAGCTGCGCAACCCGCTCGCGCCGCTGCGCAACGCCGTGCAGCTCCTGCGCATGCAGGAAGGCGCCGATCCCGCGGCCGCGCCGATCCACCAGATCATGGACCGCCAGGTCGACCACCTGGTGCGGCTGGTCGACGACCTGCTCGAGGTCTCGCGCATCAGCCGCGGCACCATCGAGCTGCGCCGCGAGCGGGTCGAGCTCGCGACGGTGGTGAGGAACGCCGTCGACACCAGCAACCCGCTGATCCACGCCGCCGGGCACCAGCTCACCGTGTCGGTGCCGCGCGAGGCGCTGTGGCTCGACGGCGATCCGGTGCGCCTCGCGCAGATCCTCGCCAACCTGCTGAACAACGCCGCCACCTACACCGAGCACGGCGGCCGCATCTCGGTGCGCGCCTGGCGCGAGGATGGCAACGCGCTGATCGCGGTGCGCGACAATGGAACGGGCATCGCCGCCGACGCGTTGCCGCGCATGTTCCAGATGTTCCACCGCGGCAGCACTTCGAGCCGGCGCAACCCGGGCGGCCTGGGCATCGGCCTTTCGCTCGCCCGCGGCCTCGCCGAAATGCACGGCGGCGCCATCACCGTGAAGAGCGAGGGGTCCGGCAAGGGCGCGGAGTTCACCGTGCGCCTGCCGCTCGCCGCAGCCGAAACGCCGGTGGCGGCGGATCCCGCTCCCGACGACGTGCTCCCGCCGCGGCGCATCCTGGTGGTCGACGACAACCGCGACGCCGCCGACAGCCTCGGCCTGCTCCTCAGGGTGCTCGGTGCCGACGTGCGCGTGGCGCGCGACGGCGCCGAGGCGCTCGAGGCGTACGGCGACTACGACCCCGCGGTCGTGCTGCTCGACATCGGCATGCCGGGAATGGACGGCTACGAAGTCGCGCGCCGCATCCGCGCGCGCAGCCCCGGGCCGCGGCCGACCATCGTCGCGCTGACAGGATGGGGTCAGGAACAAGACCGGCACGAAGCGCGCCAGGCGGGATTCGACCACCACCTGGTCAAGCCCGCGGAGCTCGGCGCGCTGAAAGAGCTGCTCCGCTCCATTCCGGCGTAGCGTTGCAGAACGCGGTTGTGCAGTTAGTCCGGTCGGCGCTTATCCAATTTTCCGATCCGGAACAACTTCACCGCTGTCCGCGGCGGCGCTTGCTAGTGTCGGCGGCAATGAAGATCACCTACGATCCGCCGCCGCCGCCGCGCGGCTGGCTCAGCCGAATCCTCGAAACCCTCGCCGCGATGGCTCTTGCGGGGCTCGCCGTACTCCTGCCGCGCTGGCGCTGACGGAAAATCAGGGACGGACCCCAATTTCCGGCGACGCGTAGCTTACGGAAATTACGGTCCGTCCCTGATTTTCCGTACGATGCGGTTCGTGCGCACCGGCACCGACCGCTTCAAGGCATCGCTCGCGCGGGCGAAGGCCGCGCACCTCGACACGCTGGTGAAGGAAGCACAGGCCGGCGAGACGCGCGAGGCAAGCCCGGCGCAGGTCGAGGCGCGGCGGCTCGCCATCCAGCGCAACGTCGCCGACCCGCTCGCCGCGCGGGTGCGCCTCGAGCGCATCCTCAAGGGCAACGACCTCTCCGACATCTCGTACCTCGAGCAGGGCCTGGTCGCGGCGCGGCCGGTGTGCCGCATCGTGCTGCGCAAGAACGACAGCCTCGTCGGCTACGGCACCGGCTTCCTCGTCGCGCCGGGCGTGCTCATGACCAACGAGCACGTGTTCGAGGACGCGTCGTGGATTCGCGAAAGCGTCGCGCAGTTCCGCTACGAGCGCGACGTGCACGGCCTCGAGGTTCCCTCGGCCGACTTCGCCTTGCGCCTGACGCCCGCGCCGCTCATCTCCACCGAGCTCGACTTCGCCCTCGTCCAGGTCGAGCCGCGCTCGCTCCGCGGCGAAACGCTCGAGGCGTTCGCGTGGCTGCGGCTCGACCCGACGCCGGGCAAGGCGTTCGTCGGCGAGTACCTGACGATCATCCAGCACCCGAAGGGCGAGCGTAAGCAGATCTGCGTGCGCGAGAACAAGCTTCTCAAGTACGCGGACAAGAATCCCTACGTCTGGTACGAGACCGACACGGTGTCGGGCTCGTCCGGGTCGCCGGTGTTCAACAACTCGTGGGACGTGGTGGCGCTGCACCACAGCTCGGTGCCCGAAACGAAGCGCGTAAAGGGCAAGGACGTCTGGCTGACGCGCGACGGCAAGGTCTGGAGCGCCGACATGGGCGAGGACGAGATCGCGTGGAAGGCGAACGAGGGCATCCGCGTGAGCCGCATCCTCGAGCACCTCTCGTCGAAGCACGCGACGCATCCGCTGGCGCGCGCCGTATTGAATGCCAAGGATCCACGCGTGCTCGGCATCAGGAGCGCTGCGGAAACGAGCCTCGATGCGGGCGGGATCCAGGTGCGACGCGACGGCACGGGCAACCTGAGCATCTTCATTCCGGCGGCCGTGCCCGCCGTTGCCGAGGCTGGAGAAACCGAAGCGCCGGCGGCACCGCCCGTCGCGCCGCAAGGCTTGCCCGTGCTCGAGAAAGTCGTCGTCAACCAGACGAACTACGCCAAGCGCAACGGCTACAGCCCGAAGTTCCTCGGCGCCGCCGCCACGGTGCCGCTGCCCAAGGTCGCGGGCGGGGCCTTCGGCAAGGTGTTCCTGCTGCCGGGGAAGAAAGCCGAGCTCAAGTACTGGAACTACAGCGTGGTGCTGAACCAGGCGAGGGCGCTCGCGTACTTCTCGGCCGCGAATGTCGATGCGTCGAGGTTCCGCGGCAACCGCGACGCGGACGGCGACACCTGGTTCCGCGACACGCGGGTCGACGCTGTGGACAAGGCGGCGCAGACCGGCAACGAGTTCTACAAGAAGCAGAGCACGTTCGAGGCCGACCGCACGCTGAACCCCTTCGACCAGGGCCACCTCACCCGCCGCAGCGACCTGCAGTGGGGCGCGAGCGACGCGACCGCGAAGCGAAGCGGCGACGATTCGTACCACTTCACCAACTGCACCCCGCAGCACTGGCAGTTCAACCAGAACAGCCGCGCGACCGCGGCGAGCGGCATCTGGTTCCGCCTCGAGGACGCCGCGATCGGCTCGCTCGCCGAAGGCGCGAAGCGGCTGTGCGTGATCAGCGGGCCGGTGTTCGACGCGGCGCCCTGCAAGGCCGGCGCCGACGGCCGCCTGCGCCTCGACCTCATGGGCAAGCGCGTGCCCGACGCGGCGTTCGGCGGCGTCAAGATCCCGAAGCAGTTCTTCAAGGTCATCGCCTATGTCTCGGGCCAGGCGCTGAAAGCGAAGGCGTTCGTGGTGACGCAGGAAGACCTCCTCGCCGGCATCGCGCGGCTTCGCCCGGAGGAGGCGTCCCTGAGCGCCCTCGAGATCCGCCTCTACCAGGTGCGCATCGCCGAGCTCGAGGGGCTCACCGGCCTCGACTTCGGCCCCCTCTCGCAGCACGACGCCAAGCCGGGCCAGGAGTCGCTGGTGCTGGACCAGGGCTTGCCAATCGTCGACGAAGCGCAGATCCTGTTCTAGATTCTCGTCTGGGAGGAGGAGAATGAACTTACCAGCCAAACGGCTATTCGTCGCCGCGCTTCTCGCCGCAACCGCCGGCACGGCGCTCGCTCAAGCGCAGTCGTTCCCGTCGCGTCCCATTACGCTCATCTCGCCCTTCCCGCCCGGCGGGTCGACCGACGTGGTCGCGCGGGTCATGGCCGAGCGCATGCGGCCGCTCCTCGGGCAATCGGTCGTGGTCGAGAACGTGGGCGGCGCGGGCGGAAGCATCGGCGTCGGGCGCGTGGCGCGCGCCGCGCCCGACGGCTACACCATCGACCTCGGGCAATGGGACACGCACGTCGGCAACGGTGCGGTCTACAACCT
Source organism: Burkholderiales bacterium (assembly GCA_036406675.1). Lineage (GTDB taxonomy): Bacteria > Pseudomonadota > Gammaproteobacteria > Burkholderiales > SG8-39 > SCGC-AG-212-J23. The sequence continues at coordinate 6,613 of DASXAO010000014.1, forward strand.
GCCCTACGACCTGCAGAAGGACTTCGAGCCGATCGGGCTGCTCACGCTCAACCCGCAGCTTCTCCTCGCGAGGAAGTCGATTCCCGCCGACAACCTGAAGGAGCTCGTGGCGTGGTTGAGGGCGAACCTCGGCAAGGCCACCCTCGCCAGCCAGACCGCCGGGGCGCAGGTCGCCGGCGTCCTGCTGCAGCAGGCGACCGACACCAAGGTCATGTTCGTGCCCTACCGCGGCGGCGGTCCGGCGATGCAGGATCTCGTCGCCGGGCACATCGACCTCCTCGTCATCCAGGCGGCCGCCGGCCTGCCGCAGGTGCGCGCGGGCTCGATCAAGGCTTTCGCGAATCTTTCGCCGAGCCGCTCGTTCGCAGTGCCCGGGATCCCGACCGCGGACGAGGGCGGCGTGCCCGGGCTTCACATCGCGGGCTGGTTCGGCTTCTTCGCGCCCAAAGGCACGCCGGGGGAACCCATCGCCCGGCTGAACGCCGCGATGGTGCAGGCGCTCGCCGACCCCGCGGTCCAGGCGCGGCTCGCCGACCTCGGGCTGGACGTCGCCTCTCGCGAGCTGCAGACGCCGGAAGGGCTGGCCGCATTCCACAAGGCCGAGATCGAGAAGTGGTGGCCGATCATCAAGGCCGCCGGAATCAAGGTGGAATAGATCGACGGTTCTAAATCGGGGGGAAAATAGGGACAGTCCCTATTTTCCGGCGACGCGCAGCTAACGGAAAATAGGGACTGTCCCTATTTTTCGTTCCGTAAGGGCCAAGCAAGGCACTGCCCCATTTGTCTTCATGCGCCGTCGATATACTCTTCGGCGAATATGAGAACGCGCGCAGGCGCTGCGGTGCTCGTCGCATGTCTGGTGGCCGGCTGCCACGGGGGCGGGGACGCGCCTCCGCCGAACCCCAACACCGCGGGACAGCAGTTCATAGTAACCCCGCCAAACGTCGCCTTCGCCGCAGCATCGACGGGCGTGGGGACCCCGCCCGCGCGGACGGTCATGGCGACCGTCACCGGCCCCACCGGCGGAACGCTCTTCGCACGCCTCGTGGTCACGGGCGACGCGGTCGACGTGGCGAACAGCTTCGTCGATATCCTCGGCCCGACGCAGGCGCGCATCACGATTCGCCCGGTGTCGCCCGCGGGCCTCGCGGCGGGCAGCAGCCACACCAGCGTCATCACGCTCATAGCGTGCAACACCGACCCGAGCTGCTCCGGGCCGCAGATCGGCGGCAGCCCGGCCACCATCAACGTCGCCTACACGGTGGGCCCGCTTACGACGCCGCCTGTGCCGCCGGCGCCGCCCGTGCCGCCGCAGACCCTCGCGCCCTCGGTCGGCGCCGCCAGCGTGGCGGGCGACGTCGTGCTTCGCGGCAGCGGCTTTACGCCGGTGACCGCGGTGACGTTCGGCGGCACGCCCGCGGCCGACTTCACCGTCATGAGCGACACCGAGATCCGGGCGACCTACCCGGCGCTCGCCGCCGGAACGCTGAACATCGGCCTGAACGGCGGCGCGGTGCCGTTCGGCCCGCCGCTTACGCTCGTCGCGAAGGGAACGCTCGCGGCCGCGACGCTGGCGTACCCGACACCGCCGCAGAACATGCGCGGCCTCGCTTTCGAACCCGTGACGCAGACGCTCTTCGTCGGCGCCGGCTTCTCCACGCCGACCAACAACCAGGTCGTGAGCTATACCTTCGCCGCCGGGTCCTGGCAGCTGACGCAAGCGCCGATGGTGTCGAATCTCAGGAATCTCGCGCTCTCGCTCGATCGCTCGCGGCTGCTCGCGATCACCGATACGTCGATCATCGAGCTCGATCCCGCGACGCTCATCGCACAGCCGGCAACGCTTGCTCCCAACGTCACTACGACCACGCCTGACGCGTTCCTCAAGGGCATCGTAGCGACTAATGACGGCCAGGCGTTCATCACCAGCAGCAGCCCGACCGCCACCGCCATCGGCCAGCACTGGCTCTACGACATCGCCGCCCGCAGCATCACCGGCCCGTTCAACAGCTATGCGTTTCCCGAGACCGGCGGGCCGGACAACGGCACCCGCGCGCTCATCGTGCAGGGCGGCGGGCTTCTGCCGGTCCAGCAATACAGCGCGTTTACCGGGTCGGTCGGTCCCATTATTCCCACGTCGTTCTCGCTGGCGCATTTCCACCCGGTTGCAACCCGCGTGGAGAACATCAACCTCCCGGCCTTCGACCGCAACGGCAGCCGCATGCTCGTCGCCAGCTTCAACGGCGGCACCATCCACGCGGTCTACGACGCGAACTTCGACGTGCTGGGCCGCGTGCCGTCGAACGATCTCGTCGGCGGCATCCCCGTGAGCACCGCGGCTTATGCGATCTCGCCCGACGCGACGCGCGCCTACATCCTCCAGATCGGCGCCGGCGTGTGCCGCGTGCGCGCTTTCGACCTCGTGACGCCGCCAGGCCCCAGCGTGCAGTACCAGGAGCTCACCATCACGGGGTTCCCGATCAACCTCTCGCCGAACTGCCCCGCCGCCGACTTCACCACCCCGAGCCGCATGCTCCTCGACCCGACCGGCAACACGCTCTTCATCGCCGGCGAGCGGCTCATCAGGATCGTCACCCCGCTCCCGTAATTTCGGCGTCGGCGCCCGAGAAAATGGTGACAGTCACCATTTTCCGTCAGCTACGCGTCGCTGGAAATTGGTGACTGTCACCATTTTCAGGACGATCCGATAAAGCGGCCGGCCAGGGCGGCGCCATAATCGTCCGCTCCTTGGGAGGGGGTCATATGCTGATCTCGGTCGTCAACCACACGAAGGACCTGAAGGACGAGGACGTCCAGTTCGCGCTTCGCGCGATCAACCGCCAGATCGCCGAGGATTTCGAACCGTACTGGCACATGAGCGCGAACCTGCGTCTCGAGGGGAAGGCGGGCAAGCAGCCCGACCCCAAGACGCTGCGCGAGCTGCGCGGCGACGCGGTGCTCTACATCTGGGACGGCGAGGACGGCGACGACGCGCTCGGCTACCACGACCAGACCGAGCTCGGCATCCCGTACGGCTTCGTGTTCACCAAGCTCGCGAAGGAGCTCGACGAGAGCTGGACCGCGACCCTGTCGCACGAGGCGCTCGAGCTGCTCGCCGACCCGGACGCGAACCTGCTCGTGCAGGGCCCGCATCCCCACGACCGGCGCAGGGTGGTGTTCCACTGGTTCGAGATGTGCGACGCCGTGCAGGACGAGAGCTACGAGGTGGACGGCATCGAGCTGTCGAATTTCCTGCTGCCGCTCTACTTCACCAGCGCGCAGGAGACCGGCTCGCGCAACGATTTCCTCGGCCGGCTGCACGACGGCAACGCGCTGCGTTCCTTCGGCATCAATCCCGGCGGCTACATCGGCTTCTTCGACCCGAAGACGCACGACCACACGACCGTATCGCTGGACGGCGACAAGAGGGCGGAGCAGCGCCTCGCGATCAAGGCGCGCTTCAAGCGCGGGCGCCGCAGCGTGCGCTACCGCATGGGCCCGGACCTCGCCAGGCGCCGCGAGGCGCCGGTCGATCGCCCGATCCAGGTGCTGAAGCACAGCGGCCACGCCGAGGCGCAGGCCGACCGCAAGCGCAACTAGAGCGGAAAATCAGGGACGGACCCCAATTTCCGGCGACGCATAGCTAACGGAAATTAGGGTCCGTCCCTATTTTCCGGAGTCGAGCACGCGCTGCAGCGCGCGGCTGAAATCGGCCGCGCTCTGGTAGCGCGCCTCGGGCGCCTTGGCGAGCGCCTGGCCGACGATGCGGTCGAGCTCCGGCGACAGCGACGCATCGAGCTGGGAGGGCCGCACCGGGTCCTCGTGCACGATCTTCTTCAGCAGCGTCGACTTGTCGCCGCTGAACGGGGGCTGGTTGGCGAGGAGCTGGTAGAGCACCACGCCCGACGAGAAGAGGTCCGAGCGCGGATCGACGGCCAGGCCCCGCACTTGTTCCGGCGACATGTAGGAAGCCGTGCCGGCTCTGGCGCCGACCTGCGTGCGGCCGGTGCGCTCCGTGTCGATCAGGCGTGCGACCGCGAAGTCCATCGTCAGCTTCACGCGTTCGTTGGCGTCGAGCAGGATGTTGGACGGCTTGATGTCGCGGTGGACGATTCCCGCCCGGTGCGCGTAGTCGAGCGCGGCGAGAAGCTCGCGCATCACGCGCCCGCACTCGCGCAGGCCGAAGCGCACGTTGCTGCCGAAGCACTGCTTCAGGTCCCTGCCGCGGACGAGCTCCATCACGATGAAGGCGACCCCGCCTTCCTCGCCGTGGTCGTACACGGAAACGATGTTGGGATGGTCGAGCCGCGCGACCGCCCGCGCCTCCTCCTTGAAGCGTGCGGAATACTCGCGCGACGCCTCCTCGTTGAGGTCGCTCTTGTCGATGGTCTTGAGCGCGACCGTGCGCTCGAGCTTCGGGTCCACCGCCTCGTAGACCTCGCCCGTCGCGCCGGCGGCGATCTTCCTCTGCAGCTTGTAGCGGCCCAGCGTCCGGGCCTTGGAGTGCTTTGTCACCGCCGAAAATTATAGTGCGTGAAAATAGGGACAGTCCCTAATTTCCTGCAACGCATAGCCAACGGAAATTAGGGACTGTCCCTATTTTCACCCCCCGAGGTACGCCTTCTTCACCTCCGGGTCGTTCAGGAGCTCCTTCCCGCTGCCCGCGCGGGTGACCCGCCCCTGCTCCATCACGTACGCGCGGTCGGAGAGCTCGAGGGCGGCGAGCGCGTTCTGCTCGACCATCATCACGGTCACGCCCTCGGCGCGGATGGCCGCTACGATGTCGAAGGTGCGCTCGACGATGTTGGGCGCGAGGCCGAGCGAGGGCTCGTCGAAGAGCACGAGCTTGGGCCGCGACATGAGCGCGCGCGAGATGGCGAGCATCTGCTGCTCGCCGCCCGAGAGCGTGCCGGCGGCCTGGTCGCGGCGCTCGGCGAGGATCGGGAAGCGCTCGTAGAGGCGCCCGAGGTCGGCGTCGATGCCCGCGCGGTCCTTGCGCAGGTAGCAGCCCATCTCGAGGTTCTCGCGCACCGTCATGTAAGGGAACACGCGCCGCCCCTCGGGGCAGTGCGCGATTCCGAGAGCGAGAATGCGCCGCGCGGAGGCGTGGGTGATATCTTCATTCTCAAACCTGATTCTTCCCCCTACGGTGCGAAGAACGCCCGAGATCGCCTTCAGCGTCGTCGTCTTCCCCGCGCCGTTCGCGCCGATCAGGCTCACGAGCTCGCCTTTCCGCACCTCGAGCGAGAGGCTGCGCACCGCCGCCACTTTCCCGTACCGGCACTCCAGGTTTTCCACGCTAAGCACTAGTCCCCGCCACCCGACGAAAGCGTTCGCCTAGATAGGCTCGGATCACCTCCGGATCGCGCTGGATCTCGGCGGGAGTGCCGTCGGCGATGATGCGCCCCTGCGACAGGCACACCACGCGGTCGGACACGCCCATCACCATCTTCATGTCGTGCTCCACCAGCAGCACCGTGACGCCGAGCCTGCGGATCTCGGCGAGCTTCGCCATGAAGCTCGCGGTCTCCGACGGGTTCATGCCCGACACCGGCTCGTCGAGCATGAGGAGCTTCGGCTTCGCCGCGAGCGCGATCGCGACCTCGAGGAGCCTTTGATCGCCGTACGGCAGCGCCGACGCGAGCTCGTCTTTTCTTCTTTCCAGTCCCACGAACCGCAAGACCTGCTCCGCCTCGTGCCTGAGCTGCATTTCTTCCCGCGCCACGTACGGGAACCCGAGCAGGATCGCGAGCGGCGTCTGCCGCGCCCGCAGGTGCAGCCCGATGAGGACGTTGTCGAGCGCGCTGCGGCCGGCGAA
>DASXAO010000015.1:0-11240 GCA_036406675.1 Burkholderiales bacterium
AGGGAATTGTGGATGGTGAGCATGCCCTATAATAGCCGCGCCGCCGAAGCTGACTAGAGCAGCCGCGCTGGAAACACCCCATAAAGGAGCCGCATGAAGCTCAAGCATCTTTTCATCCTTTCGCTCGCCGCGGTGCCCGGCGGCGCGCTCGCCGCCGATCCGCAGGTCGACATCAAGACCAACCTCGGCACGATCCGCCTGGAGCTCTACCCGGCCAAGGCGCCCAAGACGGTCGAGAACTTCCTGCAATACGTGAAGGACGGGCACTACAGCGGCACCGTGTTCCACCGCGTGATCGACGGCTTCATGATCCAGGGCGGCGGCTTCGACAAGTCCTACAACCAGAAGTCGACGCGCAAGCCGATCGAGAACGAGGCGAAGAACGGCCTGAAGAACGACGTCGGCACCATCGCCATGGCGCGCACCAGCGATCCGCACTCGGCGAGCGCGCAGTTCTTCATCAACGTCAAGAACAACGATTTCCTGAACTATCCCGGCCAGGACGGCTGGGGCTACGCGGTCTTCGGCAAGGTGGTCGACGGCATGGACGTGGTGACCAAGATCGCGAAGACACCGACCGGCTCCGGCGGGCCCTTCCGCAGCGACGTGCCCAAGCAGCCCGTGGTCATCGAATCCATGACGGTGGTCGGCGCGAAGAAGTAGTACCTCGAGCTTCGCGTAGTGGCTACGCTCTTCATTTCGGACCTCCATCTCACCGAGGAGCGCCCGGAAGCGAACGAGCGGTTCATCGAGCTTCTCGAAGGCAAGGCGCGCGGCGCCGACGCGCTGTACATCCTCGGCGATTTCTTCGAGTCCTGGATCGGCGACGACGACCTCGAGGCGCCCTTCAACGCGGTGGTCGCGGGCCTGCTCGGCGACCTCGCCCGCCGCGGCGTGCCGGTGTACCTCATGCACGGCAACCGCGATTTTCTCGTCGGCGAGCGCTTCTGCGCCGCCACCGGCGCGCAGCTCCTCGCCGACCCGAGCGTGCACGAGATCGGGGGCGTGCGCACGCTCCTCATGCACGGCGACACCCTGTGCACCGACGACCTCGACTACCAGAGCTGGCGCCGCATCGCCCGCTCCGAGACCTGGCAGCGCGAGTTCCTCGCCAAGCCGCTCGCCGAGCGTCGCCGTGCGATCGCCGACATGCGCGAGAAGAGCAAGGAAGTCGTCCAGGCGAAGCCCGCCGACATCATGGACGTGAACGACGCCGCGGTCGTCCAGGCGATGCGCGGGCACGCCGTCACCCGGCTGGTGCACGGCCATACCCACCGGCCCGGACGTCATGCGCTAACCATGGACGGCCGGCGGGCCGAGCGGTGGGTGCTGCCCGACTGGTACGGCCGCGGCGGCTACCTCGAGATCGGGCGCGGCGCGCCGCGCCTCGTGCGCTTCTAGTAATTCTTACCCCCGGAGTAAAAAAAGGGGGTCAGATCGACATTACGCAAGGCACGCGACGGGCAACCCGTTGGTTAACCGTAATGTTGATCTGACCCCCTTTTTTGGTACGGGTGTTGCTCGGGCCGTTTCGTCAACCCAGAAAGGACGGCGGACATGGCGAAGAGCAAAGCGAAGGCCAGCGGGGCGGTCGAGCTGCTGAAGGAGCAGCACGACAAGGTCAAGAAGGCCTTCAAGGAGTTCGAGAAGCTGGAGCGCGAGGACACCGAGACGCAGCGGCAGCTGGTGCAGACGGTGTGCGAAGACCTGAAGGTGCACACCACGCTCGAGGAGGAGCTGTTCTATCCCGCGGCGCGCGAGGCGATCGACGACGAGGACCTCCTGAACGAGGCGCAGGTCGAGCACGAGACGGCCAAGATGCTGATCGAGCAGCTCGAGAACATGGGCGCCGACGACCCCAACTTCCGCGCCACCTTCACCGTGCTCGGCGAGTACGTCATGCACCACGTGAAGGAGGAGGAAGGCGAGATGTTCCCGGAGGTGAAGAAGACCGACCTCGATCTAGAGGAGCTCGGATCGCGCATGCGCCTGCGCATGGAGGAGCTGATGGGCCAGATGGAGGAGGAAGAGAAGGAGGAGAGTTGACGCGCGACAAGCCGAAGACGAAGGCCACGACCCCGATGAGCCCCGGCGACGAGGCGCGCCCCGGCACCCCGGGCACCGGCGAGGACATCTGCCCGGAGTGCAACGGCAGCGGCAAGACCGCGCGCGGCGAAACGTGCCGCAATTGCAGTGGCACCGGCCGCATCGTAAAAGCTATAGGAGGCGCCTAGGAGCAGCTATAGGCGGCGCCTAGGAGCCGGCGCCTTACGGCGGGGGTGCTTGATCTACGCCGCGAGCGCGGAGACTTCGTCCGACAGCGGTAGATAGAGCGTGAACGAGCTTCCCTTGCCGGGCTCGCTCGCGACGCGGATCTCCCCGCCGAGCAGGCGCGTGAGCTCGCGGCTGATGGACAAGCCGAGGCCGGTGCCGCCGTACTGGCGCGCGGTGCTGCCGTCGGCCTGCTGGAACGCCTCGAAGATGATCTTCTGCTTCTCGGCCGGGATGCCGATGCCGGTGTCGACGACCGCGAACGCGACATGCTTGTCACCGGCGGGCGCGATGTCGAGCGAGACCCGGCCCTGGCGGGTGAACTTGAAGGCGTTGGCGAGCAGATTCTTCAGCACCTGCTTGAGCCGCGTCGTGTCGGTGCGGATCGCGGCGGGCAGCGCCGGATCCAGCGAGATGGCGAACTGCAGCCCCTTGTCCTGCGCCACCTGGCGGAACGTGCGCTCGAGGTCGTCGCGCAGCTCGTCCAGGCGCGCCGGCGCAAAGTTGAGCGCGGTGGCGGCGCCGGCCTCGATCTTCGCCAGGTCGAGCAGATCGTTGATCAGCGACAGGAGATCCATGCCCGAGGCGTAGATCGTCTGCGCGAACTGCACCTGCTTCGGGTTCAGGTTGCCGCCGATGTTGTCGCCGAGCAGCCGCGCCAGGATCAGCAGGCTGTTCAGCGGCGTGCGCAGCTCGTGCGACATGTTGGCGAGGAACTGCGACTTCGCCTCGCTCGCCCGCTCCGCCGCCACCTTGGCGCGGATCAGCTCGGCCTCGACGCGGTTGCGCTCGGTGAGATCGCGCACCACCTTGGCATGGCCGAGCAGCCTGCCGGTGTCGTCGCGCACGGCCGTGATGATCACGTTCGCCCAGTAGGACGACCCGTCCTTGCGCACGCGCCAGCCTTCCTCCTCGAAGCGGCCTTCCGCGGCCGCGACCTCGAGCTCCCACTGCGGCTTCCTGCGCTCGACGTCCTCGCGCGGGTAGAAACGCGAGAAGTGCTGGCCCATGATCTCGTGCAGCTCGTAGCCGGAGATGCGCTGCGCCCCCGCGTTCCAGCTCGCGACACGGCCTTCGGCGTCGAGCATGAAGATGGCGTAGTCGACGACGCTCTCGACCATCAGGCGAAAGCGCCGCTCGCTGTCGGCGAGCATGCGCTCGGCGCGCGCGCGCACCGCGATGTCCTCGTGCAGCCTGCGGTTCGCCTGCTCGAGGTCGTGCGTGCGCTCGCTCACCCGCTGCTCGAGGCCGCGGCTGCGGTCGCGCAGATCGTCGACCGCCTTCTCGAGCTGCCCGAGCAGCGCCGAGAGCACCAGGCCGGTGAACGCGAGGGTGGTCGCGAAGAGAAGCAGCAGCAGGAGCGACTCGTTGAGCGGCACCGTCGAGAACGGGCCGAGGCCCCGCCGCAGGGTGTACCAGAGGGCGATCGCGCAGATCGCCGCGGTGGCGGTGGTGACCTCGCGCTGGCTGAAGCGGAAGGCAGCCCAGATGATGAAAGGGATGATGAGGAACGTAGTGGCGTAGGCGCCACTCCCTTCGCCGCCGGCGCTGAACACGACGGAGGTGGCGGCGAGCAGCGCGACCGCGAACCCGATGCCCTCCGCGACCCGGGCGCCGCTCCAGCGCATCCCGGAGGGCACTGCCCAGCAAAGCACGAGCGGAGCTACAAGGATGATGCCGGTGGCGTCGCCCTGCCACCAGGTGAGCCAGTTGCGGAAAAGCGCGACGCCGGGAAGGGGGTGCGCGAGCCCGAGGGGCAGCAGCGCGCAGGTCGGCGCGATGGTCGCCGCCAGGGCGGCGAGCCCGAAGAACTTCACCACCTCCACCGGACGGCAGAGCCGGAAGGGAAGGCCGGTGTGGCGCCGGACCAGCTCGGCGCCGACGTAGGCCTGAAATGAGCTGCCGGCGGCGATCAGCGCCGAGGCTACGACCGAGCCTTCGATGGTGAAGTTGGCCGCTATGCTGCCGGCGAATACACCGGGCCAGAGCCTGTTGCCGCCGAGGAGCAGCGCCGCGAGCGCGATGCCCGATGCGGGCCAGATGGCGGTGGCATAACCCGGTGGAATTGCCACGAGAAGCGCGAGCTTCGCCGCGGCGAAATAGGCGGCGGCGACGAGAGCCGCCTGCGCCAGGACGACCCGGCGCCGGGACGGGGCTACGCCTTTATCTTCGAGGGCGTTCTCGGGAGGCAAAGATTCAATGCTAGCTCAGTCCGCGCTCCAGATCCGCCTTGAGGTCCGACACCGCCTCGAGCCCCACGGCGAGGCGCACCAGGCCCTCGGTGATTCCCGCGGCCGCGCGCGCCTCGGGGGAAATCCTGCCGTGCGTGGTGCTCGCGGGATGGATGATGGTCGTCTTGACGTCGCCGAGGTTGGCAGTCACCGACACGAGGCGCGTCGAATCGATCACCCGCCAGGCGGCGGCACGGCCGCCCTTCACCTCGAAGGACAGCACCGCGCCGGCGGCGCGTTGCTGCCGCTTTGCCAGCGCATGCTGCGGATGCGATTCCAGCCCGGGGTAATGCACCCGGGCGATCCCGGGGTGTCCTTCGAGCCAGCGCGCCAGCTCGAGGGCGGCGGCCGACTGGGCGCGCATCCGCAGCTCCAGCGTCTCGAGGCCCTTCAGCACCACCCACGCGTTGAACGGCGAGAGCGTGGGCCCGGCGGTGCGCAGGAACGCCGTGATCGGATCGCCGACCAGCGCCTTCGATCCGGCGACGGCGCCGGCGATCACCCTGCCCTGCCCGTCGAGATACTTGGTCGCCGAATGGATGACCAGGTCGGCGCCGAGCTCGAGCGGCCGCTGCAGCGCCGGCGTGCAAAACACGTTGTCCACCGCGAGCAGTACGCCGGCCTGCTTCGCGATCGTGGACAGGCTTTGTATGTCGGAGACTTCCGTCAGGGGGTTCGACGGCGTCTCGAGGAAGAGCAAGCGCGTGTTCTTGCGCAGCGCGCGCTGCCAGTCGTCCGGCCGGGTAGGGGAAGCGTACGTGGTCTCGATCCCGAAGCGCGAAAGGATGTTGTTGAAGAGGTTGATCGTGGCGCCGAACACCGCGTTCGAGCACACCACATGGTCGCCGCTCCTCAGGTGCGTAAGCGCGGTGGCGAGGACGGCCGCCATGCCGGAGGCGGTCCCGACGCAGCTTTCGGCGCCCTCGAGCGCGGCGAGGCGCTCCTGGAACATCTGCACCGTGGGGTTGGTGTAGCGGGTGTACACCATGCCCTCCTCTTCGCCGGCGAAGCGCGCGGCGGCCTGCTGCGCGCTCCTGAAGACGAAGCTCGAGGTGAGGAACAGCGCCTCGGAATGCTCCTGGAACTCGGTGCGCGCCTGGCCGGCGCGCACGCCCTTGGTTGCGATCTGGTGGTCGTTGGACATAAAAAAACCCGGGCCTCTGTGCAGCGGACCGGGTTCATTCTCGGCACGCTTTAGCTGGATTTATTACGCGCCCGCAAGCTGTGGCCCCTCAAATCGGCGCGATGTAAAAAGTATATCAGGTCGCCAGATTTAAATCGAGCTGGGCGGTCTCGTCGTCGGACGAGTCCCGCTTCGCGTCGCGCTGGATCTCGATGTCGCGCAGGTAGTCGCTGGTCACGTCGCCGGTGATGTACACCCCGTCGAAGCACGAGGTCTCGAAGCTCGTGAGCCGCGGGTTGACCTGGCGCACCGCGTCCTTCAGCTCTTCCAGGTCCTGGTAGACCAGGGCGTCGGCGCCGATCTCGCGCGCCACCTCGTCCTCGCTCTTTTCCGCCGCGATCAGCTCGGCGCGCGTGGGCATGTCGATGCCGTACACGTTGGGAAAACGCACCGGCGGCGCGGCCGAGGCGAAGAAAACCTTGCGCGCGCCGGAATCGCGCGCCATCTGGACGATTTCGCGGCTGGTGGTGCCGCGAACGATCGAGTCGTCCACCAGCATCACGTTCTTGCCGGCGAACTCCATCGACATGGGATTGAGCTTCTGCCGCACCGAGCGCGAGCGCACCGCCTGTCCCGGCATGATGAAGGTGCGCCCGATGTAGCGGTTCTTGACGAAGCCTTCCCGGTAGGACACGCCGAGTCCCGCGGCGAGCTGCAGCGCCGCCGGCCGGCCCGAGTCCGGGATCGGGATCACCACGTCGATGTCGAGCCGGCGCTGGCTGCGCCTGATCTTCTCGGCGAGCTTGCGGCCCATGTTGAGCCGGGTCTCGTACACCGAGGCGCCGTCGATGATCGAATCTGGACGCGCGAGGTACACGTACTCGAAGATGCACGGGTTCAGGCTCGCGTGCGGGGCGCACTGCTGGGTGTGGAGGCGCCCGCCCTGGTCGATGAACACCGCCTCGCCCGGGCCGATGTCGCGCAGCACGCGAAAGCCGTTGGCGTCCACGGCCACCGACTCGGAGGCCACCATGTACTCGATTCCCTTCGGCGTTTCGTTGTAGCCGATGATCGCCGGACGGATGCCGAACGGATCGCGGAACGCGAGCACGCCGTAGCCCGCGATCATGGCCACGACCGCATAGGCGCCCTTCAGGCGCCGGTGCGTGGCCGCGACGGCGGCGAAGATCGCCTGCGGATCGAGGTGCAGCCTGACCGACGCCTTCTCCAGCTCGTGCGCCAGCACGTTCACCAGCACCTCGGAGTCCGAGCCGGTGTTGATGTGGCGCAGGTCCGTGCGGAACATGTCCTCCTTCAGCTGCGCCGCATTCGTGAGGTTGCCGTTGTGGCCGAGCACGATGCCGAACGGGGAGTTGACGTAGAACGGCTGCGCCTCGGCCGAGCTGAACGCCGAGCCCGCGGTCGGGTAGCGCACGTGCGCGACGCCCATGTTCCCCGGCAGCGAGCGCATGTTGCGGGTGCGGAACACGTCCCGCACCATGCCGGGCGCCTTGTACATGTGGAACGAGTTGCGCTCGGCCGTGACGATGCCCGCCGCGTCCTGGCCGCGATGCTGAAGGAGGAGCAACCCGTCGTAGAGGAGCTGGTTGACGGGCGAATCAGCGACGATTCCCAGAATTCCGCACATCGGAGATTTCCCGGTGTGGTTAACGATCAATGATATCGCAAGCGGGAGTACAACGCCGGCGGCAGCCAGGGCTCGAGCTGGGCCACCGTGCGGCCGAGCATCGGCCCGCTATACGACTGTTTCCACATGGGGTTCTGCGGCAGCGAAGTCAAGCCCGCGCCGATGGCGAAGGCGATGGCGATGAGCAGCCCGCGCGCCACGCCGAAGAGCCCGCCGAGCGTGCGGTCGAGGCCCGCCAGGCCGGTCGCCTTGAGCGCCTTGGAGACCATCAGGGCGACGAGCGTGGCGAGGGTGAGCGTGACCACGAAAATCGCCACGAACGCGACGATCACGCGCACGTCCGGATTGGAGATCGATCCGGGCAAAGCGTTGGCGAGCGGATCGGCCAGCCAGTTGGCGACCAGGAAGGCGCCGATCCATCCCGCGAGCGAGATCACCTCGCGCACCAGCCCGCGCCAGACGCCCCATGCGGTCGACAGCACCAACACGCCGATGACCGCGATGTCGAGCGCGGTCACCTGGCCGTGATCGCGCCGGGCTCGAGTCCCAGCCCCTTCAGCTTCGCCGCGGCCTCCGCGGCCGCTTCGCGGCTCGGAAACGGGCCCGCTCGCACGCGCGTCAGGTTGCCGGCGACGGCCTCGGTGTAGTGCGGAATCTTCGCCGCCGCGAGCTTGGCGGTGACATTCTCGGGGGCCGAGAATGCGCCGATCGGGACGAAGTATTCCTCTTTGGCGACGTCCTTCTTCTCGCTCGGCGCGGGCTTCTGCGCCGGCGGCTTCGGCTTGAAGGGCGCGGCGTCCTCGCCGGGAATGCGCACGGTCGGCGCCGGCGCCACCGGGCGCGGCTCCGGATCGAACACCATCGGCAGCACGATCACCGCGAGGAGCACCAGCGCCACGGCGCCCACCAGCCGCCTGCGGCCACGACGCTTGAGCGTGTCTACGTCTTGTTGTTGTTCAGCCATGCCATCACTTCGGCCACGGTGAGGAACGAGCCGAATACGACGATCTTATCACCCTCGCCGGCCCGCGCTTTGGCGGCTGCGAAGGCGGCAGCGGGCGAATCGAAAACGGACAAGCACGAGCAATCCGATGGAAGTTTTTCGACCAGGTCGGAGGCGCTTGCGCCGCGCGGCCCGGAAAGGGAAGCGAGATGCCAGCGCGTCACGCGCGGCGCGAGCTCGCGCAGCACCGCGCCGATGTCCTTGTCGCGCAGCATGCCGCACACCGCGATGGTCTCCGGTGCGAACCCTGCATCGGAGAGGTTCTGCGCGAGCACCTTCGCGGCCTGCGCGTTGTGCGCCACGTCGAGGATCACCTGCGGCCGGCCCGGCAGGACCTGGAAGCGCCCCGGGATCTCGACCTCCGCGAGGCCGCGGCGCACGTCCTGCATCGCGATCGGAAGCTCGAGCGTGCCGAGGGCGCAGATCGCCGCCGCGGCGTTGGCGAGCTGGATCCTGCCGCGCAGCGCCGGGTAGGCGAGCCCGCCGCGGCGTCCGCCCGGGCCCCAGTAGCTCCACTGCCCCGGCTGCACCTGGTAGCCGAAGTCCTCCCCGAGAAGGAGCTTGTCGCCGGCGGCGTCCAGAACCGAGCGAGGCGGATCGGGGTCGGCGATCACCGCGGGGCGTCCGGAGCGGAAGATGCCGGCCTTCTCGCGCCCGATCTCTTCGCGCGTGGCGCCCAGATACTCGACGTGGTCGATGCCGACGCTCGTCAGCACCGCGCAGTCGGCGTCGACGATGTTGACCGCGTCGAGCCGGCCGCCCAGCCCGACCTCGAGGATCGCCGCCTCGATCTCCTGCCTCGAGAAATGGTGGAGCGCCCCGAGCGTGCCGAACTCGAAGTACGTCAGCGCAACGTCGCCTCGCGCGCGCTCTACCGCTTCGAAGGACTCGGCGAGCGCTTCGTCGGAGGCTTCCGCCCCCGCGACGCGCACGCGCTCGTTGTAGCGCAGCAGGTGGGGCGAGGTATAGAGCCCGGTGCGGTAGCCGGCGGCGCGCAGGATCGAGTCCAGCATCGCGCAGGTCGAGCCCTTGCCGTTGGTCCCCGCGACCGTGATCACGGGACAATCGATTCCCATTCCCATGCGGGAGTAGACCTGGAAAACCCGGTCGAGGCCCAGCGCGATGGACTTGGGATGCTGGCGCTCGATGTAGCCCAGCCATTCGCCCAGCGTTCTCATGCCGACTGCGCCTCGAAGATCTGCCGCACGGTGTCGATGGTATCGGCTTCGTCGGCGCGCTTGTCGGGCCGGTAGCCCTTGAGGCGGGCGAAGCGCAGCGCCATGCCGCCGGGGTATTGGGAGCTTTGCTGCACGTCGTTGAACGCGATCTCGACCACCAGCTCGGGGCGCACGTACACCGTCCGCTCGTCGCGTCTGACCTCGCGCGCCAGCAACTCGCGCGTCTGCCATTCCAGGATCTCGTCCGTCAGGCCCTTGAAGGTCTTGCCGAGCATCACGAAGCCGCCGCCGCGCGGGTCGCGCGCGCCGAGATGCAGGTTCGAGAGCCAGCCCTTGCGCCGGCCGCTGCCCCACTCGACGCCGATGACCACCAGGTCGAGCGTCTTGGCGCGCTTCAGCTTCAGCCAGCCGGCGCCGCGCCGCCCGGCCTCGTAGGGCGCGTCGAGCGCCTTGGCCATCAGGCCCTCGTGGCCGCGCGCCAGCGCATCCTCGTAAAAGGCGCTCGCCTTCGCCGCATCGTCGGTGATGAGCGAAGGCGTGACGATCGCGGCCGGCAGCACCTGCCGCAGGATGTCGTGCCGCTCGCGCGCGCCGCGATCGACGATCGGCTCGGCGTTGCGCAGCAGGCAATCGAAGAAAAACACCGAGAGCGGGATCTCGCCGCGCAGCGCCTCGTCGTCGGTCTTGCGGCCGAAGCGCCGCATGGTGACCTGGAAGGGGTGCGGGCGGCCGTCGCCGCGCAGCGCGATCGCCTCGCCGTCGAGAATCAGATCCGGCGCGACGCCTTTCAAGGCCGACACGACCTCGGGAACGCGCGAAGTGACGTCGTTCAGGTTGCGCGTGAACACGCGCAGTTCTTCGCCGGCCTTGTGCACCTGGATGCGGGCGCCGTCGAGCTTCCATTCGAAGAGCGCCGTGCCAAGGTCGGCGAGCGCAGACGCCACGTCCTCAGCCGGCTGCGCGAGCATGGGAAGCACCGGCCGCATCAGGCGGATGGAGAACTGTTCGAGTCCTCCGCCATGGAGCGCCGCCCGCGCGACTTGCGCGATTCCGCCGGCAAAGGTCGCGGCACGTCTCACCTCCGCGGGAGGCAAGCGAGCGGCGGCGGCTAGCGCCTCGAGCATCACGCCTTCGAGCGCTCCCTGCCGCAGCTCGCCAACAATCAGGCGCAGCACGAAGTCCTGCTCCTGCGCCGTCGCCTTCGAGAAGAGCTGCTTGAGCTGCTCGGCGCGTTGCCCGGCGGACCCTTTCCCCTTCAAGCCCTTCAGCCGCTCGAATGCCGCATCCACCTCGCTCACCGTGAGCCTCGGCCCGGCGGCCGGACCGCCCACCGCCGAGCGCAGGGTGGCATAGCCGAGCGTGAGCCTGCCTTGGCGCAGGTCGCCGCTCAGCCAGGGAAGCGCGATCTCCACCTCGTCGGGCGCGAGAGCGCGCAGGCAGGCCGCGATGGCTTTGATCTTCGCCAACCGGCTCGGCGTCGCCGCCACTTCGGCGGACGCGCGCACGACCTCCGCGAGCAGCGTCACGCGGCGCTGTCGGCCGGCATTCCCCTGAGCAGGCTGAGCAGCGCGTGCAGCTTGTCGCGCAGCTGCCGGCGGTCGACGATCATGTCGATCGCGCCCTTCTCGAGCAGGAATTCGGCGCGCTGGAAGCCCTCCGGCAGCTTCTGGCGCACCGTCTGCTCGATGACGCGCGGGCCGGCGAACCCGATGAGCGCCTTCGGCTCGGCGATGACCACGTCGCCGATCATGGCGAAGCTCGCCGACACCCCGCCCATGGTCGGATC
>DASXAO010000016.1:0-22539 GCA_036406675.1 Burkholderiales bacterium
GCCCGCAAGCTCCTTTCCGTCATCGGCCTGGAGAGCGAGACGCCGATCAACTCCGGCGCGCCCATCGTCGGCGCCGCGGGGATGACCATGACGCTCGCGGTGTGTCCGCCGGGACAGGGACCGGGGCTGCACGCCCACCGCCGGACCTACGAAACGTTCACCGTGCTGCAGGGCGAGTTCGAGGTTTCGTGGAACGACGACGGTGCCGAGCGCGCCCGGCTGCGCCGCTTCGACACCGTCTCGTTCCCGCCCGGCGTGTGCCGCGCGTTCCGCAACGTGGGCCGCAGCCAGGGCATCCTGCAGGTGATCATCACGGGCGGCGTCCACGACATGTCGGATATCGCGTTCTCGCGCAAGGCGCAACGCCGGATCGAGGCCGTGCGCCCGGGCCTGACGCGGACGTTCGAGAAAGCCGGGTTCCGCTTCGACGCCGCAGCACGCTAGCGGCGCAAGCCAAAAAAAATCGGGGCCGAGCCCCGATTTTTTCTCCCCGAGCGTAATTGCTTCAGCGGCCGCGCTTGCGCAGCCGGTCTTCTTCCTTTTCGTATTGTTCCGCGCGCGTGCGGTCGAAATGTTCGGGCAGCGCCGAGATCGCGGGCTTGTCGTCCGCCGGCGGGACCAGCTCGCGCACCGGCCCGCCGTCCGCGGCCGGCGCCTGCGGTTTCTCGCAGGCGGCAAGCGCGGCGAAAAGGCAAGCCACGAGAAAGAGCCTGTCGCGCATCGCAACACCCACTTTACGCAACCCCGGGCAGCGCGGCTAATGAATTAGTGCGGATTCGCCCGGCCGGGCCGGCGCGAGCGTGGAATAAGTCACCGCCCTGCAGCCGCTCAGCCGCGCTTGAAGTAGCGGCAGTAGCCCGGGTCGCCGGTCCAGTTCTGATCGATGACCTTGTTCTCCTGGAAAGTGACCGTGCGCTCGCAGATCGGCGGGTTGACCGTGGTCCCGAATGGAATCCCGAAGCCGACGCCGACCCCGCCTCCGCCGCCGCTGCCGCCGAACACGCCGACGCCGACCGAAGGACCGCCCGCACGGACCGGGCCTTCCTGGGAAGTCCAGGTATGGGTCTGGCGGCCGTCGCTCAGCGTGGCGCTGCGGTTCGGCGGGCCCCAGCGCATCACCATGTCATCGTATGTCGCGCCCTGCCACGAGCCCTTCGCCTGGTCGGCCTCCTGCTCCACCGTGACGGTCGAGCAGCCGGCGAGGAGCGCGAGGATGACGCTGGCTCTTTTCAGCCTGGCGATGCGGCCTCCCTAGGTCCCCTTGGAGACACCGAGCAAGAGATACGCCGTTGCGATGCAGAAGGCCACCGTCGCCGCGATGCAAAACGCCACCGCCAGCGCCGCGGGGACGATGACGAGCGATGCCTGGGCTGCCATCGCTTCGGCCGGAGCGATGGTGAGGAAAAGCCCGGCCGCGATGAGGAGCCACCGCCGCAGGTAGGGCACGAGAACCCAGCGCATGCCACGGTTGTAGGAGAGGTTACGCTCGCGCACCATTGCGGTGCCCCGCGAGGCGTCCTTGAAAAAGGCGAATGGGTCGAGGTAAAGGAGCACCTGCCGAGCCAGGGGCAGCTTGGCGCGCAGCTCACGCCTCAAGAGTTGCTCGACTTCCATACAAACCTTAGTCAGCAAAACGCAAGCCCAAGTTTCCAGTTTACCGGCTCCCGGGCGCGGCTTGGTGACACGTCCCTGCGGCAACCGGTCTAGCTCGGGCTCCCGGCGCTGGATTGCAGCCAGTTCTGCAGCCCCATGCGATCGACCAGGTCGAGCTGGGTCTCGAGCCAGTCGATGTGCTCCTCCTCCGATTCGAGGATGTCCTCGAAGAGCTCTCGCGAGATGTAATCCTTGACGTTCTCGCAGTGCGCGATGGCCTCCTGGAGGACGGGGCGTGCCGCGCGCTCGAGCTTGAGGTCGCACTTCAGCGCTTCCGGGGCGTCTTCGCCGATCATGAGCTTGCCCAGGTCCTGCAGGTTGGGAAGCCCTTCGAGAAAGAGGATGCGCTCGATCAGCCGGTCGGCGTGCTTCATCTCGTCGATCGACTCCTTCTTCTCGTGCTCCTCGAGCTTCTTCAGCCCCCAGTTGCCGAACATGCGCGCGTGGAGGAAATACTGGTTGATGGCGGTGAGCTCGTTGAACAGCACCTTGTTGAGGTGCTCGAGGACCTTGGCATCGCCTTTCATCGCGTTCTCCGGGAGATCTTCAAAGCGTGGGATTGTCGCTGGGCAAGCCTAGCGCAACGCGCCCGTGCGTAGTGCCGGCGATGTCGGTGTTGAACGAAAAATGCTGCTTGACCGCGTGCGCGTCGCGGAACGCGCGCGCGGCGTGGCCCGATTCGTACAGTCCCGCGGCGCCCGACAGGCCGAACATCACGTCGACCGCGCGCACCGCCCACTCCACGGCATAGGCACCTTCCAGGCGATAGCGCGCCTTCGCTTTCATGTCCGGCGCCTCTCCCCTGGAGACCAGTTGCCATGCCTCCGCGCAGTTGCCGAGCTGCGCGGCGCGCGAGGCGCGCGCGTAGGCGGTCGCCTCGCTGAAGCGGATCTGGGTGCTCTGGATCTCCGCGATGCGCGCCCCGGTCATCTTGCCGGTCTTGGTTCCGATGGCCGAGAACTCCTCGATCATCCCTTCGGCGATGCCGAGCGCCACGCCCGAGAGCATGTAGGGGAAGAGCGCGAACACCGGAATTCTGAAGAGCGGTCCCGGATTGACCGCGCTGCCGGGCGTCGGCCCGCCCCTCGTATCGGCGACCGCGAGGGTCCGGTGCTCGGGCACGAACTGCTCGCTTGCCTCGACATCCTTGCTGCCGGTGCCGCGCAGGCCGCCGGCGTACCAGTTGTCGATGATGCGGTACTGCGAGCGGTGCAGCAGGAACACGCGCTGCTCGGGCGGCGCGTTCTCGTCGAGCCAGGCGAGCCCCGCCAGCATGTTCCATTCGCTCGGGTCGACGCCGCTCGAGAACGGCCAGCGCCCGGAGATGAGGTAGCCGTCCTTCACCTTGCGCGCCTTCGCCGCCGGGAACACGAACGACGAGGCGATGAGCGCGTCGGGCGACTTGCCCCAGATCTCGTCCTGCGCCTGCGGCGGGAACATCCCGAGCATCAGGTGGTGCGACAGGAAGTTGATGAAGTTCCACGAGCTCGACGCGCACGCGCGCGCGAGCAGCGCACCGAACGTCACCACCGCGGCGAACTCGAGCTCGGCGCCGCCGACGCGCCTGGGCTGGTGGATGCGCAGGAGCTGCGTGTCGTGAAAGTCGCGCAGCGTCTCGTCGGGAAGCCGGCGCAGCTCCTCGCAGCGCGGCGCGCGCTCCCTCAGCCTGGGCAGGAGCTCGGCCGCCCTGCCCCACAGCTCGTCATGGCTTGGCGGCATGCCGGTACCAGTCGAGGATCTGCTCGCCGGTCCACATCTTCACGCCCGGGCGCTGCAGGATGTATTCCAGGAGCTTTTCCAGGTAGCCGATGCGGTGCGGCACGCCGGTGATGTACGGATGCACGCTGATCGCCATCACGCGCATGCTCTTCTCGCCCTCGGCATGGAGGCGATCGAACTGGTCGATGCCGCGCCGCAGCCATTCCTCGGACGGGTGGCTCTGCAGCACCATCATCGGGATGTCGTTCAGGTCCACGGTGTAGGGCACGGAGACGATCGGCCCGGACGCGGTCTGGATCTCGCACGGCTGGTCGTCGAGCACCCAGTCGGCGACGTACTCGATGCCCGCCTCGGCGAGGTAGTCGATCGTCTCGTAGGTCTCCGTCAGGCCGGGGCTCTCCCAGCCGCGCGGCTTCTTCCCGGTGAACGACTTGATCGCTTCCACCGCCTTGAAGATCTCTTCCTTCTGGTTCTCCAGGTGGTGCATCGGCCGCTGCACCAGGCCGTGGCCCATGAACTCCCAGCCGGCGTCGAGCGCGGCGCCGGCGACGCGCGGATAGGTTTTGCACACCGAGCCGTTGAGAGCCAGCGTCGCCTTCACGTCGTATTTCTTGAGCGAGTCGAGAAAACGCCAGAACCCCACCCGCATGCCGTATTCGTGCCAGGCCCAGTTCGGCAGGTCGGGCTGCAGCGGCTGTCCGTAAGGAGGTGACAGCACCGTCCGCGGCATGTTGCGCTCGATCGACCACTCCTCGACGTTGACGATCGTCCACACCGCGACGCGCGCGCCGTCGGGCAGCCTGAGCGGCGGCCGGTCGACGATCGCGGAATACGGAATCCGGTCTTTCGGCAGCTTCATGTTTTCAGAACCCGATCTTCATTCCGGCTGAATGCCGGCGTCGCGCATAAGCTTGCCATAGTACGGAAGATCCGCGCGGATACGTTCGCCGAGCTCTTCGGGCGTGCTCGGAGCGATGTCGATCCCGGCTGGCGCGAACTTCTCCTTGAGCTCGCGCCTGCGCAGCACCTCGCCCACTTCGCGGTTCAGGCGCTCGATGATCGGCCGCGGCGTGCCCGCCGGCGCGATCAGGGCGAACCATACCGTGAACTCGAAGTCGGCCACGCCCGCCTCGACCATCGTCGGCAGTTCGGGCACGGCGTCGCTGCGCTTGCGCCCGGTCGTGGCAAGGGCGCGCAGCTTTCCGCTCCTGACTTGCGGCAGCGAGCTCACGCCGCCCTCGAACATCATGTCGACCTGTCCGCCGAGAAGGTCGGTCATGGCCGGCGAGCTGCCCTTGTACGGTACGTGGAGGATGTCGACCTTGCCGCGCGCGCGCAGCATCTCGCCCGCAAGATGCTGCGAGCTGCCGTTGCCGATCGAGGCGAAAGTCAGCTTGCCTGGCCTCGCGCGCGCAAGCGCGATCAGCTCCGCCACCGAGTGCGCCGGCACCGACGGATGCACCACCAGGTAGAGCGGCGTGGTGAACAGCATCGTCACCGGCGCGAGATCGCGCACCGGGTCGTACGGCAGCTTCTTGCGCGCGATGGTATTGATCACCAGCCCCGATTGCGTGCCCATGAAGATCGTGTGTCCGTCGGGTGGCGCCTTTGCGGTGGCCTCGGCGCCGATCGCCTGGCTCGCGCCGGGACGATTGTCGATCACGACCGGCTGACCCATGCGCTTCGCAAGCTCATCGCCGACCGCGCGGGCGAAGCTGTCGCCCAGCCCGCCAGGCGTATAGGGCACGATGAAGCGGATCGGGCGAGTGGGATAGGCCGGCTGAGCCTGAACCGCGGCTGCGGCGGCCAGAAGCAGCAACGCTTTCAGCACAGCCGCGATTGTATGCGCGAGCGTCGCCGCGCAGGCCTACCAGCCTATTTCGGCGGCCGGAAGTTGATCTGGTGGCGCTTGCCCAGGGCCGGGACCTTGGCGAGGTCGCGCGGCATCTCCCGGATCTCGCGCTCGGCCTCGCGGAAAAAGGACTCCGCGTGCGCCGGAGCGTCGAAGATGAGCACGCGCGCCGGCTCGGCGGAGGCGCCCTGGAAACCGTGCAGCGTGCCCCCGGGCGCGTAGACGAAATCGCCCGGGCGGAAGGTCTGCTCGCGGCCATCGAGCTGGAAGCGCACCTCGCCCGCCACGACGTAGTACGCCTCGTCCCAGGGATGGTCGTGCGGCGGCGGGCCGGCGCGCTCGGGCAGCTCCACCTCCATCACCGACCACGCACGGTCGGTCTGGTGCGCGCCGCAGAGGAAACGCACCGCCGCGCCCATGACGCGGAGCTGCTCGGCGTCGCCGCGCTTCACCACGACCGTCTGCTTGCTCATCGAGTTTCTCCTTCCGGTTGCAACCTCGGTTACGATGTCATACAGTCTGACATCATGTCATTTCTCGTGTCAACCCTACTCATGTCGACGGTAGCCACGCTCGCCCAGCGCCAGACCGACCTCACCCGCCAGGTGATCCTCGCCGCCGCCCTCGACACGCTCGAGCGCGGCTCGCTCTCAGACCTCACGGTGCGCGCGGTGGCGAAGCGGGCCAACATCGCCGAGCGCACGGTGTTCCGCTATTTCCCCTCGCGCGAGGCGTTCCTCGACGCCGTGGCCGCGGCGATGAGCCAGGCGCTGCAGCTGCCCCCGGCGCCGCGCACCCGCGCGGAGCTCCTGGCCGCCGCGCGCGGCCTGTACGAGCGCTTCGAGGCGCGCGCCAGCCTGACACGCGCGGCGCTGCACACCGATCTCTTCCACCGCATGCGCGAGTCGCAGGCGCGCGTGCGCTGGACTGCGGTGCGCAAGCTGATCGACGAGCTGGCGGCGCGGCGCCCGGAGCGCGATCGCCGGATCGCGGCCGCCAACATCCGCTACTACCTCGCGGCGAGCACCTGGCACTACTACCGCTCCTATTTCGGCTTCAGCCTCGAGGACAGCATCGCCGCCGCCGAGTTGGCCGTCCGCAGCATGCTGGATGGGATCGCCGGACCGGCCAAACGGAAGCCCTGAACCACCGCGGCGCCCTCCCTGCTACTCTATGCGGCGGATCACGGAGGGCCCATGTTCGTCCGCAATGCCTGGTACGTCGCCGCCTGGGACCACGAGCTCAGCCGCAGCATGCTCCGGCGCATCGTCCTGGAGGAGCCCGTCGTCCTGTTCCGCACCACCGACGGAAAAGCAGTCGCGCTGGAAGACCGCTGCTGCCATCGCCAGGCGCCGCTCTCCATGGGCCGGCTCGCGGGCGACGTCGTCACCTGTCCCTATCACGGCCTGCAGTTCGACGCGACCGGGCGCTGCATCAAGGTTCCTTCTCAAGAAAAAATTCCGCCGGGCGCCCGAGTCCGGAGCTACCCCGTGGTCGAGAAGAACCACTGGATCTGGATCTGGACCGGCGATCCGGCGAAGGCCGACCCGGCGCTGATCGAGGATTTCCACTGGCTGGACGATCCGGCCTGGCGCTTCGGCGGCAGCTATCTCCACGTCGACGGGAACTACCTGCTGGTGGTCGAAAACCTGCTCGACACCACGCACCTGCCCTTTCTCCATCCCAATACGCTCGGCACGGATTCGTTCGCTCGCTCGGAGTTCGAAGTGAAGCGCGAAGGCGACCGCATCACCATCGCGCGCTACCTGATGGACGACCTGCCGGCGCCGTTCCACCAGCAAATGGGCGGATTCCCCGACGGCATGAAGGTCGACCGCTGGCAGATCACGCATTACGGGCCGCCCGCCTTCGTCAAGCTCGACGTCGGGTCGGCGCCGGTCGGCACGCCGGTGCGAAAGGGCGAGCGCGGCAGGGGCGTCAACATGTGGAACCTGAACGCGATCACCCCCGAGACCGGTAAAACCGCCCACTACTTCTTTGCACAGGCCTACAACTTCAAGCTCGACGAGGGCTGGGTCTCGGACACGTTGCGCACCCAGATTCACAACATCTTTCTCGAGGACATGGCGATCATCCGCGCGCAGCAGCAGAACATGGACCTCGGCGCCAGCCAGGTGCAGAACCTGGCGCAGGACCGGGCGTGGGTAGCGATGCGCCAGATCGTGCAGCGCCTGATCCAGGAGGAGCAGCAGCGCGCCGCGGCTGCATAGCGGCATGAGTTTTGCTGCCCCTTGAACGACAAGGAGCGCACGATGGCATTACCCCTCTTCAGGCTCGCCCTTATGGCGGGCGCCGGCTATTTTTTCTATAACCGCTACCGCAACCGCGGCCGCTCGCAGACCAACGCCAGCGAGGCGGTGGACGACATCGATCTCGGCCCCAACCCGCATCCCGAAGAGGTTCTCGACGCCGGGGTGAAGGGGACTTTCCCGGCGAGCGACCCGGTCTCGGTCAGCTCTTCCGGCGAGACCGCGTACGAGAAGCAGAAGCGCGGCGAGCTGAACTGAGAAATCGGGGTCAACCCCGATTCCTCCTGGTTCTCCCACCGGCCTGGACACCGGGATAGACTATCGCGCTCTGAACAACAACTGCCTGCCAGGGGAGCGCACATGCATCGATATCTACGGCTTTTCGCGTTGACCGCCATGGGGCTCGGCGCCGCCGCTTCGAACGCCCAGACGCCGCCGCCCGCCATCGAGGGCCCGGTCTACGTCGCGACGTACGTCGAGGTCCTGCCGAACGCGGTCAAGGATGGCACCGCGCTTCTGAAGCAGTACCGCGACGCCACGCGCAAGGACGCGGGCAACCAGCGCGCGGAAGTCGTGCACGACGCGAGCCGCTCCACCCGCTTCGTCGTCCTGACGATCTGGGGCGACCAGAAGGCCTTCGAGGCGCACGGCAAGGCGGCGCACACCACGCAGTTTCGCGACAAGCTCAAAGCCGTTCACGCCGCGCCATACGACGAGCGCGTCGGCAACGGCATGGCGGTTGCCGCGAAGGACTCGCTGAAGAGCGGATCCGTGGTGGTGGTCACGCATGTCGACGTTCCGCCGCCGTCCAAGGACACGGTAATCCCCATGCTGCAGCAGCTTGCCGAGGCGAGCCGCAAGGACGCCGGCAACCAGCGCTTCGAGGTGCAGCAGCAGGCCAGCCGGCCGAATCACTTCACGGTGGTCGAGGCCTGGGCGGACCAGAAAGCGTATCAAGGACACGTGGCCGCCGCGCACACGCGCCAGTTCCGCGACAAGCTGGGGCCGATGAGCGGCGCGCTCTACGACGAGCGTCTGTTCAAGCCCGTCAACTGAACGCAAGCAGTCGCGCCGCGCGCTAGCGCAGCTTCTCGCCGAAGCGCGCGAACCGCGGCGCCCAGTTCCCCTTGATGTCTGCGGAGGCGACGATGGCCACGGCGCGGCCGATCAGCAGCTCGCGCGGCACCAGGCCGAAATAGCGCGAATCCGCGCTGTCGTCGCGGTTGTCGCCGAGCATCAGGTAGCGGCCCGCCGGCAGCACGACCGGCCCGAAGCTGTCCTCTTCCGAGCCGTCGGGCAGATGGAACCACTGCACAACGTGCGCACCGGATCTGGTGATCTCGTCGAAGCGCAGCGCATGAACCGTCATCCCTGGCGCCGGGTGCTCGACCGCGGTTCCGATCGGCGCATACGTGGCCGCCGCTCCGTTCACCACCAGCACCTTGTTCCGCATCGCCACCGTATCGCCGGGCACCGCAATCAGGCGCTTGATCAGTCGCACGCCATCCTTCGGCGACGAGAAGGTCACGATGTCGCCGCGCCGCGGCTCGCCTAGGTGGACCACCACGATGTCGGTCAGCGGGACTTTCAGGTCGAAGGCAAGGCGATTCACGAACACCACGTCGCCTTCCAGCAGCGTGGGCCGCATCGATCCCGACGGGATGGGGTTCCAGTCCGCGACTGCGGTCCGGAACAGTCCGAAGAGCAGGAGGAAACCGATGAAACCCTTGTTTTTCCGAATCCACTTGGGCATGCCTGGACCCCGCTTGTCGGTTCGTGAGCTCGAATCCTGTTGCTAGAGACCGGATTTGCGCAGTTTGGTTCTGGCCGCCTTTCGGGCGCAACAAAAGAAACGTGGTCCGTCCCTGATTTGATCTACGTCTTGCGCTTCTTGCGCGTGACGCCGGACTCTTCGATCACGTAGGGAATTTCGGCGAAGTTCATCGGCGCCATGACGTGGGCGCCGGCGACGCCGGGAATGTCGGCGAGCTCCTGCAGCACCTCGATGCAGATCTTGCGGCCTTCGCGCTTCGGGTCCGCGGCCTTCTCCAGCCGCGCCACCATCGCGTCGGGGATCAGCGTGCCGAAAAGCTTCTCGCGCATCCAGCGCGCCGAGCGCGCCGAGGGAATCGGCGCCACGCCGATCAGGATCGGCACCTTGACGCCCGACTCGAGGAGCCGCGCCGCGTACCTGCGCACCACGCCGGTGTCCATGCAGAACTGCGTCTGGACGAAGTCGGCGCCCGCGGCGACCTTCGCGCGCAGGCCCTTGGGCTCCCAATCCGGAGCGGGGTCGATCGGCATGTCGGCGGCGCCGAGCACGATGTCGAGCTTCCCGGCGATATCGGTACCGGAAGGAAGCTTGCGCGTGCGCCGCATGCGGTCGGCCATTGCGAGCAGCTCCCGGCTGCCGAGGTCGAACACCGGCTTCGCGTCGGGCTGGTCGCCCGCCTTGGGATCGTCGCCGGCAAGCATCAGCATGTTGCGGATGCCGAGCGCCTCGGCGCCGAGGATGTCGCCCTGGAGGGCGAGGCGGTTGCGGTCGCGGCAGGTCATCTGGAAGATCGGCTCGATGCCGTTCTGAACCAGGAAGTGGGCCGCGGCGAGGCTGGACAGGTGCACCTTCGCGCCGGCACCGTCGGTGACGTTCACGGCGGTGGCCACGCCCTTGAGGGGCAGCGCGCGGCTCAGGAATTCGGCCGGATCGGTGGACACCGGCGGCGTAATCTCGGCGGTGACGACGAAATCGCCGGCTTGCAGCCTCGCCTGGAGGTGGGTCGCCATCTATGATCGCGGTTTGCCCGAGCTGCCGGATCTTACTGTCTACCTCGAAAGCCTGGCGCCGCGGATTGCGAACCGCCGGCTGCTGCGCGTCGCCCTGCCCAACCCGTTCTTCCTGCGCACCGCCTTGCCGCCGATCGCCAGCGCCGAAGGACGCACGGTGCTGGGGCTGCGCCGCCTCGGCAAGCGCATCGTGATCGAGCTGGAAGGCGATCTCTACCTCGTGCTGCACCTCATGATCGCCGGCCGCCTGAGGTGGGACGACAAGCCGCCGAAAAAACTGACGCTGGCGCTGCTCGAGTTCGAAAGCGGCACCCTCGCGGTGACCGAAGCCGGGACCAAGCGGCGCGCATCGCTGCACTTCGTGCAGGGCGAACCCGCGCTGCACGCGATGGACCCGGGCGGTATTGAGGTTCTCGCATCCGATTCGAAAACCTTCGCCCAGGTTTTGGCGGGTGAAAACCATACCTTGAAGCGCGCCCTGACCGATCCGCATCTCTTCGCCGGCATCGGCAACGCGTACTCCGACGAGATCCTGCACCGCGCGAAGCTCTCGCCGATCGCCATGACGAAGAGCCTGTCCGAAGCGGAGGCGGAGCGCCTGCACGCCGCGACGCTGGAGGTGCTGCGCGAATGGGTGGAGCGGCTGCGCTCCCAGACCGGCGCGGGCTTCCCGGAGAAAGTGACCGCCTTCCGCGAGGAGATGGCGGTGCACGGACGCTACGGCAAGCCCTGCCCCGTCTGCGGCGCGCCGGTCCAGCGGATCGTCTACGCCGAGAACGAAACCAACTATTGCGCGCGCTGCCAGACCGGCGGACGCATCCTCGCCGACCGCGCCCTGTCGCGCCTGCTGAAGAAGAGCTGGCCGCGCTCCATCGACGAGCTGGGATGAAAGCGGTTTTTCACTTTCATTCTCACCTGTGGAATTTCCTCGACAGGGAAAAGCGCGAGGATGCGTTCGAATACGACTGCGCGCGCGCGGCGACGCTCAAGAACGCGATCGAGGCGCTCGGCGTTCCGCATACGGAGGTCGGGGCGGTACGCGTCAACGGCGCACCGGCGACGCTCCAGCGCATCGTCCGGGAGGGCGACAGCATCGAGGTGGAAACCGCGAAATCGGGCTCTGACCCCGATTTGCGGTTCGTCGCCGACGCGCACCTCGGCGGCCTGGCGCGCTTTCTGCGCATGCTGGGATTCGACACGCTTCACCGAAACGCCTACAGCGACGAAGAGATCCGGTGGCTCGCCGAAACGCAGGGGCGCATCGTCCTCACGCGCGACCGCGAGCTCCTGAAGTGCCGCGAGATCGCGCGCGGCGCCTACGTGCACGCGCTGAAGCCCGAGGCCCAGTTGCGGGAAGTCGCCGAACGCTATGGGCTCGAGGCGCATGCGCGCCCGTTCACCCTCTGTCTCGCTTGCAATCTGCCGCTTCAGCCGGCGGGCCGCAACGCGGTCGCGGAGCGCGTGCCGCCCGCGGTGCTCGAGTTGCACGAATCCTTCGTGCGTTGCCCGGGGTGCAACGGCGTGTTCTGGCCCGGCTCGCACTATCGCCGAATGCTCAGTGCCCTTCGGTCGTCTTTTGACGTGCCGCGTTGAGCGTGCCCGCGCTCTTTTCGTAAAACGCCGACATCGCGGCGCCGAGCATCGACGCGGCCTGGAGCTGCGCGTCGAGCGCGCTCCGGAAGGCGGTAAGTTGCTGGTTTTGCAAGCGTTCGGCGTGCTGCAGCGAAGCCTGCATCCAATCGAGCGCGCCCTTGGTCGCGGTGCGATAGAGATCGAACACCTCGGGCTGCGGCTGCGGCGGGACGCTACTCCTGACGTTACTCCTTGGCAGGCTGGGCCTTGCTCCCTTCGGCATAGCACCTCCGCGTTCGAATTTTGCTTGCGTACCCGAATATACGCCCACGTGTGCTCAATTCGATGTCAATGGAAAACATAGTCCGCCTCGACGAGTACCGCAAAGCGCGCCGGCCCGCGCGGATGCCGAAAGCGCCTGACGCACCGCGTTTTTTCTGCCTGAGCTGCGACACCGATCAGTTCAAGCTCTACGCCTCGGGCAGCGTGCATTGCGCGGCCTGCGGCGCGCTGATCCGGAATATCGGCGTTTCGGATTCGGTCGCGCGCTAACCGTTAGAATTGGGGGTTTTTGGCGCATCGAGCGCCAAACGCTCCCAAGGTGCAGGTACAGCTTCCTACCGGCGACGCCATCGTCATCCGCGGCGCGCGCCAGAACAACCTCAAGAACCTGAGCCTCGCGATTCCCGCCGGGGAACTGGTGGTGGTCACGGGCGTGTCCGGCTCCGGCAAGTCCTCGCTCGTCTTCGACACGCTGTACGCCGAGGGTCAGCGGCGCTACGTCGAGACGTTCAGCCCGTACGCGCGGCAGTTCCTCGACCGCATGGACAAGCCGCAGGTCGACTCGGTCGAGGGCATTCCGCCGGCGATCGCCATCGACCAGACGAACCCGGTGCGCACCTCGCGCTCGACCGTCGGCACGATGACCGAGCTGAACGACCACCTCAAGCTGCTCTTCGCGCGCGCGGCCACGCTGCACTGCCGCGGCTGCGGCAAGACGGTCAAACGCGATACGCCTGCGTCCATTTATGAGGATATTTCTGCGAAGGGCGAACTGAGGATCGTGATTACCTTCCCGGTCCCCGTCCCGAAGAACTTCACCGAGAAGGAAATCGAGGAGCTGCTGCAGCGGCAGGGCTACACCCGGCTGCATTCGCGCTCCAAGGGCCTGCTCGAAGTCACGCAGGACCGCATCAAGCTCCCCGCCGAGCGCGCTCGCGTGGTCGAGGCGCTCGAGTCGGCGCTTCGCTTCGGCCAAGGGCGGGTCAACATCTACACGGAGAAACCGGGAAACTCGAAAGAAATAGGGTCCGTCCCTGATTATCAGTGCTATCGATACTCGGCCGACCTGCACTGCGCCGACTGCGACATCCACTACTCCGAGCCGACGCCGGCGATGTTCTCGTTCAATTCGCCGCTCGGCGCCTGCGAAGCCTGCCGCGGATTCGGCCGCGTCATCGGCGTGGACTTCGGCCTGGTCGTGCCCGACGAGTCCAAGACGCTGCGCGAAGGCGCGGTGCGCCCGTGGCAGACGGCGAGCTTCAAGGAATGCCAGGACGACCTGGACAAGTACGCCAAGAAACGCGGGATCGCGCTCGACCGGCCGTGGAAAGACCTCACCGAAAAGGAACGGCAGTGGGTGCTCGAAGGCGAGCCCGAGTGGGTGAGCTGGCGCAAGTCCTGGCCGGGCGTGTGGTACGGCGTGCGGCGCTTCTTCAAGTGGCTCGAGAGCAAGGCCTACAAGATGCACATCCGGGTGCTGCTCTCGAAGTACCGGGCCTACACCGAATGCGCGCAATGCCTGGGAACGCGTCTCAAGCCCGATGCGCAGCTCTGGAAGCTCGACGGCACGTCGATCCATGCATTGACGCTTCTCCCCATCTCCCGTACGCGCGATTTCTTTGAAAAGCTCAAGCTGCCGGCGCCTTTGGACGAGGCGACCGACCTGCTGCTCGGCGAGATCCGCACGCGCCTGGGCTACCTCTGCGACGTGGGCCTGGGCTATCTCACGCTCGACCGCCAGTCGCGCACCCTCTCGGGCGGCGAAGTGCAGCGCATCAACCTCACCACCGCGCTCGGCACGTCGCTCGTGAATACGCTGTTCGTGCTCGACGAGCCCTCGATCGGCCTGCACCCGCGCGACATGGGACGCGTCATCACGGTGATGAAGCGGCTGCGCGACGCGGGCAACACGCTGGTCGTGGTCGAGCACGACCCGCAGATCATGTTCGCCGCCGACCGCATCCTCGACATGGGTCCGGGGCCCGGGGAGCGCGGCGGCGAGATCGTGTTCTTCGGCGCGCCCGAGAAGCTGAGAACCGAGAAGTCGCTCACCGGGGAATACCTCTCCGGCCGCAAAGTGGCGGCCGATCCTCAGTCGCCCAGGAAACCAAGCCAGTTCATCGAGCTGCTGGGGGCGAGCGAGCACAACCTGAAGAGCATCGACGTGCGCATCCCGCTCGAGCGGCTGGTGTGCGTGACCGGCGTCTCCGGCTCGGGCAAATCGACCCTGATCCAGGACGTGCTTTATCCCGCGCTGCGCAAGGCGCACGGCAAGCCGACCGAGCTGCCCGGCGCCCACCGCACGCTGCGCGGCGCCGACCGGATCGACGAGGTGGTGCTGGTCGACCAGTCGCCGATCGGCAAGACGACGCGCTCCAACCCGGCGAGCTACGTCGGCGCGTTCGACGAGATCCGCAAGCTGTTCGCGAAAACGCCGCTGGCGCGCGAGCGCGGCTATACCCCCGGCACCTTCAGCTTCAACTCCGGCAACGGCCGCTGCCCGACCTGCTCGGGCTGCGGCTTCGAGCACGTCGAGATGCAGTTCCTCTCCGACGTGTACCTGCGCTGTCCGGACTGCGACGGGCGGCGCTACCGCGGCGAGGTGCTGGAGGCGAAGATCGAGGGCAAGTCGATCGCCGACGTCCTCGAGATGACGGTGCGCGAGGCGAGCCGCTTCTTCAGGAGGAGCGACGAAATCCAGGCACGGCTCGCGCCGCTCGTCGACGTGGGCCTCGAGTACCTCAGGCTCGGCCAGCCCGTGCCGACGCTTTCGGGCGGCGAGGCGCAGCGCCTCAAGCTCGCCGGCCACCTGGTCCAGAGCGAAGACGAAGGGGCGAAGCTGTTTCTCTTCGACGAGCCGACCACCGGCCTGCACTTCGACGACGTGGCCAAGCTGGTGCGCGCCTTCAGGCAGCTCCTCGCCGCCGGGCATTCCCTGGTCGTGATCGAGCACAACCTCGACGTCGTCCGCGCCTCGGACTGGATCGTCGACCTCGGCCCCGAAGGCGGCGACGCCGGTGGAGAGATCGTGTTCGCCGGCTCGCCTTGCGAGATTCTGAACCACGAAAAGTCTCATACCGGGAAGGCGCTGCGCGAATATGCCGAGGCATTCAAGCAGCCGCTTGCCGTGCGCGAGCCGCGCGGCGCCTACCTCGGGAACGCGATCCGCATCCACAAGGCGCGCGAGCACAACCTGAAGAACATCGACGTCGAGATTCCGCGCGGGCGCTTCACCGTGCTGACCGGCGTGTCGGGGTCGGGCAAATCGACCCTCGCCTTCGACATCCTGTTCGCCGAGGGCCAGCGCCGCTATCTCGAATCGCTCAATGCCTACGCGCGTCAATTCGTGCAGGCCGCCTCGCGGCCCGACGTCGACGCCATCTTCGGCATCCCGCCCACGGTGGCGATCGAGCAGCGCACCAGCCGCGGCGGCCGCAAGTCCACCGTCGGCACGCTCACCGAGGTGCATCACTTCCTGAGGCTGCTGTTCGTCAAGCTCGGGCTCCAGCACTGCCCGGATTGCGACATCCCGATCGAGCCGCAAAGCGAGGAGGTGATCGCGGCGCGCATCCTCAAGGCGTACCGCGGACAGAAGGTGACGCTGCTGGCGCCGCTGGTGATGAACCGCAAGGGGGTCTATACCGATCTCGCCAAGTGGGCGCTGGGCAAGGGCCACTGGCACCTGCGGGTCGACGGCAAGCTCACCCCGACCCGGCCGTTTCCGCGCCTCGACCGGTTCAAGGAGCACACGATCGAGCTCCCCGTCCAGGAGCTGAAAGTGGAAGCGAAGGGAGAGAGGAGCCTGCGCGAGGCGCTTGCCAGGACGCTCGAGCTCGGCAAGGGCGTGGTCCACGTGCTACGGGAAACCCCGAAAAATCAGGACAGGGAGCTGCAGGTCTTCTCCACCAAGCGCGCGTGCCGCTCGTGCGGACGCAGCTTCCCGGAGCTCGACCCCCGGCTCTTCTCCTACAACTCCAAGCACGGCTGGTGCCCCGCCTGCTACGGGACCGGCCTCGCGATCGAGGACGTGGAATGGACCGACGAGCGCGCGCGCACCGGCGCCGAGGATCACGTGCTCGACTCGTGGATCGAATGGCTCGAGCTGGAGGAGGCATGCCCCGAGTGCGCCGGACAGCGGCTGAACCGCGAAGCGCTCGCGGTGCGCTGGCGCGGGGAGAACGTCGCGCGGTACGCCGGGCAGCCCATCGAGGCATTGCGGAAATTCTTTTCTTCGATATCCGTTTCGGGCCGGGAAGGCGAAATCGCGAAGGACATCCTGGCCGAGTTGAACACGCGCCTCGGGTTCCTCGAGGAGGTGGGCCTGGGCTATCTCACGCTCGACCGCTCGGCGCCCACGCTCTCGGGCGGCGAGGCGCAGCGCATCCGGCTCGCGGCGCAGCTCGGCTCCAACCTGCGCGGGGTGTGCTACATCCTGGACGAGCCGACCATCGGCCTGCACCACCGCGACAACCGCATCCTGCTCGACGTGCTCGAGAAGCTCGAGGCGAAGGGCAACTCGCTGGTGGTGGTCGAGCACGACGAGGACACGATCCGGCGCGCGCACCACGTCATCGACCTCGGCCCGGGCGCCGGCAAGCTCGGCGGCCGGGTCATCGCCGACGGCACGGCGGCGGAGCTGATGCGGCACGCCGACTCCCTGACCGGCCGCTTCCTCAGGTCGCCGCTGCTGCACCCGGTGCAGCCGCGCCGCCGCGTGTCGCGCGGGCAGGCGTGCATCGAGGTGCAGAAGGCGAGGCTCCACAACCTGAAGGGAATCGACGCGCGCATCCCGCTCGAGCGCCTCACCGTGGTCACCGGCGTGTCGGGCTCGGGCAAATCGACGCTCGCCCGCGACGTGCTCTACAACAGCCTGAAGGAAAGCACCTGCATCGGCTGCAAGGCGATCACCGGCTCGAAGCAGGTCGAGCGCGTGCTGGAGGTCGACCAGACGCCGATCGGCAAGACCCCGCGCTCGTGCCCGGCCACCTACGTCGGCTTCTGGGACGCGATCCGCCGGCTCTTCGCCGACACGAGCGAGGCGCGCATGCGCGGCTGGACCGCGAGCCGCTTCTCGTTCAACACCGCCGGCGGACGCTGCGAGGCCTGCGAGGGGCAGGGCATCAAGAAGATCGAGATGTCCTTCCTGCCCGACGTGCGCGTGACCTGCGAGGGCTGCGGCGGCGCGCGCTTCAACCCCGAGACGCTGCAGGTGCGGCTGCGCGGCAGGACGGTCGGCGAGGTGCTCGCGATGAGCGTCGACGAGGCGCTCGAGTTCTTCGCCGCGCACCCCTCGATCAAGCGCTGCCTGCAGCTCCTGCAGGACGTGGGCTTAGGCTACCTCACGCTCGGGCAGCAGAGCCCGACGCTTTCCGGCGGGGAAGCGCAGCGCATCAAGCTGGTCTACGAGCTCTCGAAGACGAACGCGACCAAGACCCTTTACGTGCTCGACGAGCCCACGGTCGGCCTGCACATGGCCGACGTCGAGAAGCTGATCCGCGTCCTGCACCGCCTCGTCGACGCCGGCAACACCGCGGTCGTAATCGAGCACAACCTCGACGTCATCGCCGAGGCCGACTGGATCATCGACCTCGGACCGGAGGGCGGCGGCGGCGGCGGCGCGATCGTGGACCAGGGGCCGCCCGAGAAAATCACGCGGGGCCACACCGGAGCCGCGCTGGGCGAGTTCCTGGCGGCGCGGTCTACAGGCTGATCGTGCGGATGCCTTCGATCGCCTGAAGGTGCGCGGCGACCGCGCGAACCGCGTCTTTCTTCGCGTTGCGGACCAGCACGAAATCGATCGCATCCACGGCGGGGTCGTCGCTCCTCTTCAGCGTGATCTGCTCCACCGTCAGGCCGCAGACCTGCATCGCGGCCTCGATCTGCTCCAGCGAAGCCCGGCCGCGCTCGACGTGCACCACGAGCCGTCTGCCGTGGCCGCGGCCGAAGAGGCGCCGCTCCAGGGGCTTAACCAGCGCGAGGATCACCAGGACCAGGGCGGTGGCGACGGCCGCCGCGAGGTACAGTCCGCCACCGACCGCGAGGCCGATCGCGGCGACGGTCCACAGGCTCGCTGCGGTGGTCAAGCCGCGGATCACCTTGTGCCGCAGGAACAGGATCGTTCCCGCGCCGAGGAAGCCGATGCCGCTGACTACCTGGGCCGCGATGCGCGACGGGTCGAGGACGACGTGTTGCCCATCGAGGATGTCGGCGAACCCGTAGGCCGACACGATCATGACGAGGGCGGCGCTCAGGCACACGAGCATATGGGTGCGAAGGCCGGCGACCCATTCCAGCCGCTCGCGCTCGAGACCGACGGCGCCTCCCAGGAGCGCGGCGGCGGTGAGGCGCAGGACGATCTCGTGGTGCGCGAGCATTCTCGTTAGAAGGACGGCTCGCGATTCGGTTCACGGAAACGTGTAAACTCGCCGCCCTTTCCGCCGAGTTCGCCCATTTCCAGAGGCAAGGCAGTGACGTTGATGGTTCTCGCGCCGGTGCTGTGGAGCACCGCCGGCGTGGTGACGCGCCACATCGAGCGCACCGAGCCGATCGAGCAGGTGTTCTGGCGCAGCTTCTTCTCCTTTGCGTTCGTGGCGGCCTATCTGCTCTTCAGGGGACAGAACCCGCTTCGCGCGGCGATTGCCGCGGGGCCGGCGGGTCTTTTCTCCGGGGCCATGTGGGCGGTGATGTTCACTGCGTTCATCCTCGCCTTGTCGCTCACCACCACCGCGAACGCGCTGGTGGTGATGAGCATCGCGCCGCTGCTCACCGTCGTATGCGCGCGGATCGTGCTCACCGACCCCATTGCGCTTCGCACCTGGCTCGCCGCCCTGGCGGCCATGGCGGGAATCGCCGTGATGTTTTCTTCCTCCATGGACAAGCACGTCACGGGCATGCTGGTGGCCCTCGCCATCCCGGTCGCATCGGCGCTGAACGTGGTCGCGCTGCGAAAGCACGCGGCGACGGTCGACCTGGTCCCGGCGGTGATGCTCGGCAGTGCGCTGTCGGCTTTGGTCGCGCTGCCGCTCGCGCTTCCGATCTCGGTGTCCGGAAACGACCTCGCCCTGCTCGCTTTCCTGGGCGTGTTTCAGCTCGGGCTGCCGTGCGTGTTCCTGGTGATGGCGAGCCGCGCTCTCTACGCGCCTGAGATTGCGCTCCTCGGGTTGCTCGAAGTGGTGCTGGGGCCGCTGTGGGCATGGCTGGGCGCGGGGGAACGTCCTGCGAACGCGACCCTGCTCGGCGGGAGCCTCGTGCTGGCTGCCCTCGCGGCGAACGAACTAGCGGTGCTGAGAATTCGCTTCGCGCGCACCTAGCGGCGTCTCCACCAGCACTGAAATGACCAACGCGCAAAGACCGACGAGCTGGGCGAAGAATCCCAATGCGTGCCCGTATTCCCAACGTGCGCGCAGGTGCATCCAGAGCGCTGGCACGGACTCGGGCGCCGACCTCAATGTCTCGCTCACTTCACGGTTGACGGGCGCGACGACCGCAAGCCAGATGCCAAACGCCGTCAGAAGAAGAAGCGCCCCGGTCAGCGTCCATCCGAACGAAGGCTGGCGCCTGCGGACGAGCCATACCAGTAACCACGCTGCCACGATGGATCCGATCTGGTACACGCCACCGACGATGGCGAAGTAGCGGTACAGGGTGCCGTTGACCGCCGTATACATCGGCGCGTCGTACTGCATCTTCTGAGGCAGCTCCAGCACGTGCGCCGATTCCATCGTCAGCGCGAGCGCCGCGAGCACGAGGACGATTAAACGCCAGGTTCTAAGTAGCACAACAGGATCACTTCGGAACCATGCTGTCAATCTTTGCCATGCCCGAGCGTCGCATTATCATCGACGGGGTTCGCTTCACCGTCCCGCTCCGGACGCCACACGAAAGGAGTGACCATGATCTCCGGATCCAGGTTCCTTCTCGCATTGACCGGCATCGCGCTGAGCTTCGCGGCTCTGGCTCAGTCGCCCGCGCCTTCCAAGGGCGCGCCGGCGCCCGCGAATGCCGCCGCCGACGCGGCCGAGGATCCGCTCGCCAGGACCACGCCGTACGGCACAGTGCGCAACTTCATCACGGCCGTCGAAAAGGGCGACCTCCCGCGAGCGGCCCAATATCTAGACGGGAAGTTCGCTGCCAGCCGCAAGGCGCAACTGGCCCAGCAGCTCAAGCAGCTCATGGACAAGGGGCTGAAGCTCGACCTGGGCTCCTTGAGCAAGAGCCCCGGCGGCGACACCGACGACGGGCTGCCGCTCAACCGCGAGTCGCTCGGCGAGATCGAGGTCGGGGACAGCACTCTCGAAATCCTGCTGGACCGCGTGCAGCGGGGCAAGAGCAAGCCGATTTGGCTGTTCTCCTCCGAAACGCTCCTGAATGTGCGCAAGGTCCCTTGGGAGGAGCCGCATGTTTCCTTGGTCGAGCGGCATCTCCCCTCGTCGCTGGTCGAAAATTCGCTCTTCGGCGTTGCGCTCTACCGCTGGGTCTACGTTCCGCTGGCCCTCCTCGTCATCGCCGTGATCGCCTGGATCGCAAGCGAGCTGTCCTTCCCCCTGATTCACCGCTTCGTCCGCGCCCGGCCGCACTCGGGCGCTTTCGTCGGCTCCGTGAGCTTTCAGGGCCCCGCTCGCCTGCTCATCTTTGCCTTGCTGATGTGGCTGGCCGCGCAATTCGCAGAGACGCTGATGACGCGGCAATTCTGGACTCAGGTTGCCGTCGTGCTCGTTGCGCTGACCGCAGGCTGGCTCTTCCTGCACACCATCGATCCCATCGCGGCCGCCTTCGAAGGACAAATGCGGGACAGAAGCGAGCAGCACCGCGTCGCTCTCGTGCACCTGCTTCGCGGCCTGGCAAAGTTCATAACGGTCGTCACCATGCTGCTGGTCATTCTCAGTCTCCTGGGCGTCAACCTCACTACCGCGATCGCCGGCATCGGAATCGGCGGCGTGGCGCTGGCGTTCGCGGCGCAGAAAACGCTGGAGAACGTGTTCGGCACCGTGATGCTGATGACCGACCAGCCCTTTCGCGTCGGCGAGCTCTGCAGGCTGGGCGACACCGTGGGGGTCATCGAGGACATCGGGATGCGATCGACCCGCGTGCGCACCGCCGAGCGAACCATCGTCACGGTGCCGAACGGCCAGGCGAGCTCGATGATCGTGGAGAACTTCGCCCCGCGCGACAAGATGTGGCTCAGGCACGTCATCGGCCTTCGCTGCGAGACGACCCCGGATCAGCTGCGGTACGTTCTCGCGGGCGTGCGCAAGCTCCTCTCGGAGCATCGGCGCGTCCAGGCCGATTCCGCGCGCATCCGCCTCGTGAAGTTCGGCGCCTCCTCGCTCGACCTCGAGATCTGCGCCTATCTTCTGGCGACCGACCCCGACGAGTTTCTGAACATCCAGGAAGAGCTGCTGCTGCGGATCATGGATGCGATCGAGGCCAGCGGGACGGCCATGGCGCTCCCGAGCCAGACGACCTACATGGCCAAGGATCCCGGCCTCGACGCCGCGAAGAGCGACGCGGCGATCGCCGAGATCCGGCGCTCAGCAGCCTAAAGCGGCAACCAAAACAAATACTTTTGATACTTGCAGGCTCTGTTCCCCGGGAATCGCGTATAATGCGCGGCAAGCTTTCTGTCACGCGTAATTCCGGTTAGCGTTTCAGTCCGTTGTTGGTTCTACGAGCAGCCCGCTCCGGGCCGCCCAATAACAAGCTAAAGACAGCATCTGCCTGAACCGGTCGAAGGGTCCCATCCTTCGCAGGCCGAGCTCAGGAGATTTTCATTACTACGTCGTTTGAATCACTCGGCCTGACGGCCGAGCTCTCGCGGGCGGTGGCCGACGAAGGCTACACCTCCCCCACTCCCATCCAGGCGCAGGCGATTCCGGTGGTGCTCGCCGGCCGCGACCTGCTCGGCGCCGCGCAGACCGGCACCGGCAAGACCGCCGGGTTCACCCTGCCCCTTCTGCAGCGCCTCGCGCCGAAGTCGAGCACCAGCTTCTCGCCCGCGCGCCACCCGGTGCGCTGCCTCATCGTCACCCCCACGCGCGAGCTCGCGCTGCAGGTCGAGGAGAGCGTGCGCACGTACGGCAAGTACCTCAAGCTCAAGTCCACCTGCATCTACGGCGGCGTCGGCATGCAGCCCCAGGTCGATGCGCTGCGCACAGGCGTCGACGTGGTGGTTGCCACGCCGGGAAGGCTCCTCGACCACGTGCAGCAGAAGACGGTCGACCTGCGCCAGGTCGAGATCCTGGTGCTCGACGAAGCCGACCGCATGCTCGACATGGGCTTCATCCACGACATCCGCCGCATCCTCGCGCTGCTCCCGGCGACCCGGCAGAACCTGCTCTTCTCGGCGACCTTTCCCGAGGAGATCCGCAAGCTCGCCGCCTCGTTCATGAAGGACCCGGTGACGGTCGA
>DASXAO010000017.1:0-9385 GCA_036406675.1 Burkholderiales bacterium
GGCTATACGCTGGTGAGCGCGAACAACACCACGTTCGCGGCGAACCCGAGCCTGTTCAGGACGCTGCCGTTCGATCCGCAGAAGGACTTCACGCCGGTCGCGCGCTTCATCACCACGGGACTGATCCTCGCCGTGAGGAGCGACTTCCCGGCGAAGGACCTGAAGGAGTTCGTCGCGCTCGCCAAGGCGAATCCGGGCAAGCTCACCGCCGCGCAGGCCTCGGCGGGGATGCGCGTGTCGATCGCCATGCTGCGCTCGCTCGCGGGCGTGGAGGTGCTCGAGGTGCCCTACAAGGGCCAGCCGCAGGCGCTGCAGGACGTGCTCGGCGGCCAGGTGAGCTTCACCTTCGCCGACTACGCGGTGGGCTTTCCGCAGATCAAGGCGGGCAAGATCCGGGGCCTCGGCGTCACCACGCCGAAGCGAAGCCCGGTGGCGCCCGACATTCCGACGCTCGGCGAAGGCATCCCCGGCTTCGACGTGACGGTGTGGGCCGGGATGGCGGCGCCGGCGGGCACGCCGCGCGAGGCGGTCGCCACGCTCTGGCGCGCCGTCGACCAGGCGCTCGCCAGCCCCGACGTGCGCCAGGCGCTCCAGGCGATCGGCTTCGGCGTCGAGCCGCTCGATCCGAAGGCGTTCTCCGCCTACATCGCGGCCGAGACCGTGCGCTGGGCGAGGATGGTGAAGGAAGCGGGCATCGAGCCAGAATGAGGTTCCCGCCCCCGACAAAAGCACTCGGGGGTGACGTTCCTTTGCGGCAACGACGGGTTGTCGGCTTTGTTGTCTTATAAACCGTGAAAATCGGGACGTGGAACGTCAACGGCATCCGGGCGCGCCAGCAGCAATTCTGCGACTGGCTCTCGGGCGACGAGCGCCCCGACGTGGTGTGCCTGCAGGAGCTGAAGGCGGAGCTCGGGCAGATCCCGCTGCAATGCCAGCTCGACGATTACCACGTGTTCTGGCACGGCCTGCGCGCGTATTCGGGCGTGTCGCTGCACGTGCGCAAAGGCGCCTTCGACGCCGCGCCGGCGTTCAGCCATCCCGAGTTCGACATGGAGTCGCGCATCGTCCAGGCGACGGTCGGGAACCGGGTGTTCGCGTCGGTCTACGTGCCGAACGGCGGCAAGGACTACCCGGCCAAGCTCGCGTTCATGAAGAGCCTCGCGGCCTGGGTCCGGCGCGTGCACGAGGAAGGGCGCGAGCTCGTGCTGTGCGGCGACATCAACATCGCGCGCAGCGAGCTCGACGTGCATCCGCGCGAGAGGAAGCCCGGGATCATCGGCCAGCGCCCGGAGGAGCGCGAGCTCTTCGAGGCGCTCCTCGCCGCGGGGCTCACCGACGTCGGGCGTGCGCTCGATCCGGACAACGCGGGGCTCTTCACCTGGTGGCCGCCCTGGCGCGACATGCGAAGGCGCAACATCGGCTGGCGGCTGGACTACGTGCTCGCGTCGCGGCCGATCGCCGCGCGCGCGCAGAGCTGCAGGGTGCTAGCCGAATTTGGGACGAGCGATCACGCGCCGGTGGTTATGGCGCTGTAGTGTTTTCTTCCCTCGGACCCAGCTCCTCGAAGCGCGGATCGACCGTGACCGAGTCGTAGTAGTAGGTGTTTTTTGCATTGTTTCCCGACGTGGCCTTCCTCAGCCTCGCCGGGTCGAGGTCGCACATGAAAATCGGCGTGCGCACGCCGCCCACGTCGATCCAGCCCAGGATGGCCTTGGGACGTCCACGCACGAACACCAGCTCGGACACGCGGCGGAATTCGAGCTTGCCGACCCGGTGGCGGTGGATGACCCTCAGCCCGAGCCGGACTTTCCTGCGATTGTGCATTCTGCGACACGCCATGCAGGCTTCATGCCGTTAGTCTGATACATGACCAAGTACGCGCCGAACCGAGCCTGCTCGTCCGGAAGGCCCAGCGTGTCGCGGAAAAGCGTCACCCCTACGCAACACCCGAGAAATTTCTCCTCTGTCGCCGCGCCGCGCCGGACTATTCTCGGTGCATGTCGACCACCCGGATGGCCTCTGCGCTCGTCGGCGCGATCGGCATCGCGATCGCCGCCGGCGTGGGCTACCTGCTGCACAAGGAAGCGAGGGAGCGCGGCGAGGCGCGCTCGGTGGTGACGATCGTTCAGGGAGCCACCGTCGAGCTCGAGCGCGGCCTGAAGATGCCCACGCCGGAGGGGATCGCGAAGATCGACGAGGACCTGCGCGAGGCGCAGGGCTGGCACAACCCGGAGCTGGTGCAGGCGACCGAGCCCTACCTCGTGGGCGTGCGCGAGATCCTGCGCCGGCGCGCCGACGCCAGCCGCCTCGCGCACAAGGCGGCCGCGAGCCGCGCCGCGCTCGCCGCGCACATGTCGCGCTCGGAGCACCGCGACACGCCCTGGATCCGCGCCGCCATGGACTTGAAGAAGCAGGTCGAGCGCGACCACTTCGATCTCGACGTGCAGCTCATGGCGCTCGCCGACCTGCTCGGCAGCCTGCCCGAGGCCAACAAGCGCCTCGCGCCGCACGTGCAGGCCT
The DNA here is from genome assembly GCA_036406675.1 of Burkholderiales bacterium. Lineage (GTDB taxonomy): Bacteria > Pseudomonadota > Gammaproteobacteria > Burkholderiales > SG8-39 > SCGC-AG-212-J23. Next base: position 2,521 of record DASXAO010000017.1, read on the forward strand.
CGCTCCTGATGCCGGACCCGGTGCGACGGAACGCGCGCGACGCGGTGCTCGCCGAGGCGAAGCGCGCCCGCGACGATCTGGACAAGGTCAGAGTCCTCCTTAGATATAACTAGGAGAGAAGCGGAATCCGCACGCTGAAGCGGCTGCCCTTGCCGCGCCCGGCGCTGGTCGCGGAGATCCTGCCGCCGTGGGCCTCGACGATCTGGCGCGCGAGCGCGAGCCCGAGCCCGAGGCCGCTCGTGGTGCGCTCGAGGCTGGTGTCGGCCTGGGTGAAGGCCTCGAACATGCTCGGCAGGAACGCCGGATCGATGCCCACGCCGTCGTCGCTCACCGTGGCGAGCGCCTCGGTGCCCTCGCGCGCGAGCGTCACGCTCACCGCGCCGCCGGGCGGCGTGAACTTGGCGGCGTTGTCGAGGAGGTTCGAGAACACCTGCTGAAGGCGCGCCGCGTCGCCGCGTACCAGCAGCGGACTGGCCGCGAGCCCGTGCATGAGGGTGAGGCGCTTCGCCTGCAGGGCCGGCACGGCGGTCTCGATCGCATGCGCGAGCACCGCGGCGAGGTCGGTCGGCGCGAGCCGCAGCGCGACCTTGCCGTGCGTGACGCGCGAGACGTCGAGCAGGTCGTTCACCATGCGCGTGAGCTGGGCGATCTGCCGCTGCATCATCTCGAGCGTCGGCGCGATCTCCTTTCCGCCCTCCATGCCGAGGAGGTAGACGGCGTTGTTGAGCGCCGCGAGCGGGCTGCGCAGCTCGTGCGACAGCGTCGCGATGTAGCGGTCCTTGGTCTCGCTCTCGGCCTCGGCCTGCTCGCGCCGCGCGCGCGCCTCGCGCGCCTGCGCCGCCTCGAGCACCGCGTGCTCGAGGAGCTCGAGCTCGCGCGTGCGCAGGTCCGCCTCGCGCGGCGGCTCGTTGCGGCTCGCCGCGCCGGCGAGCGACACGATGGCGCGGCGCAGCCGCCCGGCGAGCGAAAGCGCGAGCAGGAGGCTGGCGAGCACGCCGCCGACCATCAGCGTGCCGCCGACCACCCAGCCGGCGCGCACCGCGCTGTCGAGCTCGCCGCGCTCGGCGCCGACCGACGCGGTCCAGCCGCTGACCGGCGAGCGCGCGTACGAGTAGTAGAGCTCCACGCCTTCGGCCGAGCTGCCCTTCGACACGCCGGCGTTGCGCGCGCTGATCTGCTCGAGCTGCTCCGGCGGCACGCGGCGGCCGACGTACTGGTCGGCGTTCTGCCAGCGCCCGACGATGAAGCCGCGCCGGTCCCAGATCCACGCCGGGACGCCGGCGAACTGCTTGCTCTCCTGGAGCAGGCGCGTCATCACCTGCGGCTCGAAGCCCGCGTTGAGGACGTAGCGGATGCGCTTGCCGCGGATCACCGGCACGTTGACGAGGAAGACGAGCCGCCCGGCGACCAGGCCGTAGACGAGGTCCGAGTTCACCGGCTTGCCGGTGCGCAGCACCTCCCGCAGGGCGCTCGGGTCGCCGATCGGCGGGTTCTCGGGGTCCGGGGGCGGCGGGAACTCGAAGGGCGTGGGCAGCGCCGCGCCCGGGGCGCGCAGCGTGTTGAAGAGCTGCTTCCCCTTGTCGTCGAAGAGCGAGATGAAGAGGCTGCCGTGCTCGTTGCTGACGCGCGCGCACAGCGCGTAGAAGCCCTTGAGGTCGCCTCGCTCGAGGAGCGGCGAACGCGCGAGGGTCTCGAGCATCACCCGGTCGGAGGAGATCTGGCGGTCGACCGCGAGCGAGAGCGCCTGCGCGGTCTGGAGCAGGCTGCGCTCGAACGCCTGGCGCTGGAGCACCGTCTGGCGCCAGATCAGGACGCCCCCGATCAGCATGAGGGGGATGACCGCCAGCATCACCAGGGCGACGAGGTACGACCCGAACGTCGCTTTGCTGCGCGCCACGGCTCACCCTACTGCAATCGGTGAAAATAGTTCACCGCGGGGATCCTCCATGAAGCTGTGGAAAAAGCTGTGGCTGCTCTTTACCGTGATCTGGGTGATCGTGGCGGGGCTTAACGTCGCCACCATCCTCGCCTTCGGCGACGAGGTCGACCCGCACAAGGCCCTGTGGCCCGCGTTCCTCGGCGTCGTCGTGCCGGCGGCGGCCTACGTCCTGGGGTGGATCTGGGAAAAGCTCATGAAGACCCCCGACTAACCGAAAAAGGGGTCAGAGGAATTTTCTTGTTACACCTTACGCCGCGCGTACGTGCGGCCGCACGTGTAACAAGAAAATTCCTCTGACCCCTTTTTCTCTTTGGTTCTAACCCCGTTCTATTTGGCGGGGACGGCGGCGGCGAGCGAGGTGATGAGCTTCTCGAGCTTGCGCGCGTCGGCGTCGAAGCGCCGGATGCCCTCGGCGAGCTTGTCGGTCGCCATGGCGTCCTCGTTGTGCATCCAGCGGAAGGCCTTTTCATCCATGTCTACGCGCGAAATCGATTGGAGCTTTGCCGTTTCCGCGGAAAGCCGGCGGGGAATCTCGCCCTCGGCCCTGGAGAGCTTGTCGAGGAGGTCGGGCGCGATGGTGAGGAGGTCGCAGCCGGCGAGGAGCTCGATCTGGCCGGCCTTCCTGAAGCTCGCCCCCATCACCTGCGTCGGGTAGCCGTGCCTCTTGTAGTAGTTGTAGATGCGCGTGACCGAAGCGACGCCCGGATCCTCCTCGAGCGGGATGTCGTCGACTTTGCGCGCCTGCTTGTGCCAGTCGTAGATGCGCCCGACGAACGGCGAGATGAGCGTGACGCCCGCCTCGGCGCAGGCCACCGCCTGGGCGAAGGAGAAGAGGAGCGTCATGTTGCAGTGGATCTTCTCCCGCTCGAGCTTTTCGGCCGCCCGGATGCCTTCCCAGGTGCTCGCGAGCTTGATCAGCACGCGCTCGCGCGACACGCCTTCCTTCTCGTAGAGGCCGATCAGGCGCCGCGCCTTGTCGATCGAGCGCTCGGTGTCGAACGAAAGCCGCGCGTCGACCTCGGTCGAGACCCGCCCGGCCACGTGCTTGAGGATGCGCACCCCGAACTGCACGAAGAGCGCGTCGACCGCGCAGCCCACGTCGCCCTCGGCCTCGCGGATCGCCTTGTCGACGAGCGGCTGGTAGCGCGGGTCCTCGGCCGAGGTGAGCAGGAGCGACGGGTTGGTGGTGGCGTCCTGGGGTTTCCACCGGGCCACCGCGTCGATGTCGCCGGTGTCGGCTACGACCAGCGAGTATTTCTTGAGGGACTCGAGGTGCGTGGTCATGGCGCAATTATCCGGCGCGCAGTTCGCCCTGACAATTCCTCACAGCGGCGCTCGCGAGGTACGATACCGTTTCCACTGGACAATAAATCGGAATAACGACAGCTCCATGGAAGCGCCGCGACTCGTGCGAACCATCTACGCCGTTCGCACCGGCGCCTTTGCGTACTGTTTTCTCGCGCTCGGCCTGCTCGCCTGGGAGCGCGGCGCGCCGGCGCTGGCGTGGGGCCTCCTCGCCGCGCAGTTCCTGCTCTATCCGCACCTCCTCTACCTGCGCTCGCGCCAGTCCGCGCGGCCCAGGCAGGCGGAGTTCAACAACCTGTTCGTCGATTCGACCCTCTTCGGCACGTGGTGCGCCTACTTCGGCTTCGAGCCGGTGGTCACGCTGGGCCTCGTCGCCGGCACCATGCTCAACGCCACGGTGAACCGCGGCATCGGCGGCGGGCTGCTGTCGCTGGGATTCAGCCTCGTCGGCGCGCTCGCGTTCGTCGCGGTGGCCGGGTTCGGCTACGCGCCGGCGGCGAGCGACCTGGTGAACGCGACCCTCATCCTGGGGATCCTCGGCTACACCTGCGCGGTCGGCTACGTGGTCTACCGCCAGAACCGGCGCCTCGTCTGCGCGCGCGACAAGCTCCAGGCGAGCGAGGAGCGCTACCGCCTGATCGCCGAGAACGTCGCCGACCTCATCGGCATGGTCGACCACGACGGCCGCTGGCTCTACGCCAGCCCCTCCTACGAGCGCGTGCTCGAGCGCGCGGACCTCGAGCCCGGGGTCGACGCGTTCCTGCGCGTGCATCCGGACGACGCCGCGCGCGCCCGCATGGCCGTGGGCCGCGTCGCCGCCACCGGCCGCTCGCGCGAGGTGGTGCTGCACCTCGTCGACCGCGAGGGCCGCATGCGCCAGTACAAGACGCTGATCCACGCCCTCGCGGGCGACCAGGCCGCGCCCGGCGCGCCGCGCCGCCGGCTGATCCTCGCCTCGCGCGACGTGACCGACCTGCGCTCGAGCGAGGAGCGCCTCATCCTGCACGCGCACGCCCTGGAGGGCATGACCGAGGCGATCATGATCACGCTCGCCGACGGCACCATCCAGACGGTCAACCGCGCCTTTTGCGACATCACCGGCTATGACCGCGACGACGTCGTGGGTCAGTCCGAGAAGGCGTTCCGCAACGCGCTGCAGCCCGAGAGCCGCTACGCCGAGATCTATGCCGAGGTGGAGCGGGAGGGCTACTGGTCCGGGACGCTCTGGAGCCGGCGCAAGAACGGCGCGGTCTACCGGGAATGGCGCAGTATCCGGGCCATCCGCGACGCGGCCGGCGCAACCACGCACTACGTCATCGTTTTCTACGAGGCCGGCAGCCCGCGCCACTACGTGGCGAACCTGGGCGGGCGTCCCTGAAACAGCCGCCCCCGCCCAAGGTAGGGGTTTGATAAGTAAAGTAAATGCCTTTTCGTAGCGCGCGCCCGGGAGTAGACTGGGCGCACAATTAGAAGACCAGCCCAGGGTACGAAGGAGCAGCGTGCAGCCGACCGATATCAAGCACCCCGACTACTTCCATAAGGTTGTCGATTGCCAGTGGGCCTGCCCGGCCCACACCCCGGTTCCCGAATACATCCGACTGATCGCGGCGGGGCGGTACTCGGATGCCTACATGATCAACTGGAAGTCGAACGTGTTCCCGGGAATCCTCGGGCGCACGTGCGATCGCCCGTGCGAGCCCGCGTGCCGGCGCGGCCGCGTCGAGGAAGAGAATCAGCCCAAGCCCGAGCCGGTCGCGATCTGCCGCCTGAAGCGCGTCACGGCGGATTACAAGGATCCGGAAGAAATCAAAAAGCGCGTCGCGATCCCCCGCGCAAAAACGAACGGCAGGAAGATCGCCTGCATCGGCGCAGGCCCCGCGTCGCTCACCGTCGCGCGCGACCTCGCTCCACTCGGCTACGACGTCACCGTGTTCGACCAGGACCACCGCGCCGGCGGCATGATCTGGACCCAGATCCCGCGCTTTCGCCTGCCGATGGAAGTGATCGACGAAGAGGTCAACTACATCCTCGACCTCGGCGTTACGTTCAAGCAGAGAAAGATCGACAGCATGAAAGCCCTGCTGGGCGAAGGCTACGACGCGGTGTTCGTCGGCTCCGGCGCCCCGAGAGGAAGAGACCTGGACATTCCCGGCCGCAAGGAAGGCGCCGCCAACATCCACATCGGCATCGACTGGCTGTCGTCGGTGTCGTTCGGCCACACCAGCAAGATCGGAAAGAAAGTCATCGTGCTGGGCGGCGGCAACACCGCCATGGACTGCTGCCGCACCTCCAAGCGCCTCGGCGGCGAGGACGTGAAGGTCATCGTGCGCTCGGGCTTCGAGGAGATGAAGGCGAGCCCGTGGGAGAAGGAAGACGCGCAGCACGAAGGCATTCCGATCCTCAACTACCTGGTCCCGAAAGCATTCGTGATCAAAGGCGGCAAGCTCGCGGGGATGACCTTCGAAAAGGTCAAGGCCGTCTACGACGACAAAGGCCGCCGCAACCTCGTCCCGACGGGCGAGCCCGACCAGAGCTTCGAGTGCGACGACGTGCTGGTCGCGGTGGGCCAGGAGAACGCCTTTCCGTGGATCGAGCGCGATGCAGGAATCGCCTTCGACAAATGGGGCTTACCTCAATTAGATAAAACGACATTCCAATCGTCGGTCCCGAACGTCTTCTTCGGCGGCGACGCGGCGTTCGGGCCGAAGAACATCATCTGGGCGGTGGCGCATGGACATGACGCTGCTGTTTCCATAGATAAATTATTGAATGGCGAGAACATCGGAGAGCGCCCTGCTCCCGGAGTCACGCTCGTGTCCCAGAAGATGGGCATCCACGAGTGGAGCTACGACAACGACATCGCGGTCGACGCGCGCTACAAGGTGCCCTGGGCCGACATCAAGGCCACGCTGAAGAACGTGAAGATGGAGGTCGAGCTCGGCTTCGACGTCGCCACGGCGTGGAAGGAGGCGCAGCGCTGCCTGAACTGCGACGTGCAGACGGTGTTCACCGACCGCCTGTGCATCGAGTGCGACGCCTGCGTCGACATCTGCCCGATGGACTGCATCACCTTCACGGGGAATGACGAAGAGAAGCCTCTCCGTGAAAAACTGAATGCGCCTGCCAAGAACGCGACGCAGGACCTCTACGTCTCCGGCCCGCTAAAGACCCAGCGCGTGATGGTGAAGGACGAGGACGTCTGCCTGCACTGCGGCCTGTGCGCCGAGCGCTGCCCGACCGGCGCGTGGGACATGCAGAAGTTCCTGGTGGAGATGACCTACGCCGGCCCCGGCTGCCGAAACCACGGCGGCCACAAGACCATCCCGCTCAAGGCCGCTTAGGACATGTGTCAAAGCGCCCCGAACCGTCGCCCCCGAAGCGCCGAGAACCGTCGCCCCCGAGTGCTTTTGTCGGGGGCCCATGTTCTCCAGAAAATGGGTCCCCGCCTTCGCGGGGACGACAATATAGTCCTCTCTTAGAGAAGATGAGCGCCGTCCTCGCCCCAGCGTCCTCCGTCACTCCAGCGGAATGGGCGTTGCGGGTGCAGCTCGCCGGCGCCTACCGCGTCGCCGACCACCTCGGCTGGTCCGAGCTCATCTACACGCACATCAGCGTGCGCGT
>DASXAO010000018.1:0-39807 GCA_036406675.1 Burkholderiales bacterium
CCATCCTTGCAAACTCCTTACTTACGGTTGAAAAAAAGGGGCGCTAGGCCCCTTTTTCGAGTTCCGGGTCGGTAGCCGCACCCTACTTCTCGGCCTCTTCCTCTTCCACCTCGACGAACTCGTCGCGCGAGGCGGCGACCACTTCCTCGAGAGACTGGGTGCGTCCCTCGAGAACGGCGTCGGCCATGCCGCGCGCGTAGAGGCGGATGGCGCGGCTCGAGTCGTCGTTGCCCGGGACCACGTAGTCGATCCCGGCCGGGTTGTGGTTCGTGTCGACCACGCCGATCACCGGCACGCCGAGCTTGTTCGCCTCGGCGACGGCGCCTTTCTGGTAGCCGACGTCGATGATGAACAAGGCGTCGGGCAGGCTGCCGAGCTCCTTGATGCCGCCCAGCGAGCGGTTGAGCTTGTCCATCTCGCGCTGGATTCCCAAGGCCTCCTTCTTGGCGAGGCGCTCGAGCGTGCCGTCCTGCCCCATCGTCTCCATTTCCTTCAGGCGCTTGATCGACTGCTTGACGGTCTTGAAGTTCGTGAGCATGCCGCCGAGCCAGCGGTAGTCGACGTAGGGCATCTGGCAGCGCTGCGCCTCTTCGCGCACGATGTCGCGCGCCTGGCGCTTGGTCCCGACGAAGAGCAGGTTGCCCCGGTTCGCCGCGAGCTTGCGGGCGAACTTGAGCGCCTCCTGGTACATCTCCAGGGTCTTCTCCAGGTTGATGATGTGGATCTTGTTGCGGTGGCCGAAGATGTACGGCGCCATCTTCGGGTTCCAGTAGCGGGTCTGGTGGCCGAAATGGACCCCGGCCTCCAGCATCTGGCGCATCGTGACCGACACTAAACGCTCTCCTTTAGGGTTGAGGCCTTTAGCTTGCGGCGATCACCCCGATATTCCCGATATTCCGGTTGGGGCACCCTGTTTTTGCCGCGAGCAGGCGAATTTGAGTCCGAAATTCTAGCATAATCAGGCATCAATGGCCGTTGTACTGAAGACTCCCGAGGAGCTGGAGCGCATGCGCGTCGCGGGGCGGCTGGCCGGCGAGGTGCTCGACTTCGTCGCCCTCCACGTGAAGCCGGGCGTCACGACCGGCAAGCTGAACGACCTGTGCCACGACTACATGGTCCGGGTCCAGCACACCATCCCGGCGCCCCTCAATTACGCGCCGCCGGGCTACAAGCCGTTCCCGAAGTCGATCTGCACCTCGGTGAACCACCAGGTCTGCCACGGCATCCCGGGCGATCGGGTGCTCAAGCCGGGCGATATCCTCAACGTCGACATCACGGTGATCAAGGACGGCTTCCACGGCGATTCGAGCCGGATGTTCTACATCGGCGAGCCGAGCATCCAGGCGCGCCGCCTGGTCGACGTCACTCACGAATGCATGTGGCTCGGCATCCGCCAGGTGCGTCCGGGCGCGCGCCTGGGCGACATCGGCTCGGCGATCCAGGCCCATGCCGAGAAGCACGGCTTCTCGGTGGTGCGCGAGTTCTGCGGGCACGGCATCGGCCGCAAGTTCCACGAGGAGCCGCAGGTGCTGCACTACGGGCGCCCCGGAACCGGGCTGGTGCTCGAGGCGGGCATGACCTTCACGGTCGAGCCGATGATCAACGCCGGCAAGGCCGGGATCCGCGAGCTCGCCGACGGCTGGACCATCGTCACCAAGGACCACAGCCTGTCGGCGCAGTGGGAGCACACCGTCGCGGTGACCGAGCGCGGCTTCGAGGTGCTGACCCAGTCCGCCGGGTCGATGGCGGAGCCCGCGCTTCTTGGATGATCTAAGGAAGAGCCTCGCGGAGGAACGCCAGGTCCTTCGCCTCGCGTACCTCGAGGAGCCCGACCCGCAGCGGCTCCTGCGCAAGCACTGCGCGCTGGTGGACCGCACGATCCGGGAGGTGTGGCGCGACACCGCGCTCGCGGGCGCCGCGCTCGTCGCCACGGGCGGCTACGGCCGCGGCGAGCTTTTTCCCGGCTCGGACGTGGATCTGCTGGTTCTCCTTCCCGGTGCGGTTACCGAAGCAGGCATCGCCGGCGCCGACAAGGAGAAGATCGAGAGGCTGATCGGCGTGCTGTGGGACATCGGCCTCGAAATCGGCCACAGCGTGCGCACCGTGCAGGGCTGCGTGGAAAGCGCCGGCGAGGACATCACCATCGGCACCACGCTGATGGAGGCGCGCTACCTCGCCGGCAGCCGGCGCCTTTTCTCGGAGCTGGTCAAGGCGCTGGACGAGACGAGGGACCCGCTGTCGTTCTTCAAGGCGAAGAGGCTCGAGCAGGAGCAGCGCCACGCAAAGCACCAGGACACGCCCTACTCCCTCGAGCCCAACCTGAAGGAGGCGCCGGGCGGGCTGCGCGACCTGCACACCATCCTCTGGATCGCGCGCGCGAGCGGCATCGGCCGCAGGTGGACCGATCTCGTTTCCGCGGGCCTGCTCGAGCGCCACGAGGCGCGCCAGCTCACGCGCCACGAGGCCGCGTTCCAGGACCTGCGCATCCGCCTGCACTATCTCGCCGGGCGGCGCGAGGACCGCATCGTGTTCGATTTCCAGAACGCGCTCGCGGCGCAGTACGGCGACGTCGACACGCCCGATCGGCGCGCGAGCGAAGCGATGATGCAGCGCTACTACCGCGCGGCGAAGACCGTCACGCAGCTCAACACCATCGTGCTGCAGAATATCGGCGCGCGGCTGTTTCCGCAGTCCGAAGAGGTCCCCCGCGCGCTGAACGAGCGCTTCTGGGTTCGAAATGAACTGCTTCACATCGAGGATGAATCGCTCTTCGAGCGCGTGCCGAGCGCCATCCTCGAGAGCTTCCTCTTGATGATGCAGCACCACGAGCTGCGCGGCATGACCGCGCCGACGCTGCGGGCGCTGTGGCGGGCGCGGCGGCGTATCGATGCGAAGTTCAGGCGCGACCCGCTGGCGCAGCTCCTCTTCCTGCAGATCCTGCAGCAGCCGCGCGGCATCGTGCACGAGTTCCGGCGCATGAACCAGTACGGCATCCTCGGGCGCTACCTGCCCGAGTTCGGCCGCATCGTGGGGCAGATGCAGCACGACCTGTTCCACGTCTACACCGTCGACCAGCACATCCTGATGGTGCTGAGGAACGTGCGCCGCTTCACGATGCCGGAGTTCGCGCACGAGTTTCCCCTGTGCAGCGAGCTCATCAACGGTTTCGAGCGGCACTGGCTGATCTACATCGCGGCGCTGTATCACGACATCGCCAAGGGGCGCGGCGGCGACCACTCCGAGCTCGGCTCGGTCGATGCGCGCGCCTTTTCGAAGCAGCACGGCTTGTCGGACGAAGACGCCGACCTGGTCGCCTTCCTGGTCGAAAGGCACCTCGCGATGTCGCACGTCGCACAGAAGCAGGACGTCTACGACCCCGAGGTGATCCGCGCCTTTGCTGAGCTCGTCGGCAGCGAGCGGCGCCTGGTCGCGCTGTACCTCCTCACCGTGGCGGACGTGCGCGGAACCAGCCCCAAGGTCTGGAACGGCTGGAAAGCGAAGCTCCTCGAGGATCTCTTCCGCGCCGCGAGGCGGGTGCTTACCGGCGCGCCACTCGAGCGCGACGCGGCGCTCGCCGAGAAGCAGGCCGAGGCGACCCGGCTGCTTCGCCTCTACGCGCTCTCGGACGGCGTCAAGGAGCGCTTCTGGAAGCAGCTCGACACCGCCTATTTCCTGCGCCACGAGCCGCAGGAGATCGCCTGGCACACCCGCAGCCTCCATTATCGCGTCGGCGCGGCGCGGCCGGTGGTCAAGGCGCGGCTCGCGCCTTTCGGCGAGGGTCTCCAGGTGATGATCTACATGCCGGACCGCGAGGCGCTGTTCGCCCGCATCTGCGGCTATTTCGAGCGCGCCGGCTTCGACATCGCGGAGGCGAAGATCCACACCACGCGCGACGGCTACGCGCTCGATACCTTCGTGGTGATGGGCCAGGGGAGCGGCGCGCACTACCGCGACATGATCAGCCTGATCGAGTCGGAGCTCGCCGCCGAGCTCGAGTCGCAGGCGCCGCTCGCGCCGCCGCGCGGCGGCCGGCTCTCGCGCCGCGTGCGCCATTTTCCGATCTCGCCCTCGGTCGACATCCGCCCCGACGAGCGCGGCTCGCTCTACGCGCTGAACATCGTCGCCGCCGATCGGCCGGGACTGCTGTACGGCGTCGCGCGCACGCTGGCGCGCTACCGCGTCAACCTCCAGACCGCGCGCATCAATACCCTGGGCGACCGCGCCGAGGACGTGTTCCTCGTCTCCGGAGAGGCGTTGTCCAACTCGAAGACCGTGCTCCAGCTCGAGCAGGACCTCCTTAAGGAGCTCTCCCTCAGCCCGCAGCCGGCACCGGCGCTCGCCGCGGTCGCCTCGTGAGCGCCTCGTCGCCGGCGATGGACACGTTCATCCGCGAATACATGCTGTCGGATCCCTCGATCTGCGATGCGCTGGTCGAGCTGTTCAAGAAAGCCGTGGCGGCGAACCTGGTGCTCCCGGGCGTGGTGGGCGCCGACGTAGTGGATCCGAAGTGGAAGCGCAGCACCGACCTCGGCATGGGCGTCGCGGAGAAGCACTGGAACCTGCGCGAATTCAGGTTCGACGCCTACATGCAGGAAGTGTCGGGATTCATCAACCGCTACATCGAGGAGCTCGTCAGCCACGGCGGCAGCTTCCAGCTCAAGTATCCGCCGCAGATCCAGTGGTACAAGCCCGGCGAAGGCTTCTACGCCTGGCACGTCGACGGCGCGCACGGGCACACCGACCGCGCGCTCGTCTTCACGACCTATCTGAACGATGTCACCGACGGCGGCGGCACCGAGTTCCACTACCAGCGCAAGGTGACTTCGCCGGTCAAGGGCAACACCGTCATCTTTCCCGCGGCGCTGACGCACGTGCATCGCGGCGTGGTGTCTCCCACGCAGCACAAGTACCTGCTCACCGGCTGGCTCTGCTGGGCCTGAGGCCTATTTCTCTTTCTGGAACAGCCCGTACTTCGGCGACGCCTTGAACTCGACGATGTTGCCGCAGCCGTCGTGGACCAGCATGATGTGCTGCTCCTTGACCTCGCCGGGAAACACCGTCTGCGGCTCGGTGTAGAAATTCGCCTTCGCCTCGCGCAGCTTGTCGGCGAGCCGGTTCCAGTAGTCGATCGGAACGACGATGCCGAAGTGCCGCGCCGGCGTGAGCACGCCGAACGAATCGATGTCGGTGGTCTTGTGCGCGGCGTCTTTCGGCTCCACGTGCGTCACGAGGTGATGGCCGAAGAAGTTGAAATCGATCCGCATGTCGGCGCTGCGCCCTTCTGAGCAGCCGAGCAGCTCGCCATAGAACCGGCGTGCGGAAGGAAGATCGGTCACCGGGACCGAGAGATGAAATGGCATGAGCTCCATCGCGTGCTCCTCTATTCAACCTTGATTCCGGCGGCCTTGACGACCTGGCCGTAGCGCTCGAGGTCGCGCCGGATCTGCTCCGCGAGCTGCGCCGGCGTTCCCGGCGCCGCGATGCTGCCGATCGCATCCAGCCGCTCGACCACCGCCGGCTCCGAGAGCGCCGCATTCAGCTCGCGGCTCAGCCGGTCGACCACCGCACGGGGCGTTTTGGCAGGCGCCAGAAGTCCGTGCCATGCGGTGATCACCAGGTCGCCCATGCCGCTCTCGATCAGGGTGGGCACCTCCGGCAGGAACTTCGAGCGCTGCGCCGTGGAGATCGAAAGCGCGCGCAGCTTGCCCGCCCTGATGTAGTCGAGCGATCCGGCGAGCGCCGCTCCGACGAGCGGCAGGTGGCCGCCGAGCGCGTCGACCATGGCGGGCGCGGCGCCCTTGTACGGAATGTGGACGAACCGGGCGCCGGTCCGCTGGTTCAGCAGCTCGAACATGATGTGCTGCGTGCTGCCGGTGCCGGCGGTTCCGTACGGCAGCCCGCCCTCGCGCGTTTTCGAGAGCGCGACCAGCTCGGCGAGCGTTCTCGCCGGCACCTGGGGATTCGCCACCACCAGCAGGGGGACGTCGCCGATCTTGCCGATCGGCGCGAAATCCCTGACCGGATCGAACGGCATCCTGGCAAAGATGTACGGATTGATGACGAGCGTTCCGTCGAAGCCGAGAAGCAGCGTGTAGCCGTCCGGCTCCGCGAGCGCGACCTGCTGCGTGCCGATGTTGCCCGAGGCGCCGGTGCGATTCTCGACCACCATCTGCTGCCCCAGCCTCGCAGAGAGCTGGCTGGCGACGAGCCGCGCCACGAGATCGGCGGCGCCGCCCGCCGCGAACGGGCAGACCAGGCGGATCGGCTTCGCAGGGTAGGTCCCCTGCGAAAGCGCAGGCGCGATCGGGCCGACAATCGAGCAGAGAGCGAAAGCGAAGAGCGCAACCAGCCGCACGGCGGTTACCCTACCACTGGCTCGCCGCGGCGAGCTTGCTGTTTCAATCCAGCTGAAGGAGGCGCCTCCATGCCGTTGGCGAAGGTCGCGGACCTGAACATCAACTACACGGTGCAAGGCTCCGGGGAGTGGCTCGTCCTGATCGGCGGCTACGCCAGCTCGAACTGGCAGTCGTGGGGATCGGTGCTGACCGAGCTCGCCAAGGAATACCGCGTGCTCGCGTTCGACAACCGCGGCATCGGCGGCAGCGACGTGCCCGACTACCCGTACACCACGCAGATGCTCGCTCGCGACACGCTCGGTCTCATGGACCACCTGGAAATCGATCGCGCCCGCGTTCTGGGCAAGTCGATGGGCGGCGCAATCGCGCAATGGGTTGCCCTGGAGCAGCCGCAGCGCGTGAGGTGCCTCGCGATGACCTCCAGTACTTCCAGGCTCGACAGCCGCGCGCGAAAAATGGTCCAGTGGTGGATGGATACCGCGAGAGACAGCGGCTTCGAAGCACTCTTCCCGGGCGAGCTCACCTACTTCTACACCGCCCAGTACTACGATGCGAACCCCGAGGCGATCGCGCGCGCGGAGCAGGCATTGATTTCCGCGCATCGCCCGCTAAAAGGATTCCTGCACATGGGCCACGCGCTCATCCACCACGACACCTGGAACCGGCTTGGCGAAATCAAGCTCCCGGTGTTTCTCCTGTGCGGAGCCGATGACATGATCACCCCGGCGAAGCACTGCGAGGAGATGGCCCGCCGCCTGCCCGACGCGGAGCTGCACATCGTCCCCGATGCGCTTCATGGCGTGATGAGCGAAAAGCCGGAAACCTTCGAGCTGGTGCGGAACTTCCTGCGGCGCCATTAGACGCGTCGCCGGAGGACTACTGCGGCGCAACAGGGAACAGCGCTTGCTCGATAGGTAGACGCCTAACCTTTCGAGAGGATCCGGTCATGAAAGCGCTGTACTCGTTACTCATCGCGGCTATAGCGGCCGCTGGAATGGCGTCGGCAAGCGCCGCCGACCCGGTGTTCGTCAACTCGCAGACGGTGCGCCAGGCGCAGAAGGTGCTGAACGATCGCGGCTTCCGCACCGGCGGTGTCGACGGGCACATGGGCCCGCAGACCGGGGCGGCACTGGTCAATTTCCAGCGTTCGGAGAAGCTGCAGCCGACCGGCAAGCTCGACCGTGCGACGCTGAACGCGCTCGGCCTGGAGAAAGGCGCGAAGACAGCCTCTGCCAACGCGGCCGGAGCTTATCCGCCCGCCACGATTCGCAGGGTGCAGGAGACGCTGAACGCCCGCGGCTACAAGGCCGGAGCGGCCAACGGAATTCTGGGTGACGCCACCCGCGCGGCGCTGCGCGAGTTCCAGCGATCCGAGAAGATCGCCGTGACGGGAAGCCCCAACCCGCGCACGCTCGCGAGGCTCGGCGTCGAGGAGACTGCGGCGGCGGGCAATACGGCGCGCCGCTAGGCGGCCATCTCCGCGGCGTCGCGCATCGTGTTCGCGAGCACGCTGTAGGCGGCGACCCACGCCTCGCGTACCGCGGGCGTGAACGCCGCGCCCAGGCCCTGCTCCAGGGTCCAGAGGAACGCCGCGCCCACGGTGTAGTAGTGCTCGGGGCGCACGCCGTAGGCGGCGTGCCTGCGGCCGAGCGCCTTCACGGTGGGCATGAGCTCGTCGAGCCGCCCTAGCCCATTCACGGTGAACGAGATCATCGCCATCACCTTGCGCCCCTGCTCGCGCATGTCGCCGACGAACAGCGGCCGCAGCGACGGGTCGAGGAAGAAGAGCCGGCCGTAGAACATCTGCGCGGCGCTCTCAGTCAGGGGCAGCACCTGCTTCCAGCTCGTTTGCACCAGGTCGATCTGTTGGGGTGTCACACACCCTCCTTTCGACCGTGCACGATAGGCGCGGGCGGTATCCGCCCTGCGTTGCCCTGGAAACCTAGTGTTGCCGCTTTGTAAGTGAACGTGACGGACGCACGAGCCCGGTGCACTCCCCGAAGCCGACCGGCGCTACGTTTGCCGCCTCGCACCGCCCCCGCAGGATGACCTCGTCGCCATCGTGGAGAAAGGCGCGCGTCTCGCCGCCCGGGAGGCTCAGCGGCGCGCTGCCGGCCCTCGTGAGCTCCATCAGCGACCCGGCGTCCTCCGGCGCCGCGCCGGACAGCGTGCCCGAGCCGAAAAGATCGCCTGGCTGGAGGTTGCAGCCATTCGAGCTGTGGTGCACCACCATCTGCGCGGCGGTCCAGTACGCTTCGCGCGCGTTTCCGCGGGAAAGCCGCATGGGCGCCGCCTTAGCTTTTCTCATCGCCTCGCTGCTCAGGCGCATCTCCAGGCCGATGTCGAGACCGCCGGCCTCCTGATCTTCCAGGCTCGACAAATACGGCAAGGGCTGCGGATCCCCTGCAGGCCGCGCAAACGCCGCGCAGCGGAACGGCGCGAGCGCCTCGAAGGTCACGATCCACGGCGAGATCGTGGTGGCGAAGCTCTTCGCGAGGAACGGCCCCAGCGGCTGGTATTCCCAGGCCTGCAGGTCGCGCGCCGACCAGTCGTTCAGCAGCACCACGCCGAACAGATGGTCTTCAGCCTCGTCGATGGCAATGGGCGTACCCAGGCGGTTGCCGGGTCCAACGACGAACCCGAGCTCCACCTCGTAGTCCAGCCGCGCGCTCGGTGCGACCACGGGAGAGTCGCTTCCGGCCGCTTTCACCTGTCCCATCGGCCTCGTCACAGGCGTTCCCGACACCACCACCGAGGACGCCCGCCCGTGGTAGGCGATCGGGATCCACTTGTAATTCGGCAGCAGCGGATTGTCCGGACGCAGGAGCTTCCCGATCGACGTGGCGTGGTGGATGCCGGCGTAGAAATCGGTGTAGTCGCCAATCGCCACCGGCACGAAGAGCTCCGCCCGCTTTGCCGGCAACAGATACTTCTTGTGTCGCTTGTGATAGCCCTTTACGGACAAGGCGCGGGAGATCTGCTTTCGCAGCCGCCGCCACGTCGACGGCCCGGCCGCCGCGATCGCGTTCAGCGTCGGCCCGGTCTCGATGCCGAGCGCCGCGAGGTCGAAGACCTGGTCGCCGATCGCCACCGCGCCGCGCGGCTTCTCCTTCGTGCCCTTGCGCCGGAAGACGCCGAACGGGAGGTTCTGGATCGGGAAATCCGTCGCCGGGTCGTGCGCCGACTCGACCCAGCACTTCAGCCCCGCATCATGCGTCGCGTCGAGCTCCGCCATGCGCGCGCTACTCTTCGGCCGGCAGGTCCTGGTCTGGAAAAAGCGCGTCGCTGAAGCCGAACTTGGTGAAGTCGCGGATGCGCATCGGGTAGAGCACGCCGTCGAGGTGGTCGCACTCGTGCTGCACGACGCGAGCGTGGAAGCCGGAGACCTCGCGCACGAAGCGCTTGCCCTGCTCGTCGTAGCCCGAGTACTTGAGCTTGGTGTAACGCGGCACCGAGCCGCGCATGCCGGGGACCGAGAGGCAGCCCTCCCAGCCCTCCTCCAGGTCGTTCGAAAGCGGGGTGATGACCGGATTGATGAGGACGGTGTCGGGCACTTCCTCGACGTCGGGATAGCGCGGGTTGGCGTGCACGCCGAAGATCACCACGCGCAGGAGCACGCCGATCTGCGGCGCGGCGAGGCCGGCGCCGTTCAGGTGCGCCATGGTGTCGCGCATGTCCTGGAGCAGCTCGGCCAGCTCCGCGGTGCCGAACTTCTCGACCGGGAGGGACTTTTCCCAGAGGCGAGGGTCGCCCATTCTCAGAACGTCGCGGATCATTTCTGCTCGCAGAACTTCTCGAGGATGCGGCGCACGCGGCCCATCGCCACGTCGAGCACTTCGCCGATCTTGTCGAGCGGCACGGCGCGCGCGCTGTCGCCGCGGCCGGCGGCGTAGTTGGCGACCACCGCGATGGTGGCGTAGTCGAGGCTCACCTCGCGCGCGAGCGCGGCCTCCGGCATGCCGGTCATGCCGACGATGTGCGCGCCGTCGCGCTCGAGGCGCGTGATCTCGGCGGCGCTCTCCAGGCGCGGCCCCTGGGTGGCGGCATAGACGCCGCCGTCGACGATCTCCTCCTTGCATGCCCCCGCGGCCTGCAGGATGCGCCTGCGCAGCTGGGCGGAATACGGCACCGTGAAGTCGATGTGGTGCACCGGCACGCCCGCGCCTTCGAAGTAGGTGGACGAGCGGCCCCAGGTGTAGTCGACGATCTGGTCGGGAAGCACCAGCATCCCGGGCGCGATGTCGGAGCGGATGCCGCCGACGGAAGCCACCGACACCACGCAGTCGGCGCCGACGTCCTTCAGCGCCCAGATGTTGGCCCGGTAGTTCACTTCGTGCGGCGCGATGGTGTGCCCATAGCCGTGGCGCGCGAGGAACACCACGTCGCGGCCCTTGATGCGGCCGAACGTCAGTGCGCCCGAGGGCTCGCCATAGGGCGTGCGCGCGACGCGCCGCTGGGTCGCCTCCATGTTCCCGAGCTGCGACAGGCCGCTGCCGCCGATGATCGCGACGAGCGCCACCTTCATTCCCTCATGGCCCGGATCTCCGGAAGGTTGCGCCAGTAGCCCTTCGCGTCCATGCCGCAGCCGAATACGAAGCGGTCTGGAATCGCCAGGCCGACGAAGTCGGCCGTGATCGGTTTCTTCGTTCCGAGCGTCTTATCCACCAGCACCGCGCAGGAGAACGCGCTTGCGCCGAGCTCGAGCAGGCGGTTGCGGATCGCGTTCATCGTCTCGCCGTGGTCGAGGATGTCGTCCAGCACGAGCACCGTGCGCCCGCTCACCAGGCCGGGCGGCGACACTTTCCAGTCGACCCCGGCGCCGCGCGTGGCCGCGCCGTAGCGCGAGGCGTGGATGTAGTCGAAGTCGAGAGGGAAGCGAAGCAGCGGCAGGAGCTGTCCGGCGAATACCACCGCGCCGCCCATGACCGCGAGCACCATGGGATAGGCGCCCGCCAGGCGCTGCTCGATTTCGGTAGCGACACGGCGGATGGCGGCCTGGACCTCCCCTGCGCTGGCAACGCCGTCCGAGTTCTCGAGGAAGGCCCAGGCCTGCTTCAGGTCGGGCATCCCGCGAGTTTATCGGTTATTCAGATATTTCGTGAATTCGGAGCCGATTTCCGGGTGGCGCACGCCGAACTCCACCGTGGCCTGCAGATAGCCGAGCTTCGAGCCGCAGTCGAAGCGTCGCCCCGGAAGGCGCACCGCCAGCGCGCGCTCCTGCGCGAGGAGCGCCGAGATGCCGTCGGTGAGCTGGATCTCTCCGCCGGCGCCCGGGGTCACCTTGGAGAGCATGTCGAAGATGCGGTTGGTGAGGACGTAGCGGCCGATCACCGCCAGGTTGGAGGGCGCGTCCTTGGGCTTGGGCTTCTCGACGATGCTGTGGATGCGCGCGACATCGCCCTGCATCTGGTCGATGGTGACGATGCCGTAGGCTGCGGTCTGGTCGCGCGGCACCTCCTCCACGCCGAGAAGCGAGCATTCTTCGCGGTGGAAGATTTCGGCCATGCGCGCGATCGCCGGCGGCTCGGAGTCCATGAGATCGTCGGCGAGGATCACCGCGAACGGGTCGTCGCCGACCACGGGCTGCGCGACGAGCACCGCGTGGCCGAGGCCGAGCGGCTCGGCCTGGCGGATGTAGATGCAGCGCACGCCCTCCGGCAGCACCGAGCGCACCATGTTGAGCAGCCCGTCCTTGTTCTTCTTCTCCAGCTCGGCCTCGATCTCGTAGGCCTTGTCGAAATGGTCCTCGATCGCGCGCTTGTTGCGGCCGGTGACGAAGATCATGTCGGTGATGCCCGCCGCCGCCGCCTCCTCCACCGCGTACTGGATGAGCGGCTTGTCGACCACCGGCAGCATCTCCTTCGGGCTCGCCTTGGTCACCGGGAGGAAGCGGCTGCCGAGCCCGGCCACCGGGAACACCGCCTTCTTCAGCTTTTTCTGCATCAGCCCTTCCGCAGGAATTCGATGAACTGCGCTTCGTCGAGGACTTCGACGCCCAGGTCCTTCGCTTTCTCGAGCTTCGAGCCCGCGTCCGCGCCGGCCACGACATAGTCGGTCTTCTTCGACACCGACCCGGCGACCTTGTGCCCGAGCGCCTCGAGCCGGCCTTGCGCTTCGTCGCGTGTCATCGACCCCAGCGTGCCGGTGAGCACGAACGTCCTGCCCTCGGCGGCACGGCCGGTCCGCGGCGCTCGCCGAACGTCCATCAGGCGGGTCAGCCGACCGATCACCGCCTCGTTGTGGGGCTCGCGCAGGAACTTCTGGATGCTGTCCATGAGCTCTGGGCCGATGCCTTCGAGCGGCACTTCGAGCGCCCGCTCGCCGCGCTTCTTCCGCTGCGCATTCTCCTTGCGCGTCGCGTCCTTGTCTGCCGCGAGTTTAGGCCAATCGGCCTCCGCCAGCGCCTGCACCGAGCCAAAGTGGCGCGCCAGGATTTTTGCCACCTCCTCGCCGACGCCCGGGATGCCGAGCGCGTAGACGAAGCGGTTGAGCTCGGTCTTGCGCGACTTCTCGATCTCGGCAACGAGGTTCTGCGCCGACTTCTCGCCCATGCGCTCCAGGCCCTCCAGGGTCGCCGCGTCAAGTTTGTACAGATCCGCCGGGTTGGCGACCAGGCCGCGCTCGACCAGCTGGTCGACGACCTTCTCGCCCAGGCCCTCGATGTCCATGGCGCGCCGCGCGGCGAAGTGGAGCAGCGTCTGCTTGCGCTGCGCCTTGCAGTAGAGCCCGCCGGTGCAGCGCGTCGCCGCCTCGCCGGGAACGCGGACCACCGGCGAGCCGCACACCGGGCACGCCTTCGGCATCTCGAAGCGGTCCGACGCGCTGCGCGGACCCTTCTCGCGCACGCCCACGACCTCCGGAATCACGTCGCCGGCGCGGCGCACGACCACCGTGTCGCCGACCCAGACGTCCTTGCGGCGCAGCTCATCCTCGTTGTGGAGCGTCGCATTGGTGACCGTGACGCCGCCGACGAAGACGGGCTTCAGGCGGGCCACGGGTGTCAGGACGCCCGTCCTTCCTACTTGAATTTCAATTTGCAGAACCTCTGTGGTCTGCTCCTGGGCCGGGTACTTGTGCGCTACCGCCCAGCGCGGCTCGCGCGCGACATAGCCGAGCTTGCGCTGGAGCTCGAGGTCGTTCACCTTGTAGACCACGCCGTCGATGTCGAAAGGCAAGGCGTCGCGCCGCCGGCTGACTTCGCGGTGGTACTCGATCAACTCGCCTGCGCCGCGCGCCACCCTGCGGTCGGCTTTCTTCGGATAGACCGGAAGGCCGAGGCCCTCGATGCGGTCCAGGAACTGGGCCTGGCTCTCGAACGCGATCCCGTCGAGCTCGCCGAAGCCATGGGCGGAAAACCGGAGTGGCCGGCGCGCGGTGACCTTGGGATCGAGCTGGCGCACCGCTCCGGCGGCGGCGTTGCGCGGGTTCACGTACGGGCGCTCGCCCGCGGCGCGCTGGCGCTCGTTCAGCCGCTCGAAATCGACCCGATGCATGAAGATCTCGCCGCGTACTTCCAGCAAGCCAATTTTGTTTGTTAGTCGAAGCGGGATGCTGCGGATGGTGCGAACGTTCGCGGTGACGTCCTCGCCGGTTTCGCCGTCGCCGCGCGTCGCGGCCTGGACGAGCTCGCCGTCCTCGTAGCGCAGGCTGATCGCCACGCCGTCGAACTTGAGCTCCACCGCGTATTCGACCGCCGGGTCGTCTGCCTTGAGGCCGAGCTCGCGCCTGATGCGCGCGTCGAACTTCTCCGCGCCGGAATCCTCGGTATCGGTCTCGGTGCGGATCGAAAGCATGGGTACCGCGTGGCGTACCGGGGCGAGCTCCTCGCTCGGCGCGCCGCCCACGCGCTGGGTCGGCGAATCCGGCGTGCGAAGCTCATGAAATTTCTCTTCAAGACCCTGTAACTCATTGAAGAGAATGTCGTATTCTGCATCGGTGATCTCGGGCTGGTCTTCGACGTAGTAGAGGCGGTTATGCCGATTGAGCTCGGCCCGCAGGGTTTCGGCCCTGGACCGCGCTTCGGGCGGGACAGTCATGAGAACAGGCGCAGCGCGAGCGGGCTTCCCGGCTCGATTCCAGCCTCGACAAGGCGGTTGCGTATCGACTCGACCTCGACGCCGATGGCGGCGAGCGCGCGCTCGTCGAGGCTATTGCCGTTGTCGTCGACCAGGCGCCCGCCCAGGCGGCGCGCCGCCTCGACCATCGCGGCGTAGCTGCGGGAGAGATCGGGGGTGCGCGGCACGTCGAGCATCAGCGTAACGCCGTCGGCCCGCTGCCCCACGGAGAATCCCTCGTGGCGGATGCTGGTCTCCGCGGGCTCGAGGACGTGCAGGGCGATCTGCACGTCGACGTCGGCGCAGACCCGGTCCAGCGCCTGCGCCGCGGCGAGCGCCTCGCGCATCGGCGGGGCCGAGACCTTGCCGCCGTGTGCCGCGGCGAGCGTCTCGAGCTGCGTCCGGAACTCGACCAGGTCGCCTTCGCTCACCACGCCGTTGCGGCTCACCATCTGGAGCGCCGCGTGCGCCGACTTGCCGCCCCCCTCCGTCAGGGTTGCCCGGCGCGAGAAGCGCCGCTGCAGCGCCGGCCAGTCGGGGCGGATGGCGCCGGCCGAGGTGCCCTGCACCTCCACCACGTAGTCGACCCGGGGATCGGCTGCCGGCGCAGCCGGTTTCGTTGTAGTTGCGTTTGAAGGACCCAGAGTCGGCTCAAGCCGCTCGGGCGGCGCGTCGAGAAGCACGTCGGCATGCTGCGAGCCGAAGGCCCGCTCGGCCTGGCGCCGCGTGGCACGCTCCTGCAGGCGGTTGTAGACGAGGACGCCGGCCACCGCGGCGGCGCCGATCACCAGCAATCCGATCTGGAGATCGGTCATCGGGCCCTACGCCGCGAGCTCCTCCCGCATGCGCAGCGCCTGATCGATGTCGACGGCCACCACGCGCGACACGCCCGACTCGGGCATGGTCACGCCGACGAGCTGCTCGGCCATCTCCATCGAGATCTTGTTGTGGCTGATGAAAAGGAACTGCGTCTGCGCGGACATGCGCTTCACCAGGTCGCAGAAGCGGCCGGTGTTGGTGTCGTCGAGCGGCGCGTCGACCTCGTCGAGCAGGCAGAACGGCGCCGGGTTGAGCTGGAACAGCGCGAACACGAGCGAGATGGCGGTGAGCGCCTTCTCGCCGCCGGACAGGAGGTGGATGCTCGAGTTCCTCTTGCCCGGGGGATGCGCCATCACCTGGACCCCGGCGTCGAGGATCTCCTCGCCGGTCATGAGGAGCTTCGCCTCGCCGCCGCCGAAGAGCACCGGGAAGAGCGAGCCGAAGTGGCGGTTCACGCTGTCGAAGGTCTCGCGCAGCAGCTCGCGGGTCTCGCGGTCGATGCGCCGGATGGCGTCCTCCAGCGTCTTCACCGCCTCTTCGAGGTCGGCGGCCTGCGAGTCGAGGAATCCCTTGCGCTCGCGGCTCGTGTTGAGCTCCTCCAGCGCGGCCAGGTTGACCGCCCCGAGCTCGGCGATCGCGGTGTTGATCCGCGTGATCTCGCCCTGCAGGCTCGACGGGCGGGCCGCGTCCTCGGCCGCGGCCGCGAGCACCGCCTCGTCGGCGTTCGCCTCGCGAAGCTGGGCGTCGAACTGCTCGAAGCTCAACTGCGCAGCCTGCTGCTTGAGCCGCAGCTCGCCCACGCGCTCGCGCAGGGGAGCGACGCGCGCTTCCACCTGCAGGCGGCCTTCCTCGAGCTCGCGCAGCGCGCCCGCGGCAGCTTCGACGGCATTGCGCGCCTCGCCCAGCGTCTTCTCGCACGAGATGCGCGACTCGACCGCCGCGTCGAGCTCCTGCCGCAGCGGCGGGATGGGATCCTCGGCGAGCTCTTCGTTCAGCCGGGCGACTTCGGCTTCGCCGCGCTCGATCTCGCGGTCGATGACGGTGACCGAGCGGTCGATCTCGGCGATCTTCGCGCTGCATTCGCGCTCGCCGAAAATCGCGTCCTGGGCTTCGCGCTCGGCCTGCTGCGCTGCCCGGCGCTGCGCGGCGAGCGCCGTTTCGCTCTCCACATGCGAGGCCTGCGCCGCCTCGCGGCGGGTCCTCGCCTCGGCGATCTGCGCCGCGATGCGTTCCTGGCTCGCCCTGCAGCCGGCCAGCGCGGCGTCGCCCGCCTGCGTCTCGGCCGCGATCTGGTCGAGCTCGGCGCGTACCTGGGCGCTGCGCTCGGCATAGCGCTCCAGCGCCTGGAGCGCCTTCAGATGCTCGATCTGGGCGTCGTGGTGCGCCTTCTGGCGCGTGACGATCTCCGCGCGCGCTTCCTCCAGCGCGGCGGCGCGCGCGGCGAGCTCGGCATCGAGGCTTTCGAGATTTTCCTGGGAGGAGCTCAGCCGTGCGGCCAGGCCTTCCAGGCGCGTTTCCAGCGTCCCGATCTCGGCTTGCCTGGCGAGGATGCCCGTGTCCGCCGCGTCCGGGGCGTGCAGGCTGACGGTGAAGTGGGTGAACTGGTGCCCCTGGCGGTTCACGAATACCGCGCCGACCGGCAGCGCCGAGGCATCGGGCACGCCCTCGACCACGAACACGCCGCCGAGCCAGTCGCGCAGCGCGCCGGAAACCGCGGCATCGGCGTCCAGGATCTTCGAGAAGAGGGAGTCGAACCCGTGCACCTCCTCGGGCGCCACGTTGCCCGGGAGGAAGAGGCTCGCTTTCGACGGCGGCTGGTCGCTCGCCACGGCTTCGAGCTGGTCGATTCCGGACAGCTCGAGCGCGTGCAGGCGCTCGCGCAGCACCGCCTCCACCGCGGTTTCCCAGCCGGCCTCGATGCGCAGCTTCTGCCAGAGCGGCGCGACCCCGCCCAGGCCATGGCGCTCGAACCAGTCGCGCAGCGGCGCGTCGTCCTCGGTGGCGGCCTGGATCTGGCGCAGCGTCGCGATCTGCGCCTCGGCCGCGGCATGGTCGCGCTGGGCGGCGGTCAGGGCCTCGGTCGCCGCGGCCTTGCGCTCTTCGATGCCCGCGACCTCGTTGTGAAGCGCCTGCGACGCAGCCTCCGCCGCGCGGACCGCTTCGTCGAGCTCGGCGAGGCGGGCCTCCAGGCCCGACAGCACGCCCGCGTCCGGCTCGGCCAGCGTCGCAAGCTCGTTCTCCAGGCGCTCGCGGCGCTGCTCGAGCGCCTGGCGGCCGCGCTCGAGGTGCGCGAGGTTCGCCTGCTCGAGCTGCAGCCGGCTCTCGGCCTGCATGAGCTGGCTGCGCGCCTCGTTCAGGTACTCCTGGCCTGCGCGGAACGCCTGCTCGGCCTCCGGCAGGCGCTTGTTTTCAGCCTCAAGCTTTTCTTGGGTGTCATCGACCTTTTGCTTGGCGCCCCCCGCGCGCGCGGCCCACATGTGCAGCGCCTGCGTGAGCTGCG
This sequence comes from Burkholderiales bacterium, assembly GCA_036406675.1. Lineage (GTDB taxonomy): Bacteria > Pseudomonadota > Gammaproteobacteria > Burkholderiales > SG8-39 > SCGC-AG-212-J23. The sequence goes on from DASXAO010000018.1 coordinate 17,730, forward strand.
AGCGCTGCTCGCGCCACTGCGCGAGCTGGGCGCGCCGCTCGGTGTGCTGGCTTTCGAGCCGCTGGCGCGTCTCCTCGAGGTGGCGCAGCTCCGACTCGTGCCTGGCGACGAGCGCGTTCGCCGAGTACAGGGCGGCCTGGGCGAGGTTGAGCGCGTCGCCTGCGGTGTAGTGGGCGCTGCGGGCCGTCTCCGCGCGCGACTCGATGCCGCGCAGCGCGGCGTTCTCGGCCTCGAGCGCGTTGGTCGCGCGCTCGATGTCCTGGCCCTGGCGCTCGCGCTCGGCGGCGGCGTCGCGGCGGCGCAGGTACCACAGCAGCTGCTGCTTGAGCTGCAGGTCGGAGTGGAGCTCGTTGTAGCGCGTGGCGACCTTGGCCTGCGCCTCGAGCTTCTCGAGCTGGCCGGCGAGCTCGACGCGGATGTCGGTGATGCGGGCGAGGTTCTCGCGCGTGTCGGCGAGCCGGTTCTCGGTCTCGCGGCGGCGCTCCTTGTACTTGGAGATCCCCGCCGCCTCCTCGAGGAACACGCGCAGCTCGTCGGGCTTCGCCTCGATGACGCGCGAGATCATCCCCTGCTCGATGATCGCGTAGGCGCGCGGCCCGAGCCCGGTGCCGAGGAACATGTCGGTGATGTCGCGCCGGCGCACGTGGGTGCCGTTGATGTAGTAGTTCGACTCGCCGTCGCGCTGGAGCACGCGGCGCACCGAGATCTCGGCGTACTGCGACCACTGCCCGGCGGCGCGGCCCTGCGAGTTGTCGAAGATGAGCTCGACCGCGGCGCGGGCGAGCGGTTTGCGGTTGGCCGAGCCGTTGAAGATCACGTCCTGCATCGAGTCCCCGCGCAGCGCCGCCGCCCGGCTCTCGCCGAGCACCCAGCGCACCGCGTCGATGACGTTCGACTTGCCGCAGCCGTTGGGGCCGACCACGCCTACCAGCTGGCCGGGGAGGTGAATCGAGGTGGGATCTACGAAGGACTTAAAACCAGACAGCTTTATTTGAGTTAGTCGCATCAGCTAAAAATGATACCATCGTTGTGAATTTTTTCCGGGTCCGGCCGCTCAGTTTTTTCCCTAATTTTCCGGATCCCGGTTGTTCGGATCTTCGGTCGATTCGATGCCGTCGCGTCCCAGCAAGACGCTGGAAACGTTTCCCAACCCTGCGCCCGAGCGCGACTACCGGATCCACATGGAGATCCCGGAGTTCACCTGCGTCTGCCCGATGACGGGCCAGCCCGACTTCGCCACGCTCGCGCTCGAGTACGTCGCCGACGAGCTGTGCGTCGAGCTGAAATCGCTCAAGCTCTACATCTGGTCCTACCGCGACGAAGGCGCATTCCACGAAGCCGTGACGAACAAGATCCTGGACGACCTGGTCCGCGCCACCCGGCCGCGGTACATGAAGCTGGAAGCGAAGTGGAACGTCCGCGGCGGCATCCACACCACTGTGGTCGCGGAGCATCGCAAAGAGGGCTGGCGCGACGCCCAGAGCAGCCGGGCGTGAACCCCCTGCTCGAGCAGCTGCAGCCCTACCCGTTCGAGAAGCTGCGCCGCCTTCTCGATGGCGTCTCGGGCAATGAAAGGCTCAAGCCCATCAACCTCCAGATCGGCGAGCCCAAGCACCCGACGCCGGAGTTGGTGAAGCGGGCTCTGGTCCAGGCACTCGACGGGCTTGCGATCTACCCGCTCACCGCGGGGCTGCCCGAGCTCCGCCAGGCGGTGTCCCAATGGTTGGGACGGCGCTACGGCATTCCGGCGCCCGACCCGGCGACACAGGTCGTGCCGGTGAACGGCACGCGCGAGGCGCTCTTCGCCTTCGCCCAGACCGTGTTGAGCCCGGGCGGGAAGGTCGTATGCCCGAACCCGTTCTACCAGATCTACGAGGGCGCCGCGATTCTCGCCGGAGCGACGCCGGTCTACGGCGAGCCAAGGTCCTGGCAAGGCGTGCAGCTCGTCTACGCCTGCTCGCCGGCGAACCCGAGCGGCGCGGTGATGGGGCTGGAGGCCTGGAAGCGCCTGTTCGAGCTCTCGGACCGGCACGGCTTCGTCATCGCCTCGGACGAGTGCTACTCGGAGATCTATTTCGACCGCCCTCCCCTGGGCGCGCTCGAAGCCGCCCACAGGCTTGGAAGAGTGAATTTCGAAAGACTGGTCGTATTTTCCAGCCTCTCCAAGCGATCGAACTGCCCGGGCATGCGCTCGGGATTCGCCGCCGGCGACGCGGCGGTGCTGAAAAAATTCCTGCTCTACCGCACCTACCACGGCTCGGCCATGAGCCTCAGCGTGCAGCACGCCTCCATCGCCGCCTGGAACGACGAGGCGCACGTGGAGGAGAACCGGCGGCTTTACGCCGAGAAGTTCCGCGCCGCGCTTCCTCTGATCGAGAGCCCGCTGCAAGCGGAAATGCCCGACGGCGGTTTCTACATCTGGCTGCGCACGCCGATCGACGACGCCGAGTTCGTGCGCCGCTTGTACGCGGAGTGCAACGTGCTCGGGCTCCCGGGCAGCTACCTGGCCAGGTCGGTGGACGGCGAAAATCCGGGCAAGAGCCGGGTGCGGCTGGCCCTGGTCGCGCCCAAGGAAGAATGCGTCGAAGCGGCGCACAGGATCACCCAATTCGCGAGGCAGCTATGAAGGACGTCATCGAAAAAGCGTGGGAGGAAAGGAGCTCGCTCAACCCCGGGAATGCGCCGCGCGCGTTGCGCGAGGCCGTCGACGAGGTGATCGCCGGGCTGGACGCCGGGCGGCTGAGGGTGGCCGAGAAGACGGGCGGCGAGTGGGTCACCCACCAGTGGGTCAAGAAAGCGGTGCTGCTGTCCTTCCGCCTGGAAGACAACCGGGTCATCGACGGCGGCGGCACGCAGTATTACGACAAGGTGCGCTCGAAATTTGAAAATTTTGACTTTTCCGCCGCCGGGTTCCGCGTCGTGCCCCCCGCGATGGCGCGCCGCGGCGCGTTCGTAGCGAAAAACGTGGTCCTCATGCCCTCCTACGTCAACATCGGGGCGTACGTCGACGAGGGGACCATGGTCGACACCTGGGCGACCGTGGGCTCCTGCGCCCAGATCGGCAAGAACGTGCACCTGTCGGGCGGCGTGGGCATCGGGGGGGTGCTCGAGCCGCTGCAGGCGAACCCGGTGATCATCGAGGACAACTGCTTCGTGGGCGCGCGCTCGGAGGTGGTGGAAGGCGTGATCGTGGAGGAGAACAGCGTCATTTCCATGGGCGTATTTCTCGGCCAGAGCACCCGGATCCTCGACCGCGCCACGGGCCAGATCCTCTACGGCCGCGTCCCCGCCGGCTCGGTGGTGGTTTCGGGCAATTTGCCCTCTCCCGACGGCAGGTACGGCCTGTATTGTGCCGTCATCGTTAAGAAGGTCGACGCGAGGACGCGGGCCAAAACCAGCCTCAACGACCTGTTGCGCGGCGACTGAGGCAGGCACAAGAACAAGGGGGACAAGATGTCAGCGATGAAGCGGCTGTTCCAGGTGATGGCCGACAAGAAGGCCTCCGACATCTTCATGTCGGTCGGAGCGCCGATCAACATCAAGATCAACGGCGTGGCGGTGCCGGTGAACCAGGCCATCATGACGGCCGACACGGTGCGCCAGCTTCTCTACGAGGTCCTGAACGAGCGCCAGATCAAGGAGTTCGAGGACGAGATGGAGCTGAACACTGCCATCTCGGTCGAGGGCCTCGGCAGCTTCCGCGTGAGCGCGTTCCGCCAGAAGGGCGCTCCCGCCGTGGTGGTGCGCTACATCCCGAACCTGATTCCGAACCTCGACACGCTCGGCCTGCCGGAGGTGGTGAAGGACGTGATCATGCAGAAGCGCGGGCTGATCCTCATGGTCGGCGCCACCGGCTCGGGCAAGTCGACCTCGCTCGCCGCGATGATCGACTACCGCAACGAGAGGAAGTCGGGCCACATCCTGACCCTCGAGGACCCGGTCGAGTTCATCTTCCAGAACAAGAAGTCGATCGTGAACCAGCGCGAGGTCGGCACCGACACCCAAACCCTCGAGATCGCGCTCAAGAACGCGCTGCGCCAGGCGCCGGATTGCATCCTGATCGGCGAGATCCGCGACAAGCCCACCATGTCGATGGCCCTTGCCTACGCGCAGACCGGGCATCTCTGCCTCGCGACGCTGCACGCGAACAACAGTTACCACGCGATGAACCGGATCATCAACTTCTACCCGCTCGAGACGCGCGCCAGCCTGCTCCTCGACCTCGCCGCTTCGCTGCAGGCGGTGATCTCGCTGCGCCTGGTGCGCATCAAGACCGGCGCGCGCGTGCCCGCGGTCGAGATCCTGCTCAACACGCGCAACATCTCGGAGCTGATCGAAAAGGGCGAGATCGGCGAGATGAAGGAGGCGCTGGAGAAGAGTCTCGCCCCCGGCTCGCAGACCTTCGAGCAGGCGCTTTTCAAGCTCTTCATGGAAGGCAAGATCACGCAGGACGAGGCGCTCGCGAACGCCGACTCCGCGAGCAACATGCTGTGGCTCATCAACCAGGCGACCGCGGGCGAGCTGTCCCTCAACGGCGCGCCCACCCCGCCCGCCAAGCCCGCCGAGGACAAGAAGGAAGCCCTCTCGGGCTTCAACGACTTTAAAATCAACGTGAATGCCTGAAGACAGCGGTGTCCTGGCGCTCTCCAGGGCACTGATCGGCCGCAGGTCGGTGACGCCCGAAGACGGCGCCTGCCAGGCGCTCCTCGCCGAGCGCCTCGGCCGCGCGGGCTTCCAGTGCGAATCGATCGTGTTCGGCGAGGTGACCAACCTCTGGGCGCGGCGCGGCGCCGGCCGTCCGCTGGTCTGCCTCGCCGGTCATACCGACGTGGTGCCGACAGGTCCGCTCTCGGAATGGCATTCCGATCCCTTCGTGCCCACGCTGCGCGAAGGCCGCCTCTACGGCCGCGGCGCCGCCGACATGAAGTCCTCCCTCGCCGCCTTCGTGGTGGCCACGGAAATGTTCGTCGCGGAAAGGCCGCGGCATTCCGGCTCGATCGCATTCCTCGTCACTTCCGACGAGGAAGGGCCGTCGGTGGACGGGACCGCGCGCATCGTCGAGCGGATGAAGAGCCGCGCCGAGACCATCGACTACTGCGTCGTCGGCGAGCCGACCTCGGTGAGCGAGCTCGGCGACATGATCAAGAACGGCCGCCGCGGCTCGCTCTCGGGCCGCCTCACGGTGCGCGGGGTGCAGGCGCACATCGCCTATCCGCAGCTCGGCAGGAATCCGATCCACCTCCTCGCGCCTGCGCTTGCCGAGCTCACCGCGATGCAGTGGGACCGCGGCAACGCGCACTTCCAGCCGACCAGCTGGCAGTGCTCCAACATCCACGCCGGCACCGGCGCCGGCAACGTCATCCCCGGCTCGCTCGCGCTGGACTTCAACTTCCGCTACTCCACGGAAAGCACCGAGGCCTCGCTCAAGCAGCGGCTCGAAGGCGTGCTGAAGAAGCACGGTCTGGACTACTCGCTCGCTTGGCTCCCCGGCGGCGGCAAGCCCTTCGTGACGCAGCGCGGCCGCCTCGTCGACGTGGTGTCGCATGCGATCCACAGCCAGACGGGCCGCACGCCGGAGCTCTCCACCACCGGCGGCACCTCGGATGCGCGCTTCATCGCCGAGATCTGCCCCGAGGTGGTGGAGTTCGGCCCGGTGAACGCCAGCATCCACAAGCTGAACGAGCACATCGAGCTCGCCGCGCTGGAAAAGCTGCCGCGCATCTACCTGGAAATCCTGCGCGCGCTTCTTCCTTGACGTTAAGTGAGCTGATAGCGAAAACCGAACGGCGGCTGCGCGCCGCGCGGCTGCACTACGGCCACGGCACCAACAACCCGCGCGACGAGGCGGCCTTCCTCGTGCTCAGGGGCCTGGGCCTTCCGTTCGACGCGGACCTTGGCCGGGACGTCGACCCTCACAGAATAGAAGACCTCGTGCAGAGGAGGATCGAAGAGCGAATCCCCGTCGCCTACCTCCTCAACGAAGCCTGGCTTTCCGGCGTGCCGTTCTATGTCGACCGGCGCGTCATCATCCCGCGCTCGCACATAGCCGGGCTGCTGCCGGCGGGGCTCGCGCCGTGGCTCGCGCGGCCGCCCGCGCGGATCCTCGATCTCTGTACCGGCTCCGGGTGCCTCGCCGTCCTTGCGGCGCGCGCCTTTCCGCTGGCGCTGGTCGATGCAAGCGACCTCTCGACGGCCGCGCTTGCGGTCGCGCGACGCAACGTTTCCCGCCACAGGATGGAAAAGCGGATCCGCCTGGTGAAGTCCGATCTGTTCGCGGGCCTCGGCGACAGCCGCTACGACCTGATCATCACCAATCCGCCCTACGTCGCTTCGGCGGCGATGCGGCGCCTCCCGGCGGAGTACCGGCACGAGCCCGGCCTCGCGCTCGCCGCCGGCAGGAAAGGGCTCGACACGGTCGCGCGAATTCTCGGGGAGGCCACAGGCCATCTTGCCAAAAAGGGTCTTCTGGCCTGCGAGGTCGGCGACGGCAGGAGCGCGGTCGAAGACGCCTGGCCGCGCGCCGAGCTCTACTGGCCCAGCGACGAGGTGTTCATCGCCGGCCGCGACGCCCTTGCTTCGGCTGCCAGAACGGGCGCTTCGCCGCGAACGCGCTCCAGGCGGGCTCGAGCGAGCCGATGAGCTCGCGCTCGCGCGCGGCGAGCCAGCGGCGCACGGCGCCGCCCTCGCCGGCGACGACGATCTGCGCGAGCAGCTGCTTGCCCACGGCGACGTCGTTCAGCTCGCCCAGCGTGTCCTGGAGCGAGGCGAGGCGCGCGATGAAGGGCAGCACCGCCTGGTGCGGGAAGCAGCCGGAGAAGAAATCGCAGGCGTAGCGCAGCCGCTTCACGCGGATGCGGACCTGGTGGCGCCGGCGCTCGTCGCGCCAGTCGACCCCGCGCGCGTCCTTGAGCAGGCGCGCATGCAGCCGCACCAGCGCCTCGCGCGCATAGCGTGCCAGGCGTTCCGCCCGGGCCACGTCGGACTTCCACGGGTCGCGGTGCAGCCAGCGCAGCACGCGCAGCTGCGCCTGGTGGAAAGCGGCCGAGCCGGCGGTCGCCGCCGCGGCCTTGCGCGCGTAGGAGCGCTTCTGCCGCGCACGCGCGAGCAGCGCAGCGTCGGCGGCGGCATCCGCCAGCGTCTCGCAGAACACGTCCCAGTCGCGCGCTGCGCCCCAGATCTGCATCATGCCCTTGAGCGGCCGCTCGGCCGCCTTGGCTTGCGAGCCGCGCAGGAGCCTGCGGAAAGCGTGCAGCGCGGAGCGCAGCCGGCGCACGCCGACACGGATCTGGTGCAGGTACTCCGGGTCGCGCCCCTCGACTACGCCCGGGGCATTGGCCCCGATCTGCGCGAGCGCGGCGCTGCAGAGGGCGCCGAACGCGTCGCTCGCCGTCGCATTCTCGGCGATCGGCGGCTGCGACCACTTGGTCGGCGGCGGCAGACCCGCGGATTCGCTCAGCCTGTAGCCGCGCTCGGCCTTGCTCGCGGTCTCGATGCGCAGGCCGAGCGGCTGCACCAGGCCTTCGGCGAGCCCGACCAGCGGGCCGATCTCGCCTTCCTTCAGCTCCAGCTCGAGCTCGAGGATGTCCTCGCGCTTCGCTCCCGCTTCGATCACGCCGCGGTCGATGCACGCTTCGGCGCGAACACCGTGGCCGAGCGCAAGCGGGCCCGAGCGGCGCTCGAAGCGCGTGGCGAACACCGGCCGCAGACGGCGCGCAAGGCGCACGATGTCGAGCCCTGAGGCGGCGCGCACTGCCTCGCGCGGAAACAGCTTGCAGTCGAGGCGCCCCTTCGGCGCGGCCATCTCCCATTCGGCGCGCGATGCGAGCGCGCCCTGCGGGCCCTGAGGCACTTTCAGCGTCTGCAGCCACTTGTGGCCCGCCCGGCGCAGGCGCAGGGCGGCCCCGGCGCGCTGCAGGCGAAGGTCGGGGGTGTCGTAGTAGACGGTGTCGAGGCGGCTCTTCCTGGGCGGCGCGGCGAAGGGCAGCAGGCGCGGCACGCGCAGCGCGGCCTCGGCGTCGAGGCGAAACTTCAGCTCGCGTTCAAGCTGCACGGGAAGATCTGGGGTGACCGATGGGACTCGAACCCACAACAACCGGAATCACAATCCGGGACTCTACCTTTGAGCTACGGTCACCGTAGTCGGTACTGCGCTTACCCACCACCGCGTGGTCTGGCCTGCCCGGCGCGACTCGAACGCGCAACCTACGGCTTAGAAGGCCGTTGCTCTATCCGGTTGAGCTACGGGCAGCTTCCGGGCGCCCAAACCACGCAAAATATGCACGCTCGCGCCAGCGCTCGGCTGGTCGGGGTGGGGAGATTTGAACTCCCGACATCTTGCTCCCAAAGCAAGCGCGCTACCAGGCTGCGCTACACCCCGAAAAAGGCGCCAAATGATACTCTTAGCCCATTCCGCGGGCAATTAATTTGCTTGCTGCAAGGGGGGCATTTCTGCTACAAAGCTCGCTTTTCATTTGCGGGCTCGGCCGCAGTACCGGCCGTAGAACTCCACTCGAACCAATGGCCGTAGAACTCACCAGAAAAAGCTTCACGCCCTATGCCGCCAAGAAGGGCGAGGAGTACATGAACGCGCGGCAGCGCTCGCACTTCCGCAAGATCCTCGAGTCGCTCAAGGCGGAGCTGTCCGAGGAAATCGACCGCACGGTCCACACCATGCAGGACGAGGCAACCGTGTTCGCCGACCCGAACGACCGGGCGAGCCAGGAATCCGACATGGCGCTCGAGCTTCGGAACCGCGACCGCGAGAGGAAGCTGATCAAGAAGATCGACGAGACCATCGCGCGCATCGACGCCAACGAGTACGGCTACTGCGAGAGCTGCGGCGTCGAGATCGGCCTGAAGCGCCTCGAGGCGCGGCCGACAGCGACGCTGTGCATCGATTGCAAGACGCTCGACGAGCTGCGCGAGCGGCAGGTCGCCAAGTAAGCCGCCTGACGCGGGTCGCCGCCCTCCTTCTCATCGTCTCCCTGCCGGTATCGGCGCAGAACCTGCCCGACCCCGGGCGCCGCGTGCCGGAGAACGAGCTAAAGCTCGACCTGCCGAAGCGCGATGCCACGGAGGAGGCGCGCTCGTTTGCGGTGAAGCCGCCCCCGCAGCGCGCCGTCGATCCGCGCGTTTGCGAGAGCGCGCGCGTCAACTGGCAGAACGCGTGCGGCGGGTCGCCCTACTCCTACAGGTCGCGCAGCCAGCTCTGCACCGAGGCCTACACGATCTACCGCGACAGCTGCGGGTAGGCCGGTTCAGGCCTGCGAGCGCAGCTTCCAGTACGCGCGCCGGGCGAGACGATAGGCGGCCGAATCCACCTGGAGCGAGGAGCGCACCACGTCGGCCGCCTTCGTCGCGAAGCGATGGCGCAGGAACGCGAAGGTGCCGGTGCGCCGCCGGTACTCGGCGAAGTACTCCCGCACCCCTTCCTCCGTGCGCGCGCGCCCGTTGTCCCCGTATTTGCCAACGTAGGGCGTGAAGTCCGGGTACAGGCGCGACTGCGGCCACCGGCCGTGCAGCGTGGTCTTCATGAAGTTGCCGATCAGCAGATCGTCGAAGATCTCGTAGCGCAGCGCCGTTACAAGCGAGCCCCGTGGCGCCTCGAAAGTGACCCCGCGCTCGAACTTGCGCGCAGCGATCGGGATGGGGTGATCGCGGCCGCCGACGCGCAGGTTCACGTAGTCGAGAAACCCCGCCAGGTGCTCGATCGAGCGGAAATAGCGGCCCGCGAGGTCGAGGTCGGTCCGCTCGAGCGGCTCGCTCCAGTCGTCGCCGCATTCCGCGGCGGTGAGGGTCCGGGCCGGCATGGCCGCCGGACGGATCGGCTCGGCGCGATCGGCGAGCACGTCGTAGCGGACGAAGGCGGGCAGGATCCTGCAGCGCTTCGACTCGAACCCCTTGGCATGATCGTCGACCGAGGTCGCGCATTCGTTCGCCCAGGCGCTGTCTTCGCGCTGATAGCGGTGCATCGAGCTGAACGGAACGAAGTAGGTCACGCCGAAGGACTCGGCGAGCTTTGCGACGGCGGGACCGACCTGCATGCCGGCACGTTTGCGCCGCAGCGCGGACGAAGGCAGCCGGTTTCCCTGCTCGTCGAAGAAATTGATCATGTCGGCGTCGCCGTAGCCGGTGAGCTGCAGCAGGAACGAGCGCTTGTGCTGCCGGATGACGCGTGCGATGAGCTGGCGCCACCCCGGTCCCAGGGAATCGTTCGCGTTCACCACCAGCGCGTCGCCGATCTCCAGCAGCAGCACGGCGTCCTGGTTGTAGTCGGGCAGGCACATGGCGCGCACGCGCGGCGAGAGCTCTACCCACTCGGCGACCGGCAGCTCGCGCACCCGGAAGCCTTGGCCTTCGAGGTCGCCACGGATCCGGCCGCCGACGTGCGCCGGGACGAGGACCTGCCGGTCGCGCAGCAGCGCCAGGGAGTCGGCGTTGAGGTGGTCGGGATGGCCGTGCGAGAGCCAGATGTACCGCGCGCCGCAGATCGCCGCCATTTGCTCCGGCGGCACCTCGTGCGAGAGTCCCCAGCTGCCGAAGTAGGCGCTGCCGGCGATCCACGGGTCGGTCGCCAGCACCGGCCCGTCGTCGAAAGCGATCAGCGTGGCATTGCCGATGGTCTCGAAGCCGAGCTGCATGGGGTCCCCCTCGATCAGGGAATCAGGCTAGACCATGCGAGAGCCGTCGCGCATGCGCACCGCCTGCGCCATTCGGTACGGTTGGGCAGCGTCACCTCGGTACGGGTGAAACCCAAGGGTTCCGCGCCGCGGGCTCGACACTCAGGATCAGGGACTACTTCGTCTTTTCCTTGATCCAGTTGTCGGTCTTCTTGGCCGCGTTGCTGAGCGCCTTGTCGGTCGCCCTGGCGCCGCGCTCGACTCCCTTGGCCGCGCTCTTCAAGCCGCGCTCAGTGGCCTTCGCGGCGCGCGTCACGCCGCGTTCGGTGGCGTTCGCCGCCTTCTTCGCGGTGCGCTCGACGGCGTTGTCCTCGGCGAACGCCAGAAGCGGGATGCACAGAAGCAGCCATCGCATGCCCGCATTCTAGTAGACCGCCTCAAGCCTAGCCGAAGCAATAAGCCCGGTTTCAGCAAGCGAGAACTAGGCGTTCTGCTTTGCCGCCTGCTCCTGCGCGCTTACGGCCTTCATCGACAGGCGCACGCGGCCCTTGTCGTCGGCCTCGAGCACCTTGACCTTCACGATCTGGCCTTCCTTCAGGTAGTCGGAGACCGCGTTGACGCGCTCCTGGCTGATCTGCGAGATGTGGAGCAGGCCGTCGCGCCCCGGCAGGAGCTGCACGATGGCGCCGAAGTCGAGCAGGCGCAGTACCGGACCCTCGTAGATCTTGCCGACTTCGACGTCGGCGGTGATGTCCTGGATGCGCTTCTTCGCCGCCTCGCCGCCCTCGGCCGAGACGCAGGCGATGGAGATGGTGCCGTCGTCCTCGATCTCGATGGTGGTGCCGGTTTCCTCCTGGATGCCGCGGATCACGACGCCGCCCTTGCCGATGACGTCGCGGATCTTGTCCGGATTGATCTTCATCTTGATGATGCGGGGCGCGAAGGTGGAGAGCTCGGTGCGCGAGCCCTCGATCGCCTGCTTCATGATCTGCAGGATCTGCATGCGCGCCTCGCGCGCCTGGTCGAGCGCCACCTTCATGATGCCCTTGTTGATGGACTCGATCTTCAGGTCCATCTGCAGCGCGGTGACGCCCTTGTCGGTGCCCGCCACCTTGAAGTCCATGTCGCCGAGGTGGTCCTCGTCGCCCAGGATGTCGGACAGCACGGCGAAGCGGTTGCCTTCCTTGATCAGCCCCATGGCGATGCCGGCGACGTGCGCCTTGATCGGCACGCCGGCGTCCATGAGGGCGAGGCTGCCGCCGCACACCGAGGCCATCGACGAGGAGCCGTTCGATTCGGTGATCTCGGATACCACGCGGATCGAGTAGCCGAACTCCTCCTGCGTCGGCAGCAGGCCCACCAGCGCGCGCTTGGCGAGGCGGCCGTGGCCGATCTCGCGGCGCTTGGACGGCCCTATGCGGCCGGTCTCGCCGGTGGCGTAGGGCGGCATGTTGTAGTGCATCATGAAGCGCTCGCGGTATTCGCCGGCCAGCGCGTCGATGATCTGCTCGTCGCGCCCGGTGCCGAGCGTGACCGTGACCAGCGCCTGGGTCTCACCGCGGGTAAACAGAGCGGAACCGTGGGTCCGCGGCAGCACTCCGACGCGCACGTTGATCGGGCGCACGGTGCGCGTGTCGCGGCCGTCGATGCGCGGCTCGCCGTCGAGGATCTGGCCGCGCACGATCTTGGACTCGAGGTTGAAGTAGATGTCTTTCAGCTCGTGCGGGTCGATCTCGACGCCGATCTGCTTGGCCTCCTGCTCGAGCTGCTCCGCGACTTTCTTGCGGATCTCCTGCAGCCGGGTGTTGCGCGTCTGCTTCTGCTTGATGCGGAAGGCCTCGCGCAGGTCGGCCTCGGCGAGCTCGCCCACGCGCGCGATGAGCGAATCATTCCTGGCGGGCGCCTGCCATTCCCAGGCCGGCTTGCCGGCGACCTCGGCGAGCTCGTGGATCGCCTGGATCGCGGCCTGCATCTGCTCGTGGCCGTGCACCACCCCGCCCAGCATCACGTCCTCCGCGAGCTCGAGCGCCTCGGACTCGACCATCATCACGCCCTGCTCGGTGCCCGCGACCACCAGGTTGAGCTTCGACTCCTTGAGCTGGCTCATGGTCGGATTGATCACGTACTCGCCGTTCACGTAGCCGACGCGCGCGGCGCCGATCGGCCCGTTGAACGGGATGCCCGACAGGGTAAGAGCGGCCGACACGGCGAGCATGGCCGGGATGTCGGAGTCCACCTCGGGGTTGAGCGACAGCACGGTGGCGACCACCTGGACTTCGTTGAAGAAGCCGTCCGGGAAGAGCGGCCGGATCGGGCGGTCGATGAGCCGCGAGGTCAGGGTTTCCTTCTCGGAGGGCCGGCCCTCGCGCTTGAAGAAGCCGCCGGGAATCTTGCCGGCGGCGTAGGTCTTCTCGACGTAGTCGACGGTGAGCGGGAAGAACTCCTGCCCGGCGCGCGGCTCTCTCGCCGCGACCACGGTGGCGAGGACCACGGTGTCGTCCATGGTGCAGACCACCGCACCGTGAGCCTGGCGCGCGATCTCGCCGGTCTCGAACGTGACGTCGTGGCTGCCGTAGCGGAATGTTTTCTTGATCGGGTTCAAAGGCGATTCCTTTTACTGGGCGCGAAAAGAAAAACGCTCACCAGGACGGTGAGCGTCTCTTTACCGCGCCATCTGAAGATTTACTTGCGTAGGCCCAGCTTCTCGATCAGGCCGCGGTACTTGTCCGCGTCCTTGCGCTTGAGATAGTCGAGCAGCTTGCGGCGCTGGCTCACCAGCTTGAGCAGCCCGCGCCGCGAATGAAAGTCCTTGACGTGGGTCTTGAAATGCTCGGTGAGCCCGTTGATGCGCTCGGTGAGGAGCGCGATCTGCACTTCCGGCGACCCGGTGTCCTTGCCGGAGCGCTGGTAGTCCTTTACGACTTGCGCTTTCTGCGCGACCTGCAATGCCATCTCGATCTCTCTTCGCTTTTGTGAGCCGGCGATTGTAACCGAAGGGCTGCGCGGCTCACAAGGTTTTTTGATGTTTATCAGCCGCTTGCGCCACCAATCGGAGCGGTCGCAGCGCGCCGCCGGGCGCGGCTTGCCCGAGCCCGATCACCGAGCCGCCGGCCCCGTAGACCGCGCGCAATCCCTCTCCTGGAAAGGATTCAAGGGATTGGCCGTTGCGGAAGCGCGCCTCCTGCGCGGCGTCGAGCTCGATGCGCGGCAGACCGGCCAGCAGAGCCCCCAGGGAAAGAAGGTGTCGCTTTCCCTGCGACGACAGCTGCTCCAGCGAGTGCGCGTCCTCGACGCGCCAGCGCCCGGAGGCCGTGCGCCGCAGGGCCGCCAGGTGCGCGCAGGTCCCCAGGGCCTCGCCGATGTCCTCGGCCAGGGTGCGCACGTAGGTGCCTTTGCTGCAGCGGACGCGCAGCTCGACGCAAGGTAGCTCGAATCTCACCACCTCCAGGGCGTCGATGCGCACCCGCCGCCGCTCGCGCTCGACGGTCTCGCCTTTGCGCGCGAGCGCGTAGAGCGGCACGCCGCCGCGCTTCAGCGCCGAGTGCATCGGGGGCAGCTGCTCGATCTCGCCCTGGAACCTCTGCAGCACCCCCGAAAGATCGGCCCGGGAAACATGCGCGGGCTTTTTTTCGATCACCTCGCCTTCGGCGTCCCCGGTGGCGGTCTTTTCGCCGAGCTTCAGCGTGGCGAGGTATTCCTTGTCGTCCTCCAGCAGATGCCCGGCGAACTTGGTCGCCTCGCCGAAGAGGACGATGAGCAGCCCGGAAGCGAGCGGGTCGAGCGTTCCGGCGTGGCCCGCCTTCTTCGCCCCAAGAGCCTTCTTCGCCTCCTGCAGGGCCCTGTTCGAACTGATCCCGACTGGTTTGTCGAGGAGCAACGCCCCGTCGATCGCCATTGCCGTGGGCTACTGCTTGGTGGAATCGATCAGGCGCGAAAGACGGTCGCCGCGCTCGACCGATTCGTCGTACTCGAAGCGCAGCTCCGGCGTGGTGTAGAGCTTGATCCGCTTGGCGAGCTGCGAGCGCAGGAATCCCGCCGCGCGCTTCAGGCCTTTTCCCGCCTCGTCGACGTGGCCCGGGTCCAGGGTGGTGAAAAAGACCTTGGCGTGGGAGAAGTCCGGCGAGACGTCGACGCCGGTGAACGTGATCATGCCGACGCGCGGGTCGCGCAGCTCGCGCTGCACGAGCTCGGAGAGCTCCCGCTGGATCAGGTCGCCGAGCTTCTGTGGCCGCCCGGAAGACCTTTGGCGCTTCACCGCACGCACTCCAAAGAAAACGTGGTCCGTCCCTGTCTACAGGCTGCGGGCGACCTCTAGGACCTCAAAGACTTCGAACTGGTCGCCTTCCTTGATATCGGAGAAGTTCTTGAGCGACATGCCGCACTCGAAGCCCGCCTTGACCTCGCGCACGTCGTCCTTGAAGCGCTTGAGGGAATCGATCTCGCCGGTGTGGATCACCACGTTGTCGCGCAGCACGCGCACCTGTGCGCTGCGCTTGACCATGCCTTCCTGCACGTAGCAGCCCGCCACGGTGCCGATCTTGGAGATGCGGAACACCTGGCGCACCTGCACGAGGCCGAGCACCGATTCCTTCTTCTCCGGCGCGAGCATCCCCGAGAGCGCCGCCTTCATCTCTTCGACCGCGTCGTAGATGATGTTGTAGTAGCGCACCTGGATGCCGGCGGACTCGATCAGCTTTCTCGCTGTGGCGTCGGCGCGGGTATTGAAACCGATGATGACGGCGCGCGCGGCCATCGCGAGATTGACGTCCGACTCGGTGATGCCGCCGACGCCTGCGTGCACCACGGTCACCTTCACCTCCTCCGTGCCGAGCCGCGTCAGGGCGTGCACCAGCGCTTCCTGCGAGCCCTGGACGTCGGACTTGATGACCAGCGTCAGCACCTTCTTCTCGCCCTCGCCCATCTGCCCGAACATGTTCTCGAGCTTGGTCGCCTGCTGCTTGGCGAACTTCACGTCCCTGAACTTGCCCTGGCGAAAGTTGGCGATCTCGCGCGCCTTCCGCTCGTCGGCGATCACCATCATGTCCTCGCCGGCGTTGGGCACTTCGGAGAGACCCTGGACCTCGACCGGGATCGATGGCCCGGCTTCCTGCACCGTCTTGCCGTTCTCGTCGAGCATGGCGCGCACCCGGCCATAGACCGCGCCGAGCAGCACGATGTCGCCGCGTTTCAGCGTGCCCGATTGGACCAGCAGCGTCGCTACCGGGCCGCGGCCCCTGTCGAGGCGCGCCTCGATCACCACGCCCTTGGCGGGCGCGTCCGGCGAGGCCTTGAGCTCCAGCACCTCGGCCTGCAGCAGAACCTGTTCGAGCAGCGCGTCCACGCCCTGGCCGGTCTTGGCCGACACCGGCACCACCGGCGAATCGCCGCCGTACTCCTCGGGCACCACGCCATGCGTGAGCAGCTCCTGCTTGACCTTCTCGGGATTGGCCTCGTGCTTGTCGATCTTGTTCATCGCCACTACCAGCGGGACCTCGGCCGCCTTGGCGTGGTTGATGGCTTCGATGGTCTGCGGCATGACGCCGTCGTCGGCCGCCACGACCAGGATGACGATGTCGGTGGCCTGCGCGCCGCGGGCGCGCATGGCGGTGAATGCCTCGTGACCCGGGGTATCGAGAAACGTCACCACGCCGCGCGGCGTTTCGACGTGGTAGGCGCCGATGTGCTGCGTGATGCCGCCCGCCTCGCCCGCCGCGACCTTGGTGCGGCGGATGTAGTCGAGGAGCGAGGTCTTGCCGTGGTCGACGTGGCCCATGACGGTCACCACCGGCGGGCGCGGCTGCAGGTCTGCCGGCGCGTGTTCATCGGTCTCCACCAGGTAGGCCTCGGGGTCGTCGAGCTTCGCCGCCTTCGCCTTGTGGCCCATTTCCTCCACCAGGATGATCGCGGTCTCCTGGTCGAGCACTTGGTTGATGGTCGCCATGGTGCCGAGCTTCATCAGCGCCTTGATCACTTCGGCGGCCTTCACCGACATGCGATGGGCAAGCTCGCCGACGGTGATGGTCTCCGGCACCGCGACCTCGCGGACCAGCGGCTCGGTCGGCTGGGCGAACGCCGCCTGCTCGGCGGCGCCGCCGGCGCGATGCCGGCCGCCGCCCCGCGCGTGCCATCCCGCCACGCCGCCGCCGGCGTCGCCGCGGGTCTTGATCGTGCGCCGGCGCGCCGAATCGTCGCGCAGCACGGTGGTGGGCTTCGCCTTCTTCGGTTTCTCCTTGGCCTTCGCCTCGCCGGTCGCCGGCTTGGGCGCATGCAGCGTCGTCGCCGGAGCGCCCGCGGCGGCGGCTGCGGGCGCGGCGGCCGCCGCGGCCGCGGCTTCGGCGGCCTTCTGCTGCTCCGCGGCTTTCTGCTCCGCTTCGCGGCGCTCGCGCTCCTGCTTTTCCTTGAGCTCGGCGGCCTGCAGCTCCGCCAGCTGCTGCTGGCGCCGCGCTTCTTCTTCCCTCAGCTCGATTTCTTTGGGATCGACGGTCGGCGCCGGCGGCGGCGGAGGCGGCGGCGCCTCGGCCGCCACGGCCGCCGCGGTCACCTCGGCCGGATCGCGCTTGACGAAGACGCGCTTCTTCCTGACCTCGACCTGCACCGTGCGGTACTTGCCCGTCGCGTCGGTCTTCTTGATCTCGCTCGTCTGCCTGCGGGTGAGCGTGATCTTGTTCTTCTGCTCGGCCGAGCCGTGCGCCTTGCGCAGGTACTCGAGCAACCGCGACTTGTCCTGCTCCGAGAGCGCGTCGTCGGGCTGCCGCTTGTCGACGCCAGCCGCACGCAGCTGCTCCAGCAGCACGGAAGGCGGAACCTTAAGCTCGCTCGCGAACTGCGCTACGCTCGTTTGCGCCATCGTTATGCGGATTCCTTGTCGGTGAACCAATGAGCGCGGGCCGCCATGATGAGCTTCTTGGCGGCCTCGCCATCCATTGCGGTCAGCTCCGAGAGCTCGTCCACCGCGAGGTCGGCGAGATCGTCGCGCGTCTTGATGCCGCCTTCGGAGAGCTTGGCGGCGAGCTGGGTGGTCATGCCCTCGAGCTTGAGGAGCTCCGGGTCCACGCCCTCGACCTTCTCCTCGTTGGCGATCGCGGCCACGAGCAGCGCGTTGCGCGCGCGCGTGCGCAGCTCGTTCACGGTGTCCTCGTCGAACGCCTCGATCTCCATGAGCTCGTTGATCGGCACGTAGGCCACCTCCTCGAGCGTCGAGAAGCCTTCCTGCGCCAGGATGTCGGCCACTTCCTCGTCGACGTCGAGCTTCTCCATGAACTGCTGCTTGATGCGGCCGCTCTCCTCCTGCTGCTTCTTGTTGGACTCCTCCTCGGTCATGAGGTTGATCTGCCAGCCGGTGAGCTCGGAGGCGAGGCGCACGTTCTGGCCGCTGCGCCCGATGGCGACCGCGAGGTTCTCCTCGTCGACCACCACGTCCATGGCATGTTTTTCCTCATCGACGACAATGGAGCTCACTTCGGCAGGCGCCAGGGCGCCGATCACGAACTGGGCCGGGTCGGCCGACCACAGCACGATGTCCACGCGCTCGCCGGCGAGCTCCTGCGTGACCGCCTGGACGCGCGAGCCCCGCATTCCGACGCACGTGCCGATCGGGTCGATTCTCTTGTCGTTGGTGTGCACGGCGATCTTCGCCCGGATGCCCGGGTCGCGCGCCGCCGACTTGATCTCGAGCAGGCCCTCCTCGATCTCCGGGACCTCGAGCTCGAACAGCTTCATGATGAACTGCGGCGCGGTGCGCGAAAGCATGAGCTGCGGCCCGCGCGCCGAGCGGTCGATCTTCATCACCCAGGCGCGCACCCGGTCGCCGATGCGCAGGTTCTCCTTCGGGATCATGTGCTCGCGCGGCAGCAGCGCCTCGAGGCGGCCGGACTCGATGATGGCGCTGCCGCGCTCCATGCGCTTCACGGTCCCGGTGACGAGCTCGTCGCCGCGCGACAGGAAGTCGTTCAGGATCTGCTCGCGCTCGGCGTCGCGGATGCGCTGCAGGATCACCTGCTTCGCGGTCTGCGCGCCGATGCGGCCGAACTCGACGTTCGGCAGCGGCTCCTCGATCACGTCCTCGACCTTGGCGTCCTGCTTTCCCTTGTCCTGCGCTTCCTCGACCGACAGCATCTGCGCCCGGTTCCACTCGGGGGTATCGTCGGGCAGCACCTTCCAGCGCCGGAAGGTCTCGTAGGCGCCGGTGTTGCGGTCGACCGCCACCCGCACGTCGATGTCCTCGGTGTACTTCTTCTTGGTCGCCGAGGCGAGGGCCATCTCCAGGGCGCCGAACACGATGTCGCGCGGAACGTTCTTCTCGCGTGCGAGAACGTCCACCAGCATGACCAGCTCCCGGTTTCCTGCAGCTACCGCGCTTACCGCCACTCTCACCTCGCGAATGTGCTTACTTCAAACTCATTTCAGATCAGGTATCAGCCTTGCCCTGTCCAGGTCGTCCAGCGCCAGGCCGACGACCCGGCCCTCAAGCTCGATGCTCACGCGCCCTGCCTCGGCGCCCCGCAGCACGCCGACGAACCTGCGCCGCCCGGTCGCGTCCGCGGTGCGCATCCGCACGTCGGCCTTCTGGCCGGCGAAGCGCGCAAAATCCGCCTCCTTGCGCAGCGGCCGGTCCAGGCCCGGCGAGGAGACCTCGAGCCGCTCGTAGTCGATCCCCTCGACCGCCAGGACGCGCGTCAAATGCCGGCTCGCCGCGGCGCAATCGTCCAGCGTCACGCCTCCGGGCTTGTCGATGAAGAGGCGCAGGAGCCTTCCGCCATTCGACGCCTGCGCATCGACCAGCTCGTAGCCCATGCCGGCCACCGCCGGCTCGACGACTTTTTCGAGGCGCAAACAAAAAATGGGCCGAAGCCCATCTCGCACGCAAAACCAAAACGACCAAAACGAAGCCGACCTTGATGCACTAAAGCCTTTGAAGTATAGCCGGATTTCGCAGTTCACGCCAGCGTCCGGCGGGCAAATCCGCGGGCAGGTCGACCGGCCCGTATCGCAGCCGCACCAGCCTGCTCACCGGATGGCCCAGCGCCTCGAACAGGCGTCGGACTTCGCGGTTGCGCCCCTCCTTCAGCACCACCCGATACCAGCGGTTGCTGCCCTCGCCTTCGCGGTGGTCTTCGATGCGCTCGAATCGCGCCGGCTGGCCCTCGATCTCGATGCCGGCAAGTAACTGTTTTTTCTCCGCGGGCCGAAGCTCGCCGCGCACCCTGGCGGCGTATTCGCGCTCCAGCTCGTATCTGGGGTGCATCAGCCGATTCGCAAGCTCGCCGGAGTCGGTGAAGAGCAGCAGCCCCGAGCTGTTCAGGTCCAACCGGCCGACCGCGACCCATCGGCCCGGCGGCAGCGCGGCGAACGCAGTGCGCCGCCCCTGCGGGTCGCGGCGCGTGACCAGCTCGCCGACCGGCTTGTGATAGAGCAGCACCCGCGGCTCTTCCGTCCGTGCTCGTCTGACGGGCTTTCCATCGACTGCGATTTCATCGCGCGGGCCGGCCCGCGCACCCAGAGACACCACGGCGCCGTTGACGCTTACTCGACGCGCCGCGATCCAGCCCTCGATCTCGCGCCGCGAGCCCAAGCCCGCCGCCGCGAGGAGTTTCTGAACCCTCTCCTCTTCCTGAGGGCTAGCCGTCGGTGCCGGTTGCCCGGTGCGGCTCCTCGTGCTCGACGGAGCGGGGCTCGGCTTCGCTGACTTGCTGGACGGGGGCGGGCTCAAGCTGCAGGGTGGTGGCGATTTCCTCGAGCGGCGGCAGCTCTTCGAGCGAGCGCAACCCGAGGTCGTCGAGGAAGCGGCGGGTGGTGGCGTAGAGCGCCGGCCGGCCCGGGGTCTCGCGGTGGCCGACGACGTCGATCCAGCCGCGGTTCTCGAGGGTCTGGATGATCTGGGTGGTGACGACGACGCCGCGGATGTTCTCGATGTCGCCCCGGGTCACCGGCTGGCGGTAGGCGATGATCGCCAGGGTCTCCATCACCGCGCGCGAGTAGCGCGGCGGCTTCTCCGGCGACAGGCGCTCGAGGTAGGGCTGGAACTCGAGCCGCGTCTGGAAGCGCCAGCCGCTCGCGAGGCACACCAGCTCGACCGCGCGGCCGTCCCAGTCGGCGCGCAGCTCCTCCAGCAGGTTCTTCAGCGTGTCGGGACCGATGTCGTTGTCGAACAAGCGCTTGAGCTCGGCGAGAGACAGCGGCTCGGGCGCCGCGAGGAGCGCGGCCTCGAGGATGCGCTTGGCGGCTTCCGGGACGGCGGGGACGGCGGACGGGTCGGCGGGGGTGTGCATGGCGGTACCTACTATACCTAGTTGTGGAACGCTTAGAAAGGCGTTCCTTTAGTTGCTAGGCGGCGTCGTTGGCCCCCGGCTGGGTGGTCGTGTAGCCGAGCTTGACGTAGATCGGCGCGAAGCACTCGGACTGGGTGATCTCGATCAGCAGCTCGCGGGCGAGCTCGAGCAGCGCGAGGAAGGTCACCACCAGCACCGCGACGCCGCGCTGCGGCTCGAACAGCTCGGCGAACTCCAGCACCCGGCGTTCCTGCAGCGCGCGCAGGATCGAGCTCATGTGCTCTCGCACGGACAGCTCCTCGCGCGAGATGTGATGGTGCCGGGTCATGCGCGCGCGGTGGAGCAGCCCGCGCCAGGCCTCGGCCAGATCCTGGGGATTCACCTGCGGCAGGCGCTCCGCCACCTGGCGCTCGATCCAGACCGAGATCGCGACGACGTTGCGGCCGGCCTGGGGCAGCTCGTCGAGCGCCTGCGCCGCCTTTTTCATCTGCTCGTACTCGAGCAGGCGCCGCACCAGCTCGGCGCGCGGATCCTCCTCGGCGGGCTCGGCGGCCGGCGGCCGCGGCAGCAGCAGCCGCGACTTGATCTCCATCAGCATCGCCGCCATGACGAGGTACTCGGCGGCGAGCTCCAGGTTCTTGCTGCGCATGATGTCGACGTACTCGAGGTACTGGCGCGTGAGCGGCGCCATCGGGATGTCGAGGATGTCGAGGTTTTCTTTCCGGATGAGGTAGAGCAGCAGGTCGAGCGGCCCCTCGAAGGCCTCCAGCACCACTTCCAGCGCGTCGGGCGGGATGTAGAGGTCGTGCGGCAGCTCGATGACCGGCTCGCCGTAGACCTTGGCGGCGACGGCGGTCATTGGTAACCCAGCCCCAGCGCTTCGCGCGCGTCGCGCATCGTTTCCGCCGCCAGCTTCCTCGCCCGGTCGCAGCCGTCGGCGAGGATGTTCTTCACCAGCGCCGGATCGTCGACGTAGGTCTGCGCGCGCGCCCGGATCGGCGCCAGTTCGCGGTTGATCGCGTCGATGACCGGCTGCTTGCACTCGAGGCAGCCGATTCCGGCGGTGGTGCAGCCCTTCACCACCCAGTCCTTGCGTTCGGCATCGGAGTAGATCTTATGCAACTCCCAGACCGGGCATTTTTCCGGATTACCCGGGTCGGTGCGCTTCACGCGCGCCGGATCGGTGGGCAT
>DASXAO010000019.1:0-6151 GCA_036406675.1 Burkholderiales bacterium
ACACCGGCCGCTCGCGCCCAGTTCCAGGCCTCGATTTCCTTGTCCAGATCAAAGGACTCGAGATCTTGCGGGGCGGGCTGGATGTTCGCTTCTGACATGTCTCTCTTCATACCTCACCCTTATGCACGTGCTGTGCCTTCCAGCCTAGTCCGCTCGGATGCGCGACTGTTTCAGCTGTAGCGCAGACTCTAGGGATTGCGCGCCGGCGCCGATGTGCGCTTGCGCACCGGAAAAAGGGACTGTCGCTATTTTTCCTCGACCAGGCCGCGCGCGACCATGGCGTGGATCCCCTTGTTGCCGTCGACGAGCTGCGTGACGTGCAGGTCGCAGGCGAGGCTGCAGAAGACGTAGGCTTCCGACGGGCTCCACCCCTTCATCTGCACCAGCCAGGCGATCATGTCCCGCAGGGCCTGCTTGGCCGCGTCGTCGAGGTCGGTGTCGAAGCCCAGGGTGATGTAGTGCGTGGGCGTCAGCGCCCGCGGCATGGCGAGCTTCATGCCCTTGTGCACCACCAGCTCGAAGGTGCCTTCGAGGCAGGTCTCGAGCGCGGTCAGGCAGACTTCGCCGTCGCCCTGCACCGCGTGGCCGTCGCCGGCCGAGAAGTTGGCGCCGGGCACGAACACCGGCAGGAACACCGAGGTGCCGGCCACGTACTCCTTGCAGTCGACGTTGCCGCCGAACTCGCGCGGCTCGATGCTCGAGATGCGGCCGTACTCCGGCCGCGGCGCGGTGGCGAGGATGCCGAAGAACGGCTTGAGCGCGATCGTCGGCCCCCACGCCAGCTTCGTGGTCATCTTCTGGCGGTCTATGGGGATCGTCCAGCGCTCGAACTTGGGAAAGTCCTCGGGCAGGCTGCCGCGCAGCGGCCGGATCACGCTCCAGCCCCAGTCCGCGGTCAGCTTGATCGCCTTGATCCGCACCTCCAGGGTATCCCCGGGCTCGGCGCCGCGCACCGCGATCGGCCCGGTCAGGATGTGCGCGCCCAGGACCGGCTTCAGCTTGGTGGCGATCTCGTAGTGGTCGGGGCGGTAGAGCGCCGGGTCCGGCGCCACCTCCGGCCAGCCCGACACCGTGTCCACCACCACCGTGTCGCCCGAATCCACCGTGAGCCGCGGCGGGAGCTTCGCGTCGAAGAAGCCCCAGTGGACGTTTTCGAGCGACGGGGTCAGGCGATGTTCGCGTGCCATGTTGTTCTCCGGAAAAGGGGTCACGGAAAAGGGGTCAGAGGAATTTTCCTGTAACAAGTTAGCGCACGCCCTAGGTGTTACAGGAAAATTCCTCTGACCCCTTTTCCGCTATTTTCCGCTGGCTCACGCCCTGAGCCAGCGCCCGGTTCACCATGCCCCCATGCGAACAATCATGATCGACGGCGGGACGAAGGTCGCCTGCCCGAAGTGCAGCCACCACTTCCCGCTGTCCGACGGCCTCTCGCGCCAGACCATCGAGCGCCACGCGGAGGAGTTCGAGCGGGCCTTGGCGGAACAGAAAAAAGCCCTGGAACGAGAACTCGTCGCCGAGAAGGAGCGCTCGATCGCCAAATTTCGCGACGAGGAGCTCGCCCTGCGCCGGCGCCTGCGCGAGCTCGAGGAGGCGGACAAGAACCGCGACGTCGACTACCAGCGCAAGCTCGACGAGGAGCGCCGGCGGATCGATGCTCAGTACAAGGTTCAGCTCGAGTCCGCCCAGCGCGAGGCCGCCGACCTGAAGCGCAAGCTCGAGAGCGGCGCCGCCCAGTTCCAGGGCGAGGGGCTCGAGGTGAGCCTCGAGGCGCTGCTCCGGGCCGCGTTCCCGTTCGACGAGATCGTGCCGGTGCCCAAGGGCATGAACGGCGCCGACCTGCTGCAGCGCGTGCGCTCGCCGTCGGGCGCCTGCTGCGGCACCATCATCTGGGAGGCGAAGCAGACCAAGGCCTGGCAGCCGCTGTGGCTGAGGAAGCTCAAGGACGATCAGCAGGCGGTCGGGGCCGAGGCCGCGGTGATCGTCACCGCCTCGATGCCGAAAGACACGCGCGAGCCCATCGTGCGCGAGTCCGACGTCTGGATCTCCCGCTTCGACGCCGCCCGGCCGCTCGCCGAGGCGCTGCGCCTCACGCTTCTCGAGCTGCACAAGTCTCGGGTCGCGAATCAGGGCCGCAGCGAGAAGATGGAGCGCCTCTACTCGTACATCTGCAGCCCGCAGTTCACCCAGCGGGTAAAGGGCGTGGTCGAGGGCTTCGCGCTCATGCGCCAGGAGCTCGAGGCCGAGAAGATGGCCGCGGCCCGCATCTTCAAGAAGCGCGAGATGCAGCTCACCCGCATGACCGAAGGATTACTCGGAGTCGTCGGCGACCTGCAGGGCATCGGCGAGTCGAGCCTCGCCCAGCTCGACGCCGTCGCCGCGCTGCCGCTTCCCCTCGAGGAAGAACTGGAAGCCTGATTTTCTTGCTGCGCCACCCTCCCCCCGCGTAGGCGGGGGGCTTGGGGTCAGACCCCGATTCTTCCTGGTTCTTGTTCTTGGGGTCTGACCCCGATTTTTTTAACGCGGCTCTGACCCCGATTTTTTAAGCTCCAGCGCCCGCGCGAAGACCCGGCTGCGCATGCGCTCGCGCTCGGGCGCGATGTCGGTTCCAGCCAGTTTGCCGGTGCGCGCGTCCACGTAGACGCCCTGCTGCACCCAGAGCCCGAACCGGCCGCGCGTTTCGCGCACCAGCTCGACGTGGAGCGCGCTCGCGACCAGCTCCGCGCCGACGCGGATCGTCATGCGGGTGCGCGCCTCGGGGCTGCCCGGGTCGCTGCGCCAGCCGGTGACCAGGCGTCCGTGCACCGCGTCGGCTTCGACCAGCGGATACTGCGCGGCGGTCTCGCGCGCCGCCTGCCAGAGGAGCGGATTCGGCACGAGCTTGGCGTCGTTGCCGGCGGGCCGGCCCGGTTCATGGGAATAGAGCGCGGCCGCCCCGGCGAAGAGGGCCGAGAGCGCCAGGAGCACGCAGGCCGCATAGCCGGCGCCGCGCGCCCAGTCGGGGGCGAGCCAGAACCAGCCGGACGGTGCGCGCCGCGCCTCGGGGTCGAGCGCGCGCTCGCGCATGGCGACGCCGATGAGGCCGAAAGCGAGCACGCAGAGCGGCTGGTGGAGCGGCGCCGAGAAAGCGCGCAGGGGAAGCCCGAAGCCCGACATCGCGAATGCGTCGAGCACCCAGAAAGCCGGGACCGCGAGCACCGCTACGGCCAGGCCCCGCCCGCCGAGGAGCAACCCGCCCAGCAGCCCGGTCACCGGCAGCGCGAGCGGCGCGCCGATCACGAACCCGTAGCGCGACAGGGGGTGCAGCTCGAATCCCAGGGCGGCGAGCGCCGCGCGATTGACGGTGTAGCCGAGCGCCAGGGCCGCGACCATGAGCACCAGGGCGTACGCCCGGCGCGGCGAAAGCGGCGCCGCACGCGTGCGCAGCATCTCTGCCCACAGGCGTCCGGCGACGAAGTACGCCACCCCGGCGAGGAACGCGGCCGTCGAGTCGAGCCGGTAGTCCCACCACAGGTGATCCGTTCCGGTGAGCCCTAGGAACGGCAGCTGCACCAGCGGGCCGCCGAAGAACGGCCCGCCGTCGCGCGGCAGGGTGGCGTCGACCCACATCCCGAGGGCCGCGGCGATGGCGAGCCCGGCGACGGCGCGGCGCGCCGGGAATCCGCTCCACCCCACGAGGAAAAGCACCAGCCAGAAGATCGCGACGAAGCCGAAGGTCATGCGGATCTTCAGCGCGCCGACCTCCGCGCCCCAGATCGACCCCACCAGCGGCAGCACCACCAGCACCGCCGCGAAGAGCGCCAGGCCGATGCGCGGCGGCACCCGCTCGGCGAGCGGCCGCTCGTCGGCCGCGAGCGCGCACACCGCGAGCGCCACCACGTACACGTCGGGCGCGGAGGTGAGCGCCACGACGCCGAAGGACGCGAGCGGCGGCAGCAGCGGCAACCCGCCGAGCGCGACCAGCCAAAGCGCGCGCGGGCCGTAGCGCAGACCGAGGAGCGCCGCGAGCGGGATGGAGAGGTAGCTCGGGGTGAAGCTGAACGGGCCGGCGTACCAGTCGAATGCGAGCGCCCAGAGGGCGGGAATCCAGAGCAGGGCTTTCACCGAGGCAGCCTATTGTCCGGGCCGCCCGAGATGCCCCGTCGGCCTTGAGTACCGTATCTACTGAGCCAACCACGCCATGCAACTGCGCCTCTTGGAGCATGGGGTCAGAGCCCCGAATTTGATAAGGCGGAGCCGTCCCTACGATTTAGGGCTCTGACCCCGAATTTTTCGGTCGCCGGAAATTAGGGACTGTCCCTGTTTTTCCTCCGCTGGCTCACGCCCTGAGCCACCACCCCCATCAAACTGTGCCTCCTAAGAGGAGGACTCCATGCTCGACATCACCACCGAACACGCCCGCACCCGCATGCAGCAGCGCGGCATCCGTCGCGATGCGCTCGACGTCCTCCTGGACTATGGCCGCACCGCGCCGGCCGGCGACGGCTGCGAGCTCTTCTTCTTCGACAAGGCGGCCCGCGCGCGCCTCGCCCGCGACAACCCCGCCGCGGCGCGCGAGGCCGAGCGCCTGTGCCGCACCTACGCCGTGGTCGGGCGGGATGGCGCTGTGGTGACGGTCGGGCACCGCTATCGGCGCGTGCCGCGGGGGTGACGCGTGACCCTCGCCGTCCCGCTCGACCTGGTGTTTGCCCTAAGTCCGCTCCTGCTCTTGGCCGTGCTCCGCTTTCTGGACGATTAGATAACGCGTAAGCCCATGAACGTATTGAGCAAGCAGGCAATTCACGGTATAGAGGAGGCCGGGGGAGGCAGTGTACAAACAGGACGCTCGAACCCTTTTCTCGGCAGGGGACCTCGTCGCGTTCCTGGAGTGCGAGCACGCGACTACGCTCGCGCTCCAGGATCTCGCGGCGCCGCTCGCTCGCGCCGAGGATGACGCGTCGCTCCAGCTCATCCAGGACAAAGGCTTCGCGCACGAAGCCGCTTTTCTAGAAGACCTCAAAAAGAAAAATCTCAAGCTCGTCGAGCTGCCTTCCGAAGGCGACCCCGCCGAGCTCGCCGCCCTCACCGAGCGCGCGATGCGCGAGGGCCACGACGTGATCTTCCAGGCGGCGCTGCTGCGCCCCCCCTTCTACGGCCGCGCCGACTTCCTGCGCCGGGTCGAGACGCCGTCGGCGCTCGGAAGCTGGAGCTACGAGGCGGTCGACACCAAGCTCGCGCGCACCGCGAAGGCGAAGTTCCTCATCCAGCTTTGCTTTTACTCCGACTTACTCAATCAAATTCAAAAAGCGGAACCCCGAGCGATGCACCTCGTCCTCGGCGACAAGACCGAGCACACGTACCGCCTGGCCGACTACTCGCGCTACTACGCGCAAGTACGAGAGCGTTTCCTGGCGTTTACGGCCCGCCATCCTCACGCGACGTACCCCGAGCGAGTCGAGTATTGCCAGTTCTGCCCGTGGCGCGAGCGCTGCGCCGAACAGTGGAAGTCCGACGACCACCTGAACCAGGTCGCCGGCATCACGCGCGGGCAGATCAAGCGGCTGCACGAGGAGGGCGTGCACACGCTTTTTGCTCTTGCCCAATTCAAACCGGAACGGGAAATCTCGAAACTAGTTCCTGAGACCTTTTCCCGCCTCCAGTCGCAAGCCGTGCTCCAGCTCGACCGCCGCGAGACCGGCAAGCCGAGCTTCGAGCTCCTCGAGCTCGACCCCGAGGGCTGGCGCGGCCTGCATCGCCTGCCGCCGCCCGACGCGGGCGACGTGTTCTTCGACATGGAGGGCGACCCGTTCGAGGACGGCGGCCTGGAGTACCTCTTCGGCGTGCGCTACCTCGAGCGCGGCGCGGCGCGCTTCAAGCCGTTCTGGGCCCACGACCGCGCCGGCGAGAAGAAGGCCTTCGAGCAGCTCATGGATTTCCTCGCCGCGCGCCGCGAGCGCTTCCCGGGGATGCACATCTACCACTACGCGCACTACGAGCCCACGGCGCTGAAGCGCCTGATGTCGCTCCACGGCACGCGCGAGGCGCAGATGGACGACCTGCTGCGCGCGGGCAAGCTCGTCGACCTCTACAAGACGGTGAAGGAGGCGCTGCGCTCCTCCGAGGGCTACGGGCTCAAGGACCTCGAGGCCTTCTACATGGCCGCGCGCACCGGCGA
>DASXAO010000020.1:0-67599 GCA_036406675.1 Burkholderiales bacterium
TCCCGGAATTTCTTCGCCGCGGCGACCATCATGCGGCGGAACTGCGCCACCGCGAGGTCGCTCGAGCCGAAGTGGTCCTGCGAGCGGTCGGTGATCGGCCCCATCGACTCCCACATCGCCATGTCCTGCGCCGGGATGCCGGCAATGCCGGTCCAGTCGCCGCGCTTCATCGCTTCGCGGTCCTGCATGTAACCGTTCTCCAAATTGCGCCTTTTCCGATAGTTCGCGTCGAGGTCGACGCCCACCTCGGCCGCGCAGAACTGTCGCCACGCCTGCTGGCCGATGCCCTTCGCCGGGTCGGGATGCCAGGCGATCCAGTAGAACATGGTGTTCACGTCGTCGACGGGCACCAGCATCTGCGCCAGGTTGTACTGGTCGTTCGGCGGAATCAGCACGGTGAACGGCGCGAGGAAGAGCGTGGTGCGCACGTACTGGTCGCCCTCGGCGTTGCGGATCGGCTTGCGGATGGCGGCGTAGCGAAAGCCATAGTCGGTAGGCTCGAACTGCAGCCGCGGCGCCTTGTCGTTCGAGGGCCGCAGCCAGGCGCCGTCGGTGGCGGTCGAGCCGTAGACGTCCTGCGCCGCCGGCATGTTGCTCGAATGCAGGCTCGAGCTGTGCGCCGAGTCGATCGAGCCTTCGAGCACCTGCGCCCAGTTGCACGCCGCGTGCATCTTAACGATCGCGTAGCGGATGCCGGGCAGCGGCGCCCAGGCCGGCGGTTCGAAGTCGCGAAGCTCTTCTTGCGGACCCATCCATGCCCAGACGAAGCCGCCGCCTTCGCGCGCCGGATAGGCCTTGGCCTTCTTCCCCAAACGCTGCGCCGCGCCCGGCGCTTCCGACGGCATGTCGAGCACGTTGCCTTCGACGTCGAATTTCCAGCCGTGATACAGGCAGCGCAGCCCGCATTCCTCGTTGCGCCCGAAGGCGAGCGAGGCGCGGCGATGCAGGCAGTACTCGCCCAGGATGCCCAGCCTGCCCTGGGAATCCCTGAAGACCACCAGGTCCTCGCCCAGCAGCCGCGAGCGCACCGGCCGGCCGTCGGGCTCGGCCACCTCCTCCGACATGCAGACCGGCAGCCAGTGGCGGCGCATGATGCCGCCCATGGGCGCATCGCCCTCCACGCGGCAAAGAAGCTGGTTCTCCTCCTGACTGAGCATGGCGTGGACGAAACTTAGGCGCCTAAGTATCCGGAAAGGCATAGTATCCTCGCCTTTGCGTGAAGACAATCGCGATCGGCGCCGCCGGGCTCGGCCGCGCGTTCAGCCTCATGGCGCCGACGTTCGCCGCCGACGCGCGCGTGCGCCTGGTCGCGGCCGCCGACCCGCGCCCCGAGGCGCGCGCGCGCTTCGCGGCCGACTTCGGCGGCCGCGCCTACGCCACCGTGGAGGCGCTGTGCGCGGACCCCGGCGTGGACGCCGTGTATGTCGCAACGCCGCATCAGCACCATGCCGCGCACGCGATCCTCGCGGCGGCGGCGGGCAAGCATGTGCTCGTGGAGAAGCCGATGGCGCTCGGCCTCGACGAATGCGCGGCGATGAGCGCAGCTGCGCGCGCCCACGGCGTGCATCTCCTGGTCGGACACAGCCATAGCTTCGACGCCCCTATTGCCCTTACAAAAAAAATCATCCAAAGCGGCGTATACGGCCGCGTGCGGATGATCACCGCGCTCAACTTCACCGACTTTCTCTACCGCCCGCGGCGGCCCGAGGAGCTCGACACCGCGCACGGCGGCGGCGCGGTTTTCAATCAGGCGGCGCATCACGTCGACATCGCGCGGCTCCTCGTCGGCGGCCGCGTCGCGACGGTGCGGGCGCAGACCGGCGCCTGGGATCCGGTGCGGCCGACCGAAGGCGCGTATTCGGCGCTGCTGACGTTCGAGGGCGGGCTGTGCGCCTCGCTCACCTACAGCGGCTACGCCCACTTCGACTCCGACGAGCTCTGCGGCTGGATCGGCGAAGGCGGTCAGCGCAAGGATCCAGAGGCTTACGGCACCGCGCGCCGCGCGCTTTCGGGCGACGAAACCGCGCTCAAGGACGCGCGCAACTACGGCGGGTCGCTCTTCGCGCCCGCCGAGGGAATGCGGCTGCACCAGCACTTCGGCCTGCTCATCGCCTCGTGCGAGCGCGCGGACTTGAGGCCCACTCCCCAGGGCGTCATGATCTACGGCGACACCGAGCGCCGCCTCGAGCCGCTCCCCGCGCCCAGGGTGCAGCGCGCCGAAGTCATCGACGAGCTTCATGCCGCGCTCGTCGACGGCAAGCCCCCGCGCCACGACGGCGAATGGGGCGCGGCCACGCTCGAGGTGTGCCTCGCCATCCTTCGCTCCTCGCGCGAGGGAAGGGAGATCGCATTACCAAGCCAGACCGCCTCGCGCACCTGACCAAGGAAGCCTGGCGCGCCTTCGTCCGCGACCTGCAGGATCGCCTCGCCGCGCACGGCGTGAGCTTCGGCCACTGGACGTTCCTGCGCATCCTGTGGGCGCGCGACGGCCTGACGCAACGCGAGCTTTCGCAGCAGGCAGGCGTGATGGAGCCCTCGACGCACGCCGCGCTCAAGGCGATGGAGAGGCTGGGCTACGTGAAGCGCCGGCAGCTGCCCGGGAACCGCAAGACCGTCTACGTGCACCTCGCTGCGAAGGGCCGCGCCCTCGAGCGTCGCCTCGTGCCGCTCGCCAAGGCCGCGAACCGCGCGGCCGTGCGCGGCCTGCCGGCGTCGGACGTGGCCGCGGCGAAGCGCGTGCTCATCGCGGTGACGGAGAATCTGCTCCACCGCAGGCGCAATCGGGACGGCCGTCGTCCGGAACGACTACTTTGACCGGCCGGCCAGCGGGCAAATGCCACGAGTTCCGCTCGAGGCGCGCTCTGCCCGAATTCGCGGCAAGTATACTGGCCCGATGAACCGGCTCAG
The DNA here is from genome assembly GCA_036406675.1 of Burkholderiales bacterium. Lineage (GTDB taxonomy): Bacteria > Pseudomonadota > Gammaproteobacteria > Burkholderiales > SG8-39 > SCGC-AG-212-J23. Next base: position 2,908 of record DASXAO010000020.1, read on the forward strand.
GCTCACCCTGGCATGCTGGGATTACGACCGCACCCGCGGGCTCGCCGACCGCAGCGTGCAGCCCGACGGAATCGATCTGGTGTATCTCACGCAGCCGGTGGAGGAAACATTCTTCCGCATGCTGCGCCACCGCGAGTTCGATTGCTCGGAGATGTCGCTCTCCTCGTACACCGCGTCGCTCGGCGCGGAGGATCCGCCGTTCATCGCCATTCCGGTGTTCCCCTCGCGCTTCTTCCGCCACTCGTGCATCTTCGTCTCGGCGAAAAGCGGCATCCGCAAGCCCGAGGACCTCAAGGGAAAGCGCGTCGGCGTGCCCGAGTACCAGATGACCGCGCCGGTGTGGATCCGCGGCATCCTGTCCGACGACCACGGCGTGGGCGTGACCGAGGTCGAGCATTGCCCGGGCGGCGAGGAAGAGCCCGGGCGCGACGAGAAGATCCGCCTGAACCTCCCCGCGTCGGTCCGGCTGCGCCCGATCGGGCCGACGCAGACCTTGTCGCGGATGCTCGCCGACGGCGAGCTCGACGCCCTGGTGACGGCGCGCGCGCCGTCCACGTTCCACTCGCAGCCGGACAAGGTCAAGCGCCTGTTTCCCGACTACGTCGAGCGGGAAAAGGCTTACTACCGGCGGACCCGGATCTTTCCCATCATGCACACGGTGGTCATCCGCCGCGACGTGTACCGCGCCAACCCCTGGGTTGCGCAATCGCTGTACAAGGCGTTCGCCGCGGCCAAGGCGAAGGCCTTCGAGCTGTACCAGCAGACCGCCGCCCTGCCCGCGATGCTGCCGTGGCTAGTCGCGCACGTCGAGGAGACGCGGCGCGAGATGGGCGAGGACTGGTGGCCCTATGGCCTCGCGCCGAACCGGCACGTGCTCGACGCGTTCCTGCGCTATCACCACGAGCAGGGCCTGTCGCGGCGCCGCTTCGCGCCCGAGGAGCTCTTCGCCAAGGAAACCCTGGAGGGCTACAAAGTCTGAACGCGCTCGACAAGACCATCACCGGCCTCCTGTCGCGTTCCCCGGCTGAGATCGCGCGCGTGCTCGCGAAGGCCAAGGCCGAGCGCGCGAACGTCTGCGCCTTCTTCCCCAGCTTCACTTTCCAGGCGCAGCTCGTGATCATCGATCCGAAGGCGGGCCGCATCGTGCTCACCTCCAGCGCCGATCGCGCGGCAAACCTGGCGGTGCTGGCGCGTCCGCGCTGCACGTTCCATTGCGAGATCGCCGGGTGGCACGTCGAGTTCGTGGCCGCTCGGCCGCGTGCCGTGACCTTCCGGCGCCGCGAGCTCGTCGAGTGCCGCTTCCCGGAGCTCCTCGCGAGCAACCCGCGCCGCAGCCATGACCGGGTCCGCCTCAAGGCGCCGCTTCCGCTGCGGGTGCACGCCGACACCCGCGGCATCATGCCGTTCGATGCCCTGATCCTCGACCTCGGCGCCGGCGGCGTCGCCTTCCTCTGCTACGCCTGCAGCATCACGCTCGAGCCGGGCACCGTGCTGCGCGGCTGCCGCATCGCGCTGCCGAACGGCGGCGACTGCATGGTCGACCTCGAAGTCCGCTACACGCAGGCGATCACCCTTCCCAACGGCCATCGCGCGATGCGCTCGGGGTGCCTCTTCCTGACCCCCTGCCCCCCGCTTGCGGCGCTGGCGAAGCGCTTCGTCCGGGCCTAGGGCAGCCGCACCACGAAGCAGCGGCCGTCGCAGCGCGCGTCGCCGCCGTGCTTGCGCGCGATCTGGCGCACGATCGAGAGCCCGAGGCCCGACCCGCGCGCGCCGCGATAGAAAGGCTGGAAGACGCGCTCGCGGTCTTCCTCGGGCACGCCGCTTCCGGCGTCGCACACCGAGAGCTCCCTGCCCTTCACCGACAGCGTCGCCGGCGCGACGCCGTGGCGCTTCGCGTTCTCGAGCAGGTTGCGGATCATCCTGCGCAGCAGCTTTGCATCGCCTTTGACGGTGATCGGGGTGCCTTCAACTTCAATCGCATACCGCGACGCTTCCTCCGCCGCCAGCGCGAGCAGGTCGACCGTTTCGTCGCCGTCCACGCCGGGGACGGCGTCGAGCCGGCTCGCGAGCAGGATCTCGTCGATGAGGCCGTCGAGCTCCGCGATGTCTTGCTCGAGCTCGTGCTTGCGCGCCGGGTCGGCGCGCTCCTTCATCAGCTCGACCGCCATGCGGATGCGCGCGAGCGGCGTGCGCAGCTCGTGCGAGGCGCTCGCCAGCATGAGCTTGTTCGCGCCGACGAGCCGCTCGATCCGCTCGGCGGCCTGGTTGAAGCTCTCGGCAAGCCGCGCCACCTCGTCCCGCCCCTCGACGCGCACCCGCGCCGAAAGATCGCCTTCGCCCAGCGCGGTGACGCCGCGTTGCAGGCGCTCCAAGCGCAGCGTCAGCCGACGCACGACGGGGTAGGCGCCGACGGCGATGGCGACGAGGAGCAGGGCGAGGAAAAAAAGACCGATTCCCGGTCCGCCGCGGTGCGGCGCGCGCGCGGCGATCCAGCGCCCGTCTTCGAGCCTCGCGGCCCACACCGGCGGCCCGCGCACCCCCCGTTGCCGCCCCACGCGCTGCGGCGCCTCGATCGGATTGCCGACCCGTGCGATGCGCGTGCCATCGGGCGAGAAGAGCGCGAGGTCGATGCGAAGGTCGCGGGCGAGCCGCTCCAGCGCGACCTGCTGCTCGGGCGCCGGTGCGCTCGCCGGGGGCAGAAGGTTGCGCGCCACCGTGGTCAGGGCCTCCTCGCCTGCCCAGGGTCCGCTGAAGGTATGCCACGCGACGGCGGCAACGAACGCGAAGGCGGCAAGGCTTCCCACCACCGCAAGATAGATGCGCAGGTAGAGCCGGCGCATCAGGGCTGCTGCTTTGCGAAGACGTAGCCCGCGCCGCGCACGGTGATCAGGCGGCGCGGCTTCTTCGGATCGTCCTCGATCGCGGCGCGGATGCGCGAAACGTGCACGTCGATGGAGCGGTCGAACGCCTCGAGCGGCTGGCCCTTCACCAGGTCCATGAGCGCGTCGCGCGACAGCACGCGCCCGGCGTTCTCGGCGAGCGCGACGAGCAGCTCGTATTGCAGCGACGTGAGGGCGCGCTCGGCGCCGTCGACGCGCACCAGGCGCGAATCGCGGTCGATTTCCAGCCGGCCGAAGCGCATCAGGTTCGACCTGGCGGGCGCGTGCGCCCGCCGCAGCAGCGCACGCAGCCTCGCCAGGAGCTCGCGCGGCTCGAACGGCTTGGGGAGGTAGTCGTCGGCGCCGAGCTCGAGGCCGACCACTCGGTCCATCGGCTCGCCGCGCGCAGTCAGCATGAGCACCGGCGTGTCCCACTTGGCGCGCAGGCGCCGGCAGACTTCCAGCCCGTCGATGTCGGGCAGGTTCAGGTCGAGCACCAGCGCGTCGTAGGGCTGCCGCGCCAGGCGCTCGAGGGCCGCCGCGCCGCTCGCGACCCGCGCTATGTCGAAGCCCGCTCCGCCGAGATACTCGGACACCATCTCGGCGAGGCGGACGTCGTCTTCGACGAGGAGAACCCGCTCGGACACCTCGCCTACTATACCGGCGCCCGGTCAGCCCGGCCGGTCAACCCCACCTGTGGCGGTGGCGCTCGAAGCGCTGCGCGAGCGTCTTGCGCTGCTCCGGCGTGAGCACTTCCGCGGCGTCCGACAAGGCGCGGGTAAAGCGCCGCGACGCCTCGTCGGCGAGGCGCATCTTCTCCGCCCGCAGCGACTCGATGGCGGCCGGGTCGATCTTGTCCTGGGTCAGGAGCTCGATCGCCTGGCTGCGCGTGGCGCGCGCCTTCTCGCGCAGCGGCGCGAGGTCCTTCGCCGCGTCCTTGAGGATCGGCGCCAGGCGCTGCTTCTGGTCCTCGGTGGCGTCGATCTCGACGTACAGGTGCTTCAGCATGCGGTCGAGATGCGCTTCCGACAGCGGCTCGCCGCGGCGCCAGCCGCCCTGCGCGTAGGCCTTCGCGCCGAGGCCGGCGAGCGCGGCGCCCGCGAGCGTGAACAATCCCGCGCGGCGGAAAAAGCCTCGCCGCGCGCAAGCTTCGGTTCTCGTTTCCATGATTCTCTCGTAGCCTCTCGTACGGTTGGGACGAGACAGTTTCGCGCCGCGATGTAAGGCGTTTCTTTCCCCCATGTAAAGTTACATGAAGGGCGATTCCATGACTCCATGCGCCGTGCCGCTTCTTCGCGTCCTCGCCTTCCTGTGCAGCCTCGCTTCTCCGATCGCGCTGGCGCAGGTCGTGCAATACGACAAGCCCGACCGCGAGCAATTCCTCCTCCAGGGCGCGCGCAAAGAGGGCGAGGTCATGATCTACACCTCGCTCGTTCCCGAGGACCTCGCGGCGCTTGGCGCCACGTTCGAGAGCAAGTACGGCGTGAAGCTGAAGAGCTGGCGCGCCAATTCCGAGAAGGTGGTGCAGCGGGTGCTCACCGAGGCGCGCGCCGGGCGCCACGAGGCCGACGCGGTGGAGACGAATGGCCCGCAGCTCGAGGCGCTGTATCGCGAGAAGGCGCTGCAGCCGCTGCGCTCGCCGCATCTCAAGGACCTGATGCCGCAGGCGCTGCGCCCGCACGGCTACTGGGTCGGCAGCCGGATCAACCTGTTCGTGCAGTCGTACAACACCCGGCTGGTGAAGAAGGAGGAGCTGCCGAAGTCCTACGCCGAGCTCGCCTCGCCGCGCTGGAAAGGCCGCCTGGGCATCGAGGCCGAGGACGAGGACTGGTTCGCCACGGTCGTCACCGACCTCGGCGAGGAAGCCGGCTTGCGCATCTTCCGCGAGATCGTGCGCACGAACGGGCTCTCGGTTCGAAAGGGCCACACCCTGCTCGCCGGCCTGGTCGCCTCCGGCGAGATCCCGCTCGCGCTCACCACGTACAGCCACGGCACGGAGAAGATGAAGCAGCGCGGCGCCCCGGTGGAATGGTTCGCGATCGCGCCGGCGATCGGCCGCGCCAACGGCATCGGCATCGCCGCCCAGCCGCCGCACCCGCACGCCGCCGCGCTCTTCGCCGACTTCCTGCTCTCGCCGCAGGGACAGGCGATCCTGCAGAAAGGCGGCAACGTGCCGGCGAACCTGCGCGTCGCCGACCCGGCGCAGAAGCTGCAGCTCAAGTTCGTCGACCCGGCGCTGATCCTCGACGACTTCGAGAAGTGGAAGAAGCTGTGGGCGCAGGTCGTGCTCGGCGCCCCGCGCTGAGCTGCGTCAGCGCTCGCCAGGCCCGGTGATCCAGAGGTACACCGGGTGGTCGCGCCAGCCGCGGCTCACGTGCATCAATTTGCTCGGCTGCCAGTCGCCCATGTCGTGCCAGTGCGAGACGATGCGCGTGCCGGGCGCGAGCGCCTGCAGGCGCGGCCGCAGCTTGCGGTTGAAGTCGACCGAAAGGAACAGCATCACCACGGTGGCCTCGCCCAGATCCACGCCGAACAGGTCCTCGGTGCGGAACTCGATGCGCTCGGCGACGCCTTCGCTGCGCGCGTGCTCGCGGGCGTCGGCGATGCGCAGCGGGTCGATGTCGACGCAGACCGCGCGCGCGCCGAGCTTCGCCGCGGCGATGACGATGCGCCCGTCGCCGCAGCCGAGGTCGTAGACCACGTCGCCCGGCTTCACCGCGGCGAGCCGGGTCATCGCTTCCACCACCGGCATCGGCGAGGGTTCGTAGCGCACCCCCGGCGCGCCGGGCTGCGGCTGCGCGAGGCCCCAATAGAGTGCGAGCAGCATGAGCGGTGGAAATAGCCTTGGCGTCACTGCAAAATCGCGGGACTTGGGGAGAACGGCATGATCCTAGACCACATCGGGCTCGCGGTGCGCGACTTCGGGAAAAGCGCGGCATTCTTCCGGCGCTCGCTCGCGCCGCTCGGCATCCAGACCGTGCTCGAGGGCGAAGGCTGGGCGATGCTCGGCAAGGACGGCCGGCCGCAGTTCTGGATCGGCGTGCACGGCATCCCGCCCGGACCGATCCACATCGCCTTCGCCGCGGAAAACCGCGAGCAGGTGCGCGCATTCCACCGCGCCGCGCTGGCCGCGGGGGGGCGCGACAACGGCGCCCCCGGCATCCGAGCCAAATACCATCCGGACTATTACGGCGCGTTCGTGTTCGATCCGGACGGCCACAACATCGAGGCGGTGTGCCACCGGCCCGAATGAGGACGCTCCTCGCCGCGCCCCTCTTCGTCTCGAGCCTGATCCTTTCGCAGGCCTGCGTCGCGCAGGGCGGACCCACCATCGTCGGTGCCGCTGTCCGCTCGCGACCGGCGTACGACGGTTCGAGCTCCCAGGTCACCGACCTCATTCCCCAGCTTCGCTACTACGGCAAGCTCTGGTTCGCGCGCACCACCCAGGGAATCCTCGAAGGCGGCATCCGCAACGAGCTGGCGCCGGAATTCTGGGCGGGCGCGCAGATCGCCTACGAGGCCGGCCGCAAGAGGAGCGAAGCGCCGTTCCTCGAGACGCTCGGCGAGCCCGACATCAAGACGAGCGCTTCGGTCGGCCTGCACCTGGAATGGGACCGCCACTTCGGCCAGATGCCGGTCAACTTCCTCATCCGCGCCCGCCAGAACTTCGACACCGATCTCGGCGGGCAGGCCGACCTGCGGATCAACCTCGGCGTTTTCGAGCGCTGGGGGCTCGAGGGCGCGGTATTCGGCCAGTCGACCTGGGGAAGCGGGAACTACGTGCAGTCGCACTACGGCACGGACAAATCGGGGCTCATCTACCTGAGCGGCGGCTTCCTCGCCGGATACGACGTGACGCGCCACTGGCTGATCGTCGGCAGCTTCGAAATCCGCAAGCTCTACGACCAGGCCGCGGACAGCGTGGTCACGGAGCGCACTACGAGCCGCTACTACAGCGCCGGACTCGCGTACCGTTTTTAGCTGCGTCGCCGAGCAAGGTGTAGCGGTTCCCGCGAATCCCGCTATGCGAACCCGCGCCACGCGCGCGCCGACCTATAGTCGAAGGCTCCGAGGAAGGAGAACCCATGACCCAGTTCATCGAGCTCTACGGCGCAGGGCTCAAGAACACCGCCGACATGATGAGCGCGACGTTGCAGAGCGCGCAGCAGCTCCAGCAGCAGCAGCTCGACCTGTTCGCACTGCAGACCCGGCTTTTCGGCGCCCAGTTCGAGCACGCCGTGCAGTTCTGGAGCAGCCTCTGGGCGCGCCAGCCCGAGCCGGATTAACGCACAACCCGGTTTTTCAGTAACCCGATCTTCTCGACCTCGAGCTCGACCACGTCGCCGGGCTCGAGGAACTTCATGTGCTCGAGGCCGCAGCCGTCGCCCACGGTGCCCGAGCCGAAGAACTCGCCCGGGTGCAGCGTCTCCGAGCGCGACACGTGCGCGATGCAGTCCTCGAACTTCCAATGCATGTCGCGCGAATTGCCGCGCCCCCATTCCTCGCCGTTGACCCGGCAGATCATTCCCAAGTCATACACATTCTCGATTTCATCGGCCGTGACCAGGCACGGTCCCATGACGTTCGAGTTGTCGAAGTCCTTGCCCTTGCCGGGCCCGAGCTGGCCCATCATCTCGAGCGTCTGCTCGTCGCGCGCCGAGAAGTCGTTGAAGATGGTGTAGCCGAAGATGTGCTCGCGCGCCCGCTCCCTGGGAATGTCCTTGCCGGCCTTGCCGATGTAGCAGCCGAACTCCAGCTCGAAGTCCATGCGCTCGCTGTACTTCGGCCAGGGCACGTCCGTGCCGGTGCCGCAGACGTTGAAGCGGTTGGGATGGTAGAAGATCGGCCGCTCGTACCAGATCTTCGGAATGCGCGCCTCGGTCCCGCGGAGCTTGGCCACCGCGGCAAAGGCCTGTTGCAGGTGCTTCTCGAAGCACAGGAAGTCGCGCATCTGCGGCGGCTGCGGAATCGGCGCGAGCAGCGTCACCTGCTCGATCGGGAAGAGCGCTTCCCTGGCGGGGCGCCTCAGCGCCTCGGCGGCTCGGTCGACGGCGTTCTGGCCGCCCTCCACGATGGCGAGGACGCTCGGGGCGCCAAGCCGGACCACGCTGCGCCCCCCATCGACCAGGGCGCCGGGTTGCGCGGGTCGATTCCCAATCCGAAACGTCACGAGTCGCATGGGGATTTTGATAATACACTTGGCCTTCCCAGGAGGACTCCATGCGCCAGTTCAACGAAGATACCCTCACCGACGCCGTGGTCGCGCGCCTGAAGAAGGCCGACGACCCGCGTTTCCGCGAGATCATGACCAGCGCGGTGAAGCACCTCCACGCCTTCGCGCGCGAGGTGCAGCTCACCGAGGAGGAGTGGTTCGAAGGCATCAAGTTCCTGACCGCGGTCGGCCAGAAGTGCGACGACAAGCGCCAGGAGTTCATCCTCCTTTCGGACATCCTCGGCCTATCGATGATGATCGTGGCCCTCAACCACAAGACCGTGCCGGGGGCGACCGAGGCCACCGTGCTCGGGCCGTTCTTCGCGCATGGCGCCAAGGAGTACGAATACGGCGCGGACCTGCGCGAGGGCGCCTCGATGAAGGGCGAGGACGTGTACGTCTCGGGCCGCGTGCTCTCGCTCGACGGCAAGCCGGTGGCGAACGCGGCGCTCGACATCTGGCAGGCCAAGGCCGACGGCATCTACGACGTGCAGACCGAGGGCGAGTTCGAGCTCCGCGGCCGCGTCAAGGCAAACGCGAAGGGCGACTACGCGTTCAGGAGCTACAAGCCCAAGTTCTACAGCGTACCCATCGACGGCCCGGTGGGCGACCTGATCCGCTCGACGGGCAATCACCACATGCGGCCCGCCCACATGCATGCCATCGTCTCCGCGCCGGGCTACCAGCCGGTGATCACGCACGTCTTCGTCGAGGGCGATCCGTACCTCGACGGCGACGCGGTGTTCGCGGTGAAGGATTCGCTGATCGGCAAGTACCGCAAGGTGGACGACGCGGCGGAAGCGAAGCGCCTCGGCCTGCCCAACCCGTTCCTGCGGCTCGACTGGGACTTCCGCCTCGCTCCCGACGCCGGGGTCAAGGCACGCAAGGTGATCGCGCCCAGCGACGCGGTCGCATGATCTGGCGCGTGCGGCGCGTGCTCACCGGGCACGACGCCGACGGCAGGTCGGCGTTCATCGCCGACGGCGAAGCGCCGAACGTGAAGGAGATGGCCTCGATGCCCGGCCTCGCCCTCACCGACCTGTGGGAGACCGGCGCCGCGCCGGCGAGCAACGCGGGCGACAAGGACGCCGCCGCACGCCCGGTGCGGCTGGAGCCGCCGAAGAGCGGCACCATCCTGAGGATCGTCGAATTTCCGCCCGACTCCGCCTGGCGCAGCAGCGTCGACGGCGCCGCGGCGTTCAAGTCGATCGGCGCCGGGCACGCGCAGGACCGCCGCTCGAGCGATCCGATGATGCACAAGACGAGCACCGTCGACTACATCATCGTGCTCAAGGGCGAGATCCACGCCATCATGGAAACCGGCGAGAAGCTCCTGCGCCCCGGCGACATCCTGGTCCAGCGCGGCACCAATCACTCCTGGAGCGTACGCGGCAACGAGCCCTGCGTCATCGCTGCGGTGCTCGTCAACGCGAAGCCGCTGGTGGCCTCGAAAAAGAAGACGCAGAAGCCTGCGAAGAAAGCCGGGAAGAAGAAAAAGTGAGCAAACCCGTCGGCGTGATCGGCGTGGGCATCATGGGCTCGGCCATGTCCGCGAACCTCGTTAAGGCGGGCTTCGCCGTGCAGGGCTACGACGTCCTCCCCGCGCGCCGCGACGATCTGAAGAAAGCGGGCGGCTCCCCTGTTCAATCCCTAACCGCAATCGAAGCGCCGGTTGTGATCACCTCGCTGCCGAGCGCCGAGGCCTTGCACGCGGTCGCCGGCGAAATCACGACGAAGTGCATCGTCGTCGAAACCAGCACGCTCCCGATTTCCGACAAAACGAAAGCATTCGAGGTTCTAGCGCGGAAAGGCATCACCCTGCTCGACTGCCCGCTCTCCGGCACCGGCGCCCAGGCGCGCACCAAGGACCTCACCGTCTACGGGAGCGGCGATCAGGCCGCATTCGAGAAAACCAAGCCCGTCCTCGAAGGCTTCTCCCGCGCGCACTACTACCTCGGCGAGTTCGGCAACGGCAGCAAGATGAAGTACGTCGCGAACCTCCTCGTCGCCATCCACAACGTCGCCGCGGCCGAGGCCTTCGTCCTGGGCATGAAGGCCGGCCTCGATCCGGAGATGATCTACAAAGTCGCGGGCGACGGCGCCGGCACCTCGCGCATGTTCCAGGTGCGCGGGCCGCAGATGGTCGCCGGGCGCTACGACGACGCGACGATGAAGGTCGAGGTGTGGCAGAAGGACATGAAGATCATCGGCGAGTACGCCACCAAGCTCGGCGTGCCCACGCCCCTCTTCACCGCCTCCGCTCCCATCTACACCGCCGCGATGGCGCAGGGCTTCGAAAAGCAGGACACCGCCGCCGTCTGCGCCGTGCTCGAGGCGATGGCGGGCCTGAAGAGGTAGGCCGCTTAGGCCTGGCCCGTGGCCGGCCAGCCTGTCCAATATCGTTTGCTGCTGCGCTGTTCTGAGTTAACCTAGACCCGAGAAAAGAGAAACTACTTCAAGTGGCGCTTTGGGGATGACGCACCGATGACACTCAGCGATCTGGGGAATCTCGGCCAATTCATCAGCTCTATATTTGTTGCCATATCGCTCGTCTACCTGGCGATCCAGATCCGCCAGGGTTCCAAGATCGCTCGTGCATCTCTCCGTCAAGCCTTGGCCGAAAACCAATTCGCTCAACTTACTCTGCGCGCCACGGATCCGGTGATTCGCATGGCTTTCCGCAAGGCCTCCCACTCCGAGGACCTCACGGAAGACGAAGCGGACGCTCTTCTGGCCTATGCGGTTGCAGGAATTCGGCAATGGGAAGCTTTGTATTCTCAGTATGAGCGTGGAATGGTCGACGCGGAGGACTGGCGTTCGACACGGCAAGTCATGGTGCAGCGCTTTAGACTTCCGATCTTCCAACAGGCATTCGATTCATTGGCCCCGGATCGCCTGAACCCGATTTTTCTGCGTGAGGTTAGTCAGCTTGTTGCACAGGCTCAGAAGACCTTGCCGCGCTAGTCTGCAAGCGCGAGCGCTCGCCGAGCCCTGAGCAAGCGCCCCTGGCACAACGTCAGCTATCCGGCCGGGTCAGTAGGCGAGTTGAAAGCCCGGATTAGTCGGCGTTGAGGTCACCCCTAGCCGCCGACGATCATCCCCGTGAACACGTAAGCCTGCAGCGTCACCAGGATCCCGACCAGGCAGGCGAGCACGATCGAGTGCCAGAAGACGAAGCGCAGGATCGAGCCTTCGTGGCCGAACCAGTTGGTCGCGGTCGAGGCGACGACGATCGACTGCGCGTCGATCATCTTGCCCATCACGCCGCCCGAGGAGTTCGCCGCGCTCATGAGGATCGGCGACAGGCCGAGCTGCTCGGAGGTGATCTTCTGCAGGCCGCCGAAGAGCACGTTCGAGGCGGTGTCCGATCCGGTCAGCGCCACGCCCAGCCAGCCGAGCAGCGCGCCGAAGAACGGGTACAGCACGCCGGTGTGCGCGAACGCCAGTCCGAGCGTGGCGTCGAGGCCGGAGAAGCGCGTCAGCGTGCCGATGCCTAGCATCGCCGAGATGGTGATGAGCGAGTAGCGCACGACGTAGATGGTGCGGCCGTAGGAGCGGATCAGCCCGAGCGGCGAGAAGCCCATCACCAGGCCCGAGATGATCGCCGCGATCAGCATGCCGGTGCCGGTGTAGGACAGCCAGGTGAAGGCGAACACCGCGCCCTCGGGCGTGGGCTTCGCGACCACCGGCGGCACCTTGTCGATCATGTTGTGCAGGCCGGGAACCGGGTAGCTCCAGGTGAAGTGCGGATTGACCGCCGCCTTGAACCATCCCGTGCCCCAGACGAGCAGGATCGCGCACACGATGATCCACGGGGTGAGCGCCTTCCAGACTTCGGCCGACGAAGCCTTGGTCGCCGGCGCGGCGGCCGGGGCCGGCATCGTCGCCGCGGAGTCGTCGCGCGTGCGCAGCTTGGGCGAGGTCCACAGCGTCTTCGGCTGCCAGATCTTGAGGAAGCCGATCAGGCAGGCCATCGAGATGAGCGAGGCGCCGATGTCGACGATGTAGGGGTTGACGAAGTTGGAGATCAGGAACTGCGGGATCGCGAAGGACACGCCGGTGACGAGGATCGCCGGCCAGATCTCCTTCATGCCTTTCCACCCCGCGAATACCCAGATCAGCCAGAACGGCACGATGAGCGAAAAGAACGGGAGCTGCCGGCCGACCATCGCGCCGAGCAGGTACGGGTCGATCCCGGTCACCGACGAGAGGCCGATGATCGGCGCGCCGAGCGCGCCGTACGCGACCGGCGCGGTGTTGGCGATGAGCGAGAGTCCCGAGGCGGCGAGCGGCGAGAAGCCGAGGCCGATCAGGATCGCGCCGGTCACTGCGACCGGCGTGCCGAAGCCCGAGGCCCCCTCGAAAAACGCGCCGAACGAGAACGCGATCAGCAAGAGCTGAAGGCGCCGGTCGGCGGTGACGCCGCCGATCGTTTGCTGGAGGGTGACGAACACGCCCTTCTCGACCGTGAGCCGGTACAGGAAGATGACGTTGAGCACGATCCAGCCGATGGGGAAGAACCCGGTGACGAGCCCGAGGATGCCGGCTCGGATCGCCATGCCCGCGGGCATGGTGAAGGCGGCGACCGCGATGAAGATGGCGACGATGAGCGCGATGACCGCCGCGAAGTGCGCCTTGACCTTCCCCGAGGCGATCAGCACCAACAGCGTGACCACCGGGATCGCTGCGACGAGGGTCGACAGCACTTCGTTCGAGAACGGGTTATAGACCTGGTTCCACATCCGGCATCTCCCCTGGTACGAGTGCGCGCAGCATAGAGAAATCGCCCCGTTCCTGTCTTGCAGGAAGCTGACGCCAAGGGCCGCGACTTACCTAACTAAGGGCCCGTATGATTGCCCGATGATCGACCACGCGGCGCTCGAAAATACGGAATTCGCGGCGTTCATCGATCTCTATCGGGCCGCGCCCGACGAGGTTCGGGTGGCGCACGCGGTCGGCGTGCACGAGCTCGCAGGCACCACCGGCCTGACCTCCCGAGGCGTCGAGCCGGCAGCGGTCTTTCGCCGCGCGGTCGGGCTGGGCCTGATCCATGCGGCGACTGAAATCGAGCTCGAGGACGTCCTCGCTTATATGAAGGCGCGCACGACGAGCTACGTCGTGCCGGTCGCTCCGCATTCGCAGCCCGCCGCGCTGTCGACGTGGCTGGAAAGGCGCGGCTTCAGGCGAGGCTATGCCTGGATGAAATTCCGGCGTGCCTGTACCGGCGCCCCGCGCGCAAGCTCCGATCTGGAGGTCCGCGTCGTGGGCCGCGAGCTCGGCAGCGCGTTCGGGCGAGTCGTAGCCGAAGGCTTCGGCCTGCCGCAGTCGGTCGTCCCTTGGATCGGCGCACTGCCGGGAAGGCCGAACTGGGTCTGCGTGATGGCGTTTTCGGGCGCAGACGCTGTCGCCGCGGGCGCCGTCTACCTTAGCGGGACGCACGCATGGCTGGGACTCGGCACCACGCTACCGTCGCATCGGCGCCTGGGCGCTCAAGCTGCGCTGCTGGCGCGCCGTCTCGACCAAGCGGCGGCGCGCGGCGCCAAGGTCGCAGTCACCGAGACCGGCGAGCGCCTGCCCGACAAGCCGAGCGGTTCTTACCGGAACATCCTGCGAGCCGGCTTCGAGGAGATGTATCTGCGGCAGAACTTCATGTCTCCGTCGACGTGAAGGCTACAGCCGCAACGAGGCAGCCGCCCTGAAGGGCTCGCGGACAGCTGCGTCGCCGAATACGAGCTAGGCGCTCTTGCGATGCTCCTTGCGCTCGCGGTCGGTCACGTTCGCGGCCTGCGATGCGAGCCTGGAGGAGTCCTCGGCCGTACGCGCGGCGAAGGAATAGCCCTCGCGCCCGAGATCCTTGGCGTGACCGATCTGGGACTGGAACTGGTCGATCATGGACTTCTGCATGTCGCCGGCGGCGCGCCACCAATTCGCCCAGAATTCGCCCACGCGCTCGAGTTGCGCGCCCGCCAGGCGCGAGTTGAACGCGACCACGTCGTCCAGGCCCTTTACCTCACCGGCCTGGGTAGTCGAGCGGCTGCTCTCGTCCAGCGCGTGGCGGATGAGCTGGAGCTGCTGCTGCTGGAATCGCTCGGTGTGCTCGAGCGAAACCTTCATCATGTCAGTCGCGGACCGAATGCCGGCGCGATACAAGTCAACCAATTGAGCTTGCATGGAAAAAATCTCTCTATGGAAGTGGAACGGATGAGCGGATTCCAGTGTACCGGGCGCGCGCCGGCGCAGATATCGCCGCAATGCAGCAGCGTGCGGTGGTCGTCCGCTTGACAGGCATTCCTCGACGTCGCCGCGCGACAACGCGCACCGGTTTACAGCGCCCCGGATGACGGCGTAAGGTTCCGAGGACCGAGGGGGAGCCGATGCGTTTTCCACCGAGCTTGTTCGCATGGGGATTGCTGTCGTTCGCGAGTTTCGTCGCGGCGCAAAACTACCCATCGAAACCGATCACACTGATTGTTCCGTTCGCCGCGGGCGGACCCACGGACGGCCTGGCGCGAATTCTCGCCGAGCCGATGAAGCAATCGATCGGCGAGCCGATCCTGGTCGAGAACGTGACCGGCGCGGGCGGGACCATCGGCCTCACCCGCGCGGCGCGCGCGGCGCCCGACGGCTACACCGTGATCCTCGGCAACTGGACGAGCCACGTCGGCACGCCGGCGCTGTTTCCGATCCAGGTGGATGTGCTGAAGGATTTCGAGCCGGTGGCGCGGCTGCCGGTCTCGCGCTTGTGGATCACGGGCAAGACCGGCCTTCCTGCGAAGGATGCAGCCGAGCTCGTGGCGTGGCTGAAAGGCGGCGCGAAGGCCACGTTCGGCACCGTCGGCCCCGGCAGCGCGGTGCACATCTGCGGGATCTATTTGCAGAACTCCACCGGCACGCATTTCCAATTCGTACCCTATCGCGGCGCTGCGCCGGCGTATCAGGACCTGATCGCGGGGAACATCGATCTCACCTGCATGGACGCATCGAACGGGCTCGCCTATCACCGCGCGGGGCGCATCAAGGCTTATGCGGTGGCGGGAAACCGCCGCTGGTCGCCCGCACCGGAGGTGCCGACTCTGAGCGAGGCCGGCGTCGCGGGCATGGACCTCACCTTCTGGAACGGGCTGTGGGCGCCCAAGGACACGCCGAAGGAAGCCGTCGCGAAGCTCAATCACGCGGTGGCCGAGGCATTCGCCGATGCCAAGGTCCAGCAGCGGATGGCCGACCTCGGCATGGAAATCCCGCCGCGCGAGCAGCAGACGCCCGAGGCGCTCGGCGCCTGGCACAAGGCCGAGACCGAAAAGTGGTGGCCGGTCATCAAGGCCGCCGGAATCAAGCAGGAGTGACGTTTTCTCGAGGAACCGCAAACCATGGACGACTGGAAAAGCATTCGCAGCTGGCCGCGCGAGGAGATGCTAAAGCGCGTGGCGCGGTTTCGCGCGCTGAAGGGCTCGGACGGCGGCCTGCCCGACAGCAAGCTTCCCGAATGCCGCCGCAAGCTCTACGCCGTGATCGGCTTCCAGCCGCCGCTGTCGGACAGCGCCGCGGTCACTTCGCCGGTCGGGGACGACGCCTCGGCGATGCCGGCGATCTCGATCGCGGAAGGCTTCAACCTCGGCTACTGCAAGGCAAAGCCCGGCAAGGGGCCGCTCATGCACAACCACGACACCAACGAGACCTTCATCGCGATGACCGGGAAGTGGCGCTGCGAGTGGAACGAGGGCGACGCCATGGAATACGTCGACCTCGATCCCTACGACGTCATCTCGTTTCCCACCGGCGTGGCGCGGCGCTTCGTGAACGTGACCTACGACGAACCGAACCGCGAGCACCTTCTCATGTTCATCATCGGCGGCAACCAGCCGCAGGCGGAGTTCACGCCCGAGGCGATGCGCCGCTGCGAAGCGTTCGCCACAGAACCGCCAGCACGAAAAGCGTCGCCAGCACGAGCGTCGCGCCCGCGAGCCCGCGCCACAAAGGCTCGGGGTGGTCCTGCGCGTAGCGCGCGGCCGCGTACGCGAGCGCGTCGAGCGGGAAGGTAAACGCCCACCAGGACGCGGCGAAGCCCCACCGCGCAAAGCCGCGCGCGTAGGCGAGGAGCGCCACGGCGAGCACCAGGCCGAAGAAATACAGGTTCTCGAGGAAGAACACGCCCTGGTAGAGGGCGACGCCGTTCGCGTACACGAGCGACGGCGGCACGAGCAGGATGAACCAGGTCGGCCGCAGCGGCTCGGGAAGCGCGGGTCCGAAAGCCGCCCGGTATAGAAGCAGCGCCATGAGGATCGGCGCGACGGTCGCCGACACGCCGAAAGTGAAGCGCGCTTCTTCCGCAAGGCCCAGCGTGACCGCCGGCCCCGGCAGGACGATGCCGCCCACCATCACGATGAGCCAGCCGGCGTTCAGCTGCGCGAGCTCGATGCCGCCGGAGAGCCAGCGGTAGAAGGTGAACATCTGGAACGCGAGCAGCAGCACGAAGCTCGCCCACCACAGCGCCTGCCCGGTCCCCGGAAGGTAGGGCGCGATGCCGCCGGCGACGAGCGACATCCCGACCGGCAGCGCGCCGCAAAAGCCGAGCGTCACCGGGTTCCAGAACTCTGCTTTCACCGCCCCCGGAAAGCGAAACAACTTGAAAACGTAGAGAGGCGTGATGATTATGAAGAGCAGCGTGCCGAGCGCGACCCAGAGCTCGGTGAAGTACGCAGGCGCGCGCAGAAATCCCGGCAGCACGCTGGCAGTCGCGCGCGCGCTCAGGCCGAGGCCCACGAGCCCCATCACCGCGCCGAAGAGGCCGACCGGAAGGTTGCGGACGCTCAAGCGGTGGTGCCGAGGTAGTAGTTCCTGACGAGCTCGTTGCCCTCGAGCTCGGCGACGCTGCGGCCCTCGAACACGATCTCGCCGTGCACGATGATGTAGCCGCGGTCCGCGATGCGGATCGCCTGGTGGAAGTTCTGCTCCGCCATCAGCACCGTGAGGCCGTACTGCGCCTTCAGCTCCTGGATCTTGGTGATGGTGTGCGAGACGAGGATCGGCGCGAGGCCCACCGAGGGCTCGTCCACCAGCAGGAGCTTCGGCGCCGACATCAGGGCGCGCGCGATGGCAAGCATCTGCTGCTGCCCTCCGGACATCGACCCCGCGAGCTGGCGCCGGCGCTCGGCGAGCACCGGAAAGGCCTCGTAGCAGAAGTCCCGGTTCTTCGCGATCTCGCCCCGCGCCTGCCTGCGGAAAGCGCCGAGCAGCAGGTTCTCCTCGACGGTGAGCTTCGGAAACAGCCGCCTTCCCTCCGGCACCATGGCGACGCCGAGGTTCACGATCTCCTCGGTGGAAAGCCTCGCCAGGTCGTATTTCTGATTTTCCATGGCCAGGACAACCGAGCCGCGCGTCGGCCGGACCATGCCCATGACGCACTTCATGAGCGTGCTCTTGCCGTTGCCGTTGGTGCCGAGCAACGCGACCGTTTCCCCCTGGGAAATCTTCACGGATACCCCGTGCAGGGCGCGCACCGCGCCGTAGCCGGCTTCGACGCCGTCGATCGCCAGGCTAAGCGCCAAGGTAGGCCCTCTGCACGTCGGGGTTGGCGACGATCGCCTCGGGCGTGCCCTCGCAGATGATCTTGCCCGCGTCGAGGCAGATCACGCGCTGCGAAAAGCGCATCACCGCCTGCATGATGTGCTCGATCATGATGATGGTGATGCCCTCGGCGTTCAGGCTGAACAGGATCTTCAGCACCTCGTCGACCTCGCTTCCCGAGAGCCCGGCCATCGCCTCGTCGGAGATGAGAAGCCGCGGCCTCGCCGCCATGGCGCGCGCGAGCTCGAGCTTGCGCAGCTCCACCTGCGAGAGCTGGTTCGCCTGGGCGCGCGCCTTGTCGGCGAGGCCGATGCGCCGCAATATGTCCATCGCCTTCTCCTCGCCCTCCGAGTCTTTCATGTGCACCACGTAGGCGGAGGGTACGAGCAGGTTCTCGAGCACCGTCATGGAGTGGAACGGCCGCGGCACCTGGAAGCTGCGCGCGATGCCGAGCCGCGTGCGCTGGTAGGCGGCGAGCCCGGTGATCTCCTTCTCCTGGAACACGATCGTTCCGGATTCGTTGCGCAGCAGGCCCGAGATGCAGTTGATGAGCGTGGTCTTGCCCGAGCCGTTGGGCCCGATCAGGCCGAAGCGCTCGCCGCGCGCGACCTCGAGGCTCACGTCGCTCAGCGCGGTGAAGCCGCCGAAATGCTTCGAAACGCCCTGCACCTTGAGGAGGAGCGCGCTCACTGCTTCCTGCCAAAATCAGGGACGGACCACGTTTTTCTCGCCGCCGCCCTGCCAAACCGGCCACACCCCCCCCCGCTCGCCTTCGGCTCACGACCCCCTTCAAAGGGGGTCCAAAAAGAAACGTGGTCCGTCCCTGATTTCATCGGTTCTTCACGAATTTCCTGAACAAGCCGACTACGCCGTCCGGGGCGAGCACGACGAACAGGACGAGAAGCACGCCGACGATCAGCACGTTGAGCTCGCTCGAGACGGTGACGGTCACGATCTGCTGCAGGGTCGACAGCAGCACGGCGCCGATCACCGGCCCGAGCCAGTGCGCCGTGCCGCCGATCATCGGGCTCGCGAGCGCGCCGATCGCGTAGTTGAGGTTGAAGGTGGAGGCCGGCTCGATGAACGACAGATACATCGGCATCGGCGCGCCGGCGACGCCCATCAGCGCCCCCGACAGCGTGCAGGCGAAGAGCTTCAGCTTGAGCGTCGGCACGCCGCTCGCCTCCGCCGCCTCCTCGCTGTCGCGGATCGCCCGCAGGCCGCGCCCGATCCAGGAGCGCTCGATGTAGCGCGCGAGGGCGACCGAGCCGATCGCTGCCACGCCCATCACGATGAACAGCATCTTGATGTAGGACTCGAACGGCGCGATCGGTTCCGGCCGCAGGAGCTGCAGGCCGGTCGCGCCGCCGGCGTAGCGCCAGTTGATGAACACCGTCTGCATGATCACCGTCACCGCGATGGTGGCGATGGCGAAGAAAATGCCGCGCAGGCGCAGCGTAAGGAGGCCGGCGCCGAAGCCGAGCAGTCCCGCCATGGCGGCGGCGAGCGCGATCTGCACGACGAGCGGCGCAGCGGTCGCCTTGTAGAGCACCGCCGCGCTGTACGCCCCCACGCCGAAGAACGCCGGCGTCCCGAAGTTCACGTAGCCGGCGTAGCCGCCGAGGATGTTCCACGCGGTCGCGAGCACGACGAACATCAGCACGGTGTAGCCGGCGAAGAAGAAGTATTCGTAGTTCACGAGCGCCGCCATCGCCACGAACCCCGCCGCCACTACCGCCGCGCCGACCCAGAATTTCATCGCACGCTCAAACGGACGCTCATCGGACACTCATCTTCCAAACAATCCCTGCGGCCGCACGCCGAGGATCACGAGCAGCAGGATGAACGACACCGCCGGCGCCCACGATGCGCCGAGGTCCGGATGGATCAGCACGATCGATTCCGAGATGCCGAGGACCAGGCCCGCGGCGACGGTGCCGGTCATGCTGCCCAGGCCCGCCAGCACGACCACGGCGAAGGTGCGCCCGATGTACTCGCGATCCATGCCCGGCTCGACCGGCCCGACGACGATCAGCATGGCGCCGGCGAGCACGCTGGTGGCGGTGGCGATGCCGAAGGCCCACTGCTTGATGCGCACCGGATTCGCGCCCATCAGGCGCAGCGCCGGCTCGTCCTGCGCCACGGCCTTGATGGCGCGGCCGGTGAAGGTCTTCGACATATAGAGCGTGAGCGCGATCGTCAGCACCACCGCAACGCCGAATGCCATCATGGTGCGCGTCGGGATGCGGATATCGTCGAACAGCTCCACGCTCTTGCCGATGTAAGGCGCGTCGACCATGCGCTGGTCGACGCCGAAGGCGAGGATCAGACCCACCTCGATGACGAGCGCCACGCCGAAGAAGAAGGCGATGCCCCGCACGCCGGCTTCGCGGCCGCCGCGCCGCTCGAAGGTCTCGTAGTAGAAGCGGTACACCGCCATGCCGAGGAGGAAGAACAGCGGCGTGAGCGCGAGGCCGGCGACGATCGGATCGAGGCCGAAGCGCCCCACCACGAAGTAGGTGCAATACGAGCCGAACACCATGATCGCCGGGTGCGCGACGTTCGGCACGTCGAGCAGCCCGAACGACACCGAAAGCCCCATGCTGACCGCGGCGTAGAAGCCGCCCAGCAGGATGCCGAACAGCACCGCCTCCAGCAGCAGGTCGAGTGGGATCCCCATCCAGAAAAACGGCGCGGGATCACCGCGCCGTTTTTTCTCCCAAATTAAGGTCTATTTACCCCGAGCTTTGTCGAAAGGCATCACGACCTCGCCGGTCTTGTACTGCGACGGATAGAGCACCACCTGCTTGCCCGGCTGGCGCCACTGCTCGAGGTTCTTGTCGGCGATGCCGCGGAACTGGATCATGAGCATGCGCGACTGCGCCCACTCGCCGTCCTTGTTGAAGCTGATCGGCCCGACGATGGTCTGCATGGTGTTCGAATGCAGGTACTGGGCGAGCTTCTTCTGGTCGATGCTCTTGGTGCCGTTCACCGCCTGCTCGAGCATCTGCCCCATGGCGTAGCCGAAAGGCGGCAGGTAGAAGCCGAGCGGGTCGACCTTCTCCTCCGCGGCCTTCGGCTGGTAGCGCTTGAAGAACTCGTCGATCCCCGGGTACTTCACGCCGGGCACGTACGAGTTGTAGTTGACGATGCCGTTCAGCATCGAGCCGAGCGATTCCATGACCGGCGTGAACTGCAGCCCGACCATGCCGCCGCCGAAGAGCTTGACGCTCGGGCCGACGCCGATCTCGTTGACCGCGCGCACGATCGCCACCGAGTCGTTCGGGTAGGAGCAGACGAACACCATTTCCGGCCTCGCGGCGCGCACGGCGCGGATCAGCGAAGAGAAGTCGCTGGTCGTCGGCGGGTAGTTCTGGCTGTAGACGCTCTTCATCCCCGCCTTGTCCGCCAGCCCCTTGGCGCCGTTGGCGAGGTTCTGCGCGAACTCCTGGTCGGCGGCGAGGAACGCGATCGACTTCGCGCCGGCCTTCTGCCCCTGCTCGAAGAATCCGGTGAACCAGCTCTGCGCGTCGGCCGCCGGCAGATTGTTGAACCACATGTCGTGCTTCACCGTGTGGTTCACCTGGAAGGAGAAGTTGCCCATGAGCAGCAATCCGCGCTGCTTCACGAGCGGCATGATCGGCGCGGTCGGCACGGTGCCGTAGGGCGCGAACAGCAGGTCGACCTTGTCGACGTCGAGCAGCTTCGTGTAGATGCCCGGCGTCAGCGCCGGGTTGGTCTGGTCGTCGTAGGCGATCAGCTCGACCTTGCGGCCGAGGAGCCCGCCTTTCTGGTTGACGTCGTCGACCCACATGCGAATCGCCACCAGCTCGGCTTTGCCGCCCGCGCCCAGAGATCCGGTCTGCGGCATGCTCATCCCGATCTTGATCGGACCCTGCTGAGCGAACGCCTTGCGCCGCGGCAATGCGGCCGCGACCGCGCCGGCGCCGACGGCGCCGAGAACCTTCCTTCGCGTGAAATTCATTCGACTCCTCCTTTTGTCCGATTCTAGCCTAGCAAGCGACTAACTCGACAACGCTTTCCATCCTTTCGAGCCCCCGGGGTCCCACCGCCCACCCCGCGAACGCGCGTGGGACGTCCGCTGCCGACTATCCGCGCTTCCCGCGACTTGCAGGGATTCCAAGCAGCCGGGCGGCGTTGCCGCCCATGATCTTCGCCTTGTCCGCGGCGGAAATGCCCCGGGTCCCGCCGATGAAGTCGACCGGGTGATCCATCCCCATGTCGTAGGGATAGTCGGTGCCGAGCACCACGTGGTCGGCGCCGTAGCGCTCGACCATGTTGCCGAGCATGGTCTGGTCGAAGGTGATGGTGTCGAAATAGAACTTCTCGAGGTAGCTCGAGGGCTTCTTCTTGATTACGGCGCGGCAGTCGGGACGCGCCCTCCAGGCGTGGTCCATGCGGGCCCAGTAGTGGGCTAGGTAGCCCCCGGCGTGCGGCAGCACGATCTTCAGCTTCGGATGGCGCTCCATCACGCCGTCGAAGATCAGGTGGCTCGCGGCGACCGTGGTCTCCAGCGGATTGCCGATCACGTTGTTGAAATAGTGGTTCATCAGCCGCTCGCCGTGGGTGAAGCCGATCGGGTGCATGAAAATGACGGCGCCGAGCGCCTCGGCCTTGGCGAAGAACTTCGCGAGGTCGAGGCGCGGATCGGTGAGGTCCATGCCGTTCACGCTGGGATTGATCTCCACGCCGCGCAGCCCGAGCGTTTTCACGCCATGTTCCAGCTCACTTACAGCGAGAGAAGAGTCCTGCAAAGGCACCGTGCCGAGCGCGACGAAGCGGTCGGGCCACTTTGACACGATCTCGGCGAGGCGCTCGTTCACCATGCGGGCGAGCGCCTGGCCCTCGCCGGGCTCGGTCCAGTAATAGGTCTGCTGGGGCGCGGGCGACACCGCCTGGACGTCGATTCCCATCCGGTCCATGTCCTTCAGCCGCACCTCGATCGAGGTGAGCTTGGGCGCGCGATCGCGCATCTGCTTCTGGTTGGTTTCGCGCGTGAGCGCGTTGGCGAACTTGACGTTCGGGTCGTACTGGGCCGGATTGCGGTCGGCCACCTTCGCCGCGGCGTCGGGGTTGGCGTAGTGGCAGTGCAGGTCGATCTTGAGGCTCTTGCCTTTCTTTTTCACCACGACGGAAGAACCGGAGCGCGCCGGCGCACAGCTGTACATCATCTAGAACACTCCCAGGTGTTGAGTAACGAGGTTCGGATTGTCGCGCACCTGCGCCGCCGGCCCGGAGAAAGCGACGCGGCCGGTGTTGAGGAGCACCGCGTCGTCGGCGAGCTCCAGGGCCATCTTCACGTTCTGCTCGACCAGCACGATCGACTGGCCCTGCGCCTTGAGCTTCGCGATGGTGCGGCCGACCTCGGCGACGATCAGCGGGGCGAGCCCCTCGGAGGGCTCGTCGAGGAGCAGCAGGCGCGGGTTGCCCATGAGAGCGCGCCCGATCGCGAGCATCTGCTGCTCGCCCCCCGAGAGCGAGCCGGCGTGCTGCTCGGCGCGCTCGCTCAGCCGGGGGAAGAGCTCGAACACCCCTTTCAGCGTCCAGCCGGCGGATGCTTTGCGCGCATCTTTCCGCTGCGCCACCTCGAGGTTCTCGCGCACCGTGAGCGTCGGGAAGACGCGCCTGCCCTGCGGCACCAGCCCTGCGCCCTTGCGGGCGATGGCCTCGGGCGAGAGGCGCTCGATCGCCTGGCCGAAAAGGCGCACCGCGCCGCGGCGCGGGCGCAGCCAGCCGATCACGGTGTTCATGCACGTGGTCTTGCCGGCGCCGTTGCGGCCCAGCAGCGCGAGCACCCTGCCCTCGGCGACGCTGAACGAGACCGAGTGCAGGACGTGGCTGTCGCCGTAGAGCGCATCCACGTCCTCGAGGACCAGCGCCGGGGCGTTTTCCTTATTCGCCATGCTAGTGGCCAAGATAGACTTCCTTGGTTCGAGGGTCGGCGACGACCTGCGCGCGGCTTCCTTCCACGATCACGCTGCCGTAGTGCAGCACCGTGATGCGCTCGGCCATGTCGAGCGCCGTGTCCATGTCGTGCTCGATCATCACCACCGTCACGTCGCGCGGGATGCCCGCGATCAGCGCCTTGACGGCGACCCGCTCCTCGCGCGACAGGCCGGCGAGCGGCTCGTCGAGGAGCAGCACCTTCGGCGCCTGCGCCAGCGCCATCGCGATCTCCACCCGGCGCTTGTCGCCGTAGGCGACCTCGGACAGCGGCCGCTTCGCCGATGCCTCCAGGCCGACGCGCTTCAGCACCGCCCTCGCCTCCTCGTAGAGGCCCGGCGGAATGGTGCCGAAGGGATTCCAGCGCAGCCTGCGCAGCCCGAGGAGCGAAAGCGCGATGTTGTGCTCGAGCGAATCCTTCGGGAACAGCGTGATGATCTGGTAGGTGCGGCCGAGGCCGAGGTGCACGCGCCGGTGGGTCGCGAGGCGGGTCATCGGCCTCTCGAACAGCGCGATGCTGCCGGCGTCCGCAGGCAGGTCTCCGGTGATCAGGTTGAACAGCGTGGTCTTGCCGGCGCCGTTGGGCCCGATGATGAGGCGCCGCTCGCCCGGCGCCACCTCGAGCGAGACCCCGTTGATGGCCGGCAGGCCACCGAAGGACTTTTTCAGATTCTGGATCTGAAGCGCCGCCATAGCCTCTGCACGCCCGGGACCACGCCTTCCGGCATGAACACCACGATCAGCACGAACACGATGCCCATCAGCATGTTCCAGCGCTCGACGTAGCCGGAGACGTAGTTCTTCAGCAGCATGACGACGGCCGCACCGAGCAGCGGTCCGCCGAGCGTGCCCGAGCCGCCCGCGATCACCGCGAGCAGGCCTTCGGCCGAGTTGGTGAGCGAGAGCGAAACCGGGTGGATGTACTTGTGGTAGTAGACGAAGAGCAGGCCCGACACCGAGCCCCAGAACCCGGCGTAGATGAACGCCACCCAGCGGACCATCCACACGTGGTGGCCGAGCGCGGCCATGCGCCTCGGCTGGTCGCGCGTGCCGCGCAGCGCGGCGCCGAGCGGCGAGCCGACGAAGCGCGCCATCAGCCACACCGCCGCCACCGCGACCGCCAGGGTGCAGAAGTAGAACGTGGTCGGGCTGTCCAGGTTGAGGCCGAACGGAGCGGGCCGGCTCAGCCCGCGCACCCCGTTGTCGCCGTCGGTCATGGCAACCCAGCGGTAGGCCGTTCCCCAGAGCACCTGCGAAAGCGCGAGCGTGAGCATCAGGAAGCCCAGCCCCGCCGCGCGCAGCGCGATAAGGCCGAACACAGCCGCCATGAGCGTGGTCCCCGCCAGCGCAAGCAACGCTGCGACGAAGTGCGAAGCGCCCGCCTTGAGGTACAGGAGCGCGCACGCATAGGCTGCGACCCCGAGATACGACGCGTGGCCGAGCGTCGGCAGGCCGCCGTAGCCGAGGAGCAGGTTGATGCTGGAAACGAAGATCGCGAAGATGAAGATCTGGCTCGTGAGGTTGATGTAGTACTCGCCCATCGCGAACGGAAGGGCGAGCAACGCGGCGAGCAGCACCATCCAGCGGATCACGCCGCGAACCTCCCGAAGAGGCCTTTCGGCCTGAACGCGATCACGAGGATCATCGGGAGGAAGAGGACGACGTAAGCGAGGTCGGGGAAGCGCGCCACGCCGAAGGTGTAGACGAACCCGGTGATGAAGGCGCCGACGAAGGCGCCGACCAGGCTGCCGACGCCGCCGAGGATCACCACGATCAGGGCGAGCGGCAGCATGTCGGAGTCGAGGCCCGGGTACGCCGACATGATCGGGCCGCCGATCACGCCGCCCGCGCCGGCGAGCGCCGCGCCGAGGCAGAACACGGTGGTGAAGAGCCGCGACACCGGGATCCCGACCGCGCGCGCCATCTCGCGGTCGTCGACCCCGGCGCGGATCATCGCGCCCAATCGGGTTTTTTCCATCAGAAAGTACAGAAAGATTCCCACGAGGGCTGCTATCGCCACGACCGCCAGGCGGTACGCCGGAAAGGCGAGCCCCGCGATAAACACCGGCCGCTGCAGGAACGCAGGCGTCGGCACGGGGATCGGGTCCCCTCCCCAGACGACGAGGCAGAGATCGGCGATGATGAAGGCGAACCCCAGCGTCACCAGCACCTGGGAGAGGACGTTGCCCGCGAGCTTCCTCAGGATGAACCGCTCGAGCAGGCCGCCGAAGAGCGCCACGGCAAGCCCCGCGGCGAGCGCCGCCACCCAGAGGTTCGGCACCACCTTGAGGACGCTCACGCCGAGGTAGGCGCCGAGCATGAAGAGGCCGCCGTGGGTCAGGTTCGCGATCCTCATCAGGCCGAAGATCAGCGAGAACCCTGCCGCGAGCAGGAACAGCAGCCCGCCCAACGCGAGGCTGTTGAGCGTCTGGATCGCCCAGTACTGCAGCTTACGACTCCAGATTCTTGGCGGGCGGGTAATCCCGGGTATAGGGCGGGTTCTTCAGATACTCCTCGGGCTTGTAGGTCCAGAACTGGCTCACGTTCGGGTAGGTGTACACCACCTCGTTCACCAGCCTTCCCTCCTTGCGCGCGACCCGCCGGATGTAGACGTTGCCCACCACGTTGCCGTACTGGTCGAAGGATACCGGGCCGCGGCAGGTGTCGACCTTGATCGAGCGCACCGCCTTCATGAAGGCCGGCTTGTCCTCGATGTGGCCCTTGATGCGGTTCAGCGTGGCCTCGAGCACGGCGGCCTCGGTGTAGGTGGCGGCAGCGTAGAAGCCGGGGTCGTACTTCCACTCCTTGCGGAACGCCTCGGCAAACTTCTTGTTGATCGGATTGTCGATCTCGGCCGAATACCAGCACGCGGTCAGCACGCCGAGCGCCTCGTCGCCCATGTTGCGCAGCACCGCCTCGTCGAGCGCGGTCATGCCGCCCACCACCTTCACCTTGCCGGTGAGGCCGTACTCGTTCCACTGCCGCAGGTAGCGGAAGCCGTTCGAGCCTGCGAAGCCGAGGTAGATCGCGTCGACCTTGCGGTTGAGCTGGGCGAGGTAGGTGCCGTAGTCGGGCACCGTGAGCGGCGGGAAGGTCTTCTGCACCACCTTGCCGCCGAGCTCCTCGAACACTCGCTGGAAGCCGGCGCACATCTCGTGGCCGTAGGCGATGTCGTCGGCGATCAGGACCATGCGCCGGTAGCCGAGGGTCTTGTAGCAGTAGTCCGCCATCGGATGCGCGCACTGCGATGCGGTAGAGGTGCCGCGCGTGAACCAGGGATTCG
Organism: Burkholderiales bacterium; assembly: GCA_036406675.1. Classification (GTDB taxonomy): domain Bacteria; phylum Pseudomonadota; class Gammaproteobacteria; order Burkholderiales; family SG8-39; genus SCGC-AG-212-J23. Next base: position 29,810 of record DASXAO010000020.1, read on the forward strand.
GCTTCCTCTGCGTCATGTCGTCGGCCGCCGCGACGGACAGCGTCAGGAGCTGCGACGAGCGGATGTAGTCGTCGGCGGCGAGCGCCGAAGCGGTGTCGAGCGGCCCGATCATGACGTGGATCTTGTCGCGCTCGACCAGCTCCTGGATCTTGGTGCGCGCCTGCGCCGGGACCCCGCCCGAATCGGCCACGATCAGCTCGATCTTGCGGCCCGCGAGGGTGTCCTTGCGCTCCTTCAGGTACTGCACGAGCGCGCGCTCCATGTCGATCCCGCCCGAGGCGAGCGGCCCGGTCTTCACCGTCACCAGGCCGACCCGAATCGGATTTCCCTGGGAAAAACTCGGAAGTGAAACGGCGGAGGCGGCTGCGCCCGCCGCCTGGATGAAGCGCCTACGGCTGAATTTCATGCGATTTCCTCTCGTCGATCTTGTGGAAGAACTGTTGGTTGGTGATCACCCAGCCGAGGCAGCGCGCGACGTTCTGCAACCCCAGCACGTGGAGATCGTCGCCGTACATGCTCGCCACGCAGTCGGACAGCACGACGACCCGGTAGTCGAAGTTGAACGCGGTGAAGGCGGTGTTCAGCACGCAGGTGTTGGTGTTGATTCCCATCAGCACCACGCTCTTCGCGCCGAGCGCATCGAGCAGCTGCTTCAGGTCGGTGCCGTAGAAGCAGTCCAGGCGCTTCTTGTTGTTGATGACGTGGTCGCCTTCGCGGTAGAGCTCGGGGATGATCTGCGTGCCCGGCGAGCCCTCGATGTTGTGCTCGCGCACCGTGCTCCTGCGGCCGGGCGTGAGGCGGTCGGTCTCGGCCTGCGCGGCGTGCAGCGCCTTCCAGAAGTAGGAGCGCATGCCCTCGCTGCCGAGCCCCGGCAGCCGGCGATAGACCAGGACCACGTGGACCACCGGGATCCTCGCCTTCCTCGCGAAGTCGAGCGCCTCCCTGGCGTTCGCGACGACGCGCCTCGCGTCCTCGGGCTTCGCCGGCATCGTCGCCACGTCCATGTCGAGGTGGCCGCGGTGCATGTCGATGGTGACGATCGCGGTCTCTTCCGCCCTGAGGGAAAGCTCGCGGTACAGCCCGCTCGTCAGGCTGGACCGGTCTACGATGTCGACGCTCTTCATCCGTGCGCCGGGGCGCCGGGCTGCTTCAGCGGGTGGAAGCGGCTGAAGGCGTCGAGCTTCATGCATTCGTCGTAGACGCGCTTCACCGTCGGCACGCCCGAGATATCGCACTTGAAGTAAGCGGTGGCGCCGATCACCTGGCCGGCAAGGCAGATGTCCGCCATGGTCGGCGAGTCGCCGTGCGAGAAGCGCCCGGTCTCCTTCTCCTTCGCGAGATGGCTCTCGATCGCCTTGAGCGCCTCCATGCTCCAGTGCGCCAACCACCGGTTTCTTGCCGCTTCATCCAGGTGGAGTTCTTTTTCCATGTAAACCCGGATCCGCGGAACCACCAGCGGATGCCCGTCGGCCGCCGAGATCAGCGCCAGGCCACGCACCCTTGCCCGCCCGCGCGGATCCTTCGGCAGCAGCGGCGGCTGCGGCTTCGTCTCCTCCAGGTACTCGAGGATCGCGAGCGACTGGAACAGCGGCGGCCCGCCGTCGTCGAGCACCAGCGCCGGCACCACCGCCTGCGGGTTGACCGCGCGATAGTCCGCGTTGAGCTGCTCTCCCTTCAGCAGATCAATGGATATGTTTTTTTCAATAGAAATGTTTTTTAGAGCTAGGGCGACGTTCACGCGATAGGTCGCGAGCGAGCGCCAGAATCCATAGAGCTTCATGGGATCACCGGTATGAGAACGTAGGAATCCTTGAGGTGCAGCGTGGTGGTGCCGCCGAACAGGGTGGCAGGCCGGTCGCGCGGGTCGTTGTGCAGGAACGGGCCGCAGCCGCGCAGCTCGTTCTTGAAGTTCGACAGGCGCGCGCCGGTCGAGCTCTGCCATTCGTAGTCGCGGCCTCGCACCGAGAGCGCCAGGCGATAGCCTGCGGGGACGACGATCGACGTGGGCCATAACTCGATGTCCAGGGAAACTGCTTCATTCCTCTTGAGCGGTTGCTTTTCGTCGTGCGTGTGATACGGCCGGTACGGGAGCGAAAGCTTCGGATCGAGCTTGCGGTGCGAAGCCCGCAGCCACCCTTGCGCGACGGGCGTGTGCGGGTCGATCGCTCCCATGAAGGTGACTTCGCGCAGATCCGGCGTGAACACGCGGAAGATCAGAAAGAGATCGGCGTCGGCCGTCGTGGACGAGATCGTCAGCCGCGCGGCGAGCGGCCCGGTGATCTCGGTCTGCCGGCCGAGCGGCTCGGAGAGGAACGTGACGCCCTCGCCCAGCGCCTCGAAGGCCACCGCCGAGGAAGAATCGGGGTCAGAGCCCGATTTCAGCTGGAAGTCCTTGTGAAGGTGGAGCTTCGTCCACTGCGTGCGCGCGAGCGGCCACTCGTTCTCGTGACGCTCGACGAAGCGGTCGACATGCCGCACCTGCAGCTGCACGCGCGGTTGCCCGTCCCAGTCCTGATTTTTTTGTTTGAGGAACTTGTTGAAAAAGCGGAGCTGAAGCTCCCGCCCGTAGTCGGTGTAGAAGTGCGTCCAGTGCTCGATGCCGTGGACCTCGAGCCACTTCTCCTTCGAGGCCGCGCGCACGAAGCCCTCGAAGTTGCCGCGCGGATGAAGCCCCTGCCCGCCCCAGTTCGCCGCGGAGAGGAACGGCGCCGTCACCTTGTCCCATTGCGGCGAGCGCGCCTTGTGGTAGTCGTCGTCGAGCGGGTGGGCGAGGATCTCGTCGCCGAAGTCGCAGCGGTTCTTCTGCAGCTCGCGGTCGGACAGCGTCTCGTCGCCGCACACCAGCTTGCCGGTGGCGCGGCTGCGCGGCCCGCGCTCGCCCAGGCCGTGCTGCACCGTCTTCACCTGCATGTCGTACCAGTTCGCCCAGAACGTGCAGACGATGCCGCCGTGGTGCGTCATGTCGCGGTACCAGTCGGCCGCGCCTTCCCAGACGATCATCGCGGCGAGGTGCGGCGGCTGCAGCGAGGCGACGTGCCACTGGTTGATGCCGTAGTACGAGATGCCGCTCAGGCCCACCTTGCCGTTCGACCAGGGCTGCACGCCGGCCCACTCGATGCAGTCATAGAAGTCGCGTGTCTCGCGCGGCGAGAAATGATCGATATACCCGGGCGAGCGGCCGGCGCCGCGCGAATCGACCCGCACGCAGGCGTAGCCCTCGGGCACCCACTTCTCGGGATCGACCACTTCCCAGCTCTGGTGGATGTTGCTCGAGCCGTACGCGACGTCCGGGTGCTCGGTGATCATGCGCTGCCAGGCGCTCGGATAGCCGTCCTGGAACGCGAGGCCCTTGGCGTAAGGCCCGTAGCTCAGGATGACCGGGTACCGCCCCTCGGCCGAAGGCCGCTCATCTGGCCTATAGACGTCGGCGCGCAGCACCAGGCCGTCGTCCATGGCGACCGGGACGTCGTACTCGATGCGCATCACTCCTCCTCAGGGGCGTTTTAAAGCATTCGCCAGCCACGAGCAAACAATCGTCGAAACGGCGTCCTCGCGCCCGGCATAGAAGTGGTCGCAGTCCGGCACGATTTCGACGCTGCAGGGGCCGCCCGACAGGTCGGCGAAGGCTTCGGCCGGATAAAGCTCGCGCGGCTCCCGCTCGCCCCGCAGGTAGAGCACCGGGCAGCGCACGCGCGGTGCGAGCTCGAGGACGTCCGGGCAGTTCTCCAGGGCGTCGACGAAGCTCGCCGCGCTCGTCACGTACCACCACCCCGGAAGCAGCATCAGCTCTTGGCCCCGGCCCTTCCCGACCATCCGCCGCGCCAACCCACTCAATTCCTCCAATTTTTGTTTGGCGAGGAGCCCCGCCCGGCTGGCGCGCGGCACCATCTCGCGCCCGCCGCAATGCGCGGAGAGCAGCACCAGGGCGCGGGTGCGAGGATGGTCCGCTACATGACGCACGGCGAGCGTGCCGCCGTTGCTGTGCCCGATCACCACCGGATCCGGGAAGCCGCGTGCCGCGAGCCATGCGGCCGCGATGCGGTTGTCGTCGATCGCCTCGGCATAGGTCTGGAACGCCGCGCCCTCGGCGGCGCGGCTGTCGCGGATGCCGAGGATGTCGTGGCCGCGGCGGTTGAACGCGAGCGAGGCAAGCCCCATGCGCGCGAGCGCCGGCGGCAGGAAGCGCGGCGCGCCCTGGTAGAAGTTCATCGTGTTGCCGTGGAAGAGCAGCGCCGCGCCGGAGGCGGCGCCCTCGGGTTCACACCAGGCGCCGTCCAGCGGCACGGTTTCGGTGGCAATCGAAACGAGCGTCGTCTTCACCGGGTATGATGCGAATCGCCATCGTTGGAGGAGGAAAAATGATAATAGTGCGGTTCACCGGCGCGCTGCTGCTCGCCGTCAGCCTGGCTGCCGCAGCGCAAGATCCCTATCCCAGCCGCCCGGTGAGGGTGCTCGTGCCCTACGCCCCCGGCGGCGCCACCGACATCATCGCGCGGATCGTCTCGGCCAAGCTCACCGAGTCGCTCGGGCAGAGCTTCGTCGTCGAGAACCGCACGGGCGCGAACGGCAACCTCGCGCTCGAGGCGGCGGCGAAGGCGGCGCCCGACGGCTATACGCTGTTCGTCGGCAACGTGTCCACCAACGCCATCAACGAGAACATCTACCGCGAGCAGCTCACCATCCAGCCCTCGCGCGACCTCACCGGCATCACCAAGCTGGTCGAGATCCCGCACATCGTGGTGGCGAGCGCGAGCTTTCCGCCCAACACGATCGCCGAGCTGATCGCGGCGGCGAAGAAGGAGCCGGGGAAGATCAATTTCGCTTCGGTCGGCGTCGGGAGCTACCCGCACCTCGACATGGAGCGGTTCATGAAGGCGGCCGGCATCGAGCTCACGCACGTGCCCTACAAGGGCGGCGCCGGCCAGGCGATTCCCGCCATGATCGCGGGAGAGGTGCAGCTCGCATTCTTCAACATGGCCTCGCTCCTGCCGCACATCAAGAGCGGCCGGTTGAAAGCGCTCGCCGCGATCCCCGAGCACCGCATCCCGGAGCTGCCGAACGTGCCCACGCTCGCCGAGCAGGGATTCCCCGGCATCGGCACCAACGCGTGGCAGGGAATGTTCGCACCGGCGGGCACGCCGAAGCCGGTGGTCGACCGTCTCTACGCGTCGGTCGCCGCCGCTCTGAACGAGCGCAAGGAGAAGGAAGACCTCGCCGGAAAGATGCTGACGGTGACCGTCTCGCCGTCGCCGCAGGCGTTCAACGACCTGGTGCGCAAGGAGACCCAGGCGTGGGGTCAGTTCCTGCGCGGAACGAAGATCAAGGTCCAGTAGAAGCAAAAAGGGGTCAGAGGAATTTTCCTGTAACACAAGCGCGGCGCGTACGCGCCATTGCAAGTGTTACAGGAACATTCCTCTGACCCCTTTTTGCCTAGCCGTTGTCGACCCGCTCGACGTTTCCGCTCGCGGCCGAGCGGAAAATGGCTTCCAGCGCCGAGACGTTGGCGATCATCTCGGCCTGCGGCACCGGGTAGGACGCGCGCCCTGCCGCCGCGTCGGCGAAGGCCTCGAGGTTGGCGAGCACCGCCTTGGCAGGCGGATAGTCCCGAGTCTGCTTTTCGCCTCCCCTCAAATGGGTGGTCAACGTCCAGCCCCGCGGCGACTCGGGATGGGCCTTGTCGCGCACCTCGGCCCAGCCCTTCGAGCCATAGACCGCGAAGCGCCCGTCGAAAGGCGTGGCGAGGATCGCGCTGAGAAGGGCGTTCGCGCCGCTCCGGAAGTTGACCAGGATGCCGAGCGTGTCGCCGTTGCGGAGCTCGCTGCCGAGCGTCCTCACGGAGGCGAGCACGCGCTCGGCCGGTCCCATCGCGCCGACCGAGAGGTCGAGCAGGTGGATTCCGGTCGCGGTCATCGGTCCGGCGGGCGCCTCCTTCGCCGAAAGGCGCCAGTTGTCCGGCGGCAGCGAGAGGAACTTGTCCTGCACGAAGTTGGCCTCGATCTGCAGCGGCGTGCCGAGCTCGCCCGCCTTCACCATGCGCATCAGCTCCTGGATCGGCGGCTCGAAGCGCTTCTCGTGGCCCACCGCGAGCTTCACGCCATTTTGGTTACAGGATTCCACTGCCAGAAGCACGTCTCGGCGCGAAAGCGAGAGCGGCTTCTCGCAGAACACGTGCTTGCCCGCGTTCGCCGCGCGCACGATCTGGTCGGTGTGGAGCGTATGGGGCGTGCAGAGCACCACGCCCTGCACTTCGCGATTCGCAAGAACGTCGTCGTAGCTCTTGGCAAGGGGAACGGCCTGTTGCCTGGCGAACTCGGCGGCCGCGGTATCCGGATCGGCCACGGCGACGACGCGGAGCTTCGCGCTCGACTTGGCGAGCGGCACGATCACCCGCCCCCACCAGCCCAGCCCGATCACTGCGATGTTGAGTGGATTCATCGGGGGATCAAGAAAACGCGGTCTGTCCCTGATTTTCGGGTCAGTCGACGGTGGCTCCCGCCTGCTTTGCGGCCTTGCCCCAGCGCGCGGTCTCGTCCGCGATGAACTGCCCGAATGCCGCGGGCGAGGCGCTGGTCACCACCTCGACGCCGCCCTGGCCGAGCCGCTCGCGCACCTCGCGCGCCTGCATGGTCTTGACGGTGGCGGCGTAAAGCCGGTCGATCACCTCCTGCGGCGTGCCGGCCGGCACCAAGACGCCCTGCCAGGAGCCGGTCTCGAAGGTCGTGTACCCCGCCTCGGTCATCGTCGGCACGTCGGGCAGCGGCTGGAGGCGCTTCGGCGCGGCGACTGCGAGCACTTTCAGGCGCCCCGACTTGATCAGCGGCATCGCCGACGAGGCGGTAACGAACATGAGGTGCGTCTCGCCCGCCGCCAACGCCGCCACGGCCGGGCCGGCGCCGCCCTTGTAAGGCACGTGCACCATGTCGAGTCCGCCGGCGGCGTTGCGCAGCTTTTCCATCTCCAGGCGGTTCTGGCTGCCGCTGCCGGGGGAAGCGTAGTTCACCTTGCCCGGATTGGCCTTTGCATACGCGACGAACTCCTTGACGCTCTTCGGTGGAAAGGCCGGATTCGCGACCAGCACGCCCGGAACGTCCACCACCTGCGTCACCGCGATCAGGTCCTTGAGCGGATCGGCGGCGAGCTTGGGGAACACGCCCGGGTTGATCGCGATCGAGCCGACGTTGCCAAGGAGGATGGTGTAGCCGTCGGGCGCCGAGCGCGCCGCGGCCTCCACGCCGATGTTGCCCGAGGCGCCGGGCCGGTTCTCGATCACCACCTGCTGGCCGAGCAGCTCGGACAGGTTCGGCTGGAGAATGCGGCCGACGAAGTCGGACGCGCCGCCGGGCGCGAACGGGATGATCATCTTCACCGGCTTGTTGGGATATCCCTGCCCGAGCGCGAGCAAGGGTGCCAGCAGCACCGCCCCGATCAGTCGCTTCATCATTCCTCCGCGATGGGTAGTGGGATCGGCTTTCTGAGCCGCGCCGATTTGTCGAACGCCTTCGTCAACATCAACCGGTCGTGCGCCTCGGCCGCGGTGGCGTGCTGCGTGGTGAGGCCCATCGAAACACGGTTCAGCCACTGCTCGGTCTCCTCGCGCATCGGGCCGCGCAGCTCGCCGAGCGCCATGTCGCCGGGCGGATAGCTGCCCAGAAAATCGACTCTCCTCTGGGAATCGGGCGCATAGCCTTCTTCCTGCGCCCGGGTGGTGGCGAGCACGATGTCGCGGTGGGTGTCGTCGATGGTGAGCACACCCTCGGTGCCGGTGATGCCGACCTCCAGGCTGTACACCGCGCCGGGCCACACCTTCGGCAGGGCCCAGGAGATCACCGAGTGATACAAGGTTCCATCTTCAAAAACCACTGTTCCAGCCGTCGCATCGATTCCGCGACACAGCGGCCCGAGCGCCCTGTCGACCGAGCGGGCGTAGATCTCGGCCGGTCGCTTCTTCTCCATCATCCACATCACCACGTCGAGCGCGTGCGTGCCGGAGATCACCATGGGCGAGATCTTCGACGGGTCGCTGGTGCGCTGGTAGTTGTCGAGCGCCACCAGCCGGTTCATGAAGGCGCGCGAGGTGACCAGCGTCACGTCGCCCAGCGCGCCGGTGCGCACCTTTTCCTTCGCCGCCAGCCAGCGCCGGCGGAAGCGCTGCGTGTAGCCGACGACCGCGTCGACCTTGTTTTTTGTTATTTGATCAAGAACCATCTTGGAAGCGGTGAGCTCCGTCGCCAGAGGCTTTTCGATCAGCAACGACAAACCCCGCTCCGCAGCCGCCAGGATCGGCTCGACGTGCAGGTGCTCGTCGGTGGCGATGATCGCGGCGGTGATTTCGGGGCGCTTGAGCAGCTCGCGGAAGTCGTTGGTGGCGAAGTCGGCGCGCGTCTTGCCCTGCACCATCTCCAGCCGGTCCGCCTTCAGGTCGCACAGGCCGATGAAGTCCACCATCGGGTGCCGCGCGGCCACCTCGCCGCGGAACAGGCCTACGCGACCGGCCCCGACGATGGCAAGGCCTATGCGCTTAGGCTGCCTTCTCAAGCGACTGGCTCTTCAGTGGCAGATCGACCGGCAGGTTTCTCTCCGCCGACAGGTCGGCGGCGATGTAGAGCTCCATCACCATGCGGGCATGCTCGGGCGTGACCAGCACCGGCTTGTCGAGCGCGACGGCTTCCAGGAAATGCACGGTCTCGGGCGCCATGGCGCCGGCGTAGGTGTGGTCGACCGCCTCGCCCGGCATGGTGGACATCGGCAGCTGCATGCCGCTCTTCATGGTGTTGAGCACCACGTCGCGGTGCGTATCGTCCACCATCACCGCCCCCTCGGTGCCGACCATCTCGATCCAGGTGGTGGAGAAATTGGGGTAGCCCGGCGGCAGGCTCCACCCGCCGCCGACGACGAACGTCAGGCCGCTGTCCAGCGTGACCGCGCACCACTGCGAGTCGGGCACGTTCTGAGCGCCCGATTCCCGCATTGCACCGTAGTTCACCTGCGAATACACGCGCACCGGCTTCGCCGGCTCGAGGCACCAGAGGACGAAGTCGAGGTCGTGGGTCGATTCCATCGCCGCCGGCGAGAGCTTGATGCGGCCGCTGATCTTTTTGCCCAGGCTGCGCGTGATGTGCCGGCTGACGAGCGCGCTCACCGGCCTTCCGATCGTGCCGTCGCGGACGCATTTGCGCACGTAGGCGAACTTCGCGTTGAAGCGCTGCGAATAGCCGACGGTGAATTTCAGGTTCTTATTCTTGGAAAGAGCAATGAGCTCATCCGCTTCGGCGAGCGTGACGGCGATCGGTTTCTCGAGAAACACATGCTTGCCTGCCTGCAGGAACTCCTTCGCCATCTGGAAATGAAGGTTCTCCGGCGTGGCCGAGATGTAGACCGCGTCGATTCCCTTCCGGTCCAGGAGCCGCCTGTAGTCGGTGGTCGCAGTGGTCGGGCGCGTCTTCGCCTCCATCTCTTCGAGGCGGTCCTCCCTCACCTCCGCGAGGTGCAACCCCTTCACCAGCGGGTGGCTCGCAAGCGTTTCCGCCCGGATGCCGCCGCACCAGCCGGTGCCGACGACCGCGACTTCGATCGGGGCGGCCACTACCCTGCAGCCTTCTGCATGAACTCGGGCCGCAGGGCCTTCGACCAGTCCGGCATCTCCTTGATCTTCTTCTCGCGCAGCAGCACCTCGGCCTGCTCCTTCATGTAGCCGTTCACCGCCTGCGGGAATCCGGGGTTGACCTCGACCAGCGACACCGCCTTGCCGAAGGTCTCCGGCGACATCTTGTAGCCCTTGGAGGTGTAGAAGGCGTAGATGGTGTCGGACACCTTCTTGTGGTTGTGCTTGAAGTCGTCGGCCACCGCGAGCCAGGCCTTGAGGTAGCCGACTACGGCGTCGGGATTTTTCTCCACGAACTCGGGCGTGGCCGCCATGAACACCGGCATGCGGTCGACGTCCCAGTAGTTCATCACCGTGGTGGCGAGGCCCTCGGACTCGGCGATCACGTTGTAGGGCTCGACGTTGATCATCGCGTCGACGGTCTTGGCCGCCATCGCCGCCACCATGTCGGTGACGTTCATGCGCACTTCCTGCCAGTCGCTCTTCTTGAGCCCGGCCTTGGGCGCGATCTGGTCGACGAACACGTTGGCGATCGACGAGCCGGTCTGGTTGGCGATCTTCTTGCCGCGCAGGTCCGCGACGCTCTTCGCGTTGAGGTCCTTGCGCGCCATGATGCGCACGGTCTTGCCCACCTCTTCGATCTGCGCGATCGCGACGAGCTGGCCCCGCGCGTGGCCGATGATGAACGAGGGGCCCGCGTAGGTGCCCAGGTCCACCTGGCGCCCGACCATCTGCTGCATGGTGAGGTTACCCGAGGGTACGGCGAATTCCTCGGCCTTGATGCCATGCTTCTCCAGCGCGCCCGAGCGCAGCAGGTAATACGTGGGCATGCCCCACATGTTGGTCTGGTAGCCCTGGCGCACGCTGACCTGCTGGGCCCGCGCCGGCAGGCCGATTCCGGAGGCGAGCGCCGCCGCGCCGGAAGCAGCCAGGAATTGCCGTCTCTTCATTCGCTCCTCCTACTATTGTGTGAGATGACGCAACAGCTCTTTCTGGTACTCGAGAAATTCTACGCTCAGCGGGTCGCGCGGCCGGGGCAGCCGCACCGACACGATGGCCTTGACGCGTCCCGGGTGCGGGGTCATGACGACCACCCGGTCGGCGAGATAGACAGCCTCCGACACGTTGTGCGTCACGTAGACGACGGTCTTGCGCGTCTCGCGCCACACCTCGGCGAGCAGCCGCTGCATCTCCTCGCGCGTCATCGCGTCGAGCGCGGCGAACGGCTCGTCCATCAGCAGCACCCCCGGGTTGTAGGCGAGCGCGCGCGCGATCGCCACGCGCTGCTGCATCCCTCCGGAAAGGTGGTGCGGGTACGCGCCGGCGAACCTCTCGAGCTTCACCATTCGCAGCTGCTCGAGCGCGATGCGCTCGCGCTCGGCCTTCGCCACGCCCTTCATCTCGAGGCCGAAGGCGACGTTGCCGAGCGCGGTGCGCCAGGGGAAAAGCTGGGCGAAGTCCTGGAACACGATGCCGCGGTCCGTGCCCTGCCCGTTCACCGCCTGGCCGGCGACGCGGATCTCGCCCGCGGTAGGCGCGAAGAAGCCGGCGATCATGTTGAGGAGCGTGGTCTTGCCGCAGCCGCTGGGGCCGACCAGGCAGACGAACTCCGACTGCTCGGCGCTGAAGCTCGCCTTGTCCACCGCCAGCACCTTCCCGGCGGGCGTGTCGTACTCGAGGCTGACGTTCGAAACCCGGATCATGCCTTTGCGCCGCGCAGCATGCCCCAGCGCGCCACTGTGGCGCGCTCGAGCGATCCGAACACCAGCCGCTCGAACACGTAGCCGATCGCGCCGATCACCGCGAGCGAGGCAAGCATGACATCGGCGTTGAGGAATTCCTTCGCGTCGAAGATCACCCAGCCCAACCCGAACGACGAGGCCGCGAGCATCTCGGCGCCGACCACGGCGATCCATGCGCGCTGGAAGGCGAGGCGCAGGCCCGTGATGATGAACGGAGCCGCGCCCGGCACCACCACTTTCCAGAAGAGCGCCGCGCCGCTCGCGCCCATCGCGCCGGCGGCGCGCAGCCACAGGGGATTCACCGCGCGCACCCCGGTCCAGGTATTGACGAGCATCGGAAAGCTCGCCGCGTAGAACACGATGAGGATGGTGGCGGTATTGCCCAGGCCGAACCAGAGGATGAACACCGGCGCCCAGGCGAGCGACGGGATCGGCATCAGCGCGCTCACGAGCGGCAGGAAAAACCGCTCCACCGCGGCGTAGCGCGCCATGAGAAACCCGAGCACCAGGCCGAAGCCGGCGGCGGCGGCCAGGCCGGCGAACACGCGGTAGAGCGTACTCATCGCGTGCCCCTCCATAGTGCCGTCGCCCAGCATCGTCCACAGCGTGTGCGCCACCACCGGCAGCGTCGGCAAGAGCGCCTGGGCGAACCATCCGCTGCGCGCCACGATTTCATAAAAAACTGCGAACAGGAGGACCGAGAAAGCGGCCTTCATGCCGTCACCATCCCCCAGCGCACGACGGTGTAGCGCTCGAGCCGCTCGAACACCAGCTTCTCGAGGCCGAGGCCGATCAGGCCGATCACCGCGATGCCCGCGAGCATCGCGTCGGTGTCGAGGAACTCGCGCGCGCCGAAGATGAGCCAGCCCAGGCCCCAGGGCACCGCGGCGAGCATCTCCACCGCGACGAGGATGCGCCAGGCCTGCGCGAGCCCGAGGCGGCAGCCGGTGAGGATGTACGGCAGGGCGCCGGGCAGAATCACGTGGCGGAACAGGCGCCGCTCGTCCGCGCCCATGGCCTGCGCCGCGCGCAGCCAGATCTCCTTCACGCTTTTCACGCCGGTCCAGGTATTGATGGCGATGGAGAACATGGAGACGAAGGCCACCAGCACCACCGAGCCGGTGTCGCCCAGCCCGAACCACAGCAGGAAGAGCGGCGCGTAAGCGAGACCGGGAATGGGCGCGCCGATGCTTACGAGCGGCAGCAGCAAGTCCTCGGCGCGCCGGTAGCGCCCCATGACGACGCCGATCAGCACGCCCGCCGCGGCGGCGATGGCGAAGCCGGCCGCGAGGCGCAGCAGGGTCTCGGCGGCGTGGTGCGGCAGGATTCCCTGCAGCGTGAGCCGCACGAGAGTCGCCGCGATCTCCTCCAGCGTCGGAAACAGGCGCCGCGGGAAGGCGCCCGAATAGGCGGCGAGCTCCCACAGCGCCGCGACCACCGCGAATGGAACGGCGGCGCGGACGAATGATTTTGCGGCCGCTACGAGTTCACCTTGATGTTGGCTTCCCGGATCAGCCTTGCGTATTTCTCCATCTCCGCGCGGATGAAGGCCGAGAACTCCGCCGGCGTGCTCGCCTTGGCCTCGACGCCCAGGTCGGCGAAGCGCTTCTTCGTGTCGGGGTCGGCGAGCACCCTGACCGTATCGGCGTGCAGCTTGTCGACGATGTTCTTCGGCGTTCCCGCGGGATAGAGCACGCCCCACCAGTTCACCGCCACCAGGCCGCGGGCGTCGTTCTGGCACGGCGCCTGGTCGGGCAGCAGCTCGTAGCGGGTTTCGCCCGTCACGCAAAGCGCGCGCAGCTTGCCGGCGCGGATGTGCTGCATGGCGGGCAGGGTGTCGGAGAAGATGAAATGGATCTGGCCGCCGAGGAGATCCTGCACCGCGAGCACCCCGCCCTTGTAGGGGACTTCGACGACCTGCGCCCTGGTGATGTTCTTCATCATCTCGGAGGAGAGGTGCGACACGCTGCCGGGGCCGCTGGTGCCGTAGTTGAGCTTGCCGGGATTTGCCTTCGCATGCGCGATCACGTCGGCAAGCGACTTGAACGGCGAGTCGGCCTGCACCACGAGCACGTTCGGCCCCTGCGAGATCTGCGACACCGCGACGAAGTCCTTCTGGATGTTGTAGGGCACCTGCGAGAGCAGCGGATTGACCGCCACCGGCTGCAGGTTGCCCACGACGAGGGTGTAGCCGTCGTTCGGCTGCTTCGCGGCGAAGTCCATGCCGATGGACCCGGCGGCGCCGGGCTTGGACTCGACGATCACCGGCTGGCCCCACACCTCCGAGAGCTTCGCGCCGTAGACCCGCGACATCAGGTCGGAGCTGCCGCCGGGCGGATAGGTGACGATCAGGCGAACCGGCTTCGACGGATAGCCCTGGCCGAAAGCGCTTCCAATGAAAAACGCCAGCGAAAAAGCGAGCGAACGCACGAATCCTCCTTAGTTTTCGATTTTCATTTCCTTGATCACCGGCCGGAACTGCGCCACCTGCCGCCTGAGAATCGCGTCCTGCTCGGCGGGCGTGGAGCCGACCGGCTCGGCGCCGATCTCGGTCAGGCGCCTCGCGGTCTCGGGATGGCGCACGGCCGCCAGCGTCTCCTTCTGCAGCCGCTCGACCACGTCGCGCGGGGTCTTCGCCGGCACGAAGAACCCGTTCCAGCCGTCGGCCTCGAGGATCGGGTAGCCGAGCTCGCGCACCGTCGGCACGTCCGGGAGCTCCGGAATGCGCCGCGAGGCGTTGGTGGCGAGCGCCTTGATCCGGCCCGCCTTGATGTCCGCGAGCGACGACGAGAGCTGGTCGCCGCCCACGTTGATGCGCCCCGCGATCAGCTCCTGCTTGAGCGGCGCGGCGCCCTTGTACGGGATGTGCGTCATCTGGACGCCGGTGTCGCGCGACAGCGCCTCGCCGATCACGTGCATGAACGACCCGGGGCCGGTGGAGCCGTAGGTGTAGCGCGCCCCCTTCTCCTTCTGCAGATGGGCCACCAGCTCCTTGAGATTGCCGGCCGGAACGCTGGGGTGGGCCGTGATGACGAGCGGAACGTACACTGCGATCGAAACGCCGGCGAAGTCGGCGTCGATGTTGTACATCGCCCGGTTCTGCAACGCCGCCGCGACCGAGGCCATGGGGAACGTGACGTTGTGGATCAGCACCGAATAGCCGTCGGCGGGCGACTTCGCCACGTCGGCGGCGCCGATCTGCCCGCCCGCCCCGCCCTTGTTCTCGACCAGCACCGGCTGGCCCATCGACTCGCTCATGCGCTGGCCGACGAGGCGCGCCACGATGTCGGTCGTGCCGCCGGCCGGGAACGGCACCACCACGCGGATCGGCTTCGACGGGAACGGCTGGGCGTGCGCCAGCGCGCACAGAACTGCCGACGAAACGGCAGCAAGAAAAGCCGCGTAAAACCGCATTCGTCCCTCCTCCGGTGACGAATCTAGTCTAGCGTACCCGCGCGCAAATCAGGAACGGACCCCGCTTATCCCGTCATAGAGGAGCTTGGTCCCCGTGAAGAGGAGCAGCGCGTAAAGGAGACGGTAGAACCAGCGGATGTCGATGCGCCGCTGCAACCACATGCCGGCATAGATGCCGGCGATCCCCGCCGGAACCAGGACCGCCGCCGTCGCGAGGACCCGCGCGTCGAACAGCCGCAGCCACAGGTACGGCACGATCTTCCCGTAGTTGAGCGTGAAGAAGAAGATGAGCGAAGTGGCGACGAAGGTGTCCTTCTCGAGCTTCTGCGGCAAGAGGTACGCCATCACCGGCGGGCTGCCGGCGTGGGTGATGAAGCCGGTGAAGCCCGACAACATTCCGCACAGCCAGCCCACGGCGTCGCCGGGCTTTTTCAGCGCGGTTTTCTTCGGGAAGAACGTCCAGGCGAGAACGCCGAGCGCGATCGAGCCGAGCAGGATCCGGATCCAGTCGTCGTTCATCAAGCTGATGGTGAGCGCGCCGAGGCAGATGCCGGCGATGCCGGCCGGGACCAGGATGCGCACGATGCGGCGGTCCCAGCGCCAGAGGTACGCGCGCACGCCGGCGAGGTCCATGACGCAGAGCACCGGCAGCGTAATTGCCGCCGCCTGCGCCGGCGGGATGACGAGCGCCATGACAGGCGTCGCCACCGGCACGCCGCCGCCAAGGCCCCCTTTCCCGATCCCGGTCAGGGCGACTGCGGGAATCGCGAGCGCCCAGAACCAGGGGTCGGAGATCAATTCGCCTTGATTCCCGCGGCCTTGATGAGGCGCGCGTTCTCCACCAGCTCGCGCTGGATCATGGCGTCGAAATCGGCGACGCTCATCGGCAGCGGGTCGGCACCGAGCTTGCGGATGCGCTCGCTGATCTCGGGCGAGCGCACCAGGTCGGTGATCTCCTTGTGCAGGCGGTCGATGATCTCCTTGGGCGTCTTCGCCGGCACGAGCGCGCCGACCCAGAAGTTGTAGGCCGAGTTGGGATAGCCCGCCTCCTCGGTGGTCGGGAGCTCGGGCATGAGCGAAGTGCGCTTCGGCGCGCTCACCACCAGCGCGCCGACCTTGCCCGAGTCGCGCATCTTCTGCGCCTGGAACACGAGCGCGAAATAGCATTCCGCGCGGCCCGAGACCACCTCGGTCAGGGCTTCGGAGGCGCCCTTGGTGTGCACGGGCAGCACCTCGAACCCTGCGGCGAAGCGGAAGCGCTCGAGCGCCATGTGCGTCGCGCTGCCGACGCCGGCGGTCGCGCAGGCGAGCTTTTGGGGCGCGGCCTTCGCCGCGGCGACGAAGTCCTGCACGGTCTTGTACTTGCCTGGCGGCGTGATGAGCACCGTGGGGATCGTGGCCACGGTCGCGACCGGGGCGAGCTCCTTCGGATCGAGGCCCGGGGTGATCAGCGTCGAGACGGTGAAGGCCGAGGCGTACATCATGATGGTGTGGCCGTCGGGCTCCTGGCTTGCGACCCACTTGGCGCCGACCAGCCCGCCGGCGCCGAGACGATTCTCGACGATCACCGGCTGGCCGAGCGCCGGCGAGAGCTTCTCCGCCAGGATGCGCGCCATCGTGTCGGAGGCGCTGCCGGGCGTCACGCCCGAAACGAAGCGCACCGTCTTGTGCGGGAACGGCTGCGCCGCCGCGACCGATGCGAATGCGGCGCTCAGGGCAAATGCTGCAAGACGCTTCATTACCACTCCTCCTCGCTCGTTCTAGATTCTAGGCAGGCCGAACTGGGCTGCGAGCCAATCGGCGCTGCGGCTGCGGTATCGATAGGGCCGGTTGTTGGCATTGTGGCCGCCGTCCTCCACCATCAGGAGCTCCACCGGACCGGCCACGCTCCGTGCCAGCCGCTCGGCATGCGCGGCGGGCACCAGCCGGTCCTGGCGGCCGGCGACGATGAGGAGCGGGCACGCGATCTGTTTCGAACAATCCCTTAGGGTAAGCTCGGACGCGCGCTGCTTCGCCTCTGCCTGCGTCGCCGAATGGCTGCGCGCGCGGAACGTGTCGCGCGTCAGCTCGGGCAGCGCGTCCCAGATCTCGGCCCATTCGAACGGGCCCGACAATGCGATGCACGCGCGGAAGCGCTTCTCGAACGCGGCGGCGCGCGGCGCGTAGTAGCCGCCGAGGCTCACGCCCCACATGGCCACGCGCTTCGCGTCCACGTCGCTCCTCTTCTCGATCCAGTCGACCACCACGCTCGCCGCGCGCTCGTAATCGCCGCAGATCGGAATCTCGTACTCGGCCTCGCCCTGCCCCGGTCCGTCGATGGCGAGCGTCGCGATGCCGCGCGCAAGGAACGGCTCTTCGTAGGCGTGGAGCTCCTCCTTCGTCGAATCCAGGCCCGGCGCCATGACGAGCACCGGGCAGCGGCCGGCGTCGGGCTTCCTCAGCACGCCGACGTACGGCCCGATCGTCACGCGCTCGCCCGGCGGGCGCATGAGAGGCAGCGCGCTCGTATAGCACTCCACCGCCTTCTTGTGCGCCGCGCGCATCTGCAGCGGGTCCTGCACGAACACGAACTTCGCGAAGTGGTAGTACATCGCGGCGCGCACGAAGTGCTCGCCGGCGGAGAGGCGATGGCCGTCGCGCAGGGCCTCGGCGCCGAGCCCCTCGTGCAGCCTGGCGCGCGCCGACCAGGCGGCGCACCAGTCTTCCCAGCGCTCGATCGAGCCGGTGACTTCCTCGAAATCCGCCAGCACGACCCCGTTCGACACGAACCGCGGCGCCCAATGGGAGATGGCCGATGCAACGCGTGCGTCCTTCATCCGGCCGATTGTCCCAAAAAAAGCCCGCGACTCGCGCCGCAGGCCTTTTCAGGGCGAAACTGCTTGCTAATCAATCATCGTCGTCATGGTCGTGGCCGTGGCCACGGCCGTCGTCGACGCGGCTGATCTTCCAGATCGTGCCGGTGCCGGGAATCTGCACCAGCGGGGCGTCGGCCTGGCTGTCGATGCGCGAGCCCTCGTCGGAGTTGCCGGGGTCGCGCACGGCGCCATAGTCGACCAGATACGCCGCGCCGTCGGGCCCGAACCGGATGGTGGTCGGACGGTTGATGCCGCGGATCTGCATAACGAACGCCTGCTCGGTCTCGCCGTTGCACCGCGGCACGCCGTCAGTCGTATCACGCACCTGGTCCGACTGCCGGCAGTTGAACGCGAAGCGCAGCTGCGTCAGCTCGGTCGGCGAGTTGCCGTTGAAGTTCACCAGCTCGACGTCGTGCCCGGCCTCCGGTGTGCCGTTCGCCTGCGAAAAGCCGAAATCGCCTTCGCGGGAGAGCAGGACGGCGCCCTTCTTCACGATGCCGCCGACGAACGAGTTCGGCACGAAGTCCAAGCCGACTGCCGCGACGTCCGCCGGCTCGAGCCCGAGCGGCGCTTTCGGCTGCTGCGGGAAGAAGGCGAGCACCGGCAACACCGGCTTCCCGGCGAAAAGCGCCGCATTGTCGTCCGCGGGGCTGCCCTTGGGATTGAACACCGACTGGGTCGAATCGAGGAAGCCGAAGCGGTCCGGCCAGCCGTGCCACTCGGGAGTGCCGTCCTTGTTCTGGCGCGCGACGCCGATGCGGTCCGGCGCGTTGTTGGTCGGCCGTGCGCCGCGCTCGTCCTCGCCGTTCTCGGAGTACATCAGATCGCCCTTCAGCGGGTGATCGGAAGGCGAGAAGCGGATGCCGTACGGATTGCGGAATCCCCATGCCACCGGCTCGATGTTGTTCTGCATCGTGGCCGCGCTGCCGAGCTTCGTGCGCAGGATTGCTCCGGTGCACATGCCCCGGCTGGTCGCGCCCTCGAACGCCGGCACCACCGCGCCCGGGCGCGCCACGCCGTGGTTCGAGTAGCCGCTCGATATGTCGCCGTCGCCCGAGTCCCAGACGTTCTGGCTGAGCGTGATCTGCTGGCAGGCGATCTCGTGCTGGTTTCCGCCGCCGCCGTTGTCGTGCCCGGTGACGCCGGAGTTGGTCGCCGAGCCCTGCGACCAGTAGACCCAGTTGTCCTTGACGAGAATCTGCTCGGTCGGGTGATCGCCGGTGGGCAGGCCTCTCACCATCGTGGTGATCGTTCCGGCGGGCAGCCCCACCTCCACGATGCGCGAAGTGTTGTTGCCGCCGCCGCTGACCGCGCCGCGCACGCCCTGGTTGGAGTCGGTCGCGAAGAACCTGCCGCCCTGGAAGTCATGCTGGAACGCCAATCCGATCGCCGGGCCGTCGAGCTGGAATCCACCACCCGCGGCGGTCGGCTTGCCGAGCGGGCCGGCCACCTTGTGACCGTCCTGGTCGAATACCAGGATGTCCGGAGTGAACGGATTCTTCGCGTCGAACTTGCTGATCTTCGGGCCGTTGACGTCGCCCGGCGTGACCGGCACCTTCGTGTTGTCGTTGCACTGGCTCGGCAGGCCGGTGCCCGACTCGAGCACGTAGGCCTTGAACCGGTCCTTGTTGCCGACGAACGCGATGTCGGTCGGCATGTTGAGGTCGCGCGCGAAGACCTCGACCTTGAATCCCCTTGGCACGATGATGTCTTCGCCGTTCCCGGGGTTGTAGTGCGCCGTCTCGTTCGGACAGACGGGGTTCGACTTGCTTTGCGCCCACGCGGCGACCGGAACGGTCGCCATACCGGCCAGGGCGAGCCCGACCGCGATGCTCGACAGCTTCTGCTTAGGTGCTATTAAACGCTTCATGACGCCTCCCGCCGCTTTGCGCGGCTATGGCGATTGGACCAATACGACTGCAACTGCCGATTGTTCTTATGTGCTGCTCAGGTCCCCCCTGAGCCCCTAAGTCAGTCGTCGCCCGTGCCGGAAGCGCGGCACGGGCGCAGGATCCTCAAGACTCTAGCTCAGTCGTCGTGACCTCCGTGTTCGAAGCCGAGCACGCGCGCACGGATGCGCGCGATAGTGTGCCGCTTCACTTGCGCGGCATACTGGCTGATGATCGACTGCTGGCCCACCACCGGGCGCAGGTCGAGCGAGAGATTTGTGATGTAGATCCAGTCGCCGCTGCGCACGAGGCTCGCCGGGAAGAGCAGCCCGACCACCTTCCCGTCCTTGATACCGCCGAAGTCCCCGAGCTTGGAGATCGCCTTGCCGGTTTTGTCGACGACCACGATCTCGTCGGACTGGTTCGCGCATACCCAGACGTTGTCGTGCTTGTCCACGAACAAGCCATCGGCGCCGTTGATGCTGTTCGTGAAGACCGCCGGCGTGCCGGCCACACCGCCGTTGTTCGGAATGCGCACGATCGTGTCGTTCGCCGTATTGGCGACGAAAAGCGCGCTTTCGTCGCTATTGAACTGCAAACCGTTTGCCCCGAATGGCGGGAAGCCGTTCGGCTTCAGGGTCTGCGGCACCGGGTCGGCCGGCGGCGGAGGCGACGGCGCATCCTCCGCCCACACGATCGGCGTGCCGCCCGCGGGTCCCGTGCGATAGACACGGCCGGTAAAGGAGGCCGAAACGTACACGTTCCCCGCGTGATCGAACGTGAGCGCGTTGAGCCCGTCGCCCGCGGTCGCGGGCATGAACACGGTCGCCACGCCGGTAATGGGATTGACGTCGAGCACATTGCCGGCGCCGATATCGCACACCAGGAGCCTATGCGTGGTCGGATGGAAGTCCAGCCCGAGCAACGCCGAGCTAACCGGGGTCGCCGCGTTCGCCGGGGTCACCGGGATGGTGCGCTTGAACCGCCCGTCCTCATCGAACACGTAGATCTGTGCCTGGCCTGTTCCCGCGGGGTTGAACCCCGTGACGTAGACATCACCGCTGCGCGGTTCGACGGCAATGCCTTCGGGATTCAAGGCGCCCGGAGGAAGTGTGGCGAAGCGATCGACATCGCCGCGATCCCACGCGCCGGCGTTGAAGGCGACGAGGAACGAAGCGAGCAGGAATAACGTTATGCGTGAAACCGCCGACATGTCTCCTCCCCCGGAGATTTGGTTGAAACGAGTCTGTCTTGACTCGCTGTCCGATGTCAACGGTTGACACAGAGCGCCTTTAGGATCCTGTAACGGAAACGGAACACCGTGTCCGGCGTTGAGCGCCGTGTTTCGCAAGTCACGCAGGTCGGCATGAACCCAAAAAAAAGGGAGGCTTGCGCCTCCCTTTCACGACCTCAAGAACTAGTCGAACACGATCCAGGTATCTTCAAGATCCTGCTGCTCGCGTCCGCGCTTCGACCAGTCGCAAACGCCGCCCGGGAAGATCGCGTTCAGCCGGTCCCACTGCGCGGTCGTAAACGCCACCGCATAGTCGCGGCGGCTCACCGGCTTCAGCTGGCACTTGATGATGTCGGCCGCGATGTCCGCGCCGGCGACCTCGCGCGGGAACGAGTTGGTCGGGTAGAGTTGGTTGCAGGGAGTGGAACGCTGCTGTTCCCGGACCTGCGTCTCGGCGATGAAGACCGGCGTCGCCGCGCCCGTATAGCAGCCCTCCTGCAGGTCGGCGGGCTTGTTGCGGACCACCTTCTCGATCTGCGGCATATGCCGGCTGTCGGCCTTGATCGCGGTGATCCAGCGGTCCATCTTCAACTGCGCCTCACGCAGGAGCGGGTTGGCGCCGTTGTACAGGCCGAAGCGGTTGTCGTTCACCACCATCACCTGGTTGTCGTGCCGGCCGTTGGCCTTGTCCAGGCGTTTGCGCATCGAGAACGAGTGGTAGCGCACATGGATGTCGCCGCCGGGCAGCACGTCGTTGTAGTCGCGGAAATCGATGATCGGGATCTCGGACAGGCCGCCGCCGCCGTTGGTGAGCCGCCCGGTGCGGTACGCGGCGCGCGCGGCGAGGAGATCGGCCTCGGTGCGCTTCGGCACGATGGTCGCGTCCTTGTCGAAGCCGCCGATCTTCTCGTTGAGATCGAGGAACTGCTCGACGCTGATCGTGCCGTCGTTCAGGGTCTTCAGCCCATACTGGATGCCGACGTTGTCGAGCGGCCGGCGGGCGAAGCCGGTGGCCGGATCGCGGCCGTAGACGTTCACCGTGTGGTCGTACACCGTGCAGCGCACGCCGGTCGGGTTGCTGGCCGGATCATAGCGCTGCGCGACCGGCACCGAGGCGCAGCTCGTCGTGGCCGGCTTCGGGTCGATGCGATGCGCGCCGACCTCCACGTTCGGCGCCGTGGCGTACTGCAGGAAGCCCGTGACGCGGCGCTTCTGCTCGTCGGTCCAGCCCATCGCCGCCGCGCGCGCCGTGAAATAGTCGTCCAGCAGCCACGAGTCGGTGATGAAGTTGATGGTGGCGAAGCCGACTTCCGGGAACGAGCAGCCCGGGATGATGCCGTCGAGGAGCCCGGGGTAGTTGTCGGTGATCTGGTGCTGCTGGTAGGAACCGCCCGAGCAGCCGAAGCCCTGCGTGTGCGCCGGCGGCCCGTAGGCCTCGATGAAGCGCTCCTTCACCATCATCATCGACTCGGCGGTGGTGAGGTCGTTGCAGTTGTTGCCGAACACGTTGAGCGACGACGAAGCGACCGCGTAGCCGCTCGAGAGCTGGAAGGTGTCGGTGACGCCGCCGGTGCTCCGGCCCTGCTGGTACCAGCCGCCGATGCAGCCGCCGCCGAAGGTATAGATGAGCCGCTTATTCCAGTTGGCCGGCGGATTGCTCCAGCTTGGCTGCGTTTCCTTCAGCGGGTCGTGCAGCACCGCCGTCTGGTAGATCGCGCGGTTCACCGTGCCGGTCTCGATGCGCACGATGTAGGGCACCGTCTTGCCTTGCGTGGTGGTCGCCATCTGCATGTCGGCCGGATAGGCCGTGGCGCCGGCGGGCCAGCGCGTCAGATTGTTGCCCGTGCCGTTCGCGGTCGACTTGTAGAAGTAGTCGACGCGACGGGCGATCGAGCAGTTCTCGTCGAGCGGCGCGCCGAGATTGCCGGCGCCGCCCGGCAGGTTGAAGTTCTGCGTGTCGCAGCGGAACGGCTGCTCGTGCGGGCCCGAGAACACCGGGCCTTCGATCGGGAAGTTGACCAGCTTCAGCTCCGCCTCCGAGCCGCGGCCGTGACGCTTGCCGTCGACCTCGAGGCGGTTTTCGCCGAGGCGCAGCCCCGCCACGAGACCGGTCAGCGTGCGCGCCGCCGCGTCCGCCGTGAAGGCGCCGGTAATGTCGGCGTTGTTCAGCTCGACGCGAACGTCGCTCACGCTCACCTGCTTCTTCTTCACCGTGACTCGCACGAGCGCGTCACCGCCCGAGATCATGTCCGGCCGGCCGGACAGCACTTCGATGCTGAAGTCGCGGTCGCCGTGGTGGCGATGCCAGTAGCCGCCGCGGCCGCGGTCGTCGTCGTCATCATGGGCATAGGCGCACAGCGCCGCCACCGAAAAGAGCACCGCCGCGGCGCAGCGCAGCCGACTGCGTGAAAGACTCATTGGTCATCCTCCGTTGTAAGTACTTGTTCGGATCTTCATGAAAGCAGAAAACGGCGCCGGCATTGATTCGGCGTAGTTCTCAAGCTGCGCGTGCGGGTCATGAATCCAAAAAAAAGGGAGGCCATGCGGCCTCCCTTGCATGGCGGCGTGCATCGGCGAGCGCCGCTGCGCGCCGCAGGGGGACGAAGCTATCGGCACATGGCGGGAATCCGGGAGGACTTGCCGCGCTCCTGCCAGCGCTCGTCATCGGGGTCGAAGACCTGCGGGACCAGGAAGTCGTTCGGGTCGACCTGCAGGCGGAACTCCGGCCACTCGCTCTGCGGGAAACCCATGTTGGTGGCGGTCTCGCGCCAGTTGATCTTGTGGTAGAGCGCCGAGCCGCGCTGCGCGACGTCGGTGAGGTGCCCGGGGTAATACACCTTCGGCTTGAGGTGCTGGATCACCTTGATGATGTCGCGCTGCTGGTTGTTGGTCGCGCCGAGGCTCACGATCGAGCCGAAGAGAACGTCGGTGCTCGGCAGCCGGTCCATCAGGTCGTAGAGGCTCGCGCCGATCCTGCGCGCGAGGTCGAGCGTCGCCGGCGGCGTCGCCGGGTCGGTGAACTGCTGCAGCGTCACCAGCCCCGGATCGGTGCCGATGCCCTCCGTCGCCGGCCCCGCGGAATTGAGCCAGGTGAACGTGAAGTTGCTGCCGTCGCGCAGGATGAACTGGTAGAAGATCGTGATCGCCCCGCCGTTGATTCCCGGCGGGCTGCCGAAGCCGCTGGTGCGAAGGTCGATCTGTCCGGGCTGCGGCGGGTTGCCCGGGAAGAGCGTGGGCAGCGTCGGGAACATCGCCGGGAACGTGGTCGCCGGCGGCGGCGTGGTGATGACGCGCCCCGCATAGCGCGGGTCGGTCAGGTTGTTGAGCGGCGTGTGCGGGAAGCTGGGATCGACCGGCGCCGTGCCGGAATGGATGAACTTGAACGCCAGGATGCACGCGTGCGGATCGAGCTGGTGCAGGCGCGTCGCCTTCGACTGGTTGGTCGCCTCGTCGAACTGACCCGGGCGCGACCCGGCCGGCACGACGTCGACGCACTTCACCGGATCGCCGTTCGGGATGATCTTGGCGCCGCCGTTGATCGCGTTCGGATCGTTGAACATCCGCTGCACGTCGAGCTGCATCACCTGGCAGGTCTCCGCCGATGCATAGATCGTCGCGTTGGCCCACTTGGCGATGTAGGCGGCATTGTCGGCATGGTCGCCGTGGCCGTGGCCGAGGAAGATCGCCTCGGGACGCGCGTCGGCCGCGTCCTTGGGCAGGAACGGCGTATACCGCGTGTCGATGCCGGCCGGCTGGAGCTCGGGGCGGCTGATGTAGCTGTCGAGCATGAACACGCGGCCCTTGAGCGAGACCATGTAGGTGGTGTTCGTGGCCCAGGCCAGGATCACCTTGTCCTTCTTCACCTGGCCGCGCTCGTCCACGTTCTCCACGCCGAAGAATTTCTGGCGCGCCTTGACCAGCGCCGGGTCCGCCGGCTTGAAGTGGTCGTCGTCTCCGTCGTGCGCCCCGGCGCAGAAGGCGAAGGACGACAGGGCCGCTGCAAGCGCGACCGAAAGCAGTTTCCCGAGTTTCATCAATTCCCCCTTCGGTAGGTGAACATCAATCATCGTGATCGTGGCCGTGGTCGTCATCGTGGCCATGGCCGTGATCGTCGTCGTGGCCGTGGCCCGGGTGCGACTGCGGCGCCCGCGGCAGCGGCTTGCCGCCCGGTCCGTCCGCGAACGTGAGCGGCGAGCGCGCGCTCCGCTGGCCCACGCCGCGTTCGCTCCAGTCGCACACGCCGTCGGCGAACGCGGCCTGCAGCCGCGCCCACTGCGTGGACGTGAATGTCGCCGGCGCGTAGTCGACCGGGTTCAACGGCTTGAGGCGGCATTTCAGGATGTTCTCGGCGAGCGGTCCGCCGGCGACCTGCCGCGGCGAAGCGCGCTTCGCGAGCCGGCCGAGGCCGTCGGCCTGGGGCGCGTTGGCCTCGCAAGCTGAGATGTCGAAGATCGGGGTCGAAAACGCCGTGTCGGCGAGCAGGAAGCAGAAGTCGACGGCCGCCGCGGGCTTGCCGGCGATCACCTGGGCCTGGGTGCGCGCCGAGTTGATCGTTGCCTTCGGTGCGCTGGCGTTCAGGTTCGAGAGCCACGTGTCCATGGTCAGAAACGACTTCACCGTCACGGCCGCGATCTGCGCGGGCGTCACGGGCAGGAGCCCGGTCCCGTAGCGCCACATCACCTGGTTGCCGTGCTCGCCGTCGTTGGCCGCCTCGATGCGTGCTCGCTCCGCGAAGCTGCGCCAGATGTAGTGGATGCCGGTCTCGTCCCAGCCGCGCGAATCGATGATCGCCAGCTTGCCCAGGTTCTTGCCGCTCGACAAGATTCCCGCCCTGTAGGCGATGTCGAGCGCCGGCCGGTCGGCGACGGTGCGCGCCGCGCGGCGGTTCGAATCGGCGTCGAAGCCGCCGATCTTCTCGTTCAGCGTGACGAACTCCTCGGGCGTGATCGCGCCCGAGAGCAGCGCATTCAGGCCGTACTGGATGCCGACGTTGTCGCCGGTCTGCCGCGCGCGCACGCTGCCCGGCGCATTTTCGTTGGCCGTGGCCCCCCACACCGCAGTGGCGAGGTCGGGATCGCCGCAGCGCGTGCCGTTCGGGTTGGTCACCGGGTCGTAGACCAGCGCCGCCGGCAGCCGGCAGTTGTTGCGCGGCGCGCCGGAGGGCGCCAGCGTGCCCGTAACCGGATTGTTGACCAGCAGCGGAACGAAGTTGCCCGGCTTGTTGTTGAAGCCGAACTGGTTGTTCCACTGCTGGCAACCGGTCTGATCGAGATGGCCGTCGATCGCCGCCTTCTTCGCATTGATCTGCGCCGCGGTAAGACCCGCGGACGTCATCAACGCCGTCCACTCCGGCCCGGCGTAGAAGTTCACCAGCAGCACGCAATCGGTGACCTCGAGGCCCGTGGTGATCGAATCCGGGAAGTCGCAGCTCGGCTGGATGCCGTCGAGCAGGCCGGGGAAGATGGAGGCCGCGGTGTTCTGCTGGATCGAGCCGCCCGAGCAGCCGTTGCCCATCGTGTACTTGATCTCGCCGTACGTGTCGACGATGTGCTCCTTCATCATCATCAGCGTCTCGGCGTTGAGGACCCGGTTCGAGTTGAAAAGCGAGTCGGTGAGGCTGTTGTCGGCGACCATGAAGCCCAGCCTGAGCGCGCTGTCGTCGTTGGTGCCGGTGATCCCCGCGATGACCCAGTTCTGCTCGCTGCGGAACTGCTGGCGCGGCTGGCCGGTGGACGCGCCGAAGGTATAGAGGAGCTTGCCGTTCCATTGCGGCTGCGGGGCGGTCGGCGTCCACGCCGGCTTGGTCGGGTCGAACAGCACCGCGATGTCGTAGATGCCGCGGTTGAGGGTGCCGCGCTCGACCCGCACGATGTACGGCAACGTGACGCCGGTGCTGGTCGTGGTCGAGGCGACCAGGTCGGCCGGCGTCGTGCCCGGCACGTAGGGCTGGAAGCATGAATTGGCAGGCGTCGGCGCGGTGGTCGTCGGGCTCGGATCCGGCAGCACGAATGCGCACGCCGCGGTCTTGGTCCGGTAGAACAAATGGAATTCCGTCGCGATGTTGCATTGCGCATCGAGGGCGAACGTCGTCAGGCCGCTCGCATTCGACGCCGGCGTGTTGCCCGATTCGGCGACCGCCGCGGGCGTCGCGCAGATCCACGGCGTGGTCTGTGAACCCAGCAGCACCGGGCCGCCGATTGGATGGTTGGTGATGGCGAGCCTGACCTCCTTGCCGTCGCCCTTTCCGTTTCCCTTGCCATCGGCCTCGGCGACGAGGTCGTTCGCGCCTTCGACCAATCCGGTCACCAGGCCGCGCAGCGTTCGCGCAGCCGTGTTCGCCTTGAAGGACGAGGTGATGTCGTGGCCGTTCAGCTTCACCTTCACCGCGGAAAGCGAAACCTGCTTCGGCACGCGAACCTCGACCAGCGCGTCGCCGCCGCTGATGAGGTCCGCGCGGTTCGAGAGCGTCGCGACCTCGAGATTCGAGCCCCCTTCGTCCGCTCGTGCGGCCGCGCAAAGGGCGACCAGGACCAGGGCTGGCAATGTCCGCATACGCGATTCCTCCAGAAGGAACGACGTGAGTTTCTTGTCTCCACGCTACTCCTCGGCGCACGCCGATCCATTGGAGATCCTTTTGAATTGATGCGAGTCCGTCATGAATGCGTTGCGCGCGCCTGCATAGAATCAGCCGCTAACACCCTTGAGGAGGGGATCTAACCCATGTCTACTAAGACCAGGGCACTGGTCGCGCTCGCCACGGCCGGACTCGTCGCCGCACCGCTGGTCCAGGCGCGCATCACTTCCATCGAGATCACGGCCACGGAATCGCCGACCTTCGGCGGCTTCTCGTGGCCGGGCGTCGGACAGTACGAAAAGATCGTCGGTATCGCGCACGGCGAGGTCGATCCGCACAGCCGGCGCAACCGCGACATCGTCGACATCGAGCTCGCCCCGCGCAACGCGCGCGGCAACGTCGAGTACTCGTTCAACTTCTACATCCTGAAGCCCATCGATCTGAAAAAGGGGGCGCACAGGGTGATGTACGAGCCCCCCAACCGCGGCGGCAAGACCTGGACCGCCCTCGGCCGCGTTTCCGGCGGCGGCAACGATCCCGGCTCGATCATCAACCCAGACGTACTCGCCGGCTCCTTTCTCATGCCGCGCGGCTACACCCTGGTGTGGAGCGGCTGGGAGAATGACCTCGCCGATCTCACCAGCCTGACCGCGACCGCGCACTTCCCGGTCGCGCGCAACCGCGACGGCTCCACGATCACCGGTCCGTCCTACGAATACATCGTGGTCGGCAGCCCGACCGCGTCGGCCGATCTGAGCTACCCCGCGGCCACCCTGGACAAGAGCAAGGCGAAGCTCACGCGCCGCGTTCACCTGGACGACGCGCCGCAGGTGATTGCGGACTCGGGGTGGAACTACAACGCCGACGGAACCGCCATCAGCCTCGCCGGCGCGAGCTTCGCGGCGAACGACATCTACGAGTTCTCGTACATCGCCAAGGATCCGACGGTGAACGGCCTGGGGTTCGCCGCGGTGCGCGACTGGAACGCGTGGCTGCGCTACGAAAGGCGCGACGACTTCGGCAAGGCCAACCCGCTCGCCGGCGACATCAAGCACATCTACACCGAGATCTCCTCGCAGCCCGGGCGCCTGCTGAACGACTTCCGCCACCTCGGCTTCAATGAGGCGGAGAACGGCAGGAAGGTGTTCGACGGCCACATGCAGTGGATCGCCGCGGGCAACGGCCTCAACATGAACTACCGCTTCTCGCAGACGGGACGCACGGAGCGCAACCGCCAGAACCACCTCTTTATCGAGGGCCGCTTCCCGTTCGCGAACGTGCCCACCTTCGACCCGATTACCCGCCAGGTCGACAGCCGCTACGCGAGCTGCGAGAAGACCAACACCTGCCCGCTCGGCGTCGAGATCTACTCCGCCAACGAATACTGGGTGAAGGCCGCCTCGCTCCTGCACACGACTCCGGATGGCCGCCGCGACCTGCCCGATTCGCCGTTCACGCGCAACTACTTCATCTCGAGCATGCAGCATGGCACCGGGAACGGAAACGCCCGCGGCGCCTGCCAGCAAAACCAGAACCCGCTCAGCTCGAACGTGGTGCAGCGCGCGCTCTTCATCGCGCTGGACGAATGGGCGAGCGACGGCACGAAGCCGCCGCGGAGCCGCGTGCCGACCTTCAGGCACGGCACGCTGGTGCCGCCGCTGCCGCAGTCCGGAATGGGCTTCCCGAACATTCCGAGCCCCTTCGCCGACACGCCGGGGCCGCTCGTCACCTACACCGGGCTGAAGACCACGCGCTACCACTTCGACTATGGCCACGGCTTCTATGAGACCGGCATCGCCACGATCAACCCGCCGGTGATCACGCCGATCCCGGGCGTGACGCTGCCCGCGTTCCCGACGACGTACCAGGACAACCCGGCGAACGGCCCGATCTATCCGAGCTTCGTGCCGAAGACCGACAGCGACGGCAACGACATCGCCGGCGTACGGCTGGCCGACGTCCGGGTCCCGCTCGCGACCTACACCGGCTGGGCGCTGCGCTCGGGCGTGTGGGCCAACGACGGCTGCGAGTCCTCCGGCCAGAACATTCCGTTCGCCAAGACCGAAGTGGAGCGCGCGCAGAAGAGCGATCCGCGCGCCTCGGTCGAGGCGCGCTATCCCACCTTCGCCGCCTACCACGACAAGGTGCGCGACGCGCTGAACGACATGGTGGAAGAGCGCTTCCTCCTCTGCGAGGACGCCGCGAGCGAAGAGACGCGGCTGATGCAGAACGGCCTCACGCGCGGCGTTCCGCAGCCGGACGGCGGCGTGCTGCCGGCAGTCACCACGCTGCCTGCGTGCGAGCCGAAGAAGCACGGCGGCAAGCACGACCATGACGACGACCACGGTGGCCACGGCCACGACCACGACCACGACGATTGACCGACAGAGGAGAGAGAAAAGATGAACACCACGCCATACCGGTTAACCCTGGCGGCCAGCGCGGTCGCGGCGGCGCTCGCCGCTCCGGCGCCGGCCGATGCCCGCGTCACGCGCATCGTGATCGACCGGACGCAGGCGCTGACCGGGCAGGACATCCCCTATGAGACGGTCACCGGGCGCGCCTTCGGCGAGCTCGACCCGCACGACTTCCAGAACTCCGAGATCACCGACCTGAAGCTCGCCAAGCGCAACGCGAATCACAAGGTCGAGTACATCGCCTCGTTCTTCCTCGTCAAGCCCGTCGACATGACCCAGTCGAGCGGCCTCATGTGGCACGACGTCCCCAACCGCGGCGGCAGGGTCACGATCAGCACCGACCTGCGCAACTCCCACGACGTCGGACTGAGCAGCGGCTGGCAGGGCGACAACGCCGGCGCCACCGCGACTGCGGTCCCGGCCAATGCGGACAGCCTCACGCCCGTGGCACCGTCGAACAATGAATGGGTCAAGACGCCCGTCGTCACCGGCGTCACCGGAAACATCATCGGGCGGATCATCAATCGCAGCGGCCTGGACGCCGCGCCGCTCAACGTGATGGGCAATCCGATTCCCTACTTCCCGGCCGACTCGGCGAACAACGCCGGCGCGACGCTGACCGTCCACCTCAACGAGACGATCAACGGCAACATCACCGAGGGCGGGACGATCGCGAACAGCGACTGGAAATTCTGCGGCGGCGGCACCTTCGCCGCACCGCTGCCCGCCACCGCTCTCCCGGTGCAGGTGTGCATGAGGAACGGCTTCGAAGCCGCCAAGCTCTACCAGCTGCGGTACAAGGTGAAGGATCCGTACGTGCTGGGCGCGGGCACCGCGGCGTTCCGCGACCTCGGCTCGTTCTTCCGTTACGCGACGAAAGACGACTTCGACACGCCCAACCCGCTTGCCGGCGGTATCAAGTGGTCGATCATCCGCGGCTCTTCGCAGTCGGGCAATTTCACCCGGCACTACATCTTCCTCGGCATGAACGAGGACGAGAGCGGGCGCATCGTGCACGAAGGCGCCTGGCCGCTCATCGCCGGCCGGCGCGTGGCGAACAACTCGCGCTGGGGCCAGCCCGACGGCGTGCTCGAGCTCTACCAGATGGGGAGCGAAGGCCCGCAGTGGTGGTCGCCCTACGAAGACCACGTAAGGCACCTCCCTACGCGCGGCATCCTCGACCGCTGCAAGCGCACCGATACCTGCCCGAAGGTGATCGAGACCTTCGGCGGGGCCGAGGTGTTCGCGCTGAAGATGACCACCTCGTGGGTGGGCACCGATGCGAAGAAGGACATTCCGCTGCCGGGCAACGTGCGCCGCTACTATCTGCCGAGCTCGACTCACGGCGGCGGCGGCGGCGGCTTTAACGAGGCCATCCCCGACGTGGCGGTCGGCTGCCCCGGTAACAACTGGGGCCGCGGCCTGTACCGCGCGAACCCCGTGCCGGCGACGCAGCTCGTCAGCCGCATGCGCGTCGCGCTGCGCGCGTGGGTCATGAACGGCACCCCGCCGCCGCCGAGCCAGTGGCCGACGCTGGCGCGCCTCGAGGATGTCGTGAATGGCGGAAAGGACGACCATGATGGCGACGACGACGGGCACGGTCATGGCCACGGCCACGGGCACGACGGCCACGGCAAAGGCCATGACCATCACTCGCACTTCGAGCCGCTGCTCGCCGAGCCCAACATGAGGGACATGGGCTTCCCGGCCGGCATTCCGGGCGTGCCAAGCTCGGTGTTCAAGCCGGAGAACTTCATCTTCCCGATCTTCGACTACGACTGGGGCCCGGACTACGACCACAGCGAGGCGAACGGCGTGCCGACCAACGCGCCGCCGCCGATCCGGCACGTCATCAAGATGCTGGTGCCGAAGGTCGACAGCGACGGCAACGAGCGCGGCGGCGTGCCGACAGTATTGAGAGACGCGCCGCTCGGCACGTACCTCGGCTGGAACCTCACCGCCGGACCGAACGACGGCGCCAAATACGACGGCAGGCCGTTCCACGCCGGACAGGTTTGCAACTACATCGGCGGCATGGTCCCGTTCGCCAAGACCAAGGCACAGCGCCTGGCGACGATCCATCCGGAGACCGGACAGCCGGATCCGCGTCCCTCGCTCGAAGAGCGCTATGGCACGCACGCGGGCTATGTTGCCGCGGTGAAGAAGGCGGCGGACAACGCCTCCTGCAAGGGCTACCTGCTCACCGGTTCAGAGGCAGCGAGCGACGGCACCCTGCCGAAGTGCCCGGGCACTGTGCCGGCCGGCTTCCCCAACGACTGGAAAGCGCTGGTGGACGCCGCGATCGCGAGCAACGTGTGCAACCAGCCGACCGACAACGGGAAGTGCAACCCGTCAGCGCCCTGAGAGGTGCCGAGAAGTGAATCGAAACGCCCGGTCTTCGGACCGGGCGTTTTGTTTCCAGCTAGTCAGTCGCGGCCATGGTCGTGGCCGCGGCCGCCATGGAACAACTGCCCGCGGATCTCGCCAGGCGTATTCACCGCGGTGTGCACGTTGGCGTAAGTGGCGCCGGCGCGAATCGCCTGCAGGAGCTCGTCGAACTGGCCCGCGTCGATGCCCTGCCCTGTGACGGTGAGAACCTGGTTCGGCCCAATCGTCCCGCTGACCGTGCCTTCCTGCGGGCAGACCGGCGTCACCGCCGCCACGGCAGCCGGAGCCGGCACCGCCGCGGTCTGGCAAAGCCAGACCACGATGCCACCCGGGGTGTGTCGCTGGCCGAAGTGGATGTGCGCCTGGGTAACCGCACTCTCGAGCCCGCTGTAGCTTAGCGTGTAGTCGATGACGCTGTGCCGGTCGTCGATCTCCGCGCGAAAGCTGCCGCTCGCCGCGCTGGAGATCGCGCCGCGCAGCGCGGCGGGTGGTCCGGCGATGAAGTGGACCTCGTTGTAGCTCGAAAGCCGCGCGCGAAAGCTGTCCGGCTTGCCGTCGTCGGCTGTGGCAGTAAGACCGAAGGTGAGGGCTGCGAGGGATGCTGCGACCGAGCTCGTCTTGAACGCTGTCATGGTGTACTCCCTTCGAAAGCGCCGCGGAATGCGCGGACGAGATGACAATAGCACCGCCGGATCGCTTTCGTCCGACGCGCTCTGTGACAAGTGCATTAACATCCGGGGATGCGCTTCGCGACGCGGCTCGCCGCAGCCGTCCTCGGATCCGGGATTGCCTTCGCCCAGGCGGGGCACGACGACGTCGTCCGGGTCGACCCGGCGCTGAAGCGCCTCGCCGGGATGATCACGGCGCTCGGAGAACCCGACGCCGAGGGCCGGATCTACTCTTTTCGCGGTACGCCGATCGGGCCGCCGGCGAGCACCCCCAAGGAGTACCCGCCAGGCGAGCTGCGCGGGTGGCGGCTCACGTTCCTCGCCGGCCAGCGCTTCTCCGCCGCATTCGAGGTCCAGGCCAACACCGCCGCGGAGATCACGGTCAGTGCCGCAGATGGGCCGCTCAACGGCATCGCGGTGCGCGACGTCTTCATTGTCGAGGAGATCGAGCTCAAGCGATGAAGCGGCTCGGCCTCGTGCTTGCGTGCCTCGTGGCGTGCTCGGCCGCGGCCCAGGGGGCGCGCCTTCCGGCCGAAGCGGTCGACGCTTTCCACGCCGCGCTTCGCAACAAGGACACCGCGGCCGCGCTGTCGCTCCTCGATCGCGGCCTCGTAGTGTACGAGTTCGGCGGCGTGGACCCGACGGCCGAGGCCTACGCGCTCAATCACCTTCCGTTCGACATGGACCTCGCCGTGGCGTCGCAGTGGAAGCTAGAGACGCGGCGCGTCGGCGGCGAAGGCAACGAGCGCTGGGTGCTCAGCACCTATCGCGTGAACGGCAAGCAAGCCGACGGCACCCCGATCGACCAGGTCACGCTCGAGACGGTGATCCTGCGCCGCAGCGGCGGCCTTTTCCGCATCGTGCACTTCCACTGGTCGACGAGCGACGCCGGCTTCCAGGCGCGCTCGCAGGGTCAGCGCACGCAAGGCGCGGCGCCGCGCTAGCCGACGATCGGCTGCGCGAAAATCCAGAGGCTGAGCATGGTGTAGCCCACCATGAGCGCCACCATCGGGACCTGACTCGCGGCGGCGACCCGCGGGCTGCCGAAAAGCCGCAGCGCCTCGACGTGCGCCAGCACTACGGCGATGACGTGCCCCGTCACGATCAGGATCACCGCGCCGTACCAGAACACGTACGGGCTCACGGCGCCGAGGTCGACCTTGTAGCCGGCGGTGCCGAAAAGATTCCAGCCGAAGCCGAAGGGATCGGAAGCGAGCGGGATCATGAACTGCCCCGCCGTCACGAGCAGCGAAAAGTAGTGCGCCAGGTGGTAGGCGACCGCGATCGGCACGAGCGTGAGGACGAAGGCGCACGCCGTTTCGTTGACGCTTCGATTCTGTCTTGCAACACGCAGCATGGCCCAGGCGGTGAGCCAGAACGCCGCGACGAAGAGCGCAGGAAAAGCGGCGAGCGTGGCCGTCGAGATGAGCTGCGATTCGTCCAGGCCCCACTCCGAAGCCGCGAACAGCGCCGAAGCGAGCGGCGGCGAGCCGAGCACCGCGGTTTCGAGGCTGCGCATGAGCGGGGTCTCGAAGAAGCCGTCGCAGGTCACGCTCGACAGCATGAGAAGCACGAACACCGCGATGGAAACCGGCACGCGCTCGTCCGCGATCAGTCCCGCGCCGGGCAGGCGCAGGTGCAACGCATGATCCCGCCCGTGCAGCGGCGCGAAGCGCCCGAAGACGCCGAAGGCGATCGAGAACGCCTCGCCGTTTCGCAGCCAGGCCCGGGTGCCGAAGAGAAGCATGCCGCCCCAGGCGAGAACCGCGTAGCCGAGCACCGCGGCGGCGAGGTACATCGGCACGTCCTTGTCCCGCCAGACAAGCTCCGCCCAGGCAAAGGCGAAGAACAGCACCACGGCGGGCCAGGCACCCAGCTGCCTTGGATATCCAAAAAATCCTTTGAATGGGATGCGCAAGGGACTCGCCAGCGCCCAAAGGTCGCCGACGAGCGCGCACACGAACGCGAACCCCACCCACCACGTGACCCACACCATCGTGGTGATGAGGTTGCGATAGGGATCCTGCACGCCGATGAATCCGGCGAGGACGCTGACGACAAAGACCGCGAGCGCAACCGCTCGAATCGCCCGGATCGCGAGGGTTGGAACGGCGAAGAGCCGCGTCCCGTCATGGCGCTGCCCGAAGTCGGCCTTCGAGAAGAACAACGCCATCGCGGCGAACGTGAGCACGATGGTCGCGCCGGCCCCGGTGACCCAGAGCCAGAGCGGAAGCGGCAGGTCGAAGCGCTGGCCGAAGCCGTGCGCCGCGGCTGCTAGGGGAGCACCTCCAAGTACAAGACCGGCCGCTCGTGGCGCGAGCCGTGCCCATGCTCCGACACGGGGAAGCGGCCCGCGATGCGTGCCTGGAAGGCCATCACCGCCGGCGTCCCCGGCGTCACCTTGGTCTCGATGTCGTAGCCGTGCAGATGCAGGACGATGCCCCGGTCGCTGGTCCATCTCAACTCGACCTTATCCCCTTTCTTGACCCGGACAGTCTCCTGTGCGGCGTCCACCCGCCCGTTGGCGATCGCGAGCTCGAACGCCTTCGTCGCCGGCTCGGCCGCGGCGGCAAAGAGCGGCGCCGCGGCGAGCGCCAGCAGAAATTGTCTTCTTCTCATGAAAAAGGCCGGGCAGCGCCCGGCCTTCGGAGCTTACAGCAACCGCAGCGACCGCTCAGTGCTGGGTCACTTCCACCCTGCCGCCGCCAAGCTCGCCGCTCGCGCTGTAGGAGCAGCCCGCGGTGCACACGAGGTGGAAGCGGTCCGCCTGCTTCGCCTCGCCCTTGCGGTTGTCCTGCACGCAGACCCGGAACTCGGCGGGAGCGCCGTTGAACGTCCCGGTTCCGTTGAGCTGTACCGCGTTGGCCGTGGGAAGGATCGCGCCGCACGCGTCGCGCACGCTGCCGAGCAAGCTGAGGCTGGTGATCTCGATCGAGGTCTTCGAGGCCTGGTCCTTGAGATCCACCCCGCCTTCGATGCCGCTGCCGTTCCTGCGCGCATCGACGTGGAAGTGGGCCTTGCCCTTGTCGCCCACGGCGACCCAGCCGTCGCCCTTCGCTTCCCGGCGCATGCACTCGTTGTACTCGGGATTGGTCAGCTCGAGGATCCTCAGGCCGCCCTGGTTCCAGCCTGTGTAGATCAGGCACGCCGCCGGGTCGTAGCGCGGGTCGGGGCGGGTGAAGTCGTTCTCGCCCGCCTGCGTGGTGACCACGCTCGGCGCCTTGTAGTAGGCGATTTCCTTCGGCTGCTCGGGATCGCGCCAGTCGACCACGCGGATGCCCTGGTTCGCGCCGGCGAAGATCACCAGGCGCATGTTGTTGCGGTTGTCGAAGCCGATGTAGTGCAGCATGCCGCCGTTGATCTGGTCGGTCATGACCCGGGCCACGTTGTCCGGATCGTTGACGTCGGGCTTGAACGTTGCAACCACGCGCGGGTTTCTCTCGTCGCTGATGTCGATCAGGCGGCTGAAGGTGCGCTGCCTCGGGTGCTGGGTCCACTCGCCGTCGAGGCCGGCGCTCGACTCGTCGGTGGACACGATGTAGGGCTTGCCGTTCTCATGGATCACGTACTCGGTGGCGTGCGCCGAGGCGGTCGAGCCGTCGCCGTAGTCCGGGTCGACGAATCCGCCGGCCTGCTGCTGCTCGGGACACCACGACAGGAAGCTCACGTACTTGAGCTGCGGGTTGGGAACCCGCGCCTGGACCTCGGAGGAGTCGAGGATCAGCAGCCCGTTCGAGCAGCGCTGGTTCTGCGCCGGGATCGGGTTGTTGTTGTTGCCGCCGAGCGAGTTGTTGCCGCCGTAGAGCGCGAGGTACACCCGGGTGCCGTCCTCGTTCGAGCTCACGTCGTGGAAGTTGGTCGTGGCGAGCACGCGCGGCTGGACCTCGGCGGGAAGCTGCAGCCGGTTCCAGGTCAGCAGTTGCTTCGGGTTCGTCGGGTCGGACATGTCGAGCACGTGCATGTCGATGCGCGCCGGGTTCAGCACCGGAGCGTCGGCGGGACCGGAGAGGATGCGGGGGCCGCCGAACGGAATCCCGTAGTAGGTCTTGGTGTCCGGCGTGAGCCACCCGTCGTGGTTGCCGCCGGCGGTGGTGATCTTGCGCGTCAGGATCGATTCGGCGGTGTTGACCGCGAGCGGCTTCGGGTTGAGGCAATCGCCCGACACGTCGTAGATGTCGAACCAGTTGTCGCCGTTCGGACCGAAGTCCTTGAACGCGCTGATCATGATGTTCTTTTGGATCTCGAACGCTGAATACGCGCGCTGCATGGCCAGCGTCCTCAGCGTCCGCACCCAGATCGGGTTCGACGGAACGCGCACGTCGAGCACCGCCGTGCCGGTGCTCCCCAGGTTCAGGTTGGAGGGGTCGCGCATGCTGGCGTAGGCGCAGTGGCCCATGATCTGGACGTCGCCGAAGCTGCCGCGCGGCAGCCCCTGCTCGTTCAGGAGCAGGTTGTTGCCGACCTGGCGCAGGCCGCACTGCTCGCCCTGGAATCCGCCCGGGACATTGCGCTTCGCTACCGTCAGGCCGCCCTGCAGCGTGGTCTCCGGGTTGTCGCCCGGGCCGGGAACGCAGAACGATTCCGCCAGCGCGGCGGGTGATGTGAATGGCGACAGAAAAACGAGGCCGAGCGCGAGCGCGCGGATGATGGGCTTCATTCTGAGCTCCTCCTGTATTTCGTTATCTACGCCGTGCGGCGTCTTATCCACCGCACCTTACGTCTGTGCCAAGATAAAAACAACGCAGCCGGCCGTGGGTTTCACCCCACGCGTCACCTGTCCTTGCCGTGGCCGCGGCCGCGGTCGTGATCGTCGTCGTCATCGTCATGCTCGTCTCGATCGAAGGACAGCACGCCCGCGTCGTGCGCGACCTTGCCGGCGACGATGGTGAGGATCGAGCTGGTCCGGCGCATATCGGCGTCGCTCACGCGGAAGTAGTCGCGGTCGAGCACCACGAGATCGGCGAACTTGCCCTTTTCGATCGAGCCGAGCTCGTTCTCGCGGTTCATG
>DASXAO010000021.1:0-4519 GCA_036406675.1 Burkholderiales bacterium
CTGGTGCACCACTACGGCATGGACGACCTGGTCTACAACCACATCTCGGCGCGCGTCCCGGGCGAGGAAGGCCACTTCCTGATCAACGCCTACGGCATGACCTACGACGAGATCACCGCCTCCAGCCTGGTGAAGATCGACTTCGACGGCAAAGTGGTGCAGGACTCGGGCACCGGCTACGGCGTCAACCACGCGGGCTTCGTGATCCACAGCGCCGTGCACCGCGGCCGGCCCGACGTCGCCTGCGTGATCCACACCCACACGCCCGCCGGCATGGCGGTGTCGGCCATGAAATGCGGCCTCCTGCCGCTCACGCAGAACGCGATGTTCTTCTCCGGCGTCGGCTATCACGACTACGAGGGCCCGGCCGTCGACCTCGACGAACAGCGGCGGCTCGTCGCCGACCTCGGCGGCCACGTCGCCATGGTGCTGCGAAACCACGGCCTCCTCGCCGTCGGCGCGACCATTCCCGAAGCATTCGTCACCATCTACTGGCTCGAGCGCGCCTGCCAGGCGCAAGCCCTCGCCATGGCGACCAATACCGAGTTGCTTTCTCCCGAGAAAAACACCGTCGCAAGAACCAACGAACGGTACAAGCCCGGCCAACGCCGCAAGATCGGCGAGCTCGAATGGGCCGGGCTGCTGCGCCTGGTCGAGAGAAGGTACCCGGGCTTCCGCGATTGAAGCTTCTAGAAGGCAAAACCGCCCTGGTCACCGGGGCCGGGGGCGGCATCGGCCGCGACTTCGCGCTCGCGATGGCGGCCGCAGGGGCTTCGGTGCTGGTAAACGACATCGGCACCTCGGTCAAGGGCGAAGGCAGCGACGCCGGGCCGGCGCAGAAGGTGGCCGACGAGATCAACCGGAAGTTCGGCTCGGCTGGCGCGAGGGCGGTGGCCAACACGGACAGCGTCGCCGAATGGACCTCCGCGAACAGGATCGTCCAGGCGGCGCTCGACGCGTTCGGGCGGCTCGACGTCGTGGTCAACAATGCCGGTATCCTGCGCGACCGCTTCTTCTTCAATATGTCGGTGGAGGAATGGCGCGCGGTCATCGACGTGCACCTGAACGGCTCGTTCTACGTCGCGCGCGCCGCCGCGCCGCACTTCAAGTCGCAGGAGTCGGGAAGCTACATCCACATGACGTCGACCTCGGGCCTCGTCGGCAACCTCGGCCAGGCGAACTACTCGGCGGCGAAGCTCGGCATCGCCGGCCTCTCCAAGTCGATCGCGCTCGACATGGCGAAGTACCACGTGCGCTCGAACTGCATCTCGCCCTTCGCCTGGAGCCGCATGATCGGCTCGATCCCGACCGAGACCGAAGACCAGAAGGCGCGCGTCGAGAAGCTGAAGTCGATGGAGACCTCGAAGATCGCTCCTCTCGCCGTTTATTTGGCATCTGATAATTCGAAAGACGTTTCTGGCCAAATCTTCGCCGTGCGCGCCAACGAGATCTTTCTCATGAGCCAGAGCCGGCCGCTGCGCTCGGTGCACCGGGCCGAAGGCTGGACGCCGGAAAGCATCGGCGCGCACGCCCTCCCGGCGCTGCGCGCGCACTTCTACCCGCTGGAGCGCTCGCAGGACGTTTTCTCCTGGGACCCGCTGTGACGCGGGTCCTCGTGGTCGACCCGATCGCGGCCGCCGGCGAAGAGGTGCTCGCCCGCGAAGCCGAGGTCGTGCGCGCGCCCGACAGCGCCCCCGAGACCACGCGCTCGCTCGCCGCGGACTGCGACGGCATCATCACGCGCAGCAAGCTGCCCGACGACGTGTTCGAGGCCGCGCCGCGCGTGCGCGCTGTGGCGATCCACGGCACCGGGATCGACCTCGTGCCGCTGCAGGCGGCGACCGTGCGCGGGATCATGGTGTCGAACATTCCCGGGGGAAACGCGCAGTCGGTCGCGGAGTACTGCGTGCTGGCCATGCTTCTCCTTGCGCGCAAGACCCTCGCCATCGTTTCTTCCTTGAAAAATACGAATTGGGATGCGGCCCGCGCGCTCGGCGCCGACACCCACGAGATCGCCGGCATGACCGTAGGCATCGTCGGCGTGGGCGCGATCGGCTCGCGCGTCGCGCGCATCGCCCGGCGCGGCTTCGGCATGCGCGTCCTCGGCAACCAGCGCAGTCTCGAGCGCCTGCCGCCCGAGGCGCTGCCGGCGGACCTCGGCACGCTGGTCAAGGCGAGCGACTTCGTGGTCCTCGCCTGCCCGCTTACGCCCGAAACGCGCCATCTCTTCGACCGCGACCGCATCGGGCGGATGAAAAAGAGCGCCTGGCTCGTCAACGTCGGCCGCGGGCCGGTGGTCGAGGAAACGGCGCTCGTCGAGGCGCTGCACGAGAAGCGCATCGCTGGCGCCATGCTCGACGTGTACGAGCACTACCGCCTCGAGCCCGGCCACCCGCTTCTCTCGCTCGACAACGCCATCCTCACGCCGCACCTCTCGGGCATGACGGTCGAGTCGCGCAGCCGCATGGGCGTCGCCGCCGCCGAGGAGATGCTGCGCATGCTCGCCGGCGAGGCGCCGCGCCACTTCGTCAATCCGCAGGCCAAGGCCGCGAGGATCGAGCGATGAAGATCAGGGACGTCCGCGCCTTCCCCACGTCTTTCCCCATCCCGCTCGCGAACCGCGTGGCGCTCGGCATCGGCACCGCGGTCAAGCGCGACGCGGTCGTGGTGAAGGTCACCACCGACGAAGGCGTAACCGGCTGGGGCGAGGCGCATCACGGCCGCGCGCATACCGCGGTGGCGAAGCTCATCGAAACGACGCTCAAGCAGTTGATCCTGGGAATGGACGCGCACGACGTGACTGGAGTGTGGGAGAAGATCTACAGATTCCAGCTCGCGAGCCACGGCATGGGGGCGGGCACCTGCCTCGCCATGAGCGGCATCGACATGGCGCTCTGGGACATCCGGGGCAAGGCCCTCGGCGTTCCGCTTTACAAACTGTTAGGCGGGTCAAGAAAGGGGATTCCCGCGTACGCGGGCGGCGTGTCCCTCGGCTACCAGCCCCCGCAGGCGCTGATCGAGGAAGCGAGAAAGAGCCTCGACCAGGGCTACAAGGCGATCAAGCTTCGCGTCGGCGATACCGTTTCCGACGATGTTCAAAGGATGAAGGCCGTCAGGCAGGCCTTCGGCGACGATCTCGTCATCCTCACCGACGCGAACATCGGCTACCAGCCCGAGGACGTGCGGCGCGTGATGCCGGCGATGGACGAGCTCGGCATCGGCTGGCTCGAGGAGCCCTTCCCGGCGCAGGACTACCGCAGCTACCGGGAAGCGAAATCGTGGGGGCGCACGCCGCTCGCCGCCGGCGAGAACCATTACACTCGGTTCGAGTTCAACCGCGTGATCGAAGACGGCGCCATCACCATCCTGCAGCCGGACCTCTCGAAGACCGGCGGCGTCACCGAGGCGCTGCGCATCGCCGCGCTCGCCTCGGCGTGGAAGCTGCCGGTGAATCCGCACAGCTCCATGACCGGCCTCAACCACGCCGCCAGCATCCATTTCCTCGCCGCGATCGACAACGGCGGCTACTTCGAGGGCGACGTGTCGCGCTCCAACAAGTTCCGCGACGAGCTGGTCGAGAATCCGGGCGCGGTCGACCGCGACGGCAACGTCTGGCCGCTGGAGGCGCCCGGCATCGGCCTCGAGGTGAACGAAGACTTCCTCGCCAAGCATCCCCCGATCGAAGGCCCTGGATATATCTGATGACGAGAAACCCGATGAGAAGGCTGTTCCCGGTTCTGCTTTTCGCTCTTTCCGCGGTTGTTGAAGCGCAAACCTATCCCAGCAAGACCATCCGCTACATCGTGCCCTTCCCGCCCGGCGCGTTCAACGACACGCTTGCGCGCACGCTCGCGAACGACCTGCCCAAGGCGCTCGGCCAGCCGGTGATCGTGGAGAACCGGCCGGGCGGCAACACCATCCCCGCCACCGAGCTGGTCGCGAAGTCGCCGCCGGACGGCTACACGCTCTACGGCGCGGCGCTGCCCTTCTCGGTGATCCAGAGCCTCCACAAGACGCCGTTCGACGTGACCAAGGACTTCGCCCCGATCACGCTCGCCGGCATCAGCGCCAACCTGCTGGTCGCGAACCTGAACGCGCCCGTCAACAGCGTCAAGGAGCTGATCGCCTACGCCAAGAAGAACCCGGGCAAGCTGAACTACGCCTCGACCGGCAACGGCACCTCGAACCACCTCTCGTTCGAGCTCTTCAAGACCATGACGCAGACCGACGTGACGCACATCCCGTACAAGGGCAGCGCGCCCGCGGTCACCGACCTGATCGCCGGCCAGGTGCAGGTGATGTTCGACAACACGCCGAACGTGCTGCCGCACGTGCGCGCCGGGAAGCTCAAGGCGATCGCGGTGTCGACGCGCAAGCGCACGCCGCAGGCGCCCGAGGTGCCCACCGTCGACGAGTCCGGGGTGCCGGGCTACGACGTGAGCGTCTGGTTCGGCGTCCTCACCGTCGCCGGCACGCCG
This sequence comes from Burkholderiales bacterium, assembly GCA_036406675.1. GTDB lineage: Bacteria > Pseudomonadota > Gammaproteobacteria > Burkholderiales > SG8-39 > SCGC-AG-212-J23. The sequence continues at coordinate 4,479 of DASXAO010000021.1, forward strand.
CGCGAGATCGTGAACCGCCTGAACACCGAGATGGTGAAGAT
>DASXAO010000022.1:0-2970 GCA_036406675.1 Burkholderiales bacterium
TGGGCTTGAGGAGGACGGCGTTGCAGGCGCCGGCCGCTTTCCTTACCCGCTCGGCCGACGTCACGAAGAAGTCGTCGCCCACGACCTGGACGCCGGGCGCGGCCTTGGTGAAGGCGCGCAAGGCGTCGGCGTGATGCTCGGCGAAGGGGTCCTCGATCGAAACGATCGGGTAGCGCTCGATCCAGCGCAGCAGCATCGCGTGGAGCTGCTCGGCGGTGAGCGCGCGTTTCTCGAGGGCGAGCTGGTAGCTCCCCGAACGGAAAAGCTGGGTGGCCGCGATGTCGAGCGCGATCGAGACGTCCGCGCCGGGCTCGAGGCCGGCATCCGCGATCGCGCCGACGAGCTCGGCCAGACCTTCCTCGTTGGACTTGAAGGCCGGCCAGTAGCCCCCTTCGTCGGCGACGCCCTGCAGCGCGCCGCGCTTCGCAAGGCGCTTGCCGGCGGCGGCATAAACCTGCGCGGTCCATTCCAGCGCCTCGGCGAAGCTGCCGGCCCCGGTGCAGATGACCATGTAGTCCTGGATGTCGACGCGTGCCCCGGCGTGGGCGCCGCCGCCGAAGATCTGGATCTGCGGTACCGGGAGCGCCGTGCGTTTCTCTCCCGCGAGCTTCTTCCACAGCGGCACCTTGCGCACCGCCGCATCGGCATGGGCGCAGGCGAGCGACACGGCGACGATGGCGTTGGCGCCGAGCCGATGCTTGTCGGGCGTGCCGTCGAGCTCGATCATGCGCCGGTCGAGCGCCTGCTGGTCGGACACGCTCATGGTGCGCAACGCCTCGCGGATGCGCGTGTTGATGTTCTGGACCGCCTGGGCCGCGTCCAGCGCCTTCGCTTCGCCCGAGCCGGTCGACGCGCCCGCCGGCGCGATCGCGCGGCCGACCGCGAGGGCGGTCGTGCCGCGGCCGACCTGTACCTCGGCTTCGACCGTGGCGCGGCCGCGCGAGTCCCACACCCGGCGGCCCCTTACGTCGACGATTCTTGCCATGCGCTTGCCACTTCCGGGAGCCTCGCGACCGGCCGTTCGAGCAGCGCCCGCGCGACGCGCCGCACGTGCTCCTTCTGCGCGTCGCTCGTCAGGTATTCGACCGGCGACTTTCCGTCCACCCGCGCGAGCAGCAGCGCCGGGAGCAGCGATGCGGCGCGCGCTTCTACGTCCTCGAAGGGGATCGCTTCGAGATACGCGGCGGACAAGGCATTGAAGCAGAGCAGGAAGGCGGGCTTCGACCCGGGCACCCACAGGCACTTGAGGAGCAGGTGGTTCAGGCAGAAGGCAAGGTCGAACGACGGGTCGCCATACCACGCGCATTCGGCGTCGAGGAACACCGGCCCGCGCGGGCCGGCGAGGATGTTCTTGGGACTGACGTCGCCGTGCACCAGACAGACCTTGGTGGCCGCGGTGCGCTCCACGAGCGCTTGCAACCTGGTCTTCAGCGCCGGATGGCGCGCGCCCGTGGCGACGAGGTAGGGCTCGAGCCGGATAGCATGGAAGATCTCGTCGGTGGGAAACGCCGCGGCGACCGCGGTGGTCGCGGCGTGAATGCGCGCGAGCGTGAGGCCCACCTGCGCGGCGAAGGCCGCATCGGCGCGTCCCTCCGCGAGGAGCGTCTTCCACACGGGATACGCGCTTGAGTCGAGGTACTCCATGACGAAAGCGCCTTCCTCGGCTGCGATGACGCGCGGCACCGCGCCCGGCGCCGCGGCCCCGGCGGCGCGGAACCACTCGTATTCATAGCGGTTTCTCTCGACCGGCGCCTGCCAGAGCTGTGCCACGCGAAGGCGCGGCAGCGCGCGCTTCACGCATACCGGTCCGCGCGCGAGGTCGACGCGCCAGATGTCCGAGGACACGCCGCCCGAGAGCGCCTCCCCGCGCGGCGTCTCCGCAGGGCCGCACAGCCCCGCGCGCCTGAGGAGGGCGAGAATCTCAGGGGGCAAGCCGCTCGATCTTCCAGCCGGCGCCGCTCGCGGTGTAGAGGAGGCGGTCGTGCAGCCGATCGGCGCGCCCCTGCCAGAACTCGACGCGCCGCGGCACGACGCGGTATCCGCCCCAGTGCGGCGGCCGTGGCGGTGCGTCGCCGTGGCGCTGCCTTGCTTCCTGCATCGCGTCCTCGAGCACCTTGCGGGAGGCGACGCGGGTGCTCTGCGCCGAAGCCCAGGCAGAGAGGCGCGCCCCGAGCGGGCGGGAGGCGAAATAGGCGTCGGACTCGGCCGCGCCCACCTTCTCCACCTCGCCCTCGATGCGCACCTGGCGCTCGAGCTCGGACCACTGGAACACGAGGCAGGCGAGCGGCCGCGCATCCATCTGGTGCGCCTTGCGGCTGCCGTAGTTGGTGTAGAAGGCGAAGCCGCCGCGCTCGAGCCCTTTCAGGAGGACGATGCGCGCGTCTGGCGCGCCCTCCGCGCTCACCGTGGCGAGCGTCATCGCGTTCGGCAGGGGCAGGCCGGCGCGCACCGCTTCCTCGAGCCAGGCGCTGAAGAGGCGCAGCGGATCCGCGCCCGCTTGCTCCTCCGAGAGCCCCGAGCGCATGTACTCTTGTCGTAGCTGGGCGACGTTCACGAGCCGATTCTACGACTCCGCCGGGGCGGCGAAGACGCGGTTCCACGGGAGAGAATCCATGCAACCCGCGGCTCGCGCAGTGGCTGGATTAGCACAGCGGAGCGAGCACGGCGCGTTTTCCCTCTGAAAATCGTTGACATCGGTCCGCCATATCGTGCATCTTCTCGTCACCGCTAGCCCGTAGCGGCGACAACGCACCCGGTCACACCGACCAATCAGAGGAGAAATCGAGATGGCGAAAAAGAAGGCGAAGAAGAGCGGCAAGAAGCGTAAGCCAAATGCAGCCTTCATGAAGGCAATGACCCCGAGCAGCACGCTCGCGGCGGTGATCGGATCGAGCGCGATGCCGCGCACCGAGGTCACCAAGAAGATCTGGGGCTACATCAAGCGCAACGGCCTCCAGGACAAGAAGAACA
>DASXAO010000023.1:0-14228 GCA_036406675.1 Burkholderiales bacterium
CCGGGCTCGCCTGCGAGCGGAACGGTCCCTTTTCGCCGACCTGCTTACGCTCGGCCAGCCACTCGAGCCTGAGCGCCGCTAGCCGCGCAATCTGGGCGGCGCGATGCTCCGCGCTGTAGTACTCGAGGTGCGTGCTCACGATCCGCAGCATTCCGATCGGCGCCTCTACGATCGCTTCGACCGCAACGCGCGGCATGCTCGGCTCGCGCGGCGACGGCGGCCAGGGCAGCGAATGGCGCTGCACGCGCGCGACCGGCAACCGCGACAGGATCATGTTGCCGAAGCGTTTGCGCCCGCGCCCGCTGCCGGGAACGTCGACGCCCCAGCCGACGACGCTCTCGTAGCCCGGAAGCGCGCCGGCGAGGGCTTCAGGCTGATCTTCGCCGCGGCTTCCGGCGAGGTCGGCGAATCCGGAGGCGATCTCCTGCAGGCATGCGACGTCGGGGTCGGCGATGCGCTTGAGCTCGGCAGCGATGCGCGCCGGATCGACGATGCCGTCGACGCCGCGGCACCACTGCACATTCCAGCTCACGATCCGCATCGCGGGTCACGCTCGCGTGTGGCGCACCATGACGACGACGCTGGCGAGCTCGCGATAGTCGCTCTCGCGCGCCGTCTTCACCATCAGCTTGAGCTGGCACGCGCCCGGCGTCCCGACCGGGAAGCTCGGCATGCGGTTGACCACCTGCTGGCGCGTGTTGGCGGCGAAGCCGAGCTTCGTGGCGGGCGTTTCCGCGAGCAGCTCCCCGGCGGGCGAGACGAACATCGACTTCGATTCGAACTCGCCGGACTCGCTCTTTTCCTTCTGCCACAGCGTGAAGATGGCCCAGGCCATGCCGATGGACGCGCTCTGCGCCGGGACCGGCGCGTCGCGCGCGAGCGTCACGTTGACCGTCTCGAGGATCGACAGCACCGAGATGTTCTTGGACTCGTCCTCGATCACGACCTTCTCGCAGGGTAGATAGGCCAGGAGCTTGGGCATCGCATGCGCTCGGGAGGTTGCGTTGGCGCTAGTTCAACACAGTTGCGGTCCGGGGGCCACGAGGCGCATGATGGCCGGCGTAGGAGGTCCCATGCGGACACTCGTCGCGACCCTGGCGCTCGCCGCATCGACGGCGCTTGCGCAACCCAGCGCAGAGGAGACACTCTCGGCGGTCGTGGCCGTGAGCTCGAGGATCGCCTCGGGTGCGCGCAGCGCCGCCACCCTCGGCACGCAGCGACGCGGCACCGGCGCCCTGATCCGCGAGCAGTACGTGCTGACCATCGGCTACCTCGTCATGGAGGCGGAGTCGGTGGAGGTGACCTCGTCCGACGGCCGCACGGTTCCGGCGACCCTGGCCGCGTTCGATCACGCCTCGGGCTTCGGGCTGCTCAAGCTCTCGGTCCCGCTCGGCGGCACGCCGCTCGCGCTCGGCGATTCGGCCTCGCTCGGCGAGAACGACCCGGCCATGGTGATCAGCGCGCCGGGGCGCGAGGGCGCGAGCATCGTGCGCGTGGTCTCGCGGCGCCGCTTTTCGGGCGGCTGGGAGTACCTGCTGGACGCGGCGATCTTCACCCATCCGGCGGTGCCCGAGTGGTCGGGCGCGCCGCTCATCGGGCCGAAGGGCGAGCTTCTCGGCATCGGCTCGCTGATCGTCGCGGACGCCGACGGCCAGGGCGGCGGGCAGACGCCGGGCAACATGTTCGTGCCGATCGATCTCCTGAAGCCGATCCTGCCGGATCTCATCGCGAACGGCCGGCGCAAGGGACCGGCGCGGCCCTGGCTGGGGGTCAACACCGACGAAGTCCGGGGCCACCTTTTCGTGTCGCGGGTTTCTCCGGGCGGGCCGGCGGAGCGCGCCGGGCTGCGCGCCGACGACATCGTGCTGGCGGTGGGCGGCGACGAGGTGCACAGCCTCGCGGAGCTCTACTCGCGGATCTGGTCGCGCGGCGCCGCCGGCGTCGAGGTCCCGCTCAGGGTGCTGCGCGGCGCGCAAGTGAGGAGCGTCACGGTGCGCTCCATCGACCGCGCGCAGTATTTCAAGGGCTCGACGGCCTACTGACATAGCGATAGGATTGGACGATCCGATCGGGACTCTCACGGAGCGTGACGGACCCGGGTGACCGACCTTCCACTGACCGAAGAAGAGCGCTCGCAGATCCAGCTGCGGCTCCAGGCGCTCGAGATCGAGCATCACGACCTGGACGACGTGATCGACCGCCTCGCGCTCGATCCGGGGCAGGATCGACTGCAGCTGCAGCGCCTCAAGAAGCGCAAGCTCCTGCTGAAGGACCAGATCGCGCGCCTGCGCACCCGGCTCATCCCCGACATCATCGCGTGATCGCGCTGATCCAGCGCGTCACCGAGGCCGCCGTTGCGGTCCAAGGCGAGACCGTGGGCGCGATCGGCCCCGGCATCCTCGCGCTCGTCGGCGTCGAGCGCGACGACGGCGAGGCGCAGGCCGAGCGGCTCGCCGAGCGGGTGCTCGGCTACCGCATCTTTTCCGATTCGCAGGGGCGCATGAATCGCTCGCTGCTGGAGACGGGCGGCGCGCTGCTCGCCGTCCCTCAGTTCACGCTGGTCGCCGACACCGGCAAGGGCACGCGTCCGAGCTTTTCGAGCGGCGCCTCTCCGCAGGAAGGCAAGCGCCTCTTCGATTGCTTCGTCGCGGCCGCACGCCGCCAGGCGCGCGTGGAAACCGGCCGCTTCGGCGCCGAGATGCGCGTCAGCCTCGTGAACGACGGCCCGGTGACTTTCTGGCTCCAGGCGAAGCCCGGGTCTTGAAGCTCGCCGGGGCCACGATCTCGATCAGCTCCAGGTTCTTCGAGTGCCGGATCTCGCGGTGGCGGATGTTGGGCGGCTGGTAGAAGCAGCTCCCGGCCTTCATCAGCACCTTGCCGACGCCTTCGTACTCGAAGAGGGCCCAGCCCTTCAGCACGTACACGAACTGCAGTTTGCAGTCGTGCCGGTGCCATTCGCCGTGCGGCGCCTTCTGCGGCCGCGCCCGGATGACGTGCGCCACGACCTTGCCGCGCGTGGCGCGCCTGATGCCGAGGTCGCGATACTCGAAATAGCCGCGCAACCCGCGGCGCGAGAACTTCGCGTCGGCGAGATGCGCCACCTGAAAGCGCTTGCTCATGCCTCTGGGATTGTAGGGTAAGCTTGCCCGGGCATGTTCGAGCAGTTCATCGGCACCAAGCCCGTGGAAGAACGCCACCGCATCGACGCCGCGGCGCTTGGAAAATTTCTTGGTTTCGAGATCCGCGGGATGGAGCAGTTCAAGGGCGGGCAGTCGAATCCGACCTATCGGATCACGGCCGCGGACGGGCGCCGTTTCGTGCTGCGGCGAAAGCCGCCGGGCAAGCTGCTGCCCTCGGCGCACGCGGTGGACCGCGAGTTCCGCGTCATCAGTGCCTTGCACCCGACCGGGTTCCCGGTGGCGCGGCCGCACGTCCTGTGCGAGGACGAGTCGGTCATCGGCACGGCGTTCTACGTCATGGATTTCGTCGAGGGCCGCGTGCTCTGGGACCAGTCGCTTCCCGGCATGTCGAGCGCCGAGCGGGGCGAAATCTGGGACGAGCTGAACAGGGTCATTGCCCACCTTCACTCAATCAATTTTGAAAAAATAGGGCTGGCCACTTTCGGCAAGCCGGGGAACTACATCGAGCGTCAGGTCGCACGCTGGAGCAAGCAGTACCAGGCCTCGGAGACCGAGCCTATGGAAGCGATGGACAACCTCATCGCCTGGCTGCCGAAGAACATCCCGCCGGAGACCGGCACGTCGGTCGTGCACGGCGACTTCCGCCTCGACAACGCGATCTATCACCCGAGCAAGCCGCGGATCCTTGCCGTGCTGGACTGGGAGCTTTCGACCCTCGGCGACCCGCTCGCCGATTTCGCATACCACTGCATGAGCTGGCACATCCCCCCGGGACAGTTCCGCGGCATCGCGGGTCTGGATTTGCCTTCTTTGGGGATTCCGAGCGAAAAGGACTACGTGGCTCGGTATTGCGAGAGAACAAGAAGAGGCGCGATCGATCCCGCGCACTGGGACTTCTACATGGCCTACAACCTGTTCCGCATTGCCGCGATCCTGCAGGGCATCCGCAAGCGCGTGGTCGACGGCACTGCGGCGAGCGAGCATGCGGTGGATGCAGGCTCCCGCGCCAAGCCCATGGCCGAGCTTGGGTGGGGGCAAGTGGAGAAGATCTTGAGGAGAGCAGCGTGAACTTCGATTACTCGCCGAAGGTCCAGGACCTGCGCAAGCAGGTCGCCGCGTTCATGAACGAGCACGTGCATCCCAACGAGCACAAATGGGAGGCGCACGTGCGGAGCGACAAGCGCTGGGAGCCGGTGCCGGTCATCGAGGAGCTCAAGGCGAAGGCGCGCGAGAAGGGCCTGTGGAACCTGTGGCGGCCCAAGTCGCACGGCGGCGCCTTGACCAACCTCGAGTACGCCCCGCTCTGCGAGATCATGGGCCGCGTGCACTGGGCGCCGGAGGTCTTCAACTGCTCCGCACCCGACACGGGCAACATGGAGACGCTGCTGAAGTACGGCTCGCCCGAGCACATCAAGCAGTGGTGCGAGCCGCTGCTCGAAGGCAGGATCCGCTCGGCGTTCCTGATGACCGAGCCGAGCGTGGCCTCGTCCGACGCGACCAACATTCAGACCCGAATCCTTCGTGAGAAGAACGAGTACGTGATCAACGGGACGAAGTGGTGGTCGAGCGGAGCGGGCGACTCGCGCTGCAAGATCTACATCGTCATGGGCAAGACCGATCCCGACAACACCTCGCGGCACAGCCAGCAATCCATGGTTCTGGTCCCGGCGCAAACCAGGGGAATAAAGGTGCTGCGGCACCTGCCGGTCTTCGGCTACGACGACGCGCCGCACGGGCACATGGAGATCGAGATGCAGGACGTGCGGGTGCCGGTGTCGAACGTCCTGCTGGGCGAAGGCCGCGGCTTCGAGATCGCGCAGGGTCGCCTCGGGCCCGGGCGCATCCACCATTGCATGCGCCTCATCGGCCAGGCCGAGGTCGCGCTGGAGAAAATGTGCCGGCGCGCCACTGAAAGGGTTGCCTTTGGAAAATCCGTCGCAGACCAGGGCGTCACGCGGGAACGCATCGCGCAGGCGCGGATCATGATCGACTCGGCGCGGCTCATGGTGCTGAACGCGGCCTGGAAGATGGACACCGTCGGCAACAAGTCGGCGAAGAAGGAGATCGCGATGATCAAGGTGCTCGCGCCCAACGTCGCCTGCCAGGTGATCGACTGGGCGCTGCAAGTGCACGGCGGCGGCGGCGTGTCGGACGACTTCGGGCTGGCTCGCGCCTACGCCAGCGCGCGCACCCTGCGCTTCGCCGACGGGCCCGACGAGGTGCATCGCAACGCCATCGCCAAGCAGGAGCTCGGCGAGCAGACCTCCATCGCCGAAGCGCTCGCGCTGCGGCGCGCCTAGGAGGGCAGCATGCGCATCGCGGTGCTCGACGACTACCAGAACGTCGCGCGCGAGATGGCCGACTGGGCCAGCCTCGGCGCAGATTTTGAAGTCGTTTCGTTCCAGGATCACCTCGCGGATCTCGATTCGGTTGTCCAAAGGCTCAAGGACTTTGAAATCGTGGTCGCCATGCGCGAGCGCACGCCGTTCCCGCGCGCGCTGCTCGAGAAGCTGCCGAACCTGCGCCTCCTCGTCACCACCGGCATGCGCAACGCCTCGATCGACCTCGCGGCGTCGCGCGAGCGCGGCGTGGTCGTCTGCGGCACGCCGGGGGCGAGCGGCACCACCGGAGAGCTCACCTGGGGCCTGATCCACGCGCTCTTCCGGCAGATTCCACGCGAAGACCGCCTCCTGAGGGAAGGCAAGTGGCAGACCACAGTGGGCCTCGGGCTTGCCGGCAAGACGCTCGGCATCCTCGGCCTCGGCACCATCGGCTCTCAGGTCGCCAAGGTCGGCGCGGCGTTCGGCATGGAGGCGATCGCCTGGAGCCAGAACCTCGACGCCGAGCGGGCGAGCCGCGCCGGAGCCAGGCGCGTCGAGCGCGACGAGCTGCTCGCGCGCTCGGACGTCGTCACCATCCATCTCGTGCTGAGCGAGCGCACGCGCGGCCTGATCGGCGAGCGCGAGCTCGCCCGGATGAAGCGCACGGCCTTCCTCGTGAACACCTCGCGCGGCCCGATCGTCGAAGAGCGCGCGCTCGCCGCGGCGCTGAAGAAAGGCACGATCGCGGGCGCGGGAATCGATGTCTACGACAACGAGCCGATCGCGCCGGACCATCCGCTGCTCTCCGCGCCGAACACGGTGCTCACGCCGCACCTCGGCTACGTGACGCGCGAAGGCTACGGCGCCTACTTCCGCGGCGCGGTCGAGGACATCGCCGCCTGGCGGCGCGGCGCGCCGGTCCGCGTCCTCTAGAGCCTCGCTACAGCGAGGCTTGCTTGACCGCCGGGAGGTTCGTGCAGCGGTAGTAGGCGACCTGCGCGTCCTTGAAGGCGTTGACGTTCACGATGCCGACCGTCATTTCACTCGGCGTCATGACGTACGCGTAGTTGGCGCCCTTTTTCGGCGCGGCGTCCACCGCGGCCGCGGTCACCCGCTCGGTCGCCGCCACCTTGTCCATGTTGCCCTTCATGCCCCATTCCTGCCTCTCCTGCGAGAGCTTGGTGCAGGCGTACTCCGCCTTCGGCTCGGCCTGCCCGGCCATGACCCGCTGGCCCGACTTCGCCTGGTAATCCTTCACCGTGAGCTGGCCCATGGTCGAGCACGCGGCCAGCGCGCCCGACGCGAGGAGTGCGATTGTTGTTCTTTTCAGCATGGTGTGATCCCCGGTTATTAAGCCGGGGCAGATTAGCCCCGGGGCCCGGCCGGGTCGATGAACTAAGCCTCAATCCGAAACCGTGATCCTGGCTTCGCGGACCACGCGCGCCCAGAGCGGGAGCTCGCCCGCGATGAGCCGGCCCAGCTCCTCGGGGCCGCCGGCCGGCGTCTCGATGCCGTCGGCCTGGAAGCGCGCCGAGACTTTGGGCGAACGGGCGGCCTTGGCCAGGGACGAGGACAGGATGGAGATGGTTTCCGCGGGGGTCCCGCGCGGCGCGAGCACGCCGATCCACAGGTAGCCCTCGTAGCCTGGAAATCCAGACTCGGCGACCGTCGCGACGTTCGGAAGCTGAGGCAGGCGCGCTCGGCCTGCCGTTGCCAGCACCTTCACCTTGCCCGAAGGCAGCAGCGGCGAAGTCGTCGCGTACGTGTCGTACTTGAGCTGCGCCACGCCGGCCAGCAGATCCGTCAGCGCCGGCGCCGCGCCCTTGTAGGCGAGGTGGGTGACCTGCACTCCGGCCTGGCGCAGGAGGAGCTCCATCGTGACGTGCGGCAGGGTGCCGATGCCGGCGGACGAGTAGCTGAGCTTCCCGGGATTCGCCTTCGCGTACTTCACCATGCCGTCGACGGTGTCGAACGGCACGGAAGGATGCGCGATCAGGAGCTCGGGCACGTTGCCAATCAGGCTCACCGGAACGAAATCCGCCTGGGTGTTGTACGGCATCTTCTGCCGCAGCGCCGGATTGATCGTGTGGTTCGGCGTCGTCACGAGCACCGTGTAGCCGTCCGCCGGGGCGCGCGCCACCGCCTCGCTTGCGATGATCCCGGCCGCGCCCGGCCGGTAGTCGAGCACCAGCGGCTTGCCGAGCAGCTCGGAAGCCTCGTTGCACACGATCCGCGTCACTACGTCCACCGTTCCCCCGGGCGGGAAGGGCATGAGCACCTTGATCGGGCGGTCGGGGTAGGCGGCGTACGCTGAGCCGAGTCCACATGACAATGCAAATATGAAGATCGCGGGGCACGGCTTCATCGTCTTTTCTCTCCTTCGAGCAGCGCTTCTGAAATCGCGGCGATCTGCTCCGGGCGCGTGACGTGATGGGCCTGGAGGCCTGCGCGGCGCGCCCCGGCGACATTGGCCTCGACGTCGTCGAAGAACGCAAGCCGCGCCGGCGGCAGATCGATGAGCTCCGACAGGCGCGCGAAGGCCTCCGCGTCGGGCTTGCGCCGGCCGAGCTCGCACGACATGTACATCGCGCGGAAATGCTCCAGCAGGTGCCGCAAGCGCGGCGTGAAGTGGGCGACGTGCGCCGTGTTGGTATTCGAGAAGACATAGAGCGGCAGGCGCGATGCGAGCCGCTGCACCAAGGCTTCGATGCCCGGAATCGGCTCGCCGATGATGGCGTTCCAGCCCGCGAGCATCCGCTCGTGGGAGAGCTGCCGCAGGCCCAAAGCGCCACGCAGGTGCGCGAAGTAGGCCCGGTCGTCGAGCTCGCCGCGCTCATGCGCGAGGCAGGCATCGTCCACCGTGAAGCGCGCCGCGAGCGTATCGGCCGGCACCCCCGCCGCACCGCCCCAGGCGGCAAAAGCCCGATGCAAATCGATGTCGACCAGCACGCCGCCCATGTCGAAGACGATCGCGTCGACCTTCATCGCGCCAGCACCTCTTTCAGCACCCGCGCCGCGCGCTCGAGCTCGCTGCGCGGATTCAGCACGTCCGGGCATATCCGGAGGTGCTCGCCGCGCGCGTCGGTCTTGATCCCCTTCCTTGCGAGCTCGGCCGCGAGCACGTCCGCCTCCGGATTCCGGAGCGTGACAAACGCGCCGTGCTCGTCGCCTTCGCCTTCGACCGGCAGCAGCGACCTCAGGAACCGCTTCTGCGCCAGGCCGTATTCGCGAATGCGCTCCACGCCGGTCTCGAGCGCGATTTCAAGTCCGGCGAGCGCCTGGAACGGCGCCAGCACCGGCGGCGTGGACTCGAGCCACGCGTCGCCGCCCGCGGCGAACCGCGGCGGCTCGGGCCGCGCGTAGGCGAAGACGTCCTCCTTGGCGAACCAGCCGGTGTCGAGCGTGCGCAGGCCATGGTGCCGCGGATGCACGTAGAGCCAGCAGGCGCCCGGACCGCCGCGCAGGTACTTGTACGAGCCGCCGACGGCGAAATCCGCGTCGAGCGCGGCGAGGTCGAGGGGCAGCACCCCGGCGTGGTGATAAACGTCGAGCAGAACGAGCGCTTTCGATGCCCGTGCCGTTTCGATGGTTTCCTTCACCAGAGGAAAAATCCTGCCGGTGCGGAAGGCGACCGTGGACAAGACGACGAGATCGCACTGCTCGAAGCGGAATGAATCGAAGGGCACGACCTTCAGGTCGATGCGGCCCTTGTCGCGATAGACGCGCAGGATGAAGTCGATGGAGTCGAACTCGGCATCCGAGGTCAGGACCCGCGGCTTGCCCGGCAGCGCGTTCAGCACCGCGCGCAGGCCCTGGCCGGCGCTTGTCTTGGGCACGATGCAATCGGCCCTTTCCGCGTTCACCAGTTTCGAAGTCAGGGAGCGAAAAGCCTCACGACCTTCCATCCACAGCTTCCACGCGCCGTCCATGTCTCTGTACCAGGCTTCGAGCGCGGCGCGCAGGTCGTCGGCGGCGCGGTCGGGCGGGCGGCCGAGCGAGTGGTTCGCGAGATAGAGCTCCTTCCTCGCCAGGACGCGCGAGAATTTCGGCCACACGTTCGCACGCAGCCACTCTTCCGAAAACGTGGTCTGTCCCTGATTTTGGGGTCTAGCGGCGTTCAACCGATCTCGGTGCGGACATCGATGAGCTCGGGGAAGAGCGAGAGCTCGAGGGTCTTGCGCAGGAACGGCACGCCGGCGGTGCCGCCGGTGCCTTTCTTGAAGCCGATGATGCGCTCGACCGTCTTCACGTGCCGGAAGCGCCACAGCACGAAGTTCTCCTCGACGTCGACCAGCTTCTCGCACATGTCGTACTCGGCCCAGTAGCGCTCGGTGTTCTCGTAGATCGTCTTGAAGACCGCGGTCACGCCGGGGTGGCGCTGGTACGGCGCCGTCCAGTCGCGCTCGACCCGCTCGGCCGGCACCGGCATGCCGCGCCGCGCCAGGTAGCGCAGGAATTCGTCGTAGAGGCTCGGCGCGCCCAACAAACCCTTCAAGTAACCTGCGGTTTCCGGGTCGTGCTTCTGCAACTCGACAAGGCGCGCGTTCTTGTTGCCGAGCATGAACTCGATGGCGCGGAACTGGTGCGACTGCAGCCCCGAGGCCGGGCCGAGCACGTTGCGGAAAAGCGCGTACTCCGAAGGCGTGAGGGTCTCGAGCACCGCCCACTGCTCGAAGAGCTGGCGCTGCACCTGCTTGACGCGCGCCAGGATCTTGAAGCAGGGCGCCAGACGATCGGCCTTCACGTGCCCGATCGCCGCGGCCAGCTCGTGGAGGAGCAGCTTCATCCACAGCTCGGAAGTCTGGTGCTGGATGATGAACAGCATCTCGTCGTGGTGCGACGAGCGCGGACGCTGCGCCGAGAGCAGCCGCGCCAGCCCGAGATAGCCGCCGTAGGACGTTTCCGCGGCGAGCTCGGTGATATAGCCTGGATCGTCCTTCGGCATGCGCTGAATATAATGGATTGCTTCGCGGATGGCATGCTGGAGGTGACATGAAGCTTTGTGGCTTTCGCATAAGCAACTACCACAACAAGGTGCGCATCGCGCTGCTCGAGAAGGGCATCGAGCACGAGGAGGATGCGAGCTGCACGCCGAAGCAGACGGAAGACTTCCTGGCGCGCTCGCCCAGGGGCAAGGCCCCGTTCCTCGAGCTCGACGACGGCCGCCGCATCAGCGAGTCTCAGGTCATCTGCGAGTACCTCGAGGACGCCTATCCGGCGAAGCCGCTGATGCCGCGCGATCCGTGGCAGAGGGCCCGCGTGCGCGAGCTGGTCGCGCACATGGAGCTCTACCTGGAGCTGCCGGCGCGCCGCACCTACGGCTTCGTCTTCTTCGGCCGCCCGGTCGACGAGGCGGTGAAGCAGGCGGTCGAGCAGGACCTCGCGAAAGGGGTGCGCGCGCTCAGGGCCCTGGCGAAGTTCGATCCTTTCATCGCCGGCCGTGATCTCACGCTGGCCGATTGCGCGGCCTTCGTGCACCTGCCGCTCGTTTCGATCGCCACCAAGCTGGGCTACGGCCGCGACGTGCTCGAGGATGTGCCGGGCCTCGAGCCCTACCTCGCGATGCTGGGCGAGCGGCCGGCGTTCGCGCGGGTGAGGGCCGATCAGAAGGCAGCGCGTACCGCGGCGCAGAAGAAGTGACCGGCTATCCGGAATACCTGCGCTTCATCGCGACCTTGACCGCGGTGCTCGATCCGTTCCTCGCGGTGCCCATCTTCCTGGCGGTTGCAGCGGCGCGCGAGCCGCATTCCCGGCTGCGCCTCGCCAACGCCGTGGTGCTGACCGTCTTCGCGGTGCTCGCGGGCGCCGCGGTGTTCGGCGAAGCCCTGCTCAAGTTCCTCGGCGCGAGCCTGCCGGCGTTCCAGGTCGGCGGCGGGCTGGTGCTGCTCCTGATGGCGCTCGCCATGCTGAACGCGCAGGCGGGCGGAATGCGCCAGTCGCGCGCCGAGGCCGAGGAGCTCGAATCCGGCGAGCTGACCGGCGTCGTGCCGCTCGCGGTGCCGCTGCTCGCCGGGCCGGGCGCCATCGGCACCACGATCATCGCGGCGCAGTCGGGCGGCGTCGCCCATACCGCGGCCATTCTCGGCTGTCTCGCGCTGGTGTGCGCCATCCTGTGGGGCATGCTGCGTGTCGCCGACGCGGTCGGCGAGCGCCTTGGAACCATCGGCCTCAACATCGCGACGCGGCTCCTCGGTCTCCTTCTCGCCGCCATCGCCATCGAGACGATGGCGGACGGGCTGAAGGTGCTCTTCCCGGGGCTTACCTCAGCTTGAGCGGATCGGCGCGCGTAATGTAAGTGGATCGCGCGGAGCGCGCTCCTCGAGCACATCCTCCATTCGCGCTCGGACCGCGCCCTTGATGGCCGGGTGCGTGAGCACATAGAACCGATTTCCCTTCACCGCGGCAACCACGGCTCGAGCGACATCGTCGGCCGACAGTTTCCCGGCGGCCACGGCTTTTTTCAGCGCGGCCTCCTTGGCGAGTCGCTCCGCTGATTTTCCAGGGATGGAGGCACCTGAGGGACGGTTGCGATCAGATTCCGCGATCCCGGTCGGAACGTATGCAGGGCATAAGACCGACACACCGACGCGCGAGCCGCGCTCGCGCAGGTCGTGATGCAGCGCTTCGGAGAGCGTCACGACGGCGTGCTTCGACACGCAGTAGGCGCCCATGCCGGGCGGGGAGATGAGGCCCGCCACCGAGGCGGTGTTGACGATGTGGCCCTCGTCCTGGGCGATCAGGCGCGGCGCGAACGCGCGTACGCCGTTCACTACGCCGAGGAGGTTGACGCCGAGGATCCATTGCCATTCGGCCTCGCTCGTCTCCCATACCGGCCCCGACAACGCCACGCCGGCGTTGTTGCAGACGACATGCACCCGTTTCAGCTCGGCCGTGACCCGTTTGGCGAATCGGTTCACGTCCTCCGCTTTGGAAACGTCCACGCGCATCGAGAAGCTTTTCAACCCAAACGCCGCTACGTCCGTCGCTGTTTGGGTCAAACCGGCTTCATCGACGTCGGCGAGCGCGAGGTGCATGCCCTCGGAGGCGAAGGCGAGCGCCATGGCGCGGCCGAGGCCGCTCGCCGCGCCGGTGACCGCCGCGACCTTGCCGCCGAGCTCGTTCAGCGCCATGAATGCCAGAGCATGGACGCTCCGCCGACGAGGATCAAGCTCTCGATGAACACCACATGCAGCTTGGCGCCGAGCCGCGTCACCAGCGCGGCCGCGATGGCGCTGCCGGGAATGCTGGCGACGCCGATCACGATGCCGGTGAAGAAGGCCTGCGCGTCGAGGAGGTTGAATCGCTGGAACAGCGCCGCCTTGGTGAGGTCGAGCGCGATGGACACGAGCGAGTCGGTCGCGAGCATGGCGGGGCCGCTCATTCCGGTGCCGAGGAGGAGCGACACCAGGATCACGCCCGTGCCGGTGGCGAGGCCGCTGGCGAGGCCGAAGATCCCGGAACCGATGGCGAGCCCGGGGGTGCCCAGATGCACTGCCTTTTTTCTCAAAATCCTCCGCAGCGGCACGGAAGCCATGACCGCGATGCCGAGGATGGTGCCGACCGCGCGGGCGTCGAGCACGCTGTAGAGCCAGGTGCCGAAGACCAGGAAGGGCAGCGCCGAGACCAGCACTACGCCGAGCGTGCGGCGCTCGAGGCTCTCGCGGTAGAACCAGAAGCGGCCGGCGTTGATGATCACGCCGGCCACCGCCATCACCGGCACCAGCGCCTTCACGCCGATGAGCGGCACCAGCGCCGCGGCGAGGATCGCGCCGGTGCCGAAGCCGCCCATGCCGCCCACGATCGCCGCCGCGATGGAAAGCAGCGCCACCGCGGCGAGGGTCGACGTTTCGAGGAGCAACTACGCGCGCGGCACCGGGCGCGGCCGCCCGGTGGCGTCGATCGCCACGTAAGTGAGCGTCGCCTCGGTCACCTTGACCACGCGGGGGTTCTCCGGGCGGCGCTCGGCGTACACCTCGACGGTGACGGTGATCGACGTGGTGCCGATCCTCTCCACGTCGACGTAGAACGACAGCAGGTCGCCGATCTGCACCGGCTGCTTGAACACGAACTCCTTGACCGCCACGGTGGCGACGCGGCCGCGCGCGGCGCGCCCGGCGACGGTGCCGCCGGCGATGTCGACCTGCGCCATGATCCAGCCGCCGAAGATGTCGCCGTTCTGGTTGGCGTCCGCCGGCATCGGCATGACGCGCAGCGCGGGCTGCTTGTCTTTCGGTAAAGACTCCATCTACTTCTTTGAAGCCAGGTACTGCAACGGGCCTCCACGGAACGGCGCGAAGCCGGTGCCGAAGATGAGCCCGGCATCGACCAGGTCGGCGTCGGCGACGATGCCTTCGCGCCGCACCGCCTCGGCCTCGCGCAGGTAGGGCTCGATCAGCCGTTGCACCAGCGTCTCGTCGAACGCGTCGGGCTGGCCCCTCACCGCTCGTCCGTTCTCGTAGCGGTAGAGTCCCTGGCCGGTCTTCTTGCCGAGGTGCCCCAGGGCGACCTTGTTGGCGAGGATCTTCGGCACCTCGGTGGTCTTGGCGAGCGCCTTGCCCGCGGCGAGGCAGATGTCCAGGCCGACGGTGTCGGCGAGCTCGGCCGGGCCCATCGGCATGCCGAACTGCTCCATGGCCGCGTCCAGGGTCTCCGGCTTGTAGCCCTCGTCCAGAAGGCGAAAGGCGTTCTGCATGTACGGCCCGAGCACGCGGGTCACCAGGAAGCCGGGCGAGTCCTTCACCGGCAGCGGCAGCTTGTCGATCTGCCG
>DASXAO010000024.1:0-13047 GCA_036406675.1 Burkholderiales bacterium
GCCGTGCACCAGGAGCTGCAGCCCTCGCCGACCGTGGCGGTTTCGTCGGCGCTCCACTCGCCCATCGTGAAGCTGTTCGAGACCACGCGCGTGCCCGGCCTCATGCCGAGGATCTTCGGCCGCAGCTTGATGTTGATGTCAGGAAGCAGAAACATGGTGATGACCGTCGCCTGCGAGAAATCGGTCTTGAAGAGATCGGCCTGCTGGAAGTTCGCCTTCCCGGTCACGCCTTCCTTCGCCGCGTTCCTCTTGGAGAGCTCCACCATGTCGGGGTTGTACTCGATGCCGTACGCGCGCGCGCCGCGCTTGGCCGCGGTGATCACGGTGCGGCCGTCGCCGGAGCCGAGGTCGTACACGGTGTCGTTCGGCGTCACTTTCGCCATGTCGAGCATCTTGTTGACGAGCGCCTGCGGCGTCGGCACCCAGACCACGTCCTTGCCGGCCTGGCCGACGGTCGGCTCGAAGGTCGAGCCGGATTGGGTCTGCGTCTGCGCCACGGAGCAGGCGCTTGCGCCGGCGATGAGCGATGCGAGCGCGACCTCTCGCACGTACCTGAATGCGGTCATTCGTTTCTCCTCGAGAGCCGTAGGGGGATGGGATGAGAAGGAAAAACTGTAACGCAAAATCGCGCCGCCCGATGCCTCGCCGGCCTGCAGCGCGGCGTTTTTGCGCGATAATCCGCCCCCTTGAACCGCTAGAGCACCCAGGTCTGATGATCAGGATCGACAACCTCGTAAAGTCCTTCGGGGCGAAACGGGCGGTCGACGGTATTTCATTTACCGTCGAGCGCGGCGAGGTGCTCGGCTTCCTCGGCCCGAACGGGGCCGGCAAGTCGACCACCATGCGGATGATCACCGGCTTCATGCCGCCCACCGAGGGGAGCATCGCCGTCGGCGGCTTCGACGTCGCCGAGTCCCCCCTGGAAGCAAAGCGCCTCATCGGCTACCTGCCCGAGAACGCCGCGGCCTACCCCGACATGACGGTCGAGGGCTTCCTCAACTTCGCGGCCGAGCTGCGCGGGCTCTCCGGAGCCGCGCGCAGGAAAGGGCTGCACCACGTGATCGAGCGCTGCTTCCTCGACTCGGTGCTGCACCAGTCGATCGATACCCTGTCGAAGGGCTACAAGCACCGCACCTGCCTCGCGCAGGCGCTGATCCACGATCCGGACGTGCTCATCATGGACGAGCCCACCGACGGCCTCGACCCGAACCAGAAGCACGAGGTGCGCAACCTCATCCGCGAGCTCGGCCGCAACAACAAGGCGATCGTGTTCTCCACCCACATCCTGGAGGAGGTCGACGCGGCCTGCACGCGGGCGATCATCATCGACCGCGGCCGGATCGTCGCGAATGGCACCCCCGAGGAGCTGCGCGCCATGTCCGAGGTGGCCGGCGCCGTCACGCTGCAGGCGCGCGGCGCGACCGCCGAGCGCCTGTCCGAGCTCGGCCGGGTCGAGAAGCTGAACGGCGCCTTCCGCATCTACCCGAAAGACAAGTCGCGGCAGGCGCAGCTTGCGCAGGAGGTGGTCGAGATGGTGAACCTCCACGGCTGGAAGGTGGAAGGGATGTTCAGCGAGCGCGGCGAGCTCGACGAGGTGTTCCGGCGCATCACGCTCCCGGACACGGCAAAGAAATGAACGGGCAAACAACAAATCAGGGACAGACCACGTTTTTCTCGGGTTCGGAAACAGCATGAGAATCGTCTGGACCATCGTCAAACGCGAGCTGGTGAGCTACTTCAGCTCGCCGGTGGCCTACGTGTTCCTGGTGATCTTCCTGCTCCTCACCGGCTTCTTCACCTTTACCGCGGGCAACTTCTTCGAGCGCGGCGAGGCGAGCCTCGCCGCCTTCTTCGGCTGGCATCCGTGGCTGTACCTCGTGCTGGTGCCGGCGGTCGGCATGCGCCTGTGGGCCGAAGAGCGCCGCTCCGGGACCCTCGAGCTCCTGCTCACCATGCCGGTGGCGCCCTGGCAGGCGATCGTCGCCAAGTTCCTCGCCTCCTGGATCTTCATCGGCGTGGCGCTCGCGCTGACCTTCCCGGCGGTCATCACCGTGAACGTCCTCGGCGATCCGGACAACGGCATGATCGTCGCCGGCTACCTCGGCAGCTTCTTCCTCGCCGGCGCCTACCTCGCCCTCACCTGCATGACCTCGGCGATGACGCGCAACCAGGTGGTGGCCTTCATCCTCTCGGTGGTGCTGTGCCTGTTCCTGATCCTCGCCGGCTTCAACCCGGTGACCGACCTCCTCGCGCGCTGGGCGAACCCCGCCGTGGTCGACACCGTGGCGGCGTTCTCCGTGGTCACGCACTTCGACGGCTTCCAGCGCGGCGTGATCGATCTGCGCGACCTGGTGTTCTTCCTGTCCGTCATCGGCTTCGCGCTGTTCGCCACCGGCGTGATCATCCGCGGACACCGAGCGGGTTGACATGAAACTGAAGAAATACGAGCCACTGATCTATTCGGCGATCGGCCTCCTGGCGCTGATCCTCATCCTGGTCGCCGTGAACTTCCTGGTCTCGCGCGTCCCGGCGCGCGTCGACCTCACCGACGGCGACCTCTACACGCTTTCCCCCGGCACGAAGAAGATCCTGCGCGGGCTGCAGTCGCCGGTGAAGATCAAGCTCTACGTTTCGCAGGGCGAAGGCGTGCCGGTGCCGCTGCGCGGCTTCGCGCAGCGCGTGGAGGACACGGTGCGCGAGTTCAAGCAGGTCGCGGGCTCCAACCTGATCGTCGAGCGCTACAACCCGAAGCCCGATTCGGAGGAAGAGGACGCCGCGCAGCTCGACGGCATCGAGCCGCAGCAGCTCTTTACCGGGGAGCAGTTCTACCTCGGCATCGCGGTGAGCCAGCTCGATCGCAAGCAGGCGATCCCCGCGGTGTCGCCGCAGCGCGAGCGCCTGCTCGAGTACGACCTCATCCGCGCCATCGCGCGCGTGGGCAATCCGGAGCGGCCCAAGATCGGCCTGATGGCGGGGCTGCCGGTGCTGGGGGAGAAATTCAACCCGTTCACGCGCCAGAGCTCCGAGCCGTGGGTGCTCGCGAACGAGCTCAAGCGCGAGTTCGACGTGAAGGAAGTGCCGCTCGGCGCGAAGGAGATCGACAAGGACATCAACGTCCTGCTGCTCATCCATCCGCGCGACGCGCAGCCGCAGACCGAATACGCCCTCGATCAGTTCGTGCTGCGCGGCGGCAAGCTCATCGCCTTCGTCGACCCCTACGCGTACTTCGATCAGAACCCGACCATGCCGGGCGTTCCGCCGGAGCCCTCGAGCTCCACGCTGCCGACGCTCTTCAAGGCCTGGGGCCTGACCATGGACCCGGGCAAGGTGGTGAGCGACGTCGTGTTCGGCTCCGGCGGGGGGCAGCGCTACACCCCCACGGTGCTCTCGCTCAACCGCACCGCGTTCAGCCGCGACGACATCGTCACCGGCCAGATCGAGACCCTGCTCTATGCCTTCGGCGGCGCTTTCGAGGTCAAGCCCCAGGAAGGCATCAAGGTCACCGAGCTCGTCAAGAGCTCGCCGAATTCCATGCTGGTGGACAACGCGAACGCCACCAAGTCCGGCGACGAGGCGACCAAGGCGTTCAAGCCCTCGGGCAAGGCGATGCCGCTCGCAGTGCGGCTCACCGGCAAGTTCAAGACCGCGTTCCCGGACGGATTGAAGGAGGGCGACAAGCCGGTGCCGAACACGCCGGCATTGAGGGAGTCGACCAACGAAAACTCCGTCATCCTGGTCGCGGACGTCGATCTCCTCGCCGACGGCGCGGCGGTCGACGTCCAGGACGTGTTCGGCCGCAAGGTCGTGGTGCCGTCCAACGGCAACCTCGCCTTCGCCATGGGCATGGTGGAGCAGTTCGCCGCGGGCGACGAGTTCATCTCGCTGCGCAGCCGCGCCGGCGCGTTCCGGCCGCTCACCGTGGTGCGCGAGCTCGAGGCCGAGGCGCAGAAGCAGTATTTCGGCAAGATCCAGGCGCTCGAGGACGAGGTGCAGAAGACCACCGCGAAGCTGCAGGAGCTGCAGAAGTCGCAGGGGCCCGCGGGCAAATCGGGGCAGATCCTCTCTCCCGAGCAGCAGGCCGAGCTCGAGCGCTTCCGCAAGACCGTCGCCGAGGCGCGGCTGCAGCTCAAGGAAGTGCGCAAGAACCTGCGCCAGGACGCCGAGAGCCTGGTGTTCTGGACCAAGGTCGCGAACATCGTGGCGATGCCGCTCCTCGTCGCGCTGATCGGCCTGCTCGTCGCGTTCGTCGGCGGAAGGAGAAGGAAAGCCGTATGAACGCCCGGCTCACCGCGATCCTCGTCGTCCTGCTGGTGGTCCTCGGCGGCGGCGCGCTGCTTTACCAGTACCAGGAGGCGAGCCAGCGGCCCGCGAACAGCGACACGCTGGGGCGGGTGCTCCTCAAGGACCTCAAGGCCGCCGAGGTCGCCTCGATCCGGATCGTCGAGCCCAAGGCGACGCTCACGGTGCGGCAGAAGGACGAGCGCTGGGTCCTCGCCGAGCGCGGGGACTTTCCGGCCGACGTGGCGAAAGTGCGCGACTTCGTGGTGCAGGCGCTCTCGCTCAAGGTCGGGCAGAGCGAGCCGATCGGCGACAAGGACCGCGCCCGGCTCAACCTCGACGAGAGCGGGACGCAGGTGGAATTCGCCGGCGCCGACGGCAAGCCGCTCTCCAAGCTCGTCGTCGGCAAGAAGTACTTCAAGCGCGAGGTCGACAATCCCGACAAGGCGCGCGCCGACGGCCGCTTCGTCGCCCTGCCAGGCGAGCCGAAGATGGTCTACATCGTGTCCGATCCGCTCGCGCAGGCGACCACCCGAAGCTCGGAGTGGATCGACAAGACCTCGTTCAAGGTCGAGAAAGTGAAGACCCTCGAGGTGCGCTATCCCGACGGCGGCGGCTACCGCATCGAGCGCGACGGCGACAACGCCGACTGGCGCCTCGCCGGGGCGCGGCCCGACGAGAAGCTCGAGGTCACCAAGGCGAACGCGGCGTCGTATTCGCTCGGGCTGCTGGAGCTCGCCGACGTGGCGCCGCAGGGCACGAAGCTCGAGCAGCCGGCGTCGATCCAGGCGTCCACCTTCGACGGCCTCAGCTACGCCATTCGGGTGGGCCAGCTCCAGGGCGACAACTATCCGGTCAGCTTCAGCTCTTCCGGCACGCTCCGCAAGGACGACAAGGATGCGGAGCGGATCAAGAAGATCGAGGAGCGCCTGCCGCGCGAGAAGCTGCTTTCCAACTACGTGCTGCTCGTCCCCAAGTCCAAGCTCGAGGACACGCTGAAGAAGCGCGCCGACATGCTCGAGAAGAAGGACGACGCGAAGAAGAAGTAGGAAGCAGAACGGGCCCGGGGTTCCCCGGGCCCGTCAACGATCGCTGCAGGAATCGGCTACAGGTCGGCCATCACGGAGCGCTGCGACTTCCACGCGCTGAACGCGAGCAGAAGCACCAGCACGACCGCGGAAACGATGAATACGGACTGGCCCAGGGTCGCCGGCGGCAGCGAAATTCCGCTCATCGTCGGTTCCGCGGCCGGTGTCATCTTCACCGCGTACATGCCGGTGTAGTGCATGCCGCAGACCGCGACGCCCATGACGAGCGCGCTGCCGAAGCGCTGCAGGTTGCCGCGCAGGTTGAACGCGAGCCACAGCGCCACGGTGGCGGCCACGACCGCGATTACGAGCGAGCCGTAGAAGAGCGTCGGGTCGTAGTCGATCGTCGCCGGCATGATCATCGCCTTCATCCCGGTGTAGTGCATCAGCGCCACGCCGAGGCCGGTGACTACGCCGGACACGACCAGCTTCCCGGTGCTCCCCTCGCCGCGGCCGACGACGTACAGGCCGATGGCGGAAGCCAGGATGCCCATCACCAGCGAAGCGAAGGTGAGCGTGGCGTCGTAGGACACCGGCATTCCCATGTCGGCCGCGTTCATGGCGATGAAGTGCATCGACCAGATGGCGCCGCCGCCGAGCGCGGTTGCCGCGCCGAGGACCCAGCCCAGGGCCGCCAGCCGGTCGCGCGCCTGCGGAATGGCGATGGCGAGCTGCAGCGCCGTGTAGGAGCCGAGCACCGAGATCACGTAGGACAGCACCACCAGAATCGGTTCGTAATGAATGCCGTTGTGCATTTGCTACCCCCTTCCCTTTTCCAGGTTGTTTTCGATCAGCTCTCGTAGGCGACCGAGTAGACGCAGTTGGTCTCCCCGTCCGCCCGACAGCCTTCCTTGTGCACCTTGGTATGCATGCTCAGCGGACCGGCGTCGAGAAAACCCTGCATGAAGCCGGTGACGAAGTCGCAGCAATTGATCTCGCCCGCCGCGCTGCAGAACGGGCTCTGCGGAAGCACGATGTGCGTATCCGTCGCCTGGACCGCGCCGAATTTTTCCAGCGCCGGAACCAGGGCGCGGCGCAGCGCGGCCGGCATGCGCAACGGATTGCCGAACGACCATTCCTTGCGGTAGTTGAAGGCGCCGATTTTCTTGCCCGCCTCGAACAACGCCTGGGCCCGCCCCTCCAGCCCGAACGCGCCGCCGTATGCCCGTACCAGCGAGACGATGTCGGGGAACTGGCCTGCCATTTCCTTGATGAGCGCGGCGGCCGACTGCGCGGGTGTCTGCCCCGC
Source organism: Burkholderiales bacterium (assembly GCA_036406675.1). Lineage (GTDB taxonomy): Bacteria > Pseudomonadota > Gammaproteobacteria > Burkholderiales > SG8-39 > SCGC-AG-212-J23. The sequence continues at coordinate 6,616 of DASXAO010000024.1, forward strand.
CGCCTTGCCGGCAGCGCCATCTCCGTCGAAGGCGACGCTGATCACGGTGAGCCGCGGATCGAGCGCCTTGATCTCGGCGGCCAGCTTCTCCTTGTCGACTTGCGCGAGACCAAGCCGAATCTTCAGGAGCCGGGCCCCGGAGGGCAGGTCGGAGACCTTCTGTCCCTTTACGGTGTAGCCCTTGCGCGTCAGGAACACCACAAGCCCTGCGAGCGCGCCGGCCTTGTCGGCACCACCGATCGTAATGACTGTTTCCATGCTTGGTTCCCCGATCCCCGGGCCGATACCCGGGAGGTCCAAGATGGTGCAGGCGATCTAGCACCCTGTCTTGGCAATTCGTCCTACACTGCCGCAAAAATCACCGCGGGGTACAGTTCCCGACGACCAAGTCCGGAAAGGCCCGGACGGAAAAACTGCCGCAGGCGCGAGAACGCCCGTGAAATCCGTCAAGCTGCCATGGAGATGATCGATCCGCACATCCCCGAGATCTTCTCGGTCGTCCAGCTCGCCGTGGCGCCGGTGTTCCTGCTCACCGCCATCGGCACGGTGATCGCGTCGCTCAACGTCCGGCTGGGCCGCGCGGTCGACCGCAGGCGCACCCTCGAGGCCCAGTTGCCCTCGATGCGGGCGGAAGAGCAGCCCGCCGCGCGGGACGAGCTGGCGGTCATAGCCCGGCGCATCCGCTTCGTCTACTTCGCGATCACGGCGGCCGTGATCTCGGCCTTGTTCGTGTGCCTGCTCATCGCCGGGGCCTTCATCGGCGCCTTTGTCCGGGTCAGCCTCACCTACACCATCGGGGCGATGTTCGTCCTGGCCATGTTGGCCCTGATCGCGTCCCTGCTTTTGTTTTTACGCGAGATTTTCCTGGCCGTATCGTCTCCCCGGCACGTCCCCCGCTAGGGCGGCTCGGGCGCTTCCTTCTTTCAGGCTCTTCCGGGCCCTTACATACCGCGGCGCGTTGCTGCTATAACTCCCGGGCGAGGAGGAAGAACCCGTGTCAAATTCGATCGAGCGTATAAGGACCCTTGCGCTTGTCGGCCAGTCCGGGTCTGGAAAGACCAGTCTGGCCGAGGCGCTGCTCGCAAAGGCGGGGGCGATCCCCGCCGGCGGCAGCGTCGAGCGCGGCAGCACCGCATGCGACTACACCCCCCTTGAAAAGCAGCTGCAGCATTCCCTGAAGCTCTCGGTCGCGAGCTTCGAAGCCAAAGACACCCGCATCCACCTGCTCGACACGCCGGGCTATCCCGATTTCCTCGGCCATGCCCTGCCGGCGCTCGCCGCGGTGGAGACCGCCGGGATCGTGATCAACGCGCAGAACGGCATCGAGATGATGACCGGCCGCTTCATGCAGTGGGCGGCGCGCCGCGGCCTCGATCGCCTGATCGTCGTGAACAAGATCGACGCGGACAACGTCGACCTCGAGGACCTGCTCGAGCGCATCCAGCAGACCTTCGGAAAAGAATGCCTGCCGCTCAACCTGCCCGCCGCAGGCCGCAGCAAGGTCTCGGATTGCTTCTTTGCGCCCTCGGGCGAGGCCGACTTCTCGTCGGTGGAAGAGGCGCACCGGCGCCTCGTCGACCAGGTGGTCGAGGTCGACGAGAAGCTGATGGAGACCTACCTCGAGAAGGGCGAGGTCACGCCCGAGGAGCTGCACGGACCGCTCGAGCGCGCGCTGCGCGAGGGTCATCTCATCCCGGTGGTATTCACCTCGGCGAAGACCGGCGCCGGCATCGGCGAGCTGATCGACGTCATCGCGCGCCTGCTGCCCAATCCCTCCGAAGGCAATCCGCCGGTCTACGTCAAGACCGCGGGCGACAAGTCCGAGGAGCTGCGCGCCGAGCCCGATCCGAAGAAGCACGCCCTCGCCCACGTGTTCAAGATCGAGATCGATCCCTACATCGGCCGGGTCGCGGTGTTCCGCGTGCACCAGGGCAGGCTCACTTCCGGCGGCCAGCTCTTCATCGGCGAGGGCAGGAAGCCGATCAAGCCCGGCCACCTTTACATGCTGCGCGGCAAGACCCAGACCGAGGTGAGCGAGGCGCTGCCGGGCGACATCTGCGCCATCGCCAAGATCGACGACATCCAGTTCGACCACGTGCTGCACGACTCGGCCGACGACGCGCACGTCCATGCCAGGCCGCTCGAGCTGCCGACCTCCGTGTTCGGCCTCGCGGTGCAGCCGAAGAAGCGCGGCGACGAGCAAAAGGTGTCCGACGTGCTGCACAAGATCGTGGCCGAGGACCCCTGCTTCCACATCGAGCACAACTCGCACGCCAACGAGACCGTGATGCGCGGCCTGGGCGAGATGCACCTCAAGGCGATACTCGAGAAGATGTCGTCGCAGTACAAGCTCGACCTCGACACGCGGCCGCCTTCCATCCCGTTCCGCGAGACCATCGCCGCCAGGGCCGAAGGCCACAGCCGACACAAGAAGCAGACCGGCGGCGCCGGCCAGTTCGGCGAGGTGTTCCTCAAGGTCGAGCCGCTGCCGCGAGGCACCGGCTTCGAGTTCGTCGACAGCGTCAAGGGCGGCGCGATCCCGAACCAGTTCATCCCGGCGGTCGAGAAAGGGGTGCGCGGGGTGCTCGAAAGCGGCTACATCGCGGGCTACCCGCTGCAGGACGTGCGCGTGATCGTCTACGACGGCAAGAGCCACCCGGTGGACTCGAAGGAGGTGGCGTTCGTGTCGGCCGGCCGCAAGGCGTTCCTCGACGCGCTGGGCAAGGCGCGCCCGATCGTGCTCGAGCCGATCGTCAACGTCGAGATCATCGCGCCCGAGACGAAGATGGGCGACGTCGCGGGCGAGCTTTCGGGCCACCGCGGCCAGATCAAGGGCTCGGACACACCGCGCCCCGGCACGGTTCAGATCACCGCCCAGGCGCCGCTTTCCGAGCTCGAGCATTTCCCGGCGCGGCTGAAGTCCCTCACGGCGGGGCACGGCTCCTACAGCATGGAGTTCAGCCACTACGAGCCCGCGCCGCCGCAGCTCCAGCAGAAGCTCGCCGCGGCGCACAAGCCGCAAGCCGAAGCGGAGTAGCCGGATGCATTTCGTGCGTGCGGGGCAGGGCGTCCCGCCGCTCTTCTTCGTCCACGGGTTCGCCTGCCGCCTTGAAGACTGGCGGTCGCAGCTCGACTTCTTTTCCCGAACCCATGAAGTCGTCGCTTGCGATCTTCGCGGTCACGGCGAGACGCCGGGCCGCCCGCAGGAATGCTCGATCGCGCACTACGGCGGCGACGTCGCCGCGCTCGTCAACCACCTCGAGCTGAACGGCTGCGTCCTGGTCGGCCACAGCATGGGCACGCGCGTCGTACTGGAAGCCAACCGCCTTCTTTGCTCTCACGACGAGGCACGCGTGGGCGGCATCGTGCTGATCGATGGCAGCCGCTCGGGGAGCGGCGATCCCGATGCCGCCGAGGCGGCGGCCCACGCGGCGATCGACAAGGTCGGCTACCCGGCGTTCGCCGAGCACCTCTTCCGCCAGATGTTCTTCAAATCCTCGCCCGAGGCCGACGCAATCGTCGCCCGGGCGTTGAAGCAAAGCAGCGGGTTCGGCCCGCTCCTGTGGCCGAGCATGGCGCGCTGGGACGCTCAATACATGGACGCGGCGCTCGGCGCCGTACGTGCACCGCTCCTCGCGATCCAGAGCACCACGCGCGATGCGCAGATGCGGCGCGCGCCGCTCAAGGCGGGCCAGAGCTCGCCCTATCTCGATCTCATCCGCAGCTCGGTTCCGGGCGCCAGGATCGCGGTCGTCGCCGACACCGGGCACTTCACCCAGATCGAGGCCGCAGACGAAGTCAACCGTCTCATCGCCGAATTCATAAGACGGTAGATGCGACGAGGGCATGTCGTGGTTCTGAGCGTTTCGGCGGGCGCCGGGCACGTGCGCGCGGCGCAGGCCCTGTGCGCGGCCGCCGAGCGGGAGTTTCCACAGCTGCGCTCGACTCACATCGACGTGATGGACCTGGTGCCGGCGGGATTTCGCAAGGCCTACGCCGATTCCTACGTCAAGCTGGTCGAGAGCATGCCGCTGCTGTGGGCCTACCTGTTTCAACGCACCGACCGGCGCACCGCCAAATCGCCGCTCGACCGGCTGCGTCGCGTCATCGAGCGGATGAACACGCGCAAGCTCGACGCCGAGCTGGCGCGCCTGGGGCCGCAGGCGATCATTTGCACGCATTTCCTGCCTGCCGAGCTCCTGTCGCGTCGCATCGCAAAAGGACGGGCTACGCCCCCGGTCTGGGTGCAGGTGACCGACTTCGACGTGCACGGAATGTGGATCCATCCGCACATGCAGGGCTACTTCACGGCGAGCGACGAAGTCGCCTCGCGCATCGCGGCGCGCGGCATCGAGCCGACGCGGGCCTTCGTCACGGGCATTCCGATCATGCCGCAGTTCTCCGCGGCCTTGTCCCGGGAGGAATGCGCCGCCGAGCTCGGCCTCGACCCGCGCAGGGCGACGCTGCTCATGATGTCCGGAGGCGCCGGTATCGGCGGCATCGAGAAGCTCGCGGAGCGCCTGGTCGCGCTGCCCCGTGACCTGCAGATCGTCGCCCTCGCCGGGCGCAACGAAAAGCTGATGCAGGATCTGCGGGCGATCGCACGGCGCCACCCCGGGCGCTTGTACCCGATGGGGTTCACCCGCACCATCGAGCGCGTCATGGCGGCTTCGGACCTCGCCATCACCAAGCCGGGCGGCCTGACCAGCTCCGAATGCCTGGCGATGGGCCTGCCCATGATCGTGGTCTCGCCCATTCCCGGGCAGGAAGAGCGCAACGCCGATTTCCTGCTCGAAGCCGGCGCCGCAATGAAGGCGGTCGATGCTGCCGCGCTCGAGTACAAGGTCGGCCTGCTGCTGGAGCAACCGCAGCGCCTCGCGGCCATGCGCGAGCGCATGCGCACGCATGCCAGGCCGCACGCGGCCGCGACTGCGCTGCGGCTCGTGCTGGAGCGCCTGTGAGCCCGGGCAAGGCTACCGCCGCTTCGATTCTCGCCGTCCTGCTGTATCTCGTTCTGCTGGCGCTGTTTTTCGCCCAAGTGGAGATCCAGGTGGAAGGCGCTGCCGGCTGGGCCGCGTCGCTCCCGACCTGGCGTATCGAGCAGCATTGGCTGCTCGACTGGTTCTGGGGCGGGCGGCCGATGACCGGCTATCACGCGTGGGTGTTTTCCTTCATGGCGCTCGCGTTTCATCTGCCCGCGGTGCTCCTGCAGCGCTGGTCCTGGCGCATCGAGGTGCGCATCCTCGGCGCTTTGGCCTTGTTCTGGATCGTCGAGGACTGGCTGTGGTTCGTGATGAACCCGGCCTTCGGGCTGGCCCGCTTCGCGCCGCAATTCGTGCCCTGGCACAGGAGCTGGATCGGGCCGATGCCTGCCGACTACTGGACTTTCGGCACCGTCGGCTTGTTGTTGCTGTTGTGGTCCTACGGGCGTCCCCGACGGCTTACATGATCTGAAGCTGCAGGCGCTGCATGTCGCGCAGCTCCTGCTCGATGGTGGGACGCAGCGCCGCAGGCACATTGAATGGGCCGCCCAGGCTTCCGCCCATCACCATGTTGTACCTGCCGTTGATGTCCGCGAGCAGGAGGCTGGTCGCCATTTCCGCGCCGTTGAACACGTCGCGATCGAAGCCTCCCGGCCGCCTCAGCATGCTCGCGGTGGTGACAGTCTCGAAGAGCGGCGCGGAAACCGAATTCGGGATATTGGCCCTGCGCTCCAGCCTCCTTCCGGTGCCGATGTAGGTCTTCTGGATCCAGAGCATCGCTTCCCGGGAAGGCCTGCGCTTGTACGCGCCGATTACGAGGAAGAAGAGCAACTGCTCGTCCTGGAGCTGGCTCGCCCCCTTCCGGGCGCTGGCGCGAAGCGCCTGTGCGCCGACCAGTATCTCCGGCCGAATAAGGGGGGTCAATGCGCGGCCGGGGTACCCGACCTAAAAGCCATAGAGCGCGGCAGGATTGTCGACGAGAATCTTCTTGCGCGTCGCTTCGTCTGGCGCCCAGTCGGCGAGCAGCTCCAGCAGCTCCACGTCGTCGGGAACCTTCGGCCGCACGGAGGGATGCGGCCAGTTCGACGCCCAGAGCATGCGCTCTGGCGCGCGCTTCACCAGCGCCTTGGCAAGCACTCCCACGTCCTCGTATTTCGGCGCGCCGGTCTTCGAGGTCTCGTAAGGCGCCGAGAGCTTGACCCAGCAGCGGCCAGTCTCGACCAGCCTGAGAAGGGAACGAAAGGCGTCATGCTCCGGAGGAACCGGTTCAAGGAATTTCCCGGTGTGATCGATAACGAACTTTCCGGGTAGGCGCTTGATCTGCGCCTCGTACTTCGGCAGCTCGCGGCCGTCGAGCTGGATGTTGGCGTGCCAGCCGAACGGATGCACCCGCGCCATCAGCTCGTCCATGACATCGAACCCGAGCGTGCCCCCGTGCAGGGTCATGATG
>DASXAO010000025.1:0-41960 GCA_036406675.1 Burkholderiales bacterium
GCGGCATGCAGCGGCCAGTTGGGGTCGAAGAGCGCCTCGCGCCCGACGGCGATGAGGTCGGCGCGTCCCTCCTGCAGGGCCTGCTCGGCCTGCTGCGCGGTGAGGATCAGGCCGACCGCCATGGTCGCGATGCCGGCTTCCTTGCGCACCTTGTCCGAGAACGGCAACTGAAAGCCCGGCACGCGCTTCACCAGCGTCTTGGTGGCGGCGGTCGCCGAGCCCTGGATTCCGCCCGACGAGCAGTCGACCACGTCGACTCCCAGCTTCTTCAGCTCGCTCGCGAATGCGACGGTGTCCTCGATGCTCCAGCCGCCCTCCACGTCGTCGATGGAGGACAACCGCACGAAGAGCGGCTTCGACCCGGGCCATGCCTTGCGCACTTCCGCGACGGCCTGCAGCGGGAAGCGCATGCGGCCCTCGAGGGATCCGCCGTATTCGTCCTGGCGCGTGTTGGAGAGCGGAGAAAGAAACGTGTGGAGCAGATAGCCGTGCGCGGCGTGGAGCTCCAGCATCTCGAACCCCGCGGCGATCGCCCGGCGCACCGCGTTGCGGTAGGCGGCGAGCACCGCCTGGAAGTCGCCCTCCTTGAACGCGCGCGGCGCGATCCAGCTCGCATCGATCGGCTGCTCGGTCGGCGCGATGGTGCTCCAGGGCTTGTCGCCGCGGTCGAGGTCGGCCTGGGTGAGCGGCCCGTTGCCGTACCAGGGCCGCGCCATGCTCGCCTTGCGCCCGGCGTGCGCGAGTTGCAGCGCCGGGACCGCGCCCTGGCTCTTCACGAAGCTGCAAATTCTCTGCAGCCCGGGGATGTGCGAGTCATCCCAGATTCCGGTGTCGCCGTGGGTAATGCGGCCGCGCCGCTCGACCGCCGTGGCTTCCATGAACACGGCTCCGGCGCCGCCCTGGGCAAACTTGCCCAGGTGCACCATGTGCCAGTCGGTGACGTGGCCGTCCTGCGCCGAGTACTGGCACATCGGCGAAATGATGATGCGGTTGCGCAGGCGCACACCGCGGAGTTCAATCGGTTGGAACAGCAGTGGAGTAATTGCTCTGACCCCTTTTTAGAAGAGGAAGACGCCTTTGCCGGTCGTCTGGGTGTCGAAGCTGCGGTAGGCCTCGTCGGCCTGCTCGATGCGCCAGCGGTTGGTGAAGATGCGGTCGAGGTCGATCTTGTTGTCGGCGACGAAGCGCGCGCATTCGAGCATGCCCATCGCGCTGAAGGTCCACGAGCCGATCAGCGTGACCTGGCGGCGCAGGAGATCGGGGCTGACGTCCAGGGTGACGTCGCCGCCCTCGCCGACATAGCAGGCGGTGCCCCAGGTCTTGACGCAGCGCACGGCGGCGCGGCGCGCGGCCGCCGCGCCCGAGCATTCGAGCGCCAGAGCGACACCCTCGCCGCGCGTTAAATCAAGCAGGGCTTTAGTTACATCCTCTCTTGATGCATCGACCACCGAATCAGCGCCGAAGTCCTTGGCGAGCTTCAGGCGCTCGGGCGCGGTCTCCACGGCGATGACGCGCGCGCCCATGGCATTGCCGAGCAGCGTGGCCGAGAGCCCGACCGGACCCTGGCCGAAGACCGCCAGCGTGTCGCCGCCGGCGATGCGCATCCGGCGCAGCGCCGCGTAGGCGGTGCCGGTGCCGCAGGCCACCGCTGCACCCTCAGCGAAGCTCAATTCTTCCGGAAGCGAAACGAGGGTACGCAGCGGCACTTTCAGATAGTCGGCGTGGCCGCCGTGCGCGGTCACGCCGTAGACGGTAATGCCCGTGCGGCACAGCTGCGACCAGCCGAGGCGGCAATGAGCGCAGGTGCCGCAGCCCGCGTAGTGGTGGTCCATCACCCGCTGGCCGTCGGGCGCTTCGCGCTCGGAGACGCCGGGGCCGCGCGCGACCACGACGCCGCAGGGCTCGTGGCCTCCGATAAATGGCTCGCTCAAATTTCCCAGGCCGAGGGCGGCCTGGGCCGCTCCCGGCGGCGAGCGGTAGAACTTGAGGTCGGACCCGCACATCCCCGAGGCCTTCATCTCGATCACGACCTCGCCCGGTCCCGGCGAGGGGTCGGGGAAGGTGCGCAGCTCGACCTTGCGATTGCCGAGGAAGACCGCGCCGCGCACGCGCTAGTTCTGCCGCCGCGCCTTCCCGCCGGGCGCATCGAGCGTCACGGCGGAGGCCGAACCCTTGCCCTCCCACTTCTTCGGGTCGACCACCTCGCCGAGGAAGTTGAGCTCGATGGTCACGTCGTCGGGGTCCTTGAGGAAGATCTGGAACAGCTTCGCGTCCGGGAAGCTGCGGAAGTGCATCTCGACCTTGTTCTTCTGGATCCGGCCGCGGACTTCGTCGGGATTTTTCGCGAGGAACGCGATGTGGTCGACCGAGCCCGAGCCCTTGGTGCCCTTCGGATGCCTCTTCAGCAGGAACATGTCGCGGGTCTTGTTCGGCGCCTGCGACGCGAGGTGCACGCAAATGTGCTCGCCGGTCTTCAGCCAGTAGCCGGGAAAGCCGAAGTCGGGGCGCTCCGCGAGCTCCAGTCCCAGGACGTTCTGATAAAAATCCCGAGTCCGCTCGAGGTTCTTGGCGACGAGCAGATAGTGGTTCAACTCCGTGATCGGCATGGGTTCTCCTCCGGTGACGCCCTATTCTGCGGCATGCCGGCCGCGCCGGCATGACCAAGTCTGACAATTTCGCCGGCGCGGCGGCAATCCCTTGTGCGGGATGGGACTTTTCGCCATGCGGCGGGATGCCCGAAAGGCGATACTTTTGCCCGGGGACCAGCGCTACAGGGGAGGGCCTTGAACCTACCGCTCCGTGCCGGGGTCGCGACCGACGATCGCGTGGTCGTGAGCGTCCTGCTGGTGGAGGACGACGCCGCCGCCGCCGATGCGGTGGCGCGGAGCTTCGTCGTCTCGCGCCAGCTCGAGCCTCGCCTCACGCGCGTCGCCTCCATGGCGCAGGCGCTGAAGCAGGTCGCGCGCGCGAAGTACGAGCTCGTCATGACCGACCTCGACCTGCCCGATTCCTCCGGCCTCGCCACGCTCGTGACTTTGCGCCACGCCACCGACGCCATGGTGGTGGCCCTCACCGCCGACGCGGACGAGACGCTGCGCCGCCAGGCGCTCGAGTGCGGCGCGAACTACGTGGTTTCCAAGCGCGGCATGGACCCGGCCGAGCTCGGGCGGCTGCTGCGGCTCGCCGCGCTGCAGGCGCAGACCGGCGACGCGCTGCGCGAGAGCGAGGCGCGCTTTCGCGCCATCTTCGACCTCGCCGCGGTGGGAATCGCCCTGCGCGGCCTCGACGGGCGCTGGCTGCGCGTGAACCAGAAGCTGTGCGAGATCCTCGGCTACCCGCGCGAGGAGCTCGTCACCTTGAGCTCCATCGACCTCACGCCGCAGGACGAGCGCGACGCCGCGATGGAATACAACGACCGCATGATGCGCGGCGAGGTCTCGACGTATTCGCGCGAGAAGCGCTACCTCCGCAAGGACGGAAGCATCGTCTGGGTGAGCCTCGCGGTGAACGTGGTGAACGGAGCCGACGGCAGGCCGAGCCACGTCATCTCGGTGATCCAGGACATCTCGGACCGCAAAGAGGCCGAGGAGAAGCTGCGAAAGAGCGAGGAGCGCTTCCGCAGCCTGACCATGATGTTCTCGGACTTCTACTGGGAGACCGACGCCGAGCACCGCCTGACCCAGCTGGTCCACGGCGGCGGCTACCGGCGCATCTACTCGCCGCAGGTCCTGCTCGGCAAGGCCTCGTGGGACCTGCCGAGCATCCGGCCCGATGCCGCGGGCTGGGCCGCGCACAAGGCGATGCGCGACGCGCGCCTGCCGTTCCGCGATTTCCACTTCGTCCGCATCGACGCCGAGGGCAACGAGCGCCACATCGCGATCAGCGGCGAGCCGATGTTCGCGGGCGGCCGCTTCACCGGCTACCGCGGCGTGGGCACGGACGTCACCGAGCGGCAGCGCGTCGAGGAGCGCCAGGCCTCGCATGCGCGCCACCAGGAAATCATCGCCGAGTTCGGCCGCAGCGCGCTCAGGCTGCACGATCCGCAGGCGCTGCTCGACGACGCCGTGAGCGGTGCGGCGCACGCGCTGGACGCGCAGACCGTGGCCTTCTTCGAATGCGTGGCCGACGAGCGCAAGGTGGTGCTGCGCTCCTGCAGCGGCCAGGCCCTCGACGCCAGCATCGTCGAGACGGGCGGCGACGACGCCATGGGCGGCGCCCTGCGCAGCGGCGAGCCCTGCGCGCTGCAGGATGAGCAGGCGGTGCAGGCCGGGTTGCCGGGCAGCTGGGCACGCGGCTTCGCCAGCGCGCTCGTGACCCCGGTGCGCGGCGAGCGCCGCACGTTCGGCCTGCTGTGCGCCTTCTCGCCGCGGCCGCGCGCCTATGCCGAGGCCGAGACCGGCTTCCTCGGCGCGCTCGCGAGCGTGCTCTCGGCCGCGCTGCAGCGGATCAACAGCGAGGAGCGGCTCGCCTATCTCGCGCAGTTCGACAACCTCACCGGGCTGCCGAACCGGGCGCTGATGCGCGACCGCTTCGCGCAGATGCTGGCGCATGCGAGCCGCCACGGCTCCAAGCTCGGCGTCATGTTCGTCGACCTCGACCACTTCAAGCTGGTGAACGACATGCAGGGCCACGCCGCGGGCGACGAGCTGCTGAAGGAGGTGGCGCGGCGCCTCGCGGCCTGCGTGCGCAGCGGCGACACCGTGGCGCGCATCAGCGGCGACGAGTTCGTCATCATTCTCGGCGACCTCGCCTCTGCCGAGAGCGCCCCCCCGGTCGCGCAGAAGGTGCTCGAGCGCCTGGCGGCGCCGTTCTCGCTCTCGGGCCGCGAGACCTTCGTCACCGCGAGCATCGGCATGGCGATCTATCCGGACGACGGCGACAGCGCGGACACGCTCATCAGCGCCGCCGACGCCGCGATGTACCGCGCCAAGGAGTCCGGCCGCAACAGCTATTGCTCGTTCACGCCGGGAATCGCCGAAGGCGCGCGCGCCCGGCTCCAGCTCGCGGCGGAGCTGCGCCGGGCGCTCGAGCGCGAGGAGTTCCGCCTGGTCTACCAGCCGAAGGTCGGCCTCGGCACCCGCACGGTGCGCGGCGCGGAAGCGCTGCTCCGCTGGGCGCACCCCGAGCGCGGCCTGGTTCCGCCGGGCGAGTTCGTCCCGGTGCTCGAGGAGACCGGCCTCATCGTGGCGGTAGGCGACTGGGTGCTGCGGCGGGTGTGCGCCGACATCCGCGCCTGGGCCGCGTCCGGGCGCGAGCCGGTGCCGGTCTCGGTCAACCTGTCGGCGCGCCAGTTCCAGAGCCGCGGCCTCGAGCGCTCGATCCGCGACGTGATCGAGGCTTCGGGAATCGACGCCGGGCTGATCGAGCTCGAGATCACCGAAAGCCACCTGATGCAGGATCCCGAGCTCGCCATGCACGCGCTGCAGAGCCTGTCCGGGGCGGGCGTGCGCATCGCCATCGACGATTTCGGCACCGGGTACTCGAGCCTTTCGTACCTCACGCGCTTCCCCGTGAGCGCGCTCAAGATCGACCGCTCCTTCGTGAAGGACATCGAGCACGACCAGCAGGACGCGGTGATCGTGCGCACCATCGTCGAGCTGGCGCATACGCTCGGGTTCATGGTGGTCGCCGAAGGCGTGGAGACCGAGAACCAGCTCGCATTCCTCCACGGCCTGGGCTGCGAGCAGGCGCAGGGGTTCCTCTTCGCGCACCCCATGAGCGCCGAGCGCCTGGCGGCGCTGCTGCCGATGCCCAAGGCGCGCGCACGGCGCTCCTGAGCGCGCCTACATCGTCGGATTTCTGTAGCTGCCGCCGAGCGCAAGCGTGCCGTAGGCCGCGCCTGCGATGTCGAAATTGAACGAGAAGTGCTGGTTGATCGCCTGCAGGTCGCGCAGGTAGCGCTGCAGCGGGTCGCGGGTGTAGATCGCGTTGGCGCCGTAGCAGGACCACAGAGTCTCGACCGCCTGGCGCGCCTGGCGCACCGCGAAAGCGTTCTGCGCGCGCCAGCGCAGCTTCGTCGCCAGGTCCGGAACTTCGTTTCTCTCCGCGAAAGCGTCAAAGCCGCGCGCCGAGTCGCGCATCAGCGCGGTTGCCGAGTCGATCAGGCAGCGCGCTTCGGCGAGCTTGATCTGGACGGCCTGGAAATCGGCCACCTTGGCGCCGGTATACGTTCCCACCCGTGTCTTGAACGAGCTCGAAACGGACTCGAAAGCGCCTTCGGCCGCGCCGAGCGCAGTGGCGGAAAGCGGATGACCGGCGGATGCAACGATCGGAATCCTGAACAAAGGTCCCGAATTCAGCGAAGCACCCGGGTGCTCGAGCCCGCCGCGGCAGCGCACGAGGGCAAGCGCGCGGCGCTCGGGGACGAAGACTTCCTTCACCTCGATGTCCTTGCTGCCGGTGCCGACCATGCCCATGGCGTACCAGGTGTCGATGATCGCGTAGTCCTTCTTCGGCACCAGGCACAGCCGCCAGTCGACCGCCTTTGCGTCCTCGTATACCGTGACCGCGAGCATGTTCCACTGGCAGTTGTCGACCCCGGAGGAGAACGGCCAGCGGCCGCTCACCGCGTAGCCGCCGTCGACCTTGCGGCCCCGGCCCGCCGCTAGCGCGATCGACGATGCGATCAGCGCATCCGGGTTCTCCTCCCACACCTCGCGCTGCGTCTCGGGCTCGTAATACGCAAGGATCCAGTGATGGCAGCCCAGGTTGCCGACGTTCCATGCGGTCGACGGACAGCCGCGCGCGAGCTCCGCCACGATATCGACCACCGCGATGAAGGGCAGCTCCATGCCGCCGAAGCGTTTCGGCTGGTGGAAGCGGAAAAGGCCCGTCTGGTGCAGCAGTTTCTCGTTCTCCGCCAGCAGCACGCGCGCGTCTTCGCATTTCTGCGCGCGCGAAGCGAGCACGGGCACGATCTCCCGCGCGCGCCGCATCGCCTCCTCGCCGTTGACATGCTCGAAGCTCACTGCGCTAGAGTACCGCATGCGGCTCGTGAGCCTGCTCCTGCTATCGCTCCTGCTGCAGCACGCCGCTGCGCAGACCTACCCGAGCCGACCGGTCCGCCTCGTCGTGCCGGCGCCCGCCGGCGGCCCGACCGATGTTCCCGGCCGCCTGGTGGCCGACGGTATGAGCGAGCTGCTCGGCCAGCGCATGGTGGTCGAGAACCGCGTCGGGGCAGGCGGGCTCATCGCGGCCGAGGGCGTAGCGCGCGCAGAACCCGATGGCTACACGCTGCTCTACGCGAATACCAGCGTGCTCGCGGTGGCGCCTGCGCTGCAGGAGAAGATCGGCTACGACCCCGCGGCCTTCGTCCCCGTCGGCTTCGTCTCGGCTTCGCCGCAGCTCCTGATCGCCAGCCCGAAGTTTCCGGCGAAGAGCGTGAAGGAGCTGGTCGAGTACGCGAAAAAACACCCCGGGAAGGTCAACTTCGCCTCCGGTGGCGTCGGCACGCTGCCGCACCTCACTTACGAGCTGTTTCGCATGGAGGCGGGGTTCGACGCGGTGCACGTTCCGTACGCCGGCGGCGCGCCGGCGACGACGGCGCTCATCGCCGGCCAAGCCGACGTGCTGTTCGACCTGGTGCGCACGCGCGTGAAGAGCGGCGAGGTGCGCGCGCTGGCGCTTACCGGCGAGGCGCGCGATCCGGATTTGCCCGACGTGCCGACCATGGCCGAGGCGGGCTATCCGGCCGTGACCTCGAGCTCGATTACCACCATCGTCGCGCCGCCCGGCACGCCGAAGGCTATCGCGGCGCTGCTCAACGCCAAGCTGAACGCATTGCATGCGCTTCCCGACTTCCGGGCCAGGATGAAGAGCTTCGGCCTGGTGCCGAGGGCGAGCACGCCGGAAGAGCTCGCCGCGTACGCCGCACGCGAGCGCGAAAAGTGGCTGCGGGTGGTGAAGGCCTCGGGCGCCAAGCCGAACTGAGATGGCGACGCTCGCGGCGGCGTTCGGCTCCTCGCACAGCGTCATGCTCTCGTCGACGCTTGACGACTGGCTGCACGGGTTCATCGAGAGCGACCTGCGCATGCCGTACTTCGACCGCGGCGGCCGGCGCATCTCCTACCAGGAGCTGCTCGCGAGCGCGCCGGCGGACGCGCGCGACTACATCGCGAAGGACCGGATCGCGGAGCGCTTCCACGCCGTGCAGGACGCCATGGCACGGCTGAAAGAAGAAATCGCTCAGGCGAAGCTCGACGTGCTGATCATCGTCGGCGACGACCAGCACGAGCTGTTCAAGGACGAGCTGATGCCCGCGGTCGGCATCTACTACGGCGAAACGATCCGCAACGCCGCGCGCCCCGATACGCAGGAGAACTGGTACCGCACCGCGCAGCTGCGGCGGCTGGAGGATGGCGGCGACGTACATTACCCGTGCCACCGCGCGCTTGCGCTGCATCTCATCGAAGGCCTGGTCGAGCGGGAGTTCGATGTCTGCGCGCTCTCTGCGCTGAAGTCCGGGCAGTACGAGGGCCACGCCTACTCGTTCATCCACCGCTGGTACCTGCGGCCCTCGTCGATGCCGGTCGTGCCGGTGTTCCTCAATACCTACAACCCGCCGAACCCGCCGTTGCCGCGGCGCTGCATCAAGCTCGGCGCGGCGTTGAAGGACCTGATCGCGGGCTACCCGCAGAGCCTGCGCGTGGGCCTGCTCGCCTCCGGCGGCCTGAGCCACTTCGTCGTCGACGAGGAGCTCGACCGCTCGGTGCTCGATGCGCTGAAGAAGAAGGACAACGCCTTCCTGTCGGAGCTCGACCCGCGCCGGCTCAAGGCCGGCAGCTCGGAGATCCGCAACTGGCTGGTAGTGGCAGGCGCGGCGGGCGAGCTCGACCTCACCTGGGTGTCGTACACGCCGGCCTACCGTACGCCCGCGCTTTCCGGCACCGGCCTGTGCTTCGCCCGATGGAGCTGAGCAAACCGCCATTCCGCGCCGACCACGTCGGCAGCCTGCTGCGGCCCGCGCAGCTTCGCCTTGCTCACGAGAAGGCGATTGTCGGCCAGCATGATCCGAACGAGCTGCGCGAGCTCGAGGACCGCTGCATCGGCGAAGCGATCGCGTTGCAGGAGTCGCTCGGCCTGCACGCGATTACCGACGGGGAATTCCGCCGTACTTCGTTCCACGCCGACTTCATCGAGAAGCTCGACGGCGCCCGCGCGAGCGGCAGCATGCATTCGTCCGGCGGCCAGTTCGGGCCGCGCGCCTTCCAGGTCACCGGAAAGCTGAGGCGCTCGAAACCGATCGAGGTTGCGGCTTTCTCTTTCGTGAAGAGACACACGTCCAGGGTTGCGAAACTGACCATCCCGTCGCCCACCATGCTGCTGCGCGGCGGCCGCGGCGCCGTCAGCCGCGAGGCCTATCCGGACCTCGCGGAGTTCCACGCCGACGTCGCCCGCGCGTACCGTGAGGAGCTGAGGGCGCTCGCCGACGCCGGCTGCAGCTACGTGCAGATCGATGACACGAACTTCGCGTATCTCTGCGACGCGAAGCTGAAGCATGTCTGGGAGGAATGGGGGGCGGACGCCGGCGCGATGGCCGATCTCATCAACGCCGCGCTCGACGGGCGCCCCGCCGGCCTGACCGTCGCCTTGCACGTGTGCCGCGGCAACTCGGGAGGGAAATGGGCCGCCGAGGGCGCCTACGACCCGATCGCCGAAACGCTGTTCAACCGCCTCGAGGTCGACGCGTATTTCCTGGAGTACGACGACGCTCGCTCCGGCGGCTTCGAGCCCCTTCGCTTGCTCCCCAGGAGCAAGAAGGTCGTGCTCGGGCTGGTCAGCTCGAAGACCGCGCAGCTCGAGAGCAAGGGCGAGCTGAAGCGCCGCCTCGAGCAGGCGGCGAGGTACGTGCCGCTCGAGAACCTTTGCCTGTCGCCGCAGTGCGGCTTTGCCAGCACTTTCCGGGGCAACCCGCTGGGCGAGGACGCGCAGCGGCGCAAGCTCGAACGGATAGTCGAGGTCGCCGCCGAGGTTTGGGGCAGCGCGCGCTGATCAACCGCTGAGCTCGACGTCCCGGAGCGGCGGATCCTCGGCGATCGCGATCTCGTTCTCGATCGCGAGGCCGCAGCCGGGGCAGCAGAACACGCGGAACTGGGGCAGGGGGTCGATGAAGCGCCGCGGGTCGCCGACGATCGGATTCGACGCGGTGATCGGCAGGTCGTTGCGCACGCAGCCGTGCTTGTAGTTTTCCTCGACCGCGCCCAGATCGGTCGAGCATTTGGCGCAGCACCAGCGCGCGCCCTTGACCGAGAGGCTCTCGGTGGCGCGCAGCGTTTCCTTGCCTTCGAGCCTCCTGCCCATGGGCTCGCGGATGCGGGCGAGCCGCTTCTCGCGCCTCAGGCTCTCGGTTTCTTGCGCGTTTCCCGGCACGACGCCGTAGATCTCGCGCGCCGCCGCCGGCGAAACGTCGCCGTTCTCGACGTCGGCGCGCACCTTCGCCGGATCGCGCTCCAGCGGGTCGCCGAAGCCGCCCGCGGCGGACCACAGCACGGCGTAGACGTCGGCCGGGTCCTGGGTGAAGTCCTGCTGGCGCAGCTGCAGCTCTTCCTTCCTGCCGTTCAACTCGTCGATGTCCTGCACCAGCTCGGAGCGCTTCATCCGCTCGAGGACGTTGGAATCCCTCAAGAACCTGTATCTGTTCACCGCGCCGGGATAGCCGCCCATCATGCCGGTCGAGGTCGGGATCGCGTTGCCGGACGAGAGCGTGTCGTGCGTGATCCGGTCGGTGCCGTGAGGGATGAAGCAGGACTCGGCAGAAAGCCCTCCGCGGTACTTGCCTGCGCCGCCGGAATCCACGACTTCCTTTCTATACAGGAACAAAAGCGGAAAACTCTGCTCGGTATGCTCCACGTTCGGCAGCTTGCAGATCGGCGTGCGCGCCTGGCCGCCGGTGGAGATGCCGTCGGCGTGGGAGAACGCGCCGATCGCGCCGCCGATCGGGTCGACCAGGAGATAGCCGTAGCGCTCGCCCCATTGGTCGACGCCGCGGAAGATCGTCGCCGGCCACTGGCTGGTGCCGCCGATGCACATCACGTCCCGGCGCAGCTCGCGGTCGGGGTAGAGCATCTTGGAGAGCACGTTGTATGCGGGATAGAGCGAGATCTCCATGCACTGCACCGGCGCGGTCGAAACCGAAGCCGGAAAATCCGCGCAGTTGAGCGTGCCGGGCGTGGGGTTGAAGTCGACGTGCCTCAGCGCCCCGCCGACGGCGTAGTACTGGTCCCAGCACAGGAGCTCGTTCAGCGCGACCATGATCGCGCCGCGCCAGCCGGAGTAGGTGGCGTTGATCGCGCCGGCCTGCGGGTCGGTGCCCTCGTTTTCGAAGGTCAGCCGTTTCCCGTTTTTCCTCAGGGTGAGCAAGACCCGGTGAACCGACCTGTCGCCGGGACGGCAGCATTCGACGTAGGTCCGGTCCCGCCACACCCCGTCGGGCAGGCGGGCCAGCTTCTTCAGGAACGCGCGCTCGCCGTCGTCGATGATCTTCTTCATCACGCCCTTGACGACGTCCGCGCCATATCTTTTTATCAGGGAAATGACTCTATCCTTCGCCGTCATGTTGCCGGCGAGCTGGGCCCTGAAGTCGAGCGCCACCGCCGACCTCTTTCTCGAGCTCCTCAGGTAGATGTCTTCTATGTCGCGGCGGATCTCGTTGCCTTCGACGATCTTGACCGGGGGGATCAGGATCCCCTCGTCGTAGGCGTCGCGCGCCGACGGGCAGAAGCTTCCCGGCGTGATGCCGCCGATGTCGTACTGGTGCAGGCAGTTGGTGACCCAGCAGAAGAGCTCGCCCTTCCAGAACACCGGGCAGAGCAGCATCACGTCCATCTGGTGGGCCGCGCCGACCCAGGGGTCGTTGGCGAGGAACATGTCGCCGTCGCGGATGCCAGGGTTGTCGCTGCGGTTCTCGAGCGTCCACTTCACCTGCGTGTCGGTGACCCCGGACATGTACTGCATATACGGGCCGAAATACACGAACTCCGCGTCCTCGGTGAGGATCGAGGGATTGAGATCGAGCGCGTACATCGCCACCGGCGAGCCCGACAGGCGCTGGATGGTCGCGCCGTGCTCCTCGTTCACGTTCCACAGCGCGTGGCGCACCACCTCGAAGGTGACCGGATCGAGCGCGCTTTTGGCCTTGCGGTGTAGCTTGAGCTTCGGCGAAATCGTCAGCCTCTTGGGCGGGACGTAGCCGCTGCGCACGCCGTCGAAGGCGAGGCCCGTCAGCTCGTTCAGCTTTTTCAGCGGTGCATTCATCTCAAAAACCTGAAATCGGGGACAGACCACGTTTTTCCACGCGGAAATTCGTGGCAGTCACCATTTTCGAGAAAACGTGGTCTGTCCCTGTTTATGGGTCTCATTTGAAGGTGATCTCAAAATTCCCCAGAGCATCGACCGTGAGACTGCGCCCTGGATGAACCACGACCGTGGTGTCCGAAGTCTCGATGATGGCCGGCCCCTTTACCCGGTTGCCGACGGCGAGCTTCTCGCCGTCGTAGACGGGCGTCTTGACGAGCTTCTCCCATTGAATGGGGCGCGGCCTGCGGACGGCGTCGCGCGGGATGGCCTTCGAGCCGCTCCTCGCCTTCACGAGCTTCGGCCTCGGCGTCAGCGCGCGCGCCCGCAGGCGGCACACCACGATCTCGAGCTGCGCGCCGGCGAGCGCCGAGCCGCGGCCGTAGAGCTTTTCGTATCTCTCGGTGAACCACCGTCTCAGATCGGGCTCGTAATTGGAGGGCAACCGTCCGTAGGGGAGCAGAACCTCCACTTCGTTGATTTGACCCTTGTGCCGCACGTCGAGCGAAAACTCGAAGCGCTGGCGCGCCGCGGCGATCCCTTCGCTCGCCATGAGCGTCTTCGCCTGCTTCTCCAGGGAATCGAGGTTGCGGTTGATGCGCGCGGCGGGAACCGGCGTCGGCATGATCTCGGTGTGCTCGAAGATGTGCAGCACGTCGGCAGCCGCGGCGCCGAAGGCGCACCAAGTGGACGCCGCTTTTCTCTGGGGGACGATTATTTTGCGCACGCCGAGCTCTTGCGCGAACACGCCGGCGTGCGCCGGCCCGGCACCGCCGAAGGCGAACAGGACGAAGTCGCGCGGATCGAAGCCTTTCTCGACCGTGACCTTGCGGATCACGTCGGCCATCTGCAGCTCGACGATGCGGCAGATGCCGGCGGCGCATTCGATTGCGCTCATGCCGATCTGGCTTCCCAGGTGCTGGATCGCCGAGAAAGCAGCGTCCCTGTCCAATTTCATCCGGCCGCCGGCGAAGTTGTCGGGGTCGAGATAGCCGAGCACGAGCTGCGCGTCGGTGACCGTGGGCATCGTGCCGCCGCGCGAATAGCACACCGGGCCGGGGAAGGCGCCGGCGCTGTCCGGCCCGACGGTCATGGTCCGCGTTTCCGGTTGTACGCGCACCAGGCTGCCGCCGCCGGCGCCGATCGCCTGCAGGTCGACCTTCGGCAGGAAGTACTCGTACTGGTCGGTGTTGCTGATGAAGGAGTACGCGGGCTTGCCGTCGTGGATGATCGACACGTCGAACGACGTGCCGCCCATGTCGGTGGTGATGATGTTGCGCTCGCCCATCGCGGCCCCGAGGAACATCGAGGCGGTCACGCCGGAGACGGGCCCCGAGTCGAGGGTGAGGAGCGGCGCCTCGCCCGCGCGCGCGACCGGGACGGTACCGCCGCCACACTGGGCGATCTGCAGGCCATGTGCGTATCCCAGGTCGACGAGGGTACGGTCGAGGCGGCGCAGGTAGCCCGTCATCACCGGCCCGAGGTAGGCATTGAGCGCCGTGGCGGTGACCCGCTCGTACTCGCCCCATTTGGGCGCGATGTCCACCGAGCAGGTGACGAACAGGTCCTTTGCGATCGACTTCACGAGCTCGCGAACGCGCAGCTCGTGCCTCGGATTCCGAAAAGACCACAGGAAGCAGATGGCGATTGCCTGCACGCCCTGCCCGACGAGCTCGCGGATCGCCTTTTCCGCTTCGGACTCATTCAATTCGACGACCACTTCGCCGAAGCAATCGACCCGCTCCGAAACGCCGCGCACGAGGCGCTTGGGCACGATCGGCAGCGGCTTGGAGGTCTCGGGGAAGTGCACCACTTTGCGGATGTCGCGCCCGCCGTAGCCGCGCGAGCCGCGCATGATGTGGATCGCGTCCTCGTGGCCCTTGGTGGTGATCAGCCCGACGCGCGCACCCTTTTTCTGGATGATGGTGTTGGTGCCGACCGTGGTGCCGTGCGAGAGGAACGCGATGTCGCCGCAGAACTCGCCGAGCGGCAGGCCGAGGGCCTTGGCGCCGGCGCCGAGCGCGTCCATCATCCCGCGCGAAAAATCCTCCGGCGTCGAGGGCACCTTCGTGGTGAGCA
The DNA here is from genome assembly GCA_036406675.1 of Burkholderiales bacterium. Lineage (GTDB taxonomy): Bacteria > Pseudomonadota > Gammaproteobacteria > Burkholderiales > SG8-39 > SCGC-AG-212-J23. The sequence goes on from DASXAO010000025.1 coordinate 14,371, forward strand.
GGTGCCCGGCGCGGTCGACGATCGCGCAGTCGGTGAACGTGCCGCCGATATCGATGCCGACGAGGTAGCTCATTGCCGGAGCGGCAAATGTTAGCCGAGAATGCCGCCTCGCATGCCGCTCGAAAGAGTCGTTTCGCCGCTGCCCGGACCGCGCAGCATCGTGGCTGCCGCCGGCGCGCCGTACGCCGCGGCCGCGGTGGTCGCGTTCCTTTTCGCGGCCAGCGGACCGGTGGCGATCATCCTCGCGGTGGGCGCGCGCGGCGGCCTGGCCGAATCCGACATCGCCTCCTGGATCTTCGCCGCCTTCTGCCTGAACAGCGTGATCTCGATCGCCTTCACGCTGGCCTATCGGCAGCCGCTCATCTTCCTCTGGAGCATCCCGGGCGCGGTGCTCGTCGGTCCGGCGCTCGGCCACCTCGGCTTCCCGGAGGTAGTCGGGGCGTTTGTCGCCACCGGCGTGCTGATGCTCCTGCTCGGGCTCTCGGGCTGGGTGCGCCGCGCGATGGAGGCGGTGCCGATGCCGATCGTAATGGCCATGGTCGCCGGCGTCTTCCTGCGCTTCGGCATCGACCTGGTGCTCGCCTTCCGCGACCAGCCGTGGATCGCCTTGCCCATGACGGTCGTTTTTGCTCTTCTGAGCGCTCTTCCGCGGCTCTCCAGGGTGCTTCCGCCGCTGATAGGCGCGCTGATCGCGGGCACGCTGGCCGTCGTCGTGCTCGGGGCGTTCAAGCCCTCCAGCGCGGCGCTGTTCACGCTGGCCGCGCCTAACCTGTATGTGCCTCGGTTCTCGTGGGCGGCGATGGTGGAACTCGTAGTGCCGCTCGCGATCACGGTGCTCGCGGTGCAAAACACGCAGGGCGTCGCCATCCTCGCCGCCAACGGCCACGCGGCGCCGGTCAACGCGATCACGGCGGCCTGCGGGGTCGGATCGATCGTTACCGGCCTCTTGGGTGCGGTATCGACCTGCCTCACGGGCCCGGTGAGCGCAGTGCTTTCGGGTGCGGGCGAAACGCGCCGCCAATATGCGGGGGCGCTCTTCTTCAGCCTGCTCGCCGTCGCGTTCGGCGTCCTCGCGCCGTTCTTCACGCGGCTGCTGCTCGCCACGCCGCCCGCTTTCATCGCGACGCTCGCCGGCCTCGCGATGCTGCGCGTGCTTCAAACCGCTTTCACCGCTTCCTTCGGCGGGCGCTTCAGCCTCGGCGCGCTGATCTGCTTTCTCGTCACGGTGGCCGACGTCCCGATCCTGCAGATCGGCGCGCCTTTCTGGGGACTCGTGTTCGGGCTCGCGGTGTCATGGCTGCTCGAGCGCGGGCGGGCCGGTTAATATTCGCGGCAATGAAAATTCTCCTTGCCTGTGTCGCGCTCGCGCTCGCGCCGTTGGCGGCGGCGCAAAGCGACTACCCGAGCCGGCCGATCCGGCTCGTCGTCACCGTCCCGCCCGGCGGCGCCGCCGATTTCATCGCCCGGCTCGTCGGCGGGAAGCTCGCCGAGTCGCTCGGGCAGCCGGTTCTCGTCGAGAACCGCGCCGGCGCCGGCGGCACCATCGCCACCGAGTCCGTCGCCAAGGCGCCGGCCGACGGCTACACGCTGCTGCAGAACTCGATCACCACGCACGGCGTCGGGCCGCATCTCTACGCCAGGCTGCCCTACGACCCGGTCAAGGATTTCGCGCCGGTGACGGGCCTCGCGCTGCTGCCGCTCATCATGGCGATCAACGCCGAGCTGCCGGTGAAAAGCGTCGACGACCTGGTGCGCTTTTCGAAAAGCCATGCGTTGAACTTCGCTTCCTCCGGAAACGGCGGCGCCCCGCACATGGCTGCCGAGCTCTTCAAGAGCGAGACCGGGGCTGCGATGACCCATGTGCCCTACAAGGGCAGCGGCCCGGCGGTGGCCGACCTCGTCGGCGGAAGGGTGCAGATCATGTTCGACGCCGCGCCTTCGCTGATCCAGCACGTGAAAAGCGGCAAGCTGCGCGTGCTCGCCGCGGCGAGCGCGCAGCGCAACCGCCTGCTGCCCGAGGTGCCGACCTTCGCCGAGCTCGGCTATCCGAAGATCTCGGTATCCCTCTGGTACGGACTGCTCGCGCCCGCCGGGACGCCCCGCGCCGTCGTCGATCGGCTGAACAGGGAGACGGTCAAGGCTCTGCAGACCGCCGAAGTCCGGGACCGGCTGCGCGCGCAAGGCGCCGAACCCATGCCCGGCAGCCCGGAGGCCTTCGCCTCTTTCATGGAGGAGGAATCGGCGAAATGGGCGCCGATCGTGAAGCAGGCGGGCGTGAAGCTGGATTGAATCCTTCCGCCACAACCGCAACGCTCTCTCGATTTCTTGCCGAATCTCGCTGGGAAGCTATCCCGGCCGCGATCCGGCACGAGGGCAAGCGCGGCCTCCTGAACGCGCTCGGCTGCATTCTCGCCGGCCGTGAAGACCCCGCCGTGGCGATCGTGCGCGGCGTCTTTCCTCTCGAGGATGCGCTGATCGACGCGGCGGCGGCGACCGCGCACGACTACGACGATACGCACCTGCCGACGGTGATCCACGCGACGCCGCCGGTGGCGGCGGCCGTGCTCTCCATCGCGCGAAAGCAGAGGGTGAGCGGCGCCGAGCTCCTTCACGCTTTGGTCCTCGGCGTCGAAACCACCTGCCGGATGGGCAACGCCGTAATGCCCGGCCACTACGAGCGCGGCTGGCACATCACGAGCACCTGCGGCGTCTTCGGCGCGACGGCTGCTGCGGCGAAGCTGCTGCGCCTGGACGAGCGTCAGGTCGCCTCGGCGCTGGGGCTCGCGGCGACCCAGGCGGCCGGGCTGGTGGAGGTGCTGGGCAGCATGGCGCGCGTGCTGAACGCCGGCTTCGCGGCGCGAAACGGCCTCGCCGCCGCGCGTCTCGCCGCGGCTGGCTTCGAAGGTCCGCCTGCGCCGATCGAAGGCCTGCGCGGATTCGTGAATGTGTTCGGCGGCAACGCCGATCTTTCGCGCATCACCGCGCGCCTGGGTGAGCAGTGGGAGATGAAGCAAGTGGCCTGCAAGCCGTATCCATCCGGCGTGGTGCTGCATGCGTTGATCGATGCCTGCCTCGAGCAGCGCGAAAAATTGAGGCGCGCGCTGAAAATCGGGGAAACCATTCGGGTCGAGCTGCATCCGCTCGCCGTAGAGCGCACCGACCGCCCGGCGCCGCGAAATGCGATCGAAGCGCGCCTCAGCGCCCAGCACGCGGTCGCGGTCGTGCTGCTGCATGGCGAAGCGGGGCTCGAGCAGTTCAGCGACGGCGCGGCCCTCGAGCCCGAAGTGCAGGCGCTGCGCCGACAGATCGGCATAGCCATCGATCCCAGCCTCGACAAGATGGCGGCGCGCATTCGCGCGGGCGCTAGCGTGATCGAGGCGCCGGCCGCGCGCGCGATGGACGATGCGCGACTCGAAGCGAAGTTCGCGCGCCTCGCCGGCGCGCAAGCGCCGCGCATTCTGGAGGCCATGCGCTCGCTCGAGGCGCAGCAGCACGTTTCGCTGCTCTGATGCCGCTCTTTCGGACGAACGGCACGCTTTTCCGGAGGGACGGTGCACTTTTCCTCGTCCGGCGTGGTTTTTGTCACTTGCTAACAGACCAAAATCGTAGTTAAATGAATCACCTCCGACACGAAGTTAATAACTAACTGGAGGCGGGGGACCGGAGGTCGCAACCGGCCCTTGAATCACAGGCCGATCAGCACCCGCCTGACGAGACGCAGCCCCGTCAGCGAGTCCTGATCGGCCTTTTCCTTTCTGCTGCGATCTGATCGTGCGCTTGGTGCTCTTTTGCCTTCATGTCCGGCGCCCCTCTACGGTCAAATGCAATGGGCAGCAACAAGAACAACACCCGCAACGCAGAGGGGCCACCATGAATGAACGCTGGAGCTGGATCGTCCGCTACGCCGTCGTGATCGTCGCCGCGCTCGCGCTGGGCGCCGCCTTCGGCGAAATGGCGCTCTTCAAAACCACCCGGCTGGGCAAGACCGGACTGAGCGCAGCCAGCCTGGTCCAGTTCCTCACCTATGGCCTCGCGCTCGCGATTCTCTGGCTCGCCGCGCGCCGCGCGGCGGCGCTGCTTCCCGCCGGCGATGTGCGCTGGAACGTGCTCAAGAGTACGCTGGTGCCCCTGACCACGCTGATCGTGGTCTCGGCCGGGCAGGCGGTGCTGCTCATCGTCGCCGGCTCGCTGATGAGCAAGGCATGGCACCAGACCTACAGCTGGATCGCGGTTACTTTGATCGTCCTCAGCGCCGCGTGGCTGCTCGCCGCGCTGCTCACTGGCTCATCGTCGCTCGCGCTCTTTGGCGGCCGCATGCACCGGCGCGGCCCGCGGATCGGGCACCAGGCATAGCTTCCGGGCCGATCGGAGTTGCTGCGATGCCGGTGAAAAGATTGTCCACCGTCCTCCCGATCGGCCTATTTTTCTTCGTCGTGGCGGGGTGCGCGAGCGCCCCGCACCCCGCCGAGCGCGCGGCCAGCGGCGTCGGCGATCGCGCCGCGCAGAACGCCGCGCAGCTCGTGGGCAAGCCTTACCACTACGGGGGCGCCAGCCCTTCGACCGGCTTCGACTGCAGCGGCCTGGTGCAATGGAGCTACGCCCAGGCGGGCCGCAAGCTCCCGCGCAGCACCGACGACCAGCGCGCGGCCGGCGGTCGCATCAAGGTGTCGGAATTGCGCCGCGGCGATCTCATCTTCTTCGACCAGGAAGGCAAGAAGAACTCGCACGTCGGCATCTACGTCGGCAACGGCGAGTTCGTGCACGCGCCCTCCTCGGGCAAGCGGGTACGGCGCGACCGGCTCGACGCGCCGTACTGGCACAAGCACATCTCCGAGGCGCGCCGCCTCAACGTGTAGCGCGGCTAGCCGACCAGCCGGCCGTTCAGCAGACGCACGCGGTCGCCGGCCTTCCACGCGGGCGGGTTGGTGTAGGTCACGGTGCGCTCGCTGCCGTCCGACATGCGCACGCGGATCCGGTACTGGCTGACGGGCTCGGCCTTCCCCTTGAGCTGCACTTCCTTCACCGCGACCACCACGCCGCAGTCGAGGCAGCCCCGGTCGATCGGCTTGGTCGCGACCGCGACGCGAACGTCGCCGGGCGCGGCGGAGCGCGACATGTACGCCACCATGGCGGCGATCGCGCCCAGTCCGATCATGATCACGCTCGCCGCCGTGAGGGCAATGAGGGATTGGATTCTCATGCAAGCCAACATGCGCGCGCCGCTTTGAGTTTCGTACGGCCGCAGCTCCTCCGAACGGACGATTTTGTGAACTAATGCCCATCGCGGACCCGGCCCGCGGTATCGTAGGCCGCACCATCGAGGAGATTCCCGTGTCCGACTACATGCCGCATCTCAAGCTGACCCACGAAGGCGCGCTAAAGATGCTCCGAGCCGCAGTCGCCAAGGCGCTGGAGATGAAGCAGCCGCAGTGCGTCACCATCACCGACGACGGCGGGCACCTGCTCGCGTTCGTCCGCATGGACGGCGCCAAGGTGCTGAGCATCGATTCGTCGCACAAGAAGGCGATGACTGCGGCGTCGGCGCGCGCCCCGTCCGGCCAGGCCAACGTCGCGAACGAGGTCAAGCTCGCGTTCGCGACCGGGGGCAAGCTCACCAATCTGCTCGGCGGGCTTCCGGTCGTGGTCGACGGCCATGTCATAGGCGCCATCGGCGTGGGCTCCGGCACCGGCGAGCAGGATCTCGAGGTGGCAAAGGCGGCGATTGCCGCGCTTCCCGGCGCAAGACAGTTTTGAGAGCGCTGGTCCTCAGCCAGCACGGCGCAATCGACAACCTGCGGGTGCTTCACGACTACCCGCAGCCCAAGGCACCGGCCGGCCACGTGGTAATCCGCGTGCGTGCGGCGTCCCTCAACCACCACGATGTGTTCACGGTGAAGGGCATGCCGGGCATCAAGGTGCCCTTGCCGATGGTGATCGGCCTAGACATGGCAGGCGAAGTCCACGAGAGCGCGGCGCCGGACTGGAAACCGGCCGACCGGGTGCTCGTCAATCCTCTGAACAAGCAGCGCGGACTCATGGGCGAGGCGCTCGACGGCGGCATGGCCGAGTACTGCCTCGCTTCGTCGGATCAGCTCGTGCGCATGCCCGACAACGTGAGCTTCGTCGATGCGGCGGCGCTGCCGGTGGCGTACGGCACGGCGCACCGCATGCTGGTCACGCATCGCAGCGTGGCAAAAGGCGAGCGGGTGCTGGTGCTCGGCGCCTCGGGCGGTGTCGGCATGGCCTGCGTGGCGCTCGCGAAGAGGCTCGGCTGCGAAGTGATCGCCTGCGCCTCGAGCGACGACAAGCTGGTGCGGCTGCGGGAGCTCGGCGCCGATCACACGGTGAACTACAAGCGGACCGATTTCTCGAAGTGGACGATCGAAAAATTCGGCAAGCCGCAGCGACGCAGCTACGAAGGTGGCGTCGACTGCGTGGTCAATTTCACCGGCGGCGACACCTGGGTGCCTTCGCTCAGGTGCGTGAAGCGCGGCGGCAGCATCCTGGTGTGCGGCGCCACCGCCGGTTTCGATCCAAAGGAAGACCTGCGCTACATCTGGAGCTTCGAGCTCAGGGTGATCGGCTCCAACAGCTATACCGACGAGGACCTGCGCGCGCTGCTCCATCTCGTATCCGCGGGCGAGGTGAAGCCCGCGATCGATCGCGTGTTGCCGCTCGAGCGTGCGGTCGAGGGCCTGCGCCTCATCCGCGACCGCGAGGTGCTCGGCAAGGTTGTGGTGACGCCATGAGCGCCGTGACGAAAGAAGAGCTGCAGACATTGCTTACGCGGGGACCGTATCACCGATGGCTCGGTCTCCAGGTGCTCGACTGCGGCGAGGACTTCGTCGAAGTGAAGGCGACGTGGCGCGAGGAATGGATGGCGAACCCCGATCGCAAGCACACCCACGGCGGGATCCTTGCCGCGCTGATCGACCTTGGCGCGGACTGGGCGCTGACGTCGCGCATCGGCCACGCCGTGCCGACGATCGACATGCGGGTCGACTACCACCGCGCGGCGATGCCGGGCGATCTGGTGGTGAGGGGCCGGGTGATCAAGTTCGGCGGCAAGGTCTGCGTCTGCGAGGCGCAGGTATTCGACGCGGAGAACCGGCTGATCGCCAGCGGCCGGGGCGCCTACTTCACCGGACCCCTGAAATAATGGTCACTTGAAAGGAGCTGCTATGACATCCAGGAGGAAGTTCATCGTCGCGCTCGCCGCTGCGTCGGCTTGCGGGGCGGCGCTGGGGCAGGGCTATCCCAGCAAGCCGATCCGGCTGGTCGTACCCTACGCGGCGGGCGGCGTGTCCGACATCATGGGGCGCACGCTCGCGCAGAAGCTCGGCGAGCTCATCGGGCAGCCCATGATCGTCGAGAACCGCGCCGGCGCCGCCGGCGCCCTCGGCACCGATGCCACCGCAAAGTCGGCTCCCGACGGCTACACCATCGTGCTGTCGAGCCTGACCGCCTATGCCATCGCGCCGAACATGAACAAGAGCGTTACTTACGATCCGGTCAAGGACTTCAGCGCCATCGGCGGCGTGGCGATCGCGCCGAACATCGTCACCGTCAGCGCCTCGGCGCCGTTCAGCACGCTGAAGGAGCTGGTCGAGTACGCCAAGGCGAACCCCGGCAAGCTGACCTTCGGGTCGTCCGGCGTGGGCAGCATCGGCCACCTCTCCGGCGAAGTGCTGCGCACGAGCGTCGGCGCGCAGATGCTCCACGTGCCGTACAAGAGCGCCGGGGTCGCGTACCCCGACATGTTCGCCGGCAACGTGTCGATGGTGTTCGATACGCTGCCCTCGGCGATCCAGCACATCCGCTCGGGCAAGGCGAAGCCGATCGCGGTGCTCTCCGACAAGCGCTCGCCGCTGCTGCCGGAGGTTCCCACCTTCGCCGAAGCCGGATATCCGGAGGCCACGCTGCGCTTCTGGTTCGGCCTGCACGGTCCGGCACACATGCCGGAGCCGATGGTGCGGAAGCTGAACGAGACGCTGAACCGGGCGCTCGCCGCCCCGGACCTGCGCGAGCGCTTCTCGACGCTCGGCGCGGATCCCTATCCGACCACGCCCGAGCAGCTCACGGACCTGGTGCGCGCGGACATGGAGAAGCTCGCGAAGACCCTCAGAGCCGCCGGGATTCCGCGAGAGTAGCGAGCTTCGCGCGGGCAAGGTTGCGGTCGATCTTGCCGGCCCCATTCAGCGGCAGGTCGCGTTCGCCGATGATCTCGACGAAGCGCGGGTGAGCGTACTTGGGGCCCTCGTTGAGGCAGTAGCTCTTGATCTCCTCGGCGCTCGCCGACGTGCCCCGCTTCAGCACCACCAGCGCCGCGGGCACGTAGCCTTTGACCGCGTGCGGCACCGGCGCCACCACCGCGTTCGCGACCGCGGGATGGCGAAACAGCAGGTCCTCGACCTCCTTCGGGTAGATGTTCTCGCCGCCGCAAGAGAACATGTCGTCGACGCGGCTCTTGAAGTAGTAGTAGCCCTGCGCGTCGCGCCGGAATACGTCGCCGGTGCGCAGCCAGCCGTCTACCAGCCTGTCGCGCGTCGCGTCCGGCCGCTTGTGGTAGCCCAGGCAGTTATAAGGCGACTTGAGCCACAGTTCCCCCTCGTCGTCGCGCTCCTCGCCGCCTGGACCGACGAGGCGCACCTGGTACTCGGGCGCCCGCACGCCCGGGGAGCCGCGCGGCACCGGCCGGCCGTCGAGCGGCTCGCGAAATGGACTGCCGCCTTCGGTGAGCCCGTAGCTCTCGCCCACCCGCACGCCCGGAATCGCGCGCTCGACCTCGTCCATCAGCTCGTGCGCCACCACCGCCGAGCCGATGGTGAAGCTCTTCAGGCTCGAGAGATCGAGCCGGCCGAGCTCGTCACGGTGCTGCAGGAACATGCTGAATACCGCCGCCACGCCGCGCGAGTAGCTGCACTTGTACTTCGCCAGCGCCTCGAGGTAGCGCTTGGGCTCGTAGCCCGGCATGAGCACGAACGAGCCGCCGGCGTAAAGCATCGGCTTTACCGTGCCGCGCATGGCGTTCTTGTGGAACAGCGGCAGGGCGATGAGTCCTCGATCCTCCGGCTTCGTCGGCCAATAGCGCTGGTTGTACCGCACGTACCACAGCATGCCGGCGTGGGTCATGATCGCGCCCTTGGGAACGCCGGTGGAACCCGAGGTGTACGGCTGGAACGCCTGCGCGTTCGGCGCCAGCTCGGGCGGCTCCTTCAGCCTCGGACTTTCGTCCCGCAATCTCTCATAGGAGCCGTCCAGGACGATCCTGTTCGGCACGGACGTGGACACGGCCGCGGCATCGGGGTGTGCCTCGGGCTCGACGAACGCCGCGACGCACTCGGCGTCCTCGAGGATGAATTTCAGCGTGTCGCGCGCGAGCCGCGTGTTGATCGCCACGGGAACTGCGCCGGCGCGCATCGCGCCGAAAAAGATCTCCAGGAACTCGACGCGGTTGCCGATGATCATGCCGACGCGCTCGCCGGGCTTCACCCCGCGCTTCCGCAGCAGCCCGGCCACCCGGTCGGAGCGCTCGTCGAGTTGCGCGTAGGTGATGCTGCGCTCCGCGCCCGCGTGCAGGTCGATGATGGCGACCTTCTGCGGAAAGCGCTCGACCGAGGCGGCGAAGAAATAGCCTAGGTTAGTCTCTCTGCTCACCGAGGTAGGAGGCGATCATCCAGGCGTAGACCCGTGCGGCGTCGAAGGTCCGGTCGACCGACGCCATGTCGAAGTCGGTGTGGGCGAAGGCCTGTTCGCCCGAGCCGAAGTTCGCCGTCGGGATGCCGGCGTGGTTGAGGTAGCCCTGGTCGTGCGCCGACTGGCCGAAGAAGCTCTCGGGCGCAGCTCCGAGCATCGCCTGGCAGCCGGCGGCGAGCAGGCGCACCACCGGCGAGTCTTGCGTGACGAGGCTCGGGTACATGACCGCGCCTTTTTCAACCTCGAAACGCAGCGGCTTGCCGGAAACCGGGTCTTTCCAGCCCTCGAGGCTGCGCGCCACGCGTGCGATCTCCTCGACCGCCGCGTCGGCGTCCTCCCCGGGAAGGAGGCGCCGGTCGAGCCCGACCTCGCAGCGGTCCTGCACGGTGTGGGTGGACTTCGGCAGGCTCTCTATCCGATTGCAGGTCAGCCAGGCGGTGCCGAGCTGCGGATGAGAACGGTCGTTCCGGATTTCCGCTGCGAGCCGCCTGAGGAGCTCCACGGCGCCGCTGACCGCGTTGGCGCCGTCGTTGGGCCGGCTCGAGTGCGAGGCCTTGCCGTGCACGGTAACCTTCACGTCGACGCGCCCGCGGTTGCCAAGCTGCAGCTTCAGGCTGTTTCCGTAGACGAAGGCCATGTCGGCGCGCACGCCTTCCTTCTCCACCACGTTGCGGATCGCGTCGTGCTTGCCGGTCTCGCCCGACACGCAGCAGACGAAGTACAGCTTGCCCTCCAAAGCAATTTCAGATTCTTGAACGGCCTCCATGGCGTGGAGCATCGCCGCCATCGTTCCCTTCTGCTCGCTCGCGCCCTTGCCGAGCACCGCCTCGCCGGGCAGTCCGTGCGCCGTGGCGTCGATCACGCTGCCGCCGTAGGGGTCGGGCATGGTGTTGGGCGGCTGGTTCATGGCGTGCGCGACGAGCATCATCGAGCGTCCGCTCCGGCCGGCCCCTTTCTCCGCGACCAGGTTGCCCATGGCGTCGAGGCGCACGTTCGACATTCCGAGCGCCTTCATGCGCGGGACCAGCGCCACCTCCATGAACTCGCGAAGCTGCGGCTCGTCCTCGAGGAGGTCGGTCTGCGGCGACGGCACGCGCACCAGCTCCTGGAACAGCGCGCGCGCCCGCGTCCGGGACAAGTGCGGCGACAGGCGTCTGCTGATCGGCTGCTCAGGCATCTGCTGTGAAAGAGACTTGCTTCCGCGTAGCTCGCAAAACAAAATAGCATCGCCGGAAAATGCGCGTCAATACACGATGAGAACCTCGCAGCGCATCGCGTTGATCGGATACGGCGCCGTCGCCCAGGCGGTGCTGCGGCACTTCGCGGCGCACCGCGTCGAAACGCTTTGCGTCCTCCTGCGGCCGGGGTGGGGGGAAAGGAAGCGGGCCGAGCCGCCCGTGCCGCTGCGATTCGTGGACGATGTCGGCGAGGTGCTCTCGCTCGCGCCCGATCTCGTGATCGAGTGCGCCGGCCAGGGCGCGGTGGCGCAGTATGCCGAGCGGATCGTGAGCGCCGGCGCCGACTTGATGACGATCTCCATGGGCGCGTTTGCAGACGCCGCCTTGCTCGAGCGGGTCAAGGCGGCGGCGCAAGCGACCGGCGCCCAGGTCATCATCCCGGCCGGCGCGATCGGCGCGCTCGACCTGCTGGCCGCGGTGCGCCACGAAGGGATAGAGCGAGTGGTGTTCCGCTCGAGCAAGCCGCCGAAGGCCTGGCTTGGCACGGCGGCGGAGAAGGCCGTCGACCTTGCGGCGGTCCACGAGCCAGTATGCTTCTTCAAGGGTAACGCGCGCGACGCGGCGAGGAGCTACCCGATGAACGCGAACGTGGCAGCGGCCGTGGCGCTCGCGGGAGCGGGGTTCGAGCGCACCGCGATCGAACTGGTGGCCGATCCGGGGGCGGCCGGGAACCGCAGCGAAATTCTGGCCGAGGGCCCGTTCGGCCGCTTCGAAATCGCGATGCTGGGCAAGACGCGCCCCGAGGCGCCGCGCACCTCGATCTCCGCACCGCTCAGCATCCTGCGCGCCGTTCTCAACCGCGGGGCCGGCATCGCCGTCTAGGGATGGCTTCCCTCCTGATCGAGAACGCCGCGCTCCTGACGCTCGACGAGGGCGACCGCTTCATCGAGCGCGGCAGCATCCTCATCGAAGGCGATCTCGTTTCGCAGGTCGGGGAGGTCGAGCGCCGCACGGCCGAGCGGGTAATCGACGGTCGGCGGTTTCTCGCCATGCCGGGACTGGTGAACGCGCATACGCATACGCCGGGCGCGCTTTCGGCCGGCACCCAGGACAGCGCGAGCCATCCCGCCTTCATGTGGCTCAACCAGGCCGACACCAGCGGGCGCACGCCGCGCGAAGTCTATGTGAGCGCGATGCTGAACTCGGCGCAGATGCTGCTCGGCGGCATCACCAGCTCGATCGACCACTTTCCGGCGCAGAACTTCGGCCCCGAGGATGTTGCCGCCGTAGCGGAGGCCTATCGCGACTCGGGAATGCGTACCGTGCTCGGCCTGCGGGTGTTCGACGACGACTTCGGCGACATCTTCCCGAGCGACCGACCCCTGCCCGCCGACCTCGCGCGCGAGCTCGAGCGCATCAAGCCGCTTCCGCCCAAGCCGCTGGCCGAGACGCGCAGGCTGATCGAGGACTCGATCCGCCTGCACCATCGGCCGCACGAGCGCGTCTCGGTGTTCCCGGCGCCGACCAATCCGGTGCGCTGCAGCGACGAGCTGCTCGTCATGTGCCGCGATCTCGCCGAGCGCCACGACCTGGGGATCCACACCCATCTCCTCGAATCGAAAGTCCAGACCATCCTCGCGCAGCGCCGCTACGGCCGCACCATGGTGCAGCAGCTCGAGCGCCTCGGGCTGCTCAGCCGACGGCTTTCCTGCGCGCACACGATCTGGATCGGGGACGAGGACATCGAGCGTCTCGCCGCGACCGGCACTGTCGTGGTACACAACCCCGAAAGCAACCTCAAGCTCGGCACCGGCATCGCGCCGGTCGCGAAGATGCTCGCCGCGGGCGTGACCGTGGCGCTCGGCACCGACGGCAGCGTCACCAACGACAACCTGGTGCTGCACGAGGCCATCCGGCTCGCGGCGATGCTCGGCCGCGTCGCCGAGCGGGAGCGCGACAAATGGGTGACCGCCCGTCAGGCGCTGGCGATGGCGACCGAGGGCGGGGCGAAAGCGGTGCAAATGGCGAACAGCATCGGCCGCATCCAGCCCGGCTACCGCGCCGACGTGGTGCTCTACGACCTCGACACCCCGGCGTGGACGCCCTTCAACGACCCGGTCCAGCAGATGGTGTTCGCCGAAACCGGCTCGAGCGTGCACACCGTCATCGTCGACGGCGTAGTGGTGGTGGAAGACCGCGAGATCAAGTCGTTCGACGCAGCCGCGATCATCGCCGAGGCGAAGCCCATGCTGCGGGCGATCCGCGCCCGTAACAGCGACCTCTACCGGTTCGCCCGCCGCATGGGCGAGCTTTTCCCCTAGCCGCCGACGCCGAGGTAAGTCGCGGTGATCTGCCGCTCGGCGCGCAGCGTGGCCGGAGTGCCCTCGAACACCACCGTGCCGTGGTCGATCACGTAGACGCGGTCGGCGAGCTGCAGCGCCATCTCGGCGTTCTGCTCGACGAGCAGCATGCTCACGCGCTCGGCCTTGAGGCCGCGGATGGTGTCCATCACCGCGTTCACCACGAGCGGCGCGAGGCCCTGCGAGGGCTCGTCGAGAAGCAGGAGCTCCGGCCCGGTGAGAAGCGCGCGAGCGATGGCGAGCATCTGCTGCTCGCCGCCCGAGAGCTCGCGCCCCTTGTGCGCGAGCCGCTCCTTCAGCCTGGGAAAGCGCTCGAGCACCGCCTCGAGCTGCCATCTCGATCCGGGGCGACGGCCGATCGTCAGGTTTTCGTAGCAGCTCAGATAGGAAAAGATGCCTCGCGTCTCGGGCACCAGCGCGATGCCCATGCGCGAGACCCGGTGCGGCGAGACCCCGGCGATATTGCGTCCCTTGTAGCGGACCTCGCCGCGGCGCGGCGGCGTGAGGCCGGCGATGCAGCGCATCGTGGTGGTCTTGCCGGCGCCGTTGCGGCCGAGCAGCGCCACCACCTCGCTCTCTCCCACGTTCAGCGACAAGCCATGGAGGATGTGGCCGATGCCGTAGTACGCATCGACATTGTCGACCTGCAGGATCACGCGGCGACGCCTCCCAGGTATGCGCGCCGCACCTCGGGATTGCGCTGGATCTCGGCGGGCGCGCCCTCGGCGATCAGCCGGCCGAAGTGCATCACCGAGATGCGGTCGGACACGCTCATGATGATGTCCATCTTGTGCTCGATCAGCACGATGGTGTAGCGGCCCTTGAGCGAGCGCACCAGCGCGACCATGCGGCGCGATTCCTCGGGCGAGAGGCCGGCCGCGGGCTCGTCGAGGAGCAGCACCCGGGGCTGCGCGGCGAGGGCGATGGCAAGCTCGAGCTGGCGCTGCTCGCCGTGGGATATTTCCCGGGCGAGATGGCACGACTTTCCTTCCAAGCCGACGTCTGCAAGCGCCTGCCGCGCCCGCTCCTTCGCCGCGGGGTATCGATCGGCGTTCCTGAAAAGCAGCCCGCTCCACGAGCGGCCGGTGGCGAACGCGGCCACCCAGACGTTCTCTAGGAGCGAGAACGCGGGGAACAGGTTGGTGCGCTGGAACGAGCGCGCGAGGCCGAGATGCGCGATGCGGTGGGCCGGCGTGCCCGTGATGTCGCGCCCATCGAGAAGAATTCTGCCCGACGTCGGCGCGAAGGTTCCGCTCAGCAGGTTGAAGAGCGTGGTCTTGCCGGCGCCGTTCGGCCCGATGATCGAGTGCAGGCCGCCGGCCTCGATCGCGAGGCTCACGTCCTGCACGGCGGTCAGCGCGCCGAAGGACTTGCCGAGGTTCTTTGTCTCGAGGAGTACCATTTCGCCAGGCGGGTCCAGGCCTCGACCACGCCGCCGCGGAAGAACAGCACCACGATCACGAACGCCACGCCGAGGAGCAGCGGCCAGCGCGCCCACACCACGCTCATCGACTCGGAGAGCCAGATGAAGAGGAACGAGCCGATGAGCGGCCCGTACAGCGAGCCCGAGCCGCCGATCAGCGTGGCGAACACCACGTTGCCGGAGAACACGAAGCCGATCGCCTCGAGCGGCACGATGCCGAACAGCATCGCGTAGAGCACGCCGGCCGCGCCGCTGAAGGCCCCGCCGATCACGAAGGCGAGCAGCTTGAAGCGGGGCGCGTGGTAGCCGACCGCCGCGGCGCGCACCTCGTTCTCGCGGATCGCCTGGAGGATGCGGCCGAGCGGAGACTCCACGATCCGCTGCATGAGCCACAGGGAAGCGAGGAACAGGATCGAAACGAACACGTAGTACACGCGCGGATCCCCGAAATCCAGGCCGAGAAACTCCGGCCGCGGCACGCCCTGCATGCCGTCCTCGCCGCCGGTGACGCTGGTCCACTGGTAAGCGACGAAGTAGAAGAGCTGGTTCAGCGCGAAGGTGAGCATGATGAAGTAGAGGCCCGAGCGCTGCACGCACAGATAACCCACCACGAGCGCCGAAGCCG
Source organism: Burkholderiales bacterium (assembly GCA_036406675.1). Classification (GTDB taxonomy): domain Bacteria; phylum Pseudomonadota; class Gammaproteobacteria; order Burkholderiales; family SG8-39; genus SCGC-AG-212-J23. The sequence goes on from DASXAO010000025.1 coordinate 29,653, forward strand.
CGCCCACCCCGACGCCGATGCCGAGCGCGAAGAACACGTTGATGCCGTAGTGCTTGAGCAGCCACCCGGCGACGTAGGCCGCCGAGCCGAAGAACGTGGATTGCCCGAAGGAAAGAAGGCCCGTGTAGCCGAGCAGCAGGTTCAGCCCGAGGCCGAAGATGGCGAAGATCCAGATCTCGGTGGCGATCACCGGGCGCACGAGGAAGGGCAGCGCTACGACGGCGGCGACGACAAAAAGCGCTGGGTAAGCTTTCATCGGATGCCGAACAGCCCTTGCGGCCGCACCAGCAGGATGCCCGCCATCACCGCGAAGATCACCGCCTGCGACGCCTCGGTCCAGTGCCCCGCGACGATCGCCTGCGCGACGCCGATGATGACGCCCGCGGCGATCGCGCCGAGAAGATTGCCCAGGCCGCCGAGCGCCACCACGACGAACGCGATGCCAAGCATGTCGGCACCCATCTGGGGGCTCAAGCCTCGGATCGGCGCCGTCAGGGCCCCGGCGATTCCCGCGAGGAATGCGCCCAGGGCGAACGCCGCAGTGAAAAGCTTGTGGATGTCGATGCCGAGCAGCGACACCATTTCCTTGTTCTCGATGCCGGCGCGCATGATCGCGCCGTAGCGGGTCTTCTCCAGAAACAGCCACGTCGCGAGGACCAGCAGGCCTGCCATGACCATGACGAACAGGCGGTACTTTGGATAGAAGGTGAAACCGAGATCGACGCCGCCGCGCAGGATCGGCGGCGGCAGCTGGCTGATGCCGACCGGCCCCCAGATCAGGATGATCGCTTCCGAGAAGATCAGCGCGAGGCCGAAGGTGAAAAGAAGCTGGTAGTCGTGGCCCGCGGCGTAGAGCCGACGGATGCCGGCATATTCGATCACCCAGCCCAGGATGGCGACGCCGAAGGGCGCGAGCAGCAGAGCGATCCAGAAGTTGCCGACAACGCCTACGAGGGTAACGAGGAGATAGGCGCCCACGGCGAAGAGCACGCCGTGGGCGAAGTTGGGGATGTTGAGCACGCCCGTGATCAGCGACAGACCCAGGCCCATCAGGGCGTACAGCATCCCGGTCGCGACACCGTTAAGGATCTGGCCGAGTAGAGCGTTCAAGACCGGAACGACAGATCGTTCGTCCCAATCAGAAAAATAGGGACAGACCCTATTTTCCCCATCCTAAAACTGGCCGATGTCCTTGCAGGCCGCGTATTCCTTGGGCAGCGGCGTGTCGCCGGTCGCGATGACGTCGGCCAGGTCGAGCTCTTCCTTCATCGCCTTCTTCGGCTTGCAGCGCAAGAAGAAGTACGGCCGCAGCGTCTGGTGGGTGGCCGGGTCGACGCGCATGCGGCCGAGGAGGTCGTTGACCTCGATGCCCTCGAGCGCCTTGATCACGTCCTGCACTTCCACCGACTTCGCCTTGTCGAAGCCCGCCAGCATGAGGCGAGTCATCGAATAGGCGGCCGACGGCGCGTAGCCGGGCGGCGTCTTGAATTTCGCCCGGTAGTTCTTGACGAACTCCTTGGCCACCGGCGTGTCGGCGGTGTAGTAGAAGTTGGTGCCGACCCACATGTTCTCGCGGATCTCGGGCGCGAGCTGGATCAGCTCCTCCACGCCCGACGACCAGCTCATGATGAGCGGGATCTTGGGCGTCAGCCCGAAATTGAAGATCTCGCGCGCGCCGGCGACCGCGTCGCCGCCGAAATTGATCATGGCCACGACGTCCGGCCGGTTGGCCGCAGCCTTCTGCACGTAGTTCGAGAACTCGCGCTCGCCGAGCGGGTGGCGGTCGGCGCCGACGAACTCGAGGCCGTGGGTCTTGCCGACCTCCTTGATGTACTTCTCCACCGACCAGCCGAACGCGTAGTCGGCGACGAGCAGGTGCCAGCGCTTCGCCTTCGGGTTCGCCTTCATGAAGTTGTCGACCACGGTCTTCGCCGCGGTGTAGGGGCTGGCGGCCCACTGGAAGGAGTAGCGGTGGCAGCGCGCGCCGGAGATGTCCTCGGTGCCGCCGCTGAAGAAGTGCAGCACCTTCTTGCGCTTGGCGACTTCCGACACCGCCAGCGCCACGCCGGAGGACCAGGGCCCGATCATGAAGCGCGCGCCTTCGCCGTCGATCGCCTCCTCGGCGCGCCGCGTCGAGGTGCCGGCCTGCGTGGCGCCGTCGCGCGTCACGTACTTGACCGGACGGCCGAGGATCTTCATGCCGCGCTCCTCGAGCGCCATGCGCATGCCGCGGTCGTTGAGCGGGCCGACGTCGGCGAACGCCCCGGTCTGGTCCCACAGCCCCAGGATCACGACCTCCTTCTGCTGCGCGCGGATGATCGCCGGGAATCCCAGCCCGGCCGCCGCGGCGCCGATCGCCCCCGCCTTGAGAATGTCCCTGCGCTTGTTCTGGACCATGCCCTCCTCCTTTCGGAAGGATGGAGACTACTCCGGGATAGGGGAGCTCCGACAGAAGCACGCTCCCTTGTTTCGCTCTTGCCGCGAGAGTAGGCTGGCCCACCAGAGGGGAGGTGCCATGGGAGACATCGCACCGGTCGCCGGCAACGGGCTTCTCGATCGCAGGGCGTTCATGCGCGGCGGCGCCGCCCTCACGCTCCTGGGATATGTGACCACCTCCAGGGGCGAAGCGCTGGTGGACGGTCCCTGGAGCAAGGAGCCGGGCACGGTAGTGCCGCCGTACGGCGCGCCCTCGAAATTCGAGAAGGCGGTGGTGCGCACGCTGAGCAATCCGAACGGCGAGCCGCGCAACCAGCATGCGCGCACCCCGCACCAGCAGCTCCAGGGGATGGTCACGCCCAGCGGCCTGCACTTCACGATCTCGCACGCCGGCAACGCCGAGATCGATCCGGCGCAGCACCGCCTCGCGATCCATGGCCTGGTGAAGCGGCCCCTCGTCTTCACCGTCGACGCCCTCTCGCGCTATCCGCTCGTGTCGCGCTTTACGTTCGTCGAGTGCGGCGGCAACAGCGCGCCGCTCTTCTCGCCCGAGCCGATCCAGGCGAGCGTGCAGGCGCTGCACGGGCTCGCGTCGTGCAGCGAATGGACCGGCGTGCCGCTTTCCGTACTTCTCGATGAAGCCGGGGTGGATCCGAAGGCGAAATGGGTCGTCGCCGAAGGCGCGGACGCGCCGCACCTCTCGCGCAGCCACCCGCTCGGCAAGGCGATGGACGACGCGATGGTCGCGCTCTACCAGAACGGCGAGCGGCTGATGCCCGGGCAGGGCTACCCGATGCGCCTGCTCCTGCCCGGCTGGGAAGGCAACATGAACGTGAAGTGGCTGCGGCGGCTGCAGCTCACCGACCAGCCGGCGATGACCTATTACGAATCGCGCACGTACGCGCAGATCCTTCCCGGCGGCAAGGCCTACCAGTTCTATTTTCTGCAGGAAGTGAAGTCCTTCATCACCCACCCGTCTCCCGGACTGGCGCTGAAGGGCCCGGGCTTCTACGAGATCTCGGGGATCGCCTACTCGGGCAACGGGCGCATCGCCCGCGTCATGGTCTCGGCCGACGGCGGCCAGACCTGGGCGCAGGCCGCGCTGCAGGAGCCGGTGCTGCCGAAGGCGTTCACGCGCTTCCGCATCCCGTGGCAGTGGAACGGCGGCCCCGCGGTGCTGCAGAGCCGCGCCTGGGACGAGGGCGGCAACGCGCAGCCGACGCGCGCGCAGATCATCGCGCACCGCGGCACGACATCGAAGCCGCCGCCGGTGCTGGCATTTCCCAGCCAGCACTACAACGGCCCGACGAGCTGGGCAATCGACGCGAGCGGAGGCGTGAAACATGTCTACGCCTAGATTTCTCTTTCTAATGCTCATCTGCAGCCCGCTGTTCGCGGCGGGGCCCAACCTGGGCCAGCCGCTCTCGCACGCCGACCTCGCGGCCTGGGACATCAACGTGCTGCCGGACGGCACCGGGCTGCCGAAGGGCAGCGGCAGCGCCGCGCAGGGCGCGCCGATCTACGCGCAGAAGTGCGCTGCCTGCCACGGCGAGCAGGGCAAGGGCGGCATCAGCGCCGCGCTCGTCGGCGCCCCGCCGATGAAGGGCATGAGCTCGCCCAAGACCATCGCCAATTTCTGGCCCTACGCCACGACGCTCTTCGACTTCATCCGCCGGGCGATGCCATTCACGCAGCCGCGTTCGCTCGGCGACGACGAGGTCTACGCGCTGACCGCCTACCTCCTCGCGCAGAACAAGCTGATCGGCGACCAGGACGTCATGAACGCTCAGACCCTGCCCCAGGTGAGGATGCCGAACCGCGACGGGTTCATTCCGCGCTTTCCGGAGAGGATGTAGCGCGAGACTCGTAGGACCAAGGTCCAATAGCGGACGCGTCGGGGCAGGTCACAATGTTCCGCTCCCAAGCACAGAGAGGTGGCGATGCGCTCCATCCTGCGGAATCCCGGCAGTGTCTTCCTCGCGATCGCGGTCGTTGCGGCAGGTGCGATGGTCGCCGGGTGCGCCAGCACGCCTTCCGGCGACGTGGACGTGACGTTCGACTACGACACCGGCGCGAACTTCGCCGCCCTCAAGTCCTATAGCTGGATGCCCCCGACCGGCAATGCGGTGAGCGATGAATTGCTGGTCAAGAGAATCAAGACGACGGTGGATAGCCAGCTTCAGGCGAAAGGACCCGTTCCCGCCGGAGCCGACCCTGATTTCCTGATCGGCATGCAGCTCTCCGGCAAGAGCACGTACGGCGGTTCCACCGGCGTTGGCGTATCGGTCGGCATTCCCGTCGGCCGGGCGGGGCGCGTGTCGGTCGGCGGCGGGAAAAGCCAGGCTATCGAGAAGAAGGAGGGGCAGCTGGTCCTCGACTTCGTCGATGCGAAGAGCAAGTCGCTGCTGTGGCGCGCGACGGCCGCGGGCGCCGTCGAGCCGAAGACGACGCCCGAGCAGCAGCAGCAACGCATCAACGCGGTGGTCGCGGAGATGCTGTCCAACTTTCCGCCGAAGCAGAAACCCTAGCTCCGGCTGAGCGGGTCAGGCTGTGAAGCAGTGCCATGCAGCCGAAGACGATCCGTGGTACATAACGGCCGTCGTCAATAACAAGGAGTCTTCAAATGAGCAAGAAGACCATGGTGAAGGCCAAGGCGCGGCTGAAGAAGGCGAAGGTCAAGCTGGCCGTGTTCCAGCGCAGGGCGAGGAAAGAGGTGGCGAGAATGGCGGCGTCGCTGAAAAGGCATCAGCGTGCGCTGAAGGCCGCCGCGAGAAGCTACAAGAGAGCGCGCGCGAGCGCTTAGAAGGATCGGGAAGTCCGGGCGCGTCCGGCACCGCCATACGGCGGTGCGGCGCGCTTTTTCTCGGAACCCTGGCCGCCGCGGCTGCGGTGGCTGGCCCTGCTCATGCCGAGGATGGCGCGCCCAAGGCGCAGCGCACCAAGGGACCGCGGGTGTGGCTCGACATGGACCAGGCCGAGCTCGACGACGCCTACGATCAGTCGGTCTACGCGCCGAACGGCAAGCAGATCAGCGCTCGCAACGCGACCAACAGCGAGCTCGCGCGCCAGCGCCTTGGCCCGCCGCGGCGCGCGGCGTACGGCCCGAGCGAGATCGAAAAGCTCGACATCTACATCGCCAAGCGCGCGAACGCGCCGATCAACCTTTTCATCCACGGCGGTGCCTGGCGCGGCGGGAAGGCGAGGGATTTCGGCTACGCGGCGGAGATGTTCGTCGGCGCGGGCGCGCATTTCGTAGTGCCCGATTTCGTGAAGGTCCAGGACGCCGGCGGCAGCCTTTTCGTCATGGTCGAGCAGGTTCGGCGCGCGGTCGCGTGGACGTACCGCAACGCCGCGAGCTTTGGCGGCGATGCGAACCGCCTCTACTTGTCGGACCGTTCCTCCGGTGCGCACCTCGGCGGCGTAGTCGCGATCACCGACTGGAAGAAGGACTTCGGGCTGCTGGCCGAAACGGTGAAGGGATACACCCTCTCGAGCGGCATGTACGACCTGCGCGCCCCGCGCCTGTCCAAGCGCGGTAACTACGTCACGTTCACCGACGACATGGAGCAGGCGCTATCGCCGCAGCGGCACCTGGACCGGATCGTCGCGCCCGTCGTGCTGCTCTACGGCTCGCTCGAAACGCCGGAATTCAAGCGCCAGACGCGCGAGTTCGCGGAGGCGCTGAAGAACGCCGGCAAGCAGGTGAAGCTGGTCTACGCCGAAGGCTACAACCACTACGAGATCGCCGAGACAATCGCCAATCCCTACGGCTTCGTCGGGCGCGCGATCCTAGAGCAGATGGCGCTTGCGCCCGCGTAGCCGGCTTCGCCAGCCTTAATCGAGCGCCGAGCTGGTCGGCGGTTCTGGCGCTGATCGTAGGCCTGCGTCGCACACGCTCCGACGCCTACGAGCGACGCCAACAAGCTCGCCACGATTCCTGCTCTACGCATTTGCGCTTCCCCTAGGAAAGTTGAAGGAGTCGAGCTATTAGAGCAACGATCCTCGCCGCAGTTGGTATCGGATTGCTACCATTCGTAACGGTGTCGAACCCTACGGTCACAAAGGTCTTCGCGGCGTTGCGCTCGAGCGCGCCGTTCTGGTCGCTGCGCTACCACGAAGAGAAGCGCGAGTCCCACGCGATGCGCCAAGACACGCTCGAGCCGCCGCGCCTGTCGCTCGACCGCGGCGCGATGCTCACCGTGGTCATCGAAGGTGGATACGGCTACTGCGCGACGAGCGATCTGTCGACGGCCGGGCTGCAGACGGCGCTCGACCGGGCCACGCAGTGGGCCGAGGCGACGAAAGGCAAGAGCGCGCTGCGCTTCGATCCCGCGGCCATGGCGGCGCCGCGCGGCGAATATCAAAGTCCGTTCCTCCGGGCAAGGCCCGAACGGTCAACGCTTCACGATCTCCTCGGTCAGGAGTGCAAGGCGGCGAGGATCGACGGCCGGATCGTGGAGCGCTATGCGGCGCTCGAGCTGATCGAGGAGGAGCGCGTCTATCTCACGAGCACCGGAGGCGAAGTCAGGCAGCGTTTCCGCTTCACGCTGCCGCACATGCGCGTGACGGCGAACGAGGGCATGGAGACGCAGTCGCGCAGCCTCGACCATGCACGCCAGGGCGGCTTTGAGGCACTCGAAGAGGCCGCCTTTGTCGGGAGCGGAGAGCGTCTCGCAAACGACGCGTTGCAGCTTCTCGCGGCGCCGAACTGTCCCTCCGGGAAGATGGATCTCTTGCTGATGCCCGACCAGGTCATGCTGCAGATCCACGAGTCCATCGGCCACCCGCTGGAATTGGATCGGGTTCTGGGCGATGAGAGAAACTACGCGGGAACGAGCTTCGTCACCCCGGAGATGATCGGCTCGTATCGCTACGGGTCGGATCTCCTCAACGTCACCTACGATCCTTTGCATGGCGAGCTCGCCACCTATGCGTTCGACGACGATGGCATGCCGGCACGCAAGGTGTTCCTCATCCGAAACGGCATCCTGGTGTCCGCGCTCGGCGGGCCGGGCGTCGCGAACTCCCGCGCGAGCGGCTGGAACCGGCCGCCCATCCACCGCATGGCGAATCTCAATATCGAGCCGGGTTCTGGCACGCTGGACGAAATGGTCGCGTCTGTCCGCCGGGGCGTGCTGATGCGCACCAATCTGTCCTGGTCGATCGACGACTCGCGCAACAAATTCCAGTTCGGCTGCGAGTGGGGCGAGCTGATCGAGAACGGCCGGCGCCGCGGCGTGGTGAGGAACCCGAACTATCGCGGCGTCTCGGCGACGTTCTGGCGCAGCCTTCGCAAGGTCGGCGGCGCCGCGTCGTTCGAGGTGCACGGGACGCTCTACTGCGGCAAGGGCGAGCCCAACCAGGCCATCCATTGCGGCCACGCCGCGCCGCCGTGCCTCTTTTCCGACGTCGAGGTGTTCGGCGGCCAATCCGGCTGAAGAAGGACTTAGTTCCTTACTCTCGCCCCCGGCGATCGTGACAGACTTCCTCCGGACCTTCGATTCACCGTGGCCGCAAGGGCAAGGGACGGCGCATGGGATTCCTCGATCGGTGGCGCAGCGTGGGCGGCGGCCTTTCTGCGGAGAGACCGGGCCTCGACGCGCTTGCCGCGGACATGACGAAGCAGGGCGTCCTCATCATCACGCGCAACGGCGGCGGCTATACGGTCTACTGGACGCGCAAGCCGGACGAGCGGCCGACGCGGCAGAACAGCGTCCAGATCCTCAAGCGCTCGGTCGAGGGCGAGGGCGCCACCGTCCTCGACGCGCTGCTCGACTGCCGCGCCCAGGCGCTGAGGCAGCGCAAGGCTACGCGCACGCCGCGGTAGCGGTTGCCGAGGGCTGCGTGCCCCGGTGAAGGCACGCTTCTTCGAGCTGGCGGAGCGGCTGGGCCGCGAGCTGCGAGCCCGCGAGATGCTGCTGTGCGAGTTCTCCGGCGAGCGCTCGGATTTCGTGCGCTTCAATCGGGGCAAGGTGCGGCAGGCGGGGAGCGTCGAGCAGGCTTACGTTTCCCTGCGCCTGATCCGCGAGCGGCGGCAGGCCGGCGCCACGTTCGCGCTAGGCCGGGACGACCTGGAGGACGCGAAAGCCGCGCTGTCGCAGCTCCGCGGCATCCTCGCAGAGCTTCCGGAAGATCCGTGGCTGCTCGTCAACGAGGTCCCGTGCTCGACCTCGAGCGAGCGCCGCGGCGCGCTTGCGTCGCCCGATGCCGTGACCGAAGACATCGTGGCGAAGGCGCAAGGCCGGGATCTCGTGGGGATCTATGCCGGCGGAACGATCTGCCGCGGCTTCGCCAACTCGCTCGGCCAGAGGAACTGGCACGAAGTCGACAGCTTCACGCTCGACTGGAGCCTGTATCTCGAGGGCGACAAGGCGGTGAAAACCGGGTACGCGGGCTTCGACTGGGACGCGCGCGCGCTCGAAGCGCGGATGGAAGCCGCGACGCTAAGGCTCGCGGACCTCGCAAAGGCGAGGCGCGCCCTCGAGCCGGGCGATTACCGCGTCTATCTCGCGCCTCGCGCGCTGGAGGAGCTCCTGGGGATGATCTCGTGGGGCGGCTTTTCGGCGCGTGCGCGCGCAACGAAGCAGAGCCCGCTCCTGCGCATGGAGTCGGGAAGCGCGCTGAGCCCGAAGCTCACGATGATCGAGAACACCGCCGAAGGGATGGCGCCGGGCTTCCAGGGTGGCGGCTTCGTGAAACCGCCTCGCGTCGCGCTGATCGAGCGGGGTCTGCTGCGCGATGCGCTCGTTTCCCCGCGCTCGGCGAAGGAATACGGCCTCACGCCCAACGCCGGGCAGGAGAGCCCCGAGGCGCTCGACGTCGCTCCCGGGACGCTTGGCGCCGAAGAGGCGCTCGCGGCGCTCGACACCGGCCTCTACGTCGGCAACCTCTGGTATCTCAATTTCTCGGATCGACCCGCGGGACGCATCACGGGCATGACGCGCTTTGCCACGTTCTGGGCCGAGCGCGGCCGCATCGTCGCGCCCATCACGCCATTGCGCTTCGACGACACCGTCTATCGCATGCTCGGCGAGAATCTCGCGGAGCTCACGCGCGAGCGAGAGCTGCTCCCCGACGTCTCGACCTACGGGGAGCGCTCGACGTCGAGCGCGCACCTTCCCGGTGCGCTCATTAGTTCACTGAAATTCACTCTTTGATTGCGCCATGCGGCGCAATGTGTGAAAAGCCGCACCGTAGCTTCCGGCCGGGTTCGCTAAGCTCGCCGGATGCAGAAACCGGTACGCCTGGCTGCGGCGGTATTGGTGCTTCTGGCAGGGTGCGCCACCAACCGGACCGGCGACCCGGTGTCCAGCGCGCAGCCGTCGCGCACTGAACGCCGCGCACCTGCGCGCGTTCCCGCCCCAGTGGTGAACGTGTCCCCCGCGAGCGCAGCTTCCCTGAGCGGGCCGGCATTGATCGAGCAGCTTCTTCCGCAGCGCCTCGCCGACCGGCGCGCTTGGGCGGAGGACATGTACGCGGCGATGAGCGCCCTGCGGGTCGAGCCGACCCCGGAGAACATCTGCGCGGCCATCGCGATCACCGAGCAGGAATCGAGCTTCCGCGTAGATCCCTCGATTCCCGGGCTGCCTGCGATGGCGCGGCGCGAGCTCGACAAGCGGCGCGAGGTCGCCGGCATTCCCAAGGTGATCGCGGAATCGGCCCTGAAGCTGGTGTCCTCGGACGGGCGCACCTACGAGCAGCGCCTGGACAGCGCGAGCACCGAGCGCCAGCTCTCCGATCTGTTCGAAGACTTCGCCGGCCGCGTGCCGCTCGGCAAGGTGCTGTTCTCCGAGCACAACCCGGTGCGCAGCGGCGGCCCGATGCAGGTCAGCATCGGCTTCGCCCAGGCGCAAGCCGCTTCGACACGTTACCCGTTCGCCGTCCAGGGCTCGATCCGCGACGAAGTGTTCACGCGCCGCGGCGGGCTCTACTTCGGCATCGCCCACCTGTTCGACTACGCCGCGCCCTACGACGATCTGCGCTATCGCTTCGCCGATTACAACGCCGGGCGCTACGCCAGCCGCAACGCCGCGTTCCAGAAGGCGGTGAGCGAGCTGACCGGCATCGCGCTCGAGCTCGACGGCGACGTCCTGCGCTTCGAGCTGGGCAAGCCGGTGCGCGAGGTGAGCCGCACCGAGGCCGCGGTGCGGACGCTGGCCGGCCATTTCGAGATGAGCAACGCCGACGTGCGCAGCGACCTGGAGCTCGGGCAGACCGCCGAGTTCGAGCGCAGCCGGCTCTACCTTTCGGTCTTCACCATGGTCGACGGCGTGGTCGGCAGGCGCACCCCGCGCGCGGTCGTGCCGATGATCGTGGTCGAGAGCTTCAAGACGCCGCGCCGCCTGACGAGCTACGGCTACGCCGTGCGCGTGGCCGAGCGCCACAAGGCCTGCCTCGCGCAGCTGTAGTTTCGCTTCCACCAGCCGTGACGGCGGGAAAATGGTGACTGTCACCATTTTCCGCGGTGGTCTTGAAAGATAATTGCCGTCGATGAACGACCTGACCCTGCTCGAAACGCGTGTCCTCGGCACGCTGGTCGAGAAGCAGCACACCGTCCCCGACACCTATCCGCTGACGCTCAACGCGCTGGTCTCCGGCTGCAACCAGAGGACCAGCCGCTCGCCGGTGATGGCGGCGACCGAGAGCGAGGTGCAGGCGAGCCTCGACAGCCTGAAACGGCGCAACCTCGTGATCGAGTCGAGCGGAAGCCGCGTGGCCCGCTATGCGCACAATTTCGACGCGGTCCTCAAGGTGCCGTCCCAGTCGGTCGCGATCCTGACGGTGCTGATGCTGCGCGGGCCGCAGACGCCGGGGGAGCTGCGCGTCAATTGCGAGCGGATGCACCGCTTCGCCGACCTGTCCGCGGTGGAGGCGTTCCTCCAGGAGCTGGCGGCGCGGCCGGCGGGCGCGCTGGTGGTCCAGCTCGGGCGCCTCCCCGGCGCGCGCGAAAACCGTTGGGCCCATCTGCTGAGCGGCACCCCGGCAGCGGATTCGATTTCCAAGGGAAGGGATGTCCGGGATGAAGCTCCCGGGGAGGATCCTTTGGAAGGAAGGGTCGCGCGCCTCGAAGCCGAGGTGGCGGAGCTGCGCGCGGCGCTGGACAAGTTACGGCTGCAATAGTCGCCGCCGCATCATCGTAAGATCCGGCCGCAGCCGATGTCGGTCATCCTCTCAGTCTCGGACCTCTCCAAGACCTACGCTTCCGGCTTCGAGGCGCTCAAGCGCGTCAACCTCGACATCCGCCGCGGCGAGATCTTCGCGCTGCTCGGCCCGAACGGCGCCGGCAAGACCACGCTCATCAACATCGTGTGCGGGATCGTCACGCCGACGTCGGGGCGCGTCACCGTGGCGGGGCACGACATCGTCGCCGACTACCGCGCGGCGCGCGAGCTGATCGGGCTGGTGCCGCAGGAGCTCCCCGGAAATCCCTTCGAAACGGTGCGCGCGGCGGTGGCCTTCAGCCGGGGCCTGTTCGGAAGACCGGCCGATGCCTCGGTCATCGAGCGCGTGCTGCGCGAGCTCGCGCTCTGGGAGAAGCGCGACAACCGCATGATGACGCTCTCGGGCGGAATGAAGCGCCGCCTCCTGATCGCCAAGGCGCTCTCCCACGAGCCGCAGATCCTGTTCCTCGACGAGCCGACCGCCGGCGTCGACGTCGAGCTGCGCAAGGGCATGTGGGAGGTGGTGCGGGCGCTGCGCGAGGCCGGCACCACCATCATCCTCACCACCCACTACATCGAAGAAGCCGAGGAGATGGCCGAGCGGATCGCCGTCATCAACAAGGGCGCCCTGATCGTCGTCGAAGAGAAGAGCATCCTGATGAAGAAGCTCGGCCGCAAGGAGCTGACGCTGCATCTGCTCGAGCCGCTGCC
>DASXAO010000026.1:0-18627 GCA_036406675.1 Burkholderiales bacterium
ATGTGGCCTGCGTTTTCCCCTGGGACGAGAAGGCGGGCTGATGGCCAAAGAAGAAATGATCGAGATGGAAGGCACCGTGGAAGAGATCCAGCCCAACACGCAGTTTCGCGTGCGGCTGGAAAACGGCGCGCACGTGCTCGCCTATGCCGGCGGCAAGATGCGGCAGCGGTACATCCGCATCATCGCCGGCGATCGCGTCAGGCTGGAGATTTCGCCGTACGACGTGACGCGGGGCCGCATCAACTACCGTTACCTCGACAGCGCCGCTCCGGCGCCCGCACGGCGGCGCTTCCCGGTCAAGCGGCGCTAGCTGTCTGGCGTCCCCACGGGGATTCGAACCCCGGTTACCGCCGTGAAAGGGCGATGTCCTAGGCCTCTAGACGATGGGGACTGCGGTTGTCGCGTCGGTTGGTGGAGGTAACCGGGATCGAACCGGTGACCTCTTGCATGCCATGCAAGCGCTCTCCCAGCTGAGCTATACCCCCGACCGAGGGGCGAGATTATAGCGCGGTCAGCTCTTGCAGGGGCCGACGCGCCTGCCCGAGGTCTTGGTGTACGTCTCGACGTGGTAGCCCTGGAATTCGCCGGTCATCCACAGGTCGCTGACCACGGTGCCGCGCCCGGTGAGCCGCGCGACGCCGTGGCCGCGCATGTTGCTCTTCGGGCACGACACGGTCCAAAGCATCGAGTCTTCCGTCTTCTCGCCCGGCGTGAGCTGGCAGGGCCCGGTCCGGCTCTGGCGCGCCATCCAGCGCTCGGGATTCTCGGCGTCCTCCTGCCTGATGCAGCGCCTGAACACGCTGGTTTGCTCGCCCGGCCGGACCGGCGCGCTGGTAACGGTGGTGACGGCGTTGAACTCCCACTCGCCGGGCTCGAGGCCTTGCGCAAATGCCGTCCCGGATGCGAAGACGAGGACGGAAAGAAGAACGCGTTCGATCATCGAATTCGGGGTCAGCTCTTGCACGGCCCCAGGCGCTTGCCCGTGGTGCGGGTGTTGGTCTGGATGCGGTAGCCCTGGATCTCGGTGGTCATCTGCAGATCGCTCTCCACGCTGCCGGGGCCGGTGAGCCGTGCGACGCCGTTGCCGCGCGAGTTGGTCTTCGGGCACGACACTTCCCACTTCATCGAATCCGCGGTGCGCTCGAGGGGCTTCAGCTGGCACGGCCCGGTCGCGCTCTGCTGCGCCATCCAGCGCTCGGGATTCTCGGCGTCCTCCTTGCGGATGCAGCGCTTGAACACGTTGTTCTGCGCTCCGGTGACGAGCGGCGAGGTGGTGACGGCGTTGAACTCCCACTCGCCGGGCTCCAGGCCTTGTCCGAGAACGGGCGCTGAGACAAACAACAGAGCAGCGATGCAGTGCTTTTTCACGGTGGTAGTCGCGTTAGTCCTCGCTCAAGTGGCGCGAAAGGCGAAGCAGCACGGTCTCCCGCCCGATCAGCTCGAGCACCGCGTCGATCGAAGGCGTCTGCGTGCGCCAGGTGACGAGGCGGCGCAGCGGCATCGCGATCTGCGGCATCTTGAGGCCGTTCGACTTCACCGCTTCCTTCACCGCTTCGCCGATCGCCGCGCGCTCCCAGGGAACGCTGGAAAGCCGGGCGCGCAGCATCTTCAAGCCTTTTTCAACGCTCGAATCCCAGTCCGGTTTACCCGGATCCACGTCGACGGCGTAGAAGAGCATGGCTTCGTCGGCGAGCTGCGGGATCGTGCTCGCGCGGTCCTTGAGCAGCGCGACGACTTTCTCGAGCGGCGGTCCGCCGGCGAGCTGCGCGCCGCGCTTGCGCAGCTCCGGCTCGACCAGCGGCGCGAGGCGCGCGTCGGCGGCTTCCTTCAGGTACTGCTGGTTGATCCAGGCGAGCTTCTCGGGGTTGAACTGCGCCGCGGAGCGCGACACGCGGCCGAGGTCGAACCACTGCACCAGCTCCTCGCGCGAAAAGATCTCGGCGTCGCCGTGCGACCAGCCCAGGCGCGCGAGATAGTTGACGAGCGCCTCCGGGAGGTAGCCGAGGCCCGCGTACTCCGTGACGCTGGTCGCGCCGTGGCGCTTGGACAGGCGCTCGCCGTCGGCGCCGAGGATCATCGGCACGTGGCCGAATTGCGGCAATGCTTTCCCGAGGGCGTTGAAGATATGGATCTGGCGCGGCGTGTTGTTCACGTGGTCGTCGCCGCGGATCACGTGGGTGATGTCCATGTCGAGGTCGTCGACCACCACGCCGAAGTTGTAGGTCGGCACGCCGTCGGCGCGCAGCAGCACGAGGTCGTCGAGCTCGGCGTTGGGAAAGCTGATCGGCCCCTTCACCAGGTCGTTCCAGCCGACCTCGCCCTCCTCCGGCGTGCGAAAGCGCACCACCGGCGCGACGCCTTTCGGCGGCGTCAGTCCCAGCGCCTTCGCGCGCTCGGGGCGCCAGCGGCCGTCGTACTTTGGCTTGATGTTATTTCTGACTTGCTCCTGGCGGAGAGCTTCGAGCTCTTCCCGCGACATGTAATCGCGGTACGCGTGCCCCGAGGCGATCAGCGACTCGGCCACCTCGCGATAGCGCGCGAGGCGCTGCATCTGGAAGAACGGGCCCTCGTCCCAGTCGAGGCCGAGCCAGCGCATCCCGTCGACGATCGCCTGCACCGACTCGGCGGTGGAGCGCTCGAGGTCGGTGTCCTCGATGCGCAGGATGAACTTGCCGCCATGGTGGCGCGCGTAGGCCCAGGAAAAGAGCGCCGTGCGGGCGCCGCCGATGTGGAGGTAGCCAGTGGGGCTCGGAGCGAAGCGGGTGCGGACCGTCATGCCTCAATTATAGAAAAAGGGGTCAGAGGAATTTTCCTGTAACACCTAAGGCGGGACGCACACGTGTTACTGGAAAATTTCTCCGACCCCTTTTTCAGTCGCTGCCGCCTTCGACCTGGAAGCGCTGCGTGCGCCAGCGCAGCATGCCGCCGGAGAGGTTGGCGACCTTGTCGAAGCCGGCTCTCCCGAGCATCAGCGTGGCCTGCGCCGAGCGCGCGCCCGAGCGGCACACCACCACGATCGGCTTCTCGCGACCGAGCTTGGCGGCCTTCTCGGCCAGCGTCCCGAGCGGGACGAGGCTCGCGCCGGGAATGTGGCCGAGCGGCCCGTTGAATTCGTCGAGCTCGCGCACGTCGATTATCTGCACCTCGCGCAGGTGCTCCTCGAGCCAGTTGGGCTGCACCTCCCAGATCCCGGCGAACGTGTAAGTCAGAGGACCCCAGTCGGGGTTCTCGGTGGTGCTCTGCCGGGGCTGGCCGCACTTCAGGTTGGCCGGGACCGCGAGCTCCATCTGCTTCGGATGCGGCAGCCCGAGGTGCTTCATGTAGCCGACGAAGTCCTGCTCCAGGATGCCTTCGGCGAGGCGCGGGTTGTAGAGCTTCTCCTCGCCCACGCTGGTGGCGGTGAGGCCGCGGTAGTCGTGGCCCGGGTAGAGGGTGCATTCCTCGGGAAGCGAGAAGATCTGCGAGCGCACCGAGCGGAACAGCTTCCCCGGGTCGCCCTGCTGGAAGTCGGTGCGCCCGCAGCCGCGAATGAGCAGCGCGTCGCCGGTGAACGCCATCGACTGGTCGTCGAGCACGTAGGTGGTGCAGCCGCCGGTGTGGCCGGGCGTGGCGCGCGCCTCGACGTACCGCTTTCCAAAAGTCACCCTGTCCTGGTCCTTGACGAAATGATCGGCCCCGTCGGCGCCGCTCGAGGCCGAAATCGCGATCTTGCTGCCGAGCTTCTGCCGCAGGAGCCACGCGCCGGTGACGTGGTCGGCGTGCACGTGCGTCTCCAGCGTCCACTTGAGGCGCAGGCCGAGCTCCTCGATCAGCGCGGCGTCGCGCCGCGCCTGCTCGAACACCGGGTCGACGAGCAGCGCCTCGCGCGAGGCGCCGTCGGCGAGAAGGTAGGTGTAGGTCGCCGACTGCGGGTCGAACAGCTGCCTGAAGACGAGCATGGCAGCCGCACTCTACGCCACCGCGGGCGGGTCCGCAGCAGGGCCAGGGCGCGCGAGCGCAAGCGCTCTTTGCTAGAATGCGGCCCTTCGCGGGCCGGGTGCTTAGCTCAGCGGTAGAGCACTTCCTTCACACGGAAGGGGCCACAGGTTCGATCCCTGTAGCACCCACCAGAATCAAATGCCCTTGGCCCTATGTCGGCCGCTGACCCAGCTTAAGCCTTGCCGCAGCAGGGCGACATAGCATGCCTGGGTCCGATGGCAAAGCCGAAGAAACCTGGCTATTCCGACGAGAAGTGGCAGCTGCGACTCTACGTCGCCGGGCAAACACCCCGCTCGCTCGCCGCACAGCGCAACCTCAAGACGATCTGCGACGAGTACCTGCAAGGCCAGTACCGGATCGAGATCGTCGACTTGCTGAAGAACCCTCGCCTCGCCAAGGAGCATCAAATCGTCGCGATCCCGACCTTGATCCGGAAGTTGCCCGAGCCTCTTCGCAAGATTGTCGGTGACCTTTCCAACACGGAGCGCACGCTTGTTGGTTTGCAACTGGAACGGGTAGTCACGGCTGCCAAGTGAACCGCTCCCATGTCCTGAAAGTGGAGAGGGAGGAGACGTCGCTCGAGGACTGTTACCCGCGCCTCGCCTGCAGCTTCGGCGCCTTGTCGAGCTCTTCGAGCAGCCGCTCGGGCTTCACCGGCTTCACGAGGTGCAGCTGGAATCCCGCCTCGCGGGAGCGTTGCCGGTCCTGCTCGCTGCCGTAAGCGGTCACGGCGATGAGCCGCACGCGCGCCGTCGCCGGATTGTTGCGCAGGGCCGTGGCGAGCTCGTAGCCGTCGGTGTCCGGCAGGCCGATGTCGCAGAGAACCACGTCGGGCGATGTCCTTTCGGCGGCCTCCATGCCTTCCCTGCCGCTGAATGCGACCGAGACGGTGTACCCGCAGAACTCCAGCAGCTTCTTCAAGCTCAGCGCGGAGTCATGGTCGTCTTCCACGACCAGGACGTGCCCGCCCTTCCCGGCCTGAAGCGCCGGAAGCTCGGGCCGCGACGGCGGCTCCCGATCCTGCAGCGTTTGCAGGCGGCCGCGCAGATTGCTGAGCGCGTTGTAGATCTGGAATTTCAGCGCCGCCACGCCTTGAAGCGACCCGGCCTGCGCTCCCGCGTGGCCGTCCTCGGAGAAGAGCAGCTTCGCGCGGCTCTCCACGGCGCGGATCAGGACGCGCGCTTCAATGTCGTTCACGATTTCCACGGCGCGCGCGCACACGTTCGTCAACCGGCGCATGCCCTCGACGTCATTGCTCCCGCCCGGCTGCGTCACGACCAGCCGCATGAGCGCCGCGTACAGGTTGAGCGCTTCCTCCAAGTCGCGCTTCGACATCCTCGATGCCCCCCTGCTGAATCTACGAGTGGTCCATGCTACTTGCCATGCCGAGGCTTGGCCGTCGCGGCCAGCCCTATTTCGGCGTCACCGGATCGCTACACGGGACCCCCTTAGGGGCGTCCGGCGGGGGCCGATCCGTGTCAATTAGTGTGAGGGCGGGCGCGCCCGCCCCTGGCGTGGCGTCTAATTCATGAGCGCAAGCACTTATCTCCTTGTACTGAGCCATGGCGCCCCAGACGCAGAACGACGTTTCGGACCTCACCGCGGTGTACCAGAGCACGCCGGTGGGCGCCGATACGTGGGTGCGCGCCGACGACACCACGAGCCTGCGCAACTTCCAGATCGTCGCCGCGGCCGCCCAGGCGCTCGAGCGCCTCGGGCGCATCGAGATCATGGAAACGCACGAGGGCGACGAAGGCAACCTGCGCCTCATCGATGGGCTCCGCATCCGCCGGCTGAAGTAGCGAAACGGTCGAAAGCGGGCGTAGCGCGGCCGCTACGCGGGGGCTGTTTGTTGTGGTTTTCGGACACTTGCCGGCGGACCGGGATCGTTCCACCATCGCGGGCTAGTAAGAACCCTAGGCCCGCCGCCATTTCAGAGCAGGAACTCAAACCGCCGCAGCGTGCCGCCGTGAGCCGGCGCGTGCTCGTGGTCGAGGACGACATCGACTCGGCGCGCAGCCTCACCTGGATCCTGCGCGACATGGGCCACGAGGTCGATTACGCCATCAACGGCTACGTGGCGGTCGACATGGCGGCGAAGCTCAACCCCGAGTTCGTGTTCCTCGATCTCGCGCTTCCGGGCCTGAACGGCTTCGAGGTATGCCAGAGGCTGCGGCGCCTGCCGGAGTTCAAGGGCACGCGCATCATCGCGGTCACAGCGTATTCGCAGGACGATTACCGCAAGCGCGCGAGAGATGCGGGGTGCGACGGCTATATCGTGAAGCCGCTCGACCCGCTGGCGCTTGCCCAGCTGCTCGTCTAGGCGCTGAGCCTAGGCCTAGGCGCGCCCGAGCGGATTGAGCCCCGCGACGCTGAACGAGCCGGTGAAGTCGAGGTCCACGCGGTCGTCGGTCTCGTAGCGCTCGAGCATGCCCTTCTCCTCGAGCTCCTCCAGGACGTCGTTCAGCGCGCCCTCGGACCAGCCGAGCCTCGCGCGCACTTCGCGCGCGTCGGCGTCGTGGACGAAAAGGCCGAGCACCCGGCGGTACTCGAGCGGGACGTTCGCCTCCTGCGTGTCCCAGGCCTTGCGGCCGGCGTCGGTGCGGCGGTAGAGAAGCGTCATGCGCGCGATAGTGGCCCCGCGGGCGCCGCGTGGCGAGGAAGCTTGTCCGCGGATGTGCAAAACATCGTGCGGACCTGGAACTTCAAAAAGGGGTCAGAGGAATTTTCCTGTAACACCTAAAGGCTGCGCGCACACGTGTTACAGGAAAAGTGTTACAGGAAAATTCCTCTGACCCCTTTTTCCGTCAAGCGCCTTGCCCGTTGCCGCGCGGCAGCCGACCGTGCAGGCGCACGAACTCGCGCAGCAGCTCCGCCTCCCTCACGCGGGGATTGGCGGCGATCTCCCAGCCGTAGTGCGTGGCGCCCGCAGTGCCGTGCGCGCCGGTCTCGAGGTGCTCGCGCAGGCGCGACTGGATTGTCGCGCCGCTACCGAGCGCGCGGCCGTAGTAGATGAGCTCGTCGTTCTCCCACAGCGCGAACACGCCCGGATCGGGCGGCGCGCCGGCGACCATGACCGCGTTGAACGCGTAGCGAGGACTCGCGATCGGCATGCGCCGCAAGTGTAAGGCAGCGCCGATGTCATGGATTCGCTACAAATGCTTGGCACAGGCATTGCTCGAGTGAAGTATCGACAAACGGGAATGGAAGGAAGCGAGGATGCCATGCCAATCAAGCCCAACGGGGCGTTGTGCAAGGTCCGCGAGCAGATCGTCGAAGACGACGCGAGCGGCCTGATTCTTCAATTCGAATGCGAGAACGGGCGCACGCGCCTCATCATCGCCGGCGCGTCGCTGCCGTTCGGCAACCGCGAAATCATTTTCGACGACGAGGGACGCGAAGCGGCCGCGGGAACGATGGTCGGGCGCTTCCGCCGGCCGTCGTGGCTGACCAAGGTAAAGTGAGCCCGGCCAGGTAGCTAGGTCCGGGAAAGAATCCGGTCGAGCCAGTCGCGCGCGTCGGAGGAGCCGCGCGGCGGCAGGTTCATGCAGCGGTCGCGCAGGTTCTGCAGCACGTGCTCGATCATTCCGCCGCGGTGCTCCGGCGCGAGCGTGTCGAGCGCGCGCGCGAACGCGTGCGCGAAGTGGCTCTTGTCGAGCACGCCGTGCTCGTGCAGCGTCTCGACCAGCACGATGTTCGCCGCGGCGAGGCCGGCGAGGGTCTCGAGCACCGTGTCGAATTCGCGCTCCTGCCGGCTATCCATGCTATTCCTGGAGCTCGACCCGGGCGAGGTAGTCGGCGAGCCGCCGGTGCAGGTGGACGATGCGCAGCGTGCTGCACTCCTCCGCCGCGCAGCGGATCTCCTCGCCGAGGGCGGTGAGCTCGTCGAGGCCGTAGACGCGCGAGAAGCAGCGGATGTTCTGGCCGAGGTCGCGGATCGCGGCGAGGTCGCCGGCGTGCAGCGCTTCGCGCATGCGCTCGAGGTCGCGGCGCCGGTTCTCGAGGAACCCGGGAAGGAGCTCCTTCACCGAGGGCTCGGCGCGCAGCAGGATCCTGTCTCTCATCCGAGCCTCGTCATGCCGCCTGCCCCTGGAGCGTGCGCCAGAGCGTCGCGAGCAGCACGTCCACGTTCACCGGCTTCGCGATGTAGTCGCTCGCGCCCGCCTCGATGCACTTGTCGCGGTCGCCCATCATCGCCTTGGCGGTGACCGCGATGATCGGCAGCGACTTGTAGCCGTCGAGCTGGCGCACGATGCGCATGGTGTCGAAGCCGTCGAGCCCCGGCATCATCACGTCCATCAGCACGATGTCGATGTCGCGCGCGCGCTTGAGCACCTCGATGCCTTCCTTGCCGCTCTCGGCGTGCATCACGCGCATGCCGTGCTGCTCCAGCGCGCTGGTGAGCGCGAACACGTTGCGGATGTCGTCGTCCACCACCAGCACCTTTTTCTCGGCGAGCTGGTTCGCGGCCTGCGGCGCCACCTCCTCGGCCTCCACCGTCGACACCGGCGCGGGCGCGGGCGTGAGCGCGGCGAGCTCCTCGGGCGACTCGGGCTCGAAGCCGGGCTCGGCCACCGCCGGCTGGTAGGCGAGCGGCAGGTACAGCACGAAGGTGCTGCCTTCGCCGGGGGTGCTGTTGACCCGGATCTCGCCGCCGAGCAGGCGCGCGAGCTCGCGGCTGATGGAAAGCCCGAGGCCGGTGCCGCCGTACTCGCGGCTGGTGGTGCCGTCGGCCTGCTGGAACGCCTCGAAGATGAGGCGCTGCTTGTTCGCCGGGATGCCGATGCCGGTGTCGACCACGGCGAAGGCCACGACCGTGCCGGCGCTCGAGAGCACCGGGTGCCCGGGGCTCCAGCCCGACTCGGCGGCGCGCGCCACCAGCGACACCTTGCCCTTGCTCGTGAACTTGAACGCGTTCGACAGCAGGTTGGTGACGATCTGCTGCAGGCGCTTCGCGTCGGTCTCCATCGCAGCCGGCAGGCTGCGGTCGACCGAGACCACGAACTCGAGGCCCTTGTCGCTCGCCATCTGGCGGAAGGTGCGCTCGACGTATTCGGTGATGTCGGCGAAGCGCTCGGAGGCGATGTTGAGCGTGACGGTGCCCGACTCGATCTTCGCGAGGTCGAGGATGTCGTTGATCAGGGCGAGCAACTCGGCGCCGGAGGAGTGGATGGTCCTCGAGAACTCGACCTGCTTGGGCGTGAGGTTGCCGCCGACGTTGTCGGCGAGCAGGCGCGCGAGGATCAGCAGGCTGTTGAGCGGCGTGCGCAGCTCGTGCGACATGTTCGCCAGGAACTCGGACTTGTACCGGGAAGAGAGCGACAGCTGCTCGGCCTTCTCCTCCAGCGCGGCGCGCGCCTGCTCGATCTCGCGGTTCTTGAACTCGACCTGGCGCATCTGGTCGGACAGCTGGCGCGCCTTCTCCTGCAGCTGGTCGTTGGCGGAGCGCAGCTCGTCCTGCTTGGATTTCAGCAGCGACTCGGACTTCTGCAGGTTGAGCGCCTGCTGCTCCAGGCGGTCGTTGGTCTTCTTCAGCTCCTCCTGCTGCGCCTGCAGCTCCGCGGTCAGCGATTGGGACTGGTGCAGCAGATATTCCGTCTGCATGTTGGCGGCGATGGTGTGCAGCACCACGCCGATCGACTCGGTGAGCTGGTCGAGGAAGCTCTGGTGGATCTCGCTGAAGCGGCTGAACGAGGCGAGCTCGATCACTGCCTTCACCTGGCCCTCGAACAGCACCGGCAGGATGACGATGTTCACCGGCGCGGCCGAGCCGAGCGCCGAGCTGATGCGCACGTAGTCCGGCGGCGCCTGGTTCAGCACGATGCGCTTCTTCTCGAACGCGCACTGCCCGACCAGGCCCTCGCCGAAGGCGATCTTGCGCGGCAGGCTCTTGCCGTGGCGCTGCGCGTAGCCCGCGAGCAGCTCGAGCTGCGAGTCGCCGCTGCGGTGGTCGGCGACGTAGAAGGCGGCCTGCTGGGCGTTCACCAGCGGCGTCAATTCGGAAAGAATCAGGCGCGACACCGTCACGAGGTCGCGATGCCCCTGGAGCATCCGCGTAAATCGCGCGAGGTGCGTCTTCAGCCAGTCCTGCTCGGTGTTCTTGCGCGTGGTGTCCTTGAGGTTGCGGATCATCTCGTTGATGTTGTCCTTCAACGAGGCCACCTCGCCGCTCGCCTCGACCGCGATCGAGCGCGTCAGGTCTCCCTTGGTCACCGCGGTCGCCACCTCGGCGATGGCGCGCACCTGGCTGGTGAGGTTCGCCGCCAGGCGGTTCACGTTGTCGGTGAGGTCCTTCCACAGGCCCGCGGCGCCCGGAACCCGCGCCTGGCCGCCGAGCTTGCCTTCGCTGCCGACCTCGCGCGCGACGTTGGTCACCTGCTCGGCGAACACCGCCAGCGTGTCGATCATGCCGTTGATGGTCTCGGCGAGCGCCGCGACCTCGCCCTTCGCCTCCACCGTGAGCTTGCGGTCGAGGTCGCCGTTCGCGACCGCGGTCACCACGCTCGCGACGCTGCGCACCTGGCTGGTGAGGTTCGCCGCCATCGAGTTCACGTTGTCGGTGAGGTCCTTCCACACCCCCCCGACGCCTTTGACGAGAGCTTGCCCGCCGAGCTTTCCTTCCGAACCCACTTCCTTCGCCACCCGCGACACCTCGCCGGCGAAGGCGTTGAGCTGGTCCACCATCGTGTTGATGGTCGACTTGAGCTCGAGCATCTCGCCCTTCACGTCGACCGTGATCTTCTTCGACAGGTCGCCGCGCGCCACCGCGGTGGTGACGTCGGCGATGTTGCGCACCTGCCCGGTGAGGTTCGCCGCCATCGAGTTCACGTTGTCGGTGAGGTCCTTCCACACCCCGGCGACGCCGATCACCTGCGCCTGCCCGCCGAGCTTGCCCTCGGTGCCCACTTCCTTCGCCACCCGCGACACCTCGCCGGCGAAGCCGTTGAGCTGGTCGACCATGGTGTTGATGGTGCTCTTGAGCTCGAGGATCTCGCCGCGCACGTCGACGGTGATCTTCTTGGACAGATCGCCGCGCGCCACCGCGGTGGTGACCTCGGCGATGTTCCGCACCTGCCCGGTGAGGTTCGCCGCCATCGAGTTCACGTTGTCGGTGAGGTCCTTCCACACCCCGGCGACGCCCTTCACCTGGGCCTGGCCGCCGAGCTTGCCTTCGCTGCCGACTTCGCGCGCCACGCGCGACACCTCGCCGGCGAAGGCGTTGAGCTGGTCGACCATGGTGTTGATGGTGCTCTTCAGCTCGAGGATCTCGCCCTTCACGTCGACGCCGATCTTCTTGGAGAGATCGCCCTTCGCCACCGCGGTGGTCACTTCGGCGATGTTCCGCACCTGCCCGGTGAGGTTCGCCGCCATCGAGTTCACGTTGTCGGTGAGGTCCTTCCACACGCCGCCGACGCCGGGCACCCGCGCCTGTCCGCCGAGCTTGCCTTCGGTGCCCACTTCCCTCGCCACCCTCGACACCTCGCTCGCGAAGGCGTTGAGCTGGCCGACCATGGTGTTGACGACGGTGCCCAGGCGCATCGCCTCGCCGCGCAACGGGCGGCCGTCGGCCTCGAGCACCATGGTCTCGGAGAGGTCGCCCTTCGCCACGCAGCCGATCACGCGCGCCACCTCGGTGATGGGGTACAGCGTGTCGCTCACGAGGCTATTCATGGAGTCGACCACGTCGGCCCACGAGCCCGACGCCCCGGGCACGCTCATGCGCTGGCCGATCTGGCCTTCGCGGATCTGGTCGGCGACCCGCGCGATCTCCGCCGCCTTCGCCTCCTCGAGCTCGACCACGTCGTTGAAGGTCTGGGCGATCTCGCCGTCGATGCCGGTCAGGTTGAGCGGCATGCGCACGGTGAAGTCGCCGCGCTTGAAGGCGCGCAGCGCCTTGAGGAGCTCGCCGCGGTCGAGGACCATGTGGAGGCCGGGCTGGATCGTGTCCATAGCAGGCAATTCTTCTGAAGAAAAAGGGAAATCCAGCAGGATCGTAGGGGCGATCCCGACGCCGGGCTATCCCAATTGGCTGCGGGTTTTTGTAGTTATTTCAACTACAGAAAAAAATCAAAAAAAATCGGAGGTCTGACCCCGACTCTTTTTTCACAAAAACCTAATCGACGAGGTGGTGCGCGATCGCGTAGTGCATCAGCTCGGCGTTCGACTTCATGTTCATCTTGCGGAGGATGCGCGTGCGATGCGTCGACACGGTGTTCGGGGAGAGGAAAAGCTCGTCGGCGATCTGCCGCACGGTCTTGCCCGAGGCGATCATCCACATGACCTGGTACTCGCGGTCGGAAAGCGTCTCGTGCAGGGGCTTGCCGCGGTTGTCCTCGAGCTCGAGCGCGAGCTTCTCGCCCAGCGTGGGCGTGACGTAGCGCCCGCCGCCGGCGACTTTGCGGATGGCGCTCACCAGCTCCTCGGGCGCGCTCTCCTTCGTCAGGTAGCCCGACGCCCCGGCCTTGAGCGCGCGCACGGCGTAGCGGTCCTCGGGGTACATGGAGAGGATCAGCACCGCGCGCCCCGGGTAGCGCTGGCGCAGCTCCTTGATGAGCTCCAGGCCGTTCTTGCCCGGCATGTTGTAGTCGAGGACGGCGACTTCCCAGGGCACGCGCCTGGAGAGGTCGACCACTTCCTGGCCGTTGCGGGCCTCGCCCACGACGGTCAGGTCGGATTCGACTGCCAGCATCTGCCGCAGGCCCTGGCGGACCACGGGATGGTCGTCAGCGATGATGACTTTCATGAGCCGCCTCTATGTCTCTTCTCTACGCCCTGTTCCTAGTTGGAATGACGACGGCCACGCGAGTTCCATGCCCGGGGGCGCCCGTAATGCTCACCTCGCCGCCGAAGAGCAGGGCCCTTTCGTGCATGCCCAGTAGTCCGAGCGACTTGCGGGCGTGCAGGTCGCTGTCGGCGATGCCCACGCCGTTGTCGTGCACCTGGAGCCGCACTTCGGTGTCGGTCACGTCGAGATCGATGTCCACCCGCGTCGCGCGCGAATGGCGCGCCACGTTGGTGAGGATCTCCTGGAAAATGCGGAACGAGGTGGTCGAGACGTCGATGTCGAGCTTGACCGTCTCCGGCGGCAGCTTGATGCGGCAGCGGATTCCGGTGCGCTTCTGGAAGTCCTTCGCCTGCCAGCCGATCGCCGCGACCAGCCCCATGTCGTCGAGCATCTCGGGGCGCAGGCCGGTGGCGATCTTGCGCACCGTCTGCACGGTCGAGTCGATCAGCTTCGACATCGACTCGGTCTTCTCGAGGAGCGGCGGCTCCTTCAGGCGCTTTTGCAGCCAGCCCACCTCCATCTTGATGCCGGTGAGCACCTGGCCCAGCTCGTCGTGAATCTCGCGCGCGATATGGGCTCTTTCTTCCTCTCTGACGCTGATCAGGTGAGCCGCCAGGCGCCGCAGCTTGTCCTCCGACTCCTTCAGCCGCTCGCTCTTGCGGTGCAGCTCGACGAACACCGAGACCTTGGACTTCAGGATCTCGGGGACCACCGGCTTCATCAGGTAGTCGACCGCGCCCACCTCGTAGCCGCGGAACATCGAGGTCATCTCGTCGGCGGCCGCGGTGAGGAAGATGATCGGCGTGAGCCGCGAGCGCTCGCGGTTGCGGATCAGGCGCGCGGTCTCGAAGCCGTCGATGCCGGGCATGCGCACGTCGAGCAGGATCACCGCGAAGTCGTTCTTCAGGGCGAGGCGCAGCGCCTCCTCGCCGGAGGGCGCGGTGAGCAGGTTCTCGCCCAGCGTGGAGAGGAGCTCCTGCAGCGCGTAGAGGCTCTTCGGCTCGTCGTCGACGAGCAGGATGTTGGCCGCCGAGGCCTGCGTTTCGACGCCCGGGTGGGGCCGAAGCCCGGCGACGGCCTCGACCGCGCTCTGCACGGAGTCGGCGACGGCGCTCACCCTACGAGCTGGTGGCGCACAGCGTAGTGCACCAGCGCCGCGTTGCTCGTGAGGCCGAGCTTGCGCAGGATGCGAGTGCGGTAGGTGCTCACGGTCGAGGGCGAGAGGCCCATCTCCTTGGCGATCTCGCTGATCTGCTTGCCCGACGCGAGCAGCCACATCACGCGGTACTCGCGGTCGGAGAGCTTCTCGTGCAGCGCCTTCTGCGGATCGCTCGAGCACTCGGAGGCGAGGATCTCGGCGAGCGAGGCCGACACGTACTTGCCGCCGTTCGCCACCTTGCGCACCGCGGTGGACAGCTCCTGCGGCGCGCTGTCTTTCGTTATGTACCCGGCTGCCCCGCCGCGCAGCACGCGTGAGCCGTGAACGTCTTCGGAATGCATGCTGAGGATCAGCACCGGGCGGCCTGGGAATTCCTTCTTCATGTCGCCGAGGAGATCGAGCCCGCTGCGCCCGGGCATCGAGAAATCGAAGATCGCCATGTCCCAGTCGACCCTGCGCGCAAGCTCGAGCGCTTCGTCACCGTTGGTCGCTTCGCCAACGACCGTGGCCGATGGATCGTTCGCCAGCATCTGCTTGAGCCCGTGCCGCACGATCGGATGGTCGTCTGCTATGAGGATTCGCATAAGTGTGTCTTTTGCCCTCTTCTGGTCAATCGGTCGCTTCCCTGATGGCGAAAAGTATAGGAGCGCGGACCCGAAAAGAATACCCCCGCGACTACAACTTTTTCGCGGAAAAATCAGCCATGTAGCTCGATCTCTACAAGCGTGTCGGTCTCGTCCCTACAAGCGCGCCGAACGCCATCCGGCGGATAGGAGCGCGACGCCGGAAGCCGCAGTATCCGCTCGTGGTCTTCGAAGCGCTCGTGGCTGCGTTCGCCCTCGCAGCATCCGCCGGGGCGTACGCGCAGGATGCGTATGCGCCGATCACTTTCTCCCGGCCTGCCGCTGCCGCGCCCGCCGCGGTCGCAGCGCCGCCGCTGCCGTTCCGCTACGTCGGCAAGTGGGTGCAGAACGGCAAGGCCGAGGCGCTCGTCCTGCGCGGGAACGTGCTCTACGGCGTGGCGGAGGGCGACGAGATCGACGGCGAATACCGCGTCGAGCGCATCACCGGCGCGGCGATTCGCTTCACCTACCTGCCCGCTCGCGTCAACCAGACCCTCGACATCACGGCGATGAGATGAGCGCCGCGCGATGAGACGCATCCTCGCAGCGATGCTTCTCGTGGCGCTCGGCGGCTGCGCGAGCCAGACCTTCCTCCAGGGACGCGACCTGGTCGAGGCCGGCGAGGTCGACGAAGGTCTCGCGCTCGTCGCGCAGGCGATGCAGGACCATCCCGACGACGCCGAGATCCGCAACTACTACCTGCGCCACCGCACGGTGGAGGTGCAGCGCTATCTCGCGCTGGGCGACAACGCCCGCAGCGTCGGCGCCCTCGAGCAGGCGGAGGGCGCGTACGAGGGCGCGCTGCGCCTCGATGCCGGCAACGCACGCGCCCGGGCCGGGCTCGACGCCGTGGCGCGGGAGCGGCGCTCCGCCGGCGAGGTGGCCGAGGCGGCGGAGCTCCTGAAGAAAGGCGAGAGCGACGCGGCCTACGCCAAGGCGAAGCAGGTGCTCGCCGGGAATCCCGCGCAGCGCGAGGCGCGCGCGATCGTGCGCAAGGTGGAGGAGGACCGGATCGCCCGCGCCGGGGGGCTCGACGCGAAGCTCGCGGCTACGCTCAGGAGCCCGATCACCCTCGAGCTGCGCGACGCGCCGGTGCGCTCGGTGCTCGAGCTGATCGCCAAGCGCACCGGGCTCAACTTCGTCTACGACCGCGACGTGCCGCCCGACCTGCGCACCACGGTGTTCGTGCGCGACACGCCGGTCGACGAGGTGCTGCGCTTCGTGCTGGTCACCAACCAGCTCGACCGGCGGGTGCTGAACCCCGACACCCTGCTCGTCTACCAGAACACCCCGCAGAAGGCGCAGCAGTACCGCGACCTCGTGGTGCGCAGCTTCTACCTGCAGAACGCCGACGCGCGCCAGACCGCGAACCTGGTGCGCTCGCTCGTCAAGACGCGCGACCTCTTCGTCGACGAGAAGCTGAACCTCCTCGTGATCCGCGACACGCCCGAGGCAGTGCGCGTCGTGGAGAAGCTGATCGCCACCCACGACCTCGCCGAGCCCGAGGTGATGCTGGAAGTGGAGGTGCTCGAGGTCGGCCAGACGCAGCTCCGCGACCTCGGCATCCAGTGGCCTTCCCAGGTGGCCGCCGGCCTGGTCGGCGCGGCGGGCGTGCCGGGCCAGGTCACCGGCAGCGAGTTCCGCAGCCTGAACGGCGACCTCGTGCGCGTCACGGTGCCCGATCCGTTCGCCGTGCTGCAGCTGCACGAGGTCGCCGGCCACACCAACCTGCTCGCGAATCCGCGCATCCGGGTGAAGAACAAGGAGAAGGCGCGCATCCACATCGGCGACAAGGTGCCGGTCATCACCACCACCGCGGGCGCGACCGGGTTCGTCGCCGAATCGGTGAACTACCTCGACGTGGGACTGAAGCTCGAGGTCGAGCCCCAGGTCTTCCTCGACGACGACGTCGGTATCCGCATCGGGCTGGAAGTGAGCAGCATCTCGAGCCAGGTGACCACCACCTCGGGCACCGTCGCCTACCAGGTGGGCACGCGGAACACGGGCACGGTGCTGCGCCTTCGCGACGGCGAGACCCAGGTGCTCGCCGGCCTCATCAACGACGAGGACCGGCGCTCGGCGACGCAGGTGCCGGGACTCTCCCGGCTGCCCGTGATCGGGCGGCTCTTCGGGACCCACAACGACACCGCGAACAAGACCGAGATCGTGCTCCTCATCACGCCGCGGGTGCTGCGCAACATCGAGCGGCCCGCGGCCGAGCTCGAGCAGTTCAGCTCGGGCAGCGCGATGGAGGTGGGAGGCGCCGGAAGCAGCGTTGAGCCCGCGCCGCCGCCCTCTCAGGCTCAGCCGTCCCAGGCTCAGCCCTCTCAGGCTCAACCCTCTCAGCCCCAACCGGCGCAGTCTCAGCAGCAGACCCAGCCGCAGACGCAACCCGCGTCGCCCCAGACCTACCAGCCCGGCCCCTCCCTCCTGCCGCAGCCGTCGCGACCGTAGCCTAGGCGAAGACGATCTTGTCGACCGCGAGCGCCTCGGCGTATTCGACGCCCACCATGCGGCCGTTGACTTTCGCGAGGTCGCGGTAGAACTCGAACGCCAGGCCGCGCGAGTAGAACTGGCTCTTGTGCGCGGCGATCGCCTGCAGCTTCGTCTCCATCGTGCTCGAGATGTCGACATAGGCGTTCGGCTCGAACGGCACCGGCACCGGGCGCGTCATGGTCGGCACGTAGCTGTACAGGTCGAACTGGGTGAGGCGCTGCGCCGAGACGGTAGCGTGGTACACCGTGACGTGGTCGTGGTGGAAATCGGTGGGCCCGTGCGTGAGGACGGCCGCCGGCTTCGTCTCGCGCACCAGGGCGTCGAGCAGGCCGACGAGCTGGTAGTTCTTCAGGTCCTCGATGCGCCGGCAGGCGCCCTCGAGCAGGATGCGCAGCTCGCTGCCGAGGATCGCCGACGAATCCCGGGCTTCGCCCGAGCGCAGCTCGTATTCCGCCGGCACCGAGACGATCGCCGTGACGACCCGGATGCCGGCGTTGGCGAGGAGCGCCACCGTGCCGCCGATGCCGAGCTCGATGTCGTCCGGATGCGCGCCGATCGCGAGCACCGTGCGCCCGAGGTAGCGCGCCGCGAACGAGGGCGTGGGCACGCGGTCGGCGGCGCGCTTGAAGTGGCGGGAAGCGTCCACGACGTTCATTGCGGTTCTCCGGAAGCGCTGCGGAAAAGCGCGGCGAAGGCGGCCGCGTGTCCCTCGAGCAGCATGTTGGCGCCGTCGGCGCTGTCGGGGCCGAAATAGGTCTCGGCGTGCGCCGCGGCCGCGCACCAGCGCAGCGCCGCGACGCCGGAGCGCTGCCAGCCGACCCCGGGCAGGAAGAGCTTGATGCTGCCGGCAAAGGCCCGCGGCCGGTAGCGGCGCACCGCGGCGACGGTGGCGCGCTCGACCAGCGCACGGCGCGCGAGCACCGGGTCGGCGGCGCGGCTGCGCGCGGCTTCCAGGCGCAGGCTGCGCTCGCCGAGCTCCTGGGCGAGATAGCGCTGGCGCTGGCGCCAGGACTGCGCCGCGAGCGCGCGGCCATGCCGGCCCAGGCGCTCGATTTGCCGCCGCAGGCCGATCAATAGCTGCGCGCGGCGCGTGAAGTACGCCGGGTAGGGGCAGCCGAAGAGCGCCAGAAAACGCACTTCGGTGCCGCCGCGCGCCAGCTCGCGCGCCAGCTCGAAGGCGACCGTGCCGCCGGCGCAGAACCCGGCGACGATGCACGGCCCCTGCTCGCCCGCGGCGCGGATCTGGGCGGCGAAATAGCCGGCGAGGTCTTCCACGCGCGTGAACGGCGCGCGCGCGCCGTCGAGGCCCGGGGGCTGCAGCCCGAAGAAAGGTTGATCGGCTCCGAGGGCGCGCGCCAGCGCGCGGTAGGAGAAGACGTCGCCGTTGTGGCCGGGCACCCCGTAGATCGGCGGCCGGCGCCCGCCGCGCTCCAGCGGCACCACCGCCTGGGCCTGCGCCGCGACCGCCTGCGCCGAGGACAGGAGCTCGAGCACGTCGTTCTTGTGGCGCTGGAGCTGAGCGCGCAGCTCCGGCGTCAGCGCGCCGGCCGGCGCGCTGCAGCGCAGCTCGCTGCCCACGACCCGCA
>DASXAO010000027.1:0-15263 GCA_036406675.1 Burkholderiales bacterium
CGGCGTCGCGGGGTTGCGGCTTCCCGCCTCCGGCCACGCCGGTCACGCCTGGCACCTCTTCGCGCCGCTCCTCGACTTCCAGGCGCTCGGTACCACGCGCGAGCGCTTCATCCAGGCCTTGCACGCACGCGGCATCGGCGCGGGCGTGCACTACCAGGCGCTGCATCTCTTCGAAGCGTTCCGGCGCCTCGGCTACGGGCCGGGCGACTTTCCCAACGCCGAGACCATCGGCGCGCGCACGGTAACGCTGCCGCTGTACACGCAGCTGCGGGACGAAGACATCGACCGGGTATGCGAGGCGCTCAAGGCTTCCATGAGGGAAGCGCAATGACCGGCGCGGCCGCACCCGAGATCTCGGTCGTGATCCCGATCTACAACGAGGAAGCCGGCCTGCCGGCGCTCTTCGCCCGGCTCTACCCGGCGCTCGACGCGCTCGGCCGCAGCTACGAGCTCGTGCTGGTGGACGACGGCAGCCGCGACCGCTCCCAGGCGCTCCTGCACGAGCAATTCGACCGGCGCCCGGACGTGACGCGGGTCGTGTACCTGGTGACGAATTTCGGCCAGCACATGGCGATCCTGGCGGGCTTCGAGCGCGCGCGCGGCGAGATCGTCGTCACCCTCGATGCGGACCTGCAGAACCCGCCCGAGGAGATCGCCAAGCTCCTCGCCAAGATGGACGAAGGCTACGATTACGTCGGTAGCTACCGCAGCGAACGCCGCGACAGCGCCTTTCGCCGCATCGCGTCGCGGGCGATCAACCGGCTGCGCGAACGCCTGACCGACATCCGCATGGCCGACCACGGCTGCATGCTGCGGGCGTACCACCGCGACGTGGTCGACACCATCAACCAGTCGCGCGAGCTGAATACCTTCGTGCCGGCGCTCGCTTACCTCTATGCGCACCGTCCCACCGAGATCGAGGTGCGCCACGAGGAGCGCGCCGCGGGCGCCTCGCAGTACTCGCTCTCTCGGCTGATCCAGCTCAACTTCGACCTGATCACCGGATTCTCGGTCGGACCGCTCAGGTTCTTCTCGATCCTCGGCATGGTGGTGGCCCTGGGCGCCGTCGTCCTGTACGTCGCGGTGCTGCTCTACCGCTTCTTCGCCTTCGGGCTGGGCAATGCCCTGATTAACGCCTGGGACCGCGACGTGCTCGAGTTCTTCCTCATCGGCATGGCGCTCTTCGGCCTCGGGCTCATCGGCGAGTACATCGTGCGCATCAACGAGCAGGTCAAGGGCCGGCCGCGCTACCTCGTGGCGGCGGTGCTGGAGAAGCGCAATTGACGAGCGCCGCGGTGTTTGCGTACCACGACGTGGGCGTGCGCTGCCTTCGCGTGCTGCTGGAAGGGGCGGTCGAGGTGCCGCTCGTGGTCACGCACCGCGACGACCCTGCCGAGGCGCACTGGTTCGAGAGCGTCGCGGCGCTTGCGCGGGCAAGGGGCATCGAGACGCTGGAAGACCCGGCGCCGCCCGAGATCCATGAGAAGCTCGGCGCCATGCGGCCCGACTTCATTTTCTCGTTCTACTACCGGCGGATGCTGCCGCCCGAGTGGCTCGCGGCCGCGCGCCGGGGCGCTTTCAACATGCACGGATCGTTGCTGCCCAAATA
Organism: Burkholderiales bacterium; assembly: GCA_036406675.1. GTDB lineage: Bacteria > Pseudomonadota > Gammaproteobacteria > Burkholderiales > SG8-39 > SCGC-AG-212-J23. The sequence continues at coordinate 1,610 of DASXAO010000027.1, forward strand.
CCGCGGGCGCGCGCCGGTGAACTGGGCGGTGCTGATGGGCGAATCCGAGACCGGCGCAACGCTCCACGAGATGGTGGCGAAGCCCGACGCGGGACGCATCGTGGACCAGGAGCGGGTGGCGATCGGGGAGGACGAAACCGCGATGGAGGTGTTCCGCAAGGTGACCGCGGCGGCGGAGACGGTGCTGCGCCGCTCCCTGCCTCGCCTGGCGACGGGCAACGCCGCGCTGAAAGAGCAGGAGCTCGCACGAGGCAGCTACTTCGGCGCGCGCAGGCCGGAGGACGGCCGCATCGACTGGTCGAAGAGCGCGCGCGAGATCCACAATCTGGTGCGGGCGGTGGCGCCGCCCTACCCCGGCGCCTTCACCGATGAACTGAAGATCTACAAAACGAGAATCGAGCCTCTCATGCGTGCTCCCGCGCAGGCGCTGGGCCCCTACCGCAAGGACGGCGAATGGTACGCCGCGTGCGGCGACGGCGGCGTGCTACGGCTTCTCCAGATCGAGCCGGCGAAATGAAGCGCATCCTCATCCTCGGAGTCAACGGCTTCATCGGCCATCACCTCTCCAAGCGCATCCTCGCGACCACCGACTGGGAGGTCTACGGGATGGACATGCAGAGCGACCGCATCGAGGAGCTGCGCAATGAGCGCCGCCTGCGCTTCTTCGAAGGCGACATCACGATCAACAAGGAGTGGATCGAGTACCACATCCGCAAGTGCGACACGGTCCTGCCCCTGGTGGCGATCGCCACGCCGGCGACCTACGTGAAGGACCCGCTGCGGGTGTTCGAGCTCGATTTCGAGGCCAACCTGCCGATCGTGCGCGCCTGCGTGCATCACGGCAAGCGCCTGGTGTTTCCCTCGACCTCCGAGGTCTACGGCATGAGCGCGGACCGCGAGTTCGACCCCGACACCTCGCCGCTCGTGTACGGGCCGATCCAGAAGCAGCGCTGGATCTACGCCTGCTCGAAGCAGCTCATGGACCGGGTGATCTGGGCCTACGGCGACAAGGTCGGGCTCGACTTCACCCTGTTCCGGCCGTTCAACTGGATCGGCGCCGGGCTCGACTCGCTCGGCACGGCGAAGGAGGGCAGCTCGCGCGTCGTGACCCAGTTCCTCGGCCACATCGCCCGCGGCGAGCCGATCCAGCTCGTCGACGGCGGGCGGCAGAAGCGCGCCTTCACCTACATCGACGACGGCATCGACGCCCTGATGAAGATCGTCGCGAACCCGGGCGGGATCGCCTCGCACAAGATCTACAACATCGGCAACCCGCGCAACAACTTCTCCGTTCGCGAGCTCGCCGAGATGATGGTGAAGCTCGCGCTGGAGATCCCGGAATACCGCAGCACGGCTCGCAAGGTGCGCATCAAGCGCACCACGGCCGAGCGTTACTACGGGCGCGGCTACCAGGACGTGCAGAACCGCGTCCCGGGCATCGCCAACACGCGGCGCGAGCTGCGCTGGGAGCCGCGCGTCGGCATGCGCGACGCGCTGCGGTTCATCTTCGAGGCCTATCGCGGCCAGATCGCCGACGCCCGCCGCCTGGTAGGCTAAATGCTGGGATGAAGCTGGCGCTGAAGGTCGACGTCGATACCTTCCGCGGCACGCGCGAGGGGGTGCCGCGCCTCGCCCGGCTGCTCGAGCGCCGCGGCGCCGGGGCGAGCTTCTTCTTCAGCCTCGGTCCCGACCACACCGGGCGCGCCATGAGGAGGATTTTCAGAAGGGATTTTTTCGGGAAAGTCAGGCGCACCTCGGTCGTGCGGCACTACGGCCTGCGCACGCTCCTCTACGGCACGCTGCTCCCCGGCCCGGACATCGGCTCGCGCTGCGCCGGCGAAATGCGCGCGGTGCGCGCGGCGGGGTTCGAGGTCGGCGTGCACTGCTGGGACCACGTGCGCTGGCAGGACTACGTCGCCGGGCGCGATGCGGCCTGGACCGAGCGCGAAATGGCGCTCGCCGAGGAGCGCTTCGGGTCGATCTTCGGCGAGCGCCCGAAGAGCTGGGCCGCGGCCGGCTGGCAGACCAATCGCCACGCCGCCGCCTGGCAAGAGCGCGCGCAGCTCGGCTACGCCTCCGATACCCGCGGCGTCTCGCCTTTCGTTCCGCTATGGAACGGCGAGGCGGTGGGCTGCGTGCAGATTCCGACCACGCTGCCGACGCTCGACGAGCTGATCGGCCGCGAGCGGGACCCGGTCGCGAGCCTGCTTGCCGCCACGGCGTCCGGGGCGGCGCACGTGTTCACCGCGCATGCCGAGCTCGAAGGCGGGGAGCTCGCGAGCCTGCTCGAGCGACTCCTCGACGGCTGGCGCTCGCAAGGCTACGAGATCGTCAGCCTTGCCGCGCTGCACCAGGCGCTCGCCGGCCAAAAGCTGCCGCGGCACGAAGTGGTGTACGGCGAGGTGCCCGGCCGCTCCGGCACGCTCGCCGTCCAGGCGACCGAAAGCCGCGAACCGCTCAGTCGGTCATGATGTTCGGGAAGATCATCCCGAACGAGACGATGCAGACGGCGAGCTTGATGATGAACATGGTCTTCTGGCCGGTCGACATCTGCTTGAAGGTCGGCTTTTCCTTCGCGCCCCCGCGCCCCTGTGCAGACTGCTGTGGATTGCTCATATGTGTAGCTCCTTTTTTGCGGCGAAGGCAGTCTATCCGGGTGTCCGAAGGGGTGCCTGTCGGCGGCCTGACTACGTCAAATTCCACGAATCGACGACCTCGAGAGCGTCGCAGCGCCGTGCATCATGCTGCCCATGGAAAACATGCAAATTCCGGCGGACAACTGCCCGGTCGCGCCGCCCTCCCAGGTCACGGTCTATACCCGTGTCCTGCACCGCGCCTGTCAGATCGCGGGCGGCGTGGAGTCCCTCGCCACGCGCCTGCACGTCCCGGTGGCGACGCTCTATCGCTGGCTCGACGGAGAGGCCGAGCCGCCGACGCCGGTATTCCTCAAGGCGGTGGACATCGTGATGCCGGCGTGGGGCGCCGACGACGAGTTGCTCGCCCGGGCGCTGCGCGCGTCCCGGCCGAAGAAGCCCCTGGCCTGACTTACTTGTAAAGGAGATACGGCTCGCGCTCGGCGAGCCATGCCTCTTCCTGCGGCCGCACCAGCGCATCGAGGTCGCCCGGCGCGGCGGCCGCGTCGTCGACCCACTCCCGCAGCCCGTCGCCGCCGTTGATGACGTCGATGGCAAGGCGTTTCTCGTATTCGTAAGGGAAGTCGCGCCAAAGGGCGTAGCCCGGGCTGAGCGCGCGCAGCGCCTTGAAGGCGAGCGCCAGCAGGCGCCAGGGAAGAAACGCGCCGTGGTCGTAGCCCGGCCCCTCGACGTGGATCTGCACGCCGGCGCAAAGCTTGCCCGAGTGCTTGTGGAAGGTCGGCTCGAACCAGCACGGGCGAAGCCGGCAACCCCGCAGCCAGCGCGCCGCGAGCGCGTCCATGCGCGCGAGGAGCGCCGCCGGGTCGAGGTCGGGAGCGCCGAAGAGCTCCAGCGGGTGCGTGGTCCCCCGGCCCTCGGAGAGCGTCGTGCCCTCGAGCATGACCGTTCCGGGGTAGCAGCGCGCCATCGACAGGTTGGGTGCGTTCGGGCTCGGATTGACCCAGTCGCGCTCGCCCAGGGGCCAGCCGAAGCCCGGCGCGGCGCTGGGCTGCCATCCGTGCATGGCGATGACCTCGCACTCGACGTCCAGGCGGCCGCGGGCGATGAACCAGCGCGCCAGCTCGCCCAGCGTCATGCCGTGGCGCATCGGCAATGGCCCGGCCCCCACGAAGCTCTCCCATCCGGGCTGCAGCAGGTTGCCCTCGATCGGACGTCCGGCCGGATTGGGCCGGTCGAGCACCCAGACCTCCTTGCGATGCCTTGCCGCCGCCTCGAGGACGTAGGCGAGCGTCGTGACGAACGTGTAGACGCGGCAGCCGAGGTCCTGGAGATCGACCAGCAGGACGTCGAAGAACTGCATCATCGCGTCGGTCGGCCGCCGTACCTCGCCGTACAGGCTGAACACGGGAATCGCGTGCGCCGGATCGGTGAAGTCGCGCGACTCGACCATGTTGTCCTGCTTGTCGCCGCGCAGGCCATGCTGCGGCCCGAACGCCGCCGCGAGCGGCAGTCCGCGCGCGAAGAGCGCGTCCATCGAATGCGCCAGGCTTTGCGTGACGGAGGCCGGATGGGCGAGCAGCGCGAGGCGCCGGCCCTTGAGGCGCTTCTGCAGCGCACGCTCCTCGAGCAGGCGGTCGATGCCGAATTTCAAACGAGCTCCAGCGCGAAGCCGTCGGGGTGGTGGAAATCCGGCCGCGGCGCCGGGTGCCGGAGGGCCCAGTAGGACACCGGCGCGTCCCCTTCCTCGATCACCGCGCACAGCGCCACGCGCAGCGGCCCGCGCTCGACCGCGATCGAGGCCGTGAGCTCGAGGGCCCCGCCGGATACCTGCACGGCGATCCCGGGGTCCGGGACGGCGAGCGGCCCGCCTTCGCGGTAGCGCTGGAACGCGTACGCCGCCCATTCCCCCGAGGGGGAGAAGTTGAACTCCCGGTAGGCGGGTGCCGCGGCCGCGACGAACGCCTCGCAGCAGAGGTGCTCCCAGAGCCGCTCGCCGGGCGCCGGCACGCGCGGCGGCGGAATTCGCAGCCGTTCGAGATCGCCCTCGATGCGATAGCGCAGCGCGAGCATGCCCCGAGGCGTCCTCGCCGCTGCCGCGCGCACGGCCCGCACGGCCGCGCCGGGCGCCTGCGGATGAGGCACGAGCGCGATCACGCCCGTGGCAGGTGCGTCATCACGGTCGCGCGCAACGCCGCCTGGGCGGCTTCCAGCCCGTCGCGGGCCTCGACCTCGTGCATGTCGAGGAAGGCGAGGACCCCGAGCGCCTCGAGCGCGAGCTCGATGCCGCGGCGCGCCCCGGCGGAGACGGGGCTGCGCGCCACCCGGCAGCACACGACCGGCAGCCGCTTGGCGCGCGGCATCGAGTTGAGCACGCCGAGGAAGTCGAACATGCGCGAGTCGTCGAAGCGCACGTTGCACAGCACCAGCTCGACGCCGCCCTCGACCTCCTTCAGCGCCTCGGCGACCGAATACGCCGCGGCGAGCTCGAACTCCCCGCCGAGTACCGCGCGCGCCGTGTCCACCGCATCCTGGGTGCCGGCGACGAGCACGCGGCGCACGGGAAAGCTTCAGCTGCCGGCGCGGTAGGCCTTGCCGCGCTTCTTGCCGCGGGAAATGGCGCCCTTGCGCGACGCCGAGCCGTAATTGTGGCGGTTGTCGCGCATCTCCTTCGCACGCAGCCGTTGCGCCTTTTCAGCCTCGCTCTCGCGCGCGAGCGCCGAGCCGTATTTGCGTTTCATTTTCGATTGCCCCGCGACCCTGGTTCGTCTAGGAGCAATGGTACTCGAAAGCCGCCGCCCCTAGACGCCCAGGCTCTTCTGGGTCTGGGCGATGATCTCGGCGGCGGTGGCGCCGTCGTGGAAGAAGAAGCTGCCGTCGCGCGCGACGACGCGCATGCGGGTGGTCTGGGCGGTGAGCGACTCGAGCTCGACCTCGATCTCGCGGTTGCCCGCGCGGGCGGTGATGACTTCGCCGGTGTCGACCTTTTTGACCTCGCCGGCCTCGATTCCCATGCGCCGCAGCGCGTCGATGGAAGCGTTCTTCACCCTGGTGAGCGGCGCCGTGAACGTGCGGCTCGGCGTGTTCGCCATCTGGTGATTCACCGCGGCGCTGCCGCCGATCCCGAGCGTCGTGAGCGCGAGCGTCTCGCAACCGAAGAGCATCAACGTCGCCGCGATCAGCGCCGCACCCCTCGCAGCCGCCGTGACCAAGTCCAACATGCCGCCCTCCCCAGTGACGGCTACACATTACCCGCGTCGCGATGACCGCTGCGAGCCACTAGTTAACGGCAACGCGCTCGAGCGCGCGCGGCGAGAATTTGTTCACGCTTTTCTTGCAATTCGCCGTTGCGCACGGCATCATCGTCTTGCAAGCCAAGCTCGACACAAGAAAAAGGGGACGCAGAACCTCTCGCAAGAATGAAGACCACCCTGGTGCTCAACCCGAAGGGCGGCGCGGGCAAGACGACCATCGCCACCAACCTGGCCAGCTGCTTCGCGGCGGCCGGCCTGGCGACCACGCTCATGGACTACGACCCGCAGGGGTCGAGCATGAACTGGCTGCGGCTGAGGCCGGCGCACGCGGCGCCCATCCATCGCGCGAACGGCGCGCCCGAAAGGCGCGACCGGCTGCGCAGCTTCGAAAGCTACGTGCCCGGCGACACCGAGCGCCTGGTGATCGACGCCCCCGCCGGCGCCTCGGGCATGTTGCTCCAGGAGATGCTCGAGCGGGCGCACTGCCTCCTCGTGCCGGTGGTGCCCTCGGCGATCGACCTGCACGCCACCGCCAATTTCCTGCGCGAGCTCTCCGGGTGGAACCGCGTGCGCTCGGGAGCCGTGCCGGTGGCGGTGGTGGCGAACAAGGTGCGCCGCTCCATGCCCGCCTACGTGCCGCTCGAGCAGTTCCTGCAGGCGGCCAACCTGAAGCTCCTCGCCCGGCTCATCGATTCCGACGTGTACCTGCGCGCGGCCGAGTCGGGGCTGGGCATCTTCGAGCTCGACGCGAACCTCTCGGTGTCGGAGAGAAAGCAGTTCACGCCGCTCGTCGAATGGGTCGAGAACCGTCGCTCGCCCGCGGTGGCGAGCGACGCGGCGGTATACCCCCTACCGAGGAGTCGCCTGGCCTAAGGCGACTAGCGCGACGCCTGCGGCGCGGCGAGCGCGCGCCGGATCTCCCGCAGCTTCGTCTTCACCCGGGCCTCGTTTTCGGGCCCCATGCGCACCATGATCTTCTGGCCGGCCGAGAGCCCTTCGAGCTCGGGATCGGCGAACTGGTACAGCACCTTGGGGCGGACCAGCTTGACCGGCCCGGTCGGGACCGGCGCTTCCAGCATGTCGTCGATCGCCGCAAGGAGGCGATCGTGGAAGCGCGCCTTGGGGAAGCCGAGGTCGGCATAGGCACGCTGGAAGAGCGGATAGGCCTCGGCATAGCGCTGCGCCAGTGCGCGTGCGTCGAGCGCCTCGAACACGCGGACATAGCCGGAGTAGCGCTGCGCGTTCGCGGCAGCGAGCACCATCTCGTCGCCGTCACCCGAGGCGCCGAAGGCCCCGGGTACCGGTTCGAGCGGCATCACGCGCCGGGGGGCGGTCTCGCGCGGCAGGTTGTCGACCGTCGCGACGATGCGGCGCACGAGCTGCGAGGGGTACACCATGGCCTCGAAGGCCTTGCGGCCCACCAGGCCGCTCACGGTGTCGCGCATCATGGCGTCGCTCTGCTCGATGCTCGGCAGCGACTTCGCCGGCTCGGCCGACGGCGCCTGCGCCTGCGGCGCCTCGGGCTTGGCTTCTTCGGCCGGGGCCGCCGGCTGCGTCGTCGCGGGCGGGGTCGAAGCAACCGGCGCCAACCCCAGCAAGTCGCGCTTCGCCCAGAAGTAATACAGCGCCGCCACGACCGCGAGCGCCAGCAGGAGAAAGAACAGCCACCACACGTAGCCGGTACGGGCTTCGCGGAAAAAAGGCCGCTCGTCGCGGCTCGACCATTGCTCCATCGGCTCTACCTCCTGCGTCGATCTCGAATGCCGCCCTTACGATACGCCGGAGGCGCCTTTCCTTCCACCTCCGGCGTACGCCGCAAGAAGTATCGGTGATTCCTGGAGCAGCGGCGCCAGCGCCTCGGTGGGCATCGCCTTCCCGAGCAGGTCGCCTTGCAGCTCTTCGCAGCCGAACCTGACGAGCCACGCGGCCTGCTCCCCGGTTTCCACCCCTTCGGCAACGGCGCGCATCCCGAGCGCGTGGGCGAGATAGATCACCGCCTCGGCGATCGCCACGTCCTCCCGGTCCGCGGGGATGCCGGCGACGAACGCGCGGTCGATCTTCAGCGCGTCGAACGGAAACATCTTCAGGTACGAAAGCGACGAATAGCCGATGCCGAAATCGTCGAGCGAAAGTCCGACCCGCAGGCCCTTCAGCTCCTCCAGCGTCTGCGCCGCCTGCGCCGGGTTCGCCATCACCAGGGTTTCGGTCACCTCGAGCTCGAGCGCCTGCGGCGCGAGCCCCGAAGAGCGCAGCGCCCGCGCCACGTCCTCGACCAGCGTCTTCTCGGCGAACTGGCGCGCCGACAGGTTGACGCTCACGCGCAAGTCGTAGCCCTGCTCCTTCCACTGACTGGCACGCGCGCAGGCCGCGTTCAGCACCCATTCGCCGATCGGGACGATGAGGCCGGTTTCCTCGGCGAGCGCGATGAACTCCCCCGGCGTCACGAGCCCGCGGTCGGGGTGGCGCCAGCGCAGCAGGGCCTCGACGCCGGTGACGCGGCCGCTGCGCGCGTCGACGCGCGGCTGGTAGTAGAGGACGAGCTCGTCGCGCGCCAGCGCGCGCCTCAGGTCCGCCTCGAGGGCGAAGCGCCGCGCCATCTCCTCGTTCATCGTGGCGGCGAAGAAGCGATAGCTGCCGCGCGCCTGCTGCTTCGCCCGGTACATGGCCATGTCGGCGTGCTTCACCAGGCTGGCGGCGTCGATGCCGTCGGCCGGATACAGGCTGATGCCGATGCTCGCCGACGACGCGAACTCGCGGCCCTCGAACACGAACGGCTCCTTGAGCCGGTCCAGGAGCTTCTGCACCACGGCGGTGAGGTCCTGGGGCTTGTCCATGCCCTCGAGCATCACGACGAACTCGTCGCCGCCGATGCGCGCCACCGTGTCGCTCTGGCGCAGCGACTCCTTGATGCGCCGGGCGCAGTCCTGGAGGAAGCGGTCGCCGGCGGCGGGGCCGATGCTGTCGTTCAGCAGCTTGAAGCGGTCGAGGTCGACGAACACGACCGCGAGCGGGCCGCGGTCGCGCCGGGCGCGCTTCAGCGCGGTCTCGAGCTGGTCGTGGAACTCGAGCCGGTTGGGCAGGCCGGTAAGCGCGTCGTGCGCCGCGACGAACTTGAGAGCCTCCTCGGCCAGCGTGCGCTGGTGGTGCTGCCCGAGCTGGGCGCCGATCGAGGCGAGCAGGTCGGCCACCGCGCCGTCGATCCGCGTCGGCGTCTCGCTGAAGAGCTCGATCACGCCCAGGACGCTGTTCGCCGCGACGATCGGAAAGGCCACCGCGCTGTGCAGCGCGACCCGTTCGCCGCCGCTTCCGCCGGCGTACAGCGGCTGCCGGTCCGCCTGCAGGGCCGCGAGCACGAGCTCGCGCTTCTGCAGGGCGGCACGCGCGAGCTGGCTGCCGGAGGCCTGCATCCGCATGTGGACCCGCTCGCTGCGGTCGACCTTGTCGGCGCACCAGACCCGCTCGCAGCGCACCGACTGCGCGCCGTCCGCGAGCCACTGCACCGCGCACACCATGTTCAGCTGCGTGCACAGGACTTTCAGCAGCGACGGCAGCACGCTGTCGTCGTCGCGCCCCGCCGCCAGGAGGCGCGTGACCTGGTGCTCGGTCTGCAGGGTGGACTCGGCGCGCTTGCGCTCGGTGATGTCCATCGTGGTCCCGCGCCACACGCCGCCTTCGCCGAGCGGCTCGCCGAGCTTCGCCTTGGAGAGCGCCCAGCGCTCGGTGCCGTCGGGCAGCCGCAGCCGATGCTCGAGCTCCAGCACCGAGCCCGGGTCGGAGGAGAGGCGCAGCATGTCGCGCACCTTCTGCCGGTCGCCGGGATGTACCGCCGCTAGAAAGTCGTCCAGCGCCACGTGAGTACCGCGCGCCACGCCGAGCATCCGGTAGAGCTCGTCGGACCAGACCATGTGGCGCTTCTGCCCCGAGATCTCCCAGCTCCCCAGGCGCGCCATGCGCTGCGCCTCGGCGAGCCGCGCCCCCTGCACGTGCAGGTCCTGGTTGATTCCACGGGCGAGCGCCAGCGCGCGGTGACGCGAGGAGGTGATCAGGAAGAGGAGCGCGGCGGCGAGCAGGCTGCTCAGCACGCCCCCGACGAGCACGACCAGCGGCAGCTGCAGGTCGTAGTCCGACACCAGACCGCTCTCCGGAGCGCGCAGCTGCAGCTCCCACAGGCGCCCCGCCATCTCGAGCTCGCGGCGGGTGGCGTACACGCGTCCCGGAGCGCCCGCCGCGGCGGCGCCATCGTCGAACAGCAGCGTCTCCGGCCCGGCCCGCTTGCCGTCGGAGCGCCCGACGTCGAGCACCTTGAGCCGGATGTGGTGCAGGTTGTGCGCCTCGAGCACGCCGCGCATCAGTTCCGCGACGCGGAACCCGGCGCCGACCGATCCGATGTAGGCTGCGCGCCGCTGCTCGACCGTGTCGGTTGGATACCCGGGCCGATAGACGGCGATGCGTATCGCCAGGTTGTCCACGCCGTCCTCGAAGCGGATGATCCGTCCCGAAGACACGAGCTTGCCGCTGTCGCGGCCCTGCTCGAGCGCATCGGGCCTGAACGGCGGCGCGCCGATGTCGAGCCCGAAGGAGCGCTCGTTGCCGTCGAACGGCGCGACGCGGGTAATCACGTAGCGAGCGCGCTCGTTGTCGGTGACGTACCCCGCGTAGTTGAGGATGCGCAGCGCGGGATAGCGCCTCGCCAGCTCCAGGGTGGCGACGAAGCGGCCGAATTCCTGCTGCGTGACGTGCTCCGAGGTCTGGAACAGGGCCCGTACGGCGTACAAGGCGTCGGTGTACGCCTGGATGCGCACTGCAAGCGCGTTTTTTGCCTGCTCTGCCTGCACCTCCAGCTGGTCGGCGGCGCCCTGCCGCACGCTCGCCAGGAGGTACTGGCTGAGGCCCGCCGCGAGCGCCACGCCCAGCGCGAGGACGAGCAGCGGAATCCAGACGCGGCCGAAGAGCGAAGGCTTGAGCGCCGGGTCCGGGTCGAGCGCGGTGCGCGAAAAATCCAGCCCTTGTTCCCCCTGGCGTTCATTCTAATGTCTGCGGCGGCGGCATGTGACACGGAGTTTTCGCCGAATGAATCCATGGAGGCATTGCCGCGCCGGAGCGGCGCGCGGACCATGGCGCCATGAACTTCTGGTTTCAGGTGAAGACTCGCGTCGCCGCGCTGCTCGGCCTCGCCGTCGCGCTCGCCGGGCTCGCGCTGGTGCTGCAGCTCGCCGGGCTGCTCCTGTGGCAATACGGCATCGCGCTGCAGAAAGCGTCGTGGCCGAAGCTGCCGATCGGGCTGCTGTTCGCCGACCACGCCAAGCTCGCCTCGACGCCGCTCGCGCCCTACCTCGAGTACCTCCCGCACCTCGAGTGGGGCTGGCTCGCCAACCGCGCCGACACCTCCGCGCAGCACGTCGTGGCGGTGTGGCTCCTCGCCAAGGTGCACATCGGCCTCGTGCCGGCGCTGCTCGGCGTGCTGCTCCTGCTCGGCGGCGGCAAGTATGTCCTGCGGCAGATTCGCGCGCTCGCCGGCGCGCGGCGCTACCGCGCCGACCGGCTGCGGCGCCTCGACCAATACCGTCGAGGCGCCGAGCGGCTGGAGCCGGCATTCCACGAGCGTCCCGAGGCACGTCTCGAGCAGGTCAGCGCTCGCGCGGAGGCGCGCAATGACCGCGTCGCATTCCGCCAGGAGCCCTTCATCGGCGCCGACGAAGCGCCGGCAGACCGCGGCGTCGAGCTACCCATCGCTGAAATGGGGGTCGAGCTGCCGCAGGCCACCGCGCTCAAGTCGCAGAAGTACTACTGAGTCGATAGGTCCAATCGGGTGTCGCCGATCCGAGACGCTGGGCAGGACTACCCCTGAGGTAGACAAGTCGCGGGGCGAATCGGAAATTCGGCCTATGCGGCTCGTTCGATTCCTCGCGCCCTGCCTCGCCCTGCTCGCATCGCAGGCGGTGGCGGGCCGGCTCGAAATCCCGCTGCGCGTGCCGCTCGAGCCGCTGCGCCAGGCGCTCGCGGCGCAGCTCGCCGCCTCCAAGGCGGCGCCCAACGTGATCTATAGGGAGGGCCGCTGCCGCTTCCTCAACCTCGATTCGCCCAGGCTCGAGGCGGCCGGCGGAAATCTCCGCCTCACGGGCCCCGGCTCGGGGGCGCTCGGCATCGAGCTTCTCGGCAACTGCCAGAACGCGGCGAGCTGGAAGGGCACGATGGAGTTCACGCTCGCGCCGCAGATCGACCGCGCGGGGCGCCTGCGCGTGCGCATCGTCGACTCGAAGCTGACCGACGAGGGCGGGAGCTCGGCGCTCGGCTTCATCTGGGAGCTTTCCAAGCGCTACGTGAATCCACGCCTCGAGCGCTTCAGCTACGACCTCGGCGCTTCGCGCAACGCGCTCGCGTCGATCGTGCGCGGCGCGGCGCCGCCACAGCATGCCGCGGAGCTGCAGGCGGCAGTGAGGCAGCTGCAGGTGCAGCCGCCGCGCGTCGAGACGAGCGCGGTCGTGGTGCCGATCGCGCTCGAGCTTCCCGATGCCTGGCTCGCCGCGCCGGTCGCCGCCGCGCCGGCGGCGCCGCTCACCGAGGCCGAGCTCGAGGCGCTGGAAAGGGCGCTCGAGCCCTGGGATGCCTTCCTCCTCTACGCCGTCAAGCAGGTCGCGCTCGACAGCGAGAACAGCGCGCTGCGCAAGCGCCTTTTCACGCTGCTTCTCGAGAGCCGCTATCGGCTGACCGAGATCCTGTCGGGCGATGCGCCGGCGGCCGGCGATCCGCTGCGCGAGCTCTTCGTCGACACCTGGGACGAGCTGCGCACGATCCTCGCCGACGGCCAGCGCGACGGCGCGCTCGACGCGTCGCTGCTGCGCTATGCCGCCTTCGTCGATGCGGGCGACGCGCTGCTCGCGCTCGACCGCGCCGCGCCGAGCCTCGGCATGACGCTCTCGGCGGACGGCTTGCGCCAGCTCGCGCGGAGCCTGCGGCCGGGCGCGGCCGGCGATCCGCTCGCCTACGACTGGGCGGTCGACCCGCAGCTGCAGCGCGTGTTCGATGTCGATGAGATCCCGGATTCCGCGCCCGCCGCGCCGCCGCGCGAGCGGAGCTGGCTCGATCTCTTCGTCGCCCGGGCGTACGCCGCCGAAGGCGACAGCGCCAAGGCGCTCGATCGTTGGGTGCCGCGGCGCGACGAGCTCGACGCGTACGAGGCGCGTATCGGCCAGCTTTTGCAGAAGACGGCCGCGACCGAGCTGCAGCGCGCGCAACTCGCCGCGCCGTACGACAGGATCTATCGCAGCATGGTGCCGACCACCGCGCTGATCGAGAGCTGCTGGCACCAGTACGTCGTGCGCGCCGGCAAGGTGAGCTATCTGCGCTCGGGCAGCGGCAGCATCGGCATCATGCAGATCAACCAAATCGTGTGGCGCGGCTTCTACCAGCTCGAGCGCCTGCGTTGGGACACCGCCTACAACGCACGCGCCGGCGCGCAAATCCTGATGCGCTACGTGAAGGACTACGCCATCCCCTACGCCGAGAAAAGCGGCGATCCGAACCACGTCCCGCGCGCGGCCTACGCGGTGTACAACGCCGGCCCGCGCGCGGTCGGACGCTTCGACAAGGCGAAGAAGCACCCGCGGGAAGAGCGCGTAGACGAGCGTCTATGGACGCTCTACCAGGGGATCGCCTCCGGCGGGCAGGCCGACCTGCGCAGCTGCGACGTGAGCACCGCCGCCGCTTCGCGCTGATCGCGCGTCAGGCGAGCCGGCGAATCGGCGCGGCGTCGGGCCGCCGCGCCAGAGCGGCGATGCGCCGCAGGACCTCCGCCGGAGGATAGGACTT